>CAWGQB010000040.1:0-18070 GCA_963824565.1 uncultured Pseudomonadota bacterium | reverse complement strand
AGCAGCGGATTGCAGGGCCAGGATACTTCTGATTTTGGCGGCGACGTCGCGCGCGTAAACTACGTCGGTAATAATCGCAGCGGCGTCGGCGCCGGCCGCGAGGATTTCCGGTATCCGGTCCTCGGTGATACCGCCGATTGCCACGATCGGGATGCCGACCGCGGCGCGCACCTCGCGCAGCATCGCCACACCTTTGCCAAAGGAGTTCTGCCTGGCGCCACCCGGGTACATCGGGCCAAAGCCGATATAATCCGCGCCGCCGGCTTCGGCCGCCGCGGCTTGTTCCACGCTGGCAGTGGAAATTCCGATTATCGCACCCGTCCCCATCAGCTTGCGCGCGGCCTTCAGCGGTATATCGGTCTGGCCGAGATGCACGCCCGAGGCGCCCGAAAGCATCGCGATATCAACCCGGTCATTGACCAGCACAATCGCGTCGGCCTTGCGGCATAGGGCGGCGACCGCGCGGGCGGCCCCGAGGAAGTCGCGGGCGCAGCCTCTTTTAGGCGCAACTGCAGGACGCGCGCACCGGCGTCGAGCATCAGTCGAGCCAGTTCCACCGGGTCATGACCGGCCAACGGATCAACCATCGCATAAAAATGAGAGGTAAACTTCATGCCGCCGGACCTCTGCGGACCACGATTCGCAGGTCGTTGATTTTTTTGCGCAAGGTGTTGCGGTTAAAGCCCAGGAAGCGGGCCGCGCGCACCTGGTTGCCGCGGAAACGCTCCAGCGCCAGTTCGATAAGCGGCCGTTCGACCTTGGCCGCCACCGAGTCGTAAACTCCGGCGGCATCGTCCCCCTGCTCGTCGAGATAATCGCGGATACTATGGGTAATCAGCTCATCCAGCGACCCGCCCGCCGCTTCCTGATGGCCCCGACTTGATGCCGCTTTTGCCGAAGCTGATGTCCTCGGCGCGAATGATATTGCCGGGCGCGAGCAGCGCGGCCCGCAGCACGCAGTTTTCCAGCTCCCGGACGTTGCCCGGCCAGAGTGCCGCCCAGCATCTCCAGCGCCTCGCGGCTGACGGCGCTGACCCGGCGCCCATGTCGCGTCCGGCCTGCGCGATGAAGTATTCCACCAGTTCGGGAATATCCTCGCGCCGTTCGCGCAGCGGCGGCAGAAATCGGGATGACCCGCAGGCGGAAATACAGGTCTTCGCGGAAACGGCGCGCGGCCACCGCGGCTTCGAGATCCTGGTTGGACGCCGCAATAATCCGGGCCTGCAGCGCGCCGCAACTCCGAGCCGCCGACGGGGCTGAATTCACGCTCCTGCAGCGCGCGCAACAGCTTGGGCTGCAGTTCCAGCGGCATATCGCTGATTTCGTCGAGAAACAGGGTGCCGCGGCCGGCCAGCTCGAACTTGCCCGCACGGCGCTCGGTCGCTCCGGTGAAGGCGCCGCGCTCATGGCCAAACAGCTCGCTTTCCAGCAGCCCTTGCGGAATCGCCGAGCAGTTGACCGCCACGAAACGGCGCGCGCCAGCGCTCGGACTTGAAATGGATAGCGCGCGCCACCAGTTCCTTGCCGGTGCCGCTTTCGCCGCAGATCAGCACGTTGGCGTCGTTGTTCACCAGCCGCCCGATGAGCTTGTAGACCTCCTGCATCGCGCTGCTGCGGCCGACGATCTCGCCGCCGACCATATGACGCCGACCTCGGTCTTGAGCCGCTTCATTTCGGCGGTTTGCGCGCTGAGCTCGACCGCCCGTTCGACCGCGGCGGCGACCAGGTCGAGGTTGTGCGAACGGCTTGGTCAGATAGTCATGAGCACCGCGCTTGATCGCCTCGACCGCGTTGCTCATCGTGCTGGCGGCGGTGATCACGATTATCACCGTGCGGACGCTTTCGGTCTGCGCCGCGGACAGCACTTCGAGGCCGCCGCTGCCGGGCATGATGATATCGAGCAGGGCGGCGTCGAAGCGGTTGGTCTTGAGTGCGGCCAGCGCGCTGTTACTGTCGGCGGCCTCACTGACGTTGCAGCCGGCCGCCTCCAGCCGATGGCGCAGGATCAACCGAATCGCGGGATCATCATCCGCGATCAGTATCGCTGGCGCGTTTTGTGACCACGGCGCCTTCGCCGGCGCCTCGGATTTAAGCAATGCCTGATTCGCCATATTTCGCCTGAACATCTGCCGCTAAAGGCAGTGTAACCTTAAACGTCATCCCGGTCAGCGTTTCTTCGCAAGGTTCGGCCCATAGTTTGCCCTCGTGCAGTGCAATGATGCGCTGGCTGAGCACCAACCCCAGGCCGTTGCCGCTGGGCTTGGTGGTGAAGAACGGAGTGAAAAGCTGAGATTGCTCGGCGACCGTCATTCCCTTGCCGCTATCGCTGACCTCCACCCGTAGATAACGGCGGTGCTCGCGGCCCAGACGAAGCCGGAATTTGCTCTCGATCCGCGTCCGGAGGCGAATCATTCCCCGGCCGTCGATGGCCTCGATCGCGTTGCGAAACAGGTTAAGAAACACCCGCTCAAGGGCGGCGGCATCGCCAATCACCTCGGGCAGGCTGGGGTCAAAAATCTGCTCGACCTTGATCGGGCTGTCGCCCGGCGGATACAGCCCGGCCATCCCCAAGGCGCGATGCAGCACCAGGTGAATATTGACGGGCTCCTTCTTAAGCCGCTGCGGGCCGCTGACCGACAGCACCTGCTCGACCAACTCGGCGATGCGGTTGACGCCGTCCATGATTAGACCGCAGTACTGTTGGGCGCGATGCTCGGAGGGAAACAACCCGGCAAGCAATTCGGCAGCGCCCTTGATTCCGGTTAGCGGATTCTTGATTTCGTGCGCCAATCCCGAGGGCGAAAGCCCCAGCGCGCGCTCGTTCTCGATGCCGTTGGCCGCCAGTTCCATTCCTCTTTGATGGGAGATCTCGTGCAGCAATACGATCGCACCTTTGAGTTGTCCGGCCTCATTGAGCAACGGGGCAACCTCGGCGCTCGTAGGTAAGTCCTGACCGGCCAGCGCCAGCTTGGCGTCCGCGCAACTGGATTCCTGCCGGCGCTCCAGGCAATCGCGCACCATCCCTTCCAGCCAGGGATTGCGGCTGAGCAAAGTCCTGACTACGTCCCGGTTGATCTGGGAACCGAGTAAGGCGTCGGCGGCCGGGTTGGTCAACAGGATGTCCAGTTGCGGCGACATCACCACCACCGCGTCATTAAGACTGTCCAGGACGTCACGCCACATTCTCAATTTGGATTGCCGGTTCAAGGACATCAGAATACCGCGCACGGCCGTCTCTAGCCATCCCGCGGGCGTGCCCGGATACCATATCCTGTTCGGTAATGCTACATCATGTTTATCGCCGATAGGCCCCCCCCGCGCGCCAAGCCGGAAAATGGGACCGATCGCGTCATTGAACGCGCCTGTGATTACATTCTTCTATCCCCGGCGACCATGTCGCGGGCCTCGCGCAAACCGGCGACTAAAACACGTTTCTAATACTCGACTTCATCCTACTTAAGAATTTCTTATGACGCCAGGGGTTGCTTTCAGTTTTCGTGGCGGATAAGGTGCTCGAATGTTGGGCAGGATGCGGGTAAAAACCTTCTTAATCCTGGGGTCTCTGGTGGTGGGGTTGCCGGTGGTCGCAGCGGCACAAACTTCTTCCAGTTCAATCTCACCTACAAGTCAGGTCCCACGTTCCACAATCTCAAAAGAGCCGCTCAAATTCGAGCTCGGTCAGCCGCACAAGGTTCCTCCCTTTCCACTGGTTCTGAACGCCTCCGTCCGTGCCTATGTTGATTCCTATTTGGCTCATTCGGAGGGATTGAAACTTTCTTATGCTCGCAGCGCTCCCTACCTGGCCCAAATGACCCAGGTGCTCGGCCAGTATGGGGTGCCATCAGATTTGGTGTATCTGGCCTTTGCGGAAAGTTCGTTCAGCAAGGGTGGAGCGGGGCCGTGGCAGCTTACCAAGGCAACGGCGCGCCAATTCGGTCTAAAGGTCAACGATTTCGTCGATGAGCGGCGCGATCCGCTCAAGTCGACCCGCGCCGCGGCTGAATACCTGGCCACGCTGCATGATGAAGTCGGTGACTGGCGCCTGACCGTGGTTGCCTGGAATACCGGTGAAAACCTGCTGGCACACTTCGTCGCGGATCGTGGCGACGACTTCGATCAGCTGCTCGACCATCTGCCAGGCCGCACCCGGGCTCTGCTCAATCGTTTCATGGCGGTGGCCTTCATCTCGAAAAATGCCAAGGAATACGGAGTCGCTGACATAATGTACTCGGAGCCGGCGCCTTACGCCCGCATCAGCGTGCCGGGTGGAACTCCGCTTAGCACCGTTGCCGAGGTCACCCACAGCGAAGTTTACGAGCTGAAGCATCTGAATCCGGCAATCCTGACCGACCGCATCCCGCCTGGCGGCTACAATGTTGTGATTCCGCTCAGCGCCCGAGTCGACTCGACGACCGACTGGGACGAGGTCGCCCCCGACAGATAGACCGCCTT
Organism: uncultured Pseudomonadota bacterium; assembly: GCA_963824565.1. Lineage (GTDB taxonomy): Bacteria > Desulfobacterota > Binatia > Binatales > Binataceae > JAJPJA01. Next base: position 13,618 of record CAWGQB010000040.1, on the reverse strand, counting down.
CGTGCGCTTCGGCAGTCGCAACATTAGTCCAACCCCGGTTTTTCAGATGACCCTTTCTGTGACCTTCTCCTTACTTTTGCACAGTTTGTCAGTGGGGCGGGCGTCCCTGCCCGCCATGGACGCGAGCGAGGGATAGTGAAGGGGCGGGCAGGGACGCCCGAGGGACGCCCGCCCCACTGTTAAGTTAGGCCCTGATGCGAAGGTGCAAACCACCGATCCCCGCTTGCTAACGTCGCTCTGTTCGGCGGTTTCCGCCCGTTTATCAACAGTCTCTATCTTGAGAAATGGCGAGCGAGAATACACGCCTCCGATAATCGGCGCAGGCTTCGCTCGGTCTTTTTTAGGCTAATCCTCGATCAGACCCTGTCTGATAGTCTGGAGAATCGTCGGTCGAACGCCGATCTCCTGAATCAGGAACGAATCGATATCGCCGCTTTCGTCGATCAGGGCAAACACCGGATCGAGCTGGGCCGGACTCAGCGGAATGGTGGGGAAGGCGGCATTGCTTTCGAGGAAGTCAGCCACAATCCGCTCGCGATCGACGCCGAGGAGCTCCAGGAGCATCGCGGCGGCCACCCCCGTACGATCGCGTCCGGCGGAGCAATGGAACAGCACCGGATATATCGCTTCATTGGCAAGCAGCATGAAAAATGTTTGCCATGCGTCGCGAAATTCGGTGATCAAAACCAGATGCTCATGCCCCCGTTTGACCGTGGCGGGTGGCGCGCCGCCGCCGCGAAACCACTTGTCGCCGATCGGGATATGTTCCCACCGCAAGGTCTCGATAAAGCTGGCCTCGGGCCGGCCCACGACCGAGACTTCGACCTGGCTCTGCAGGGTGATGACAGTCTTTAACTGAAGCTGACGCGCCGGACTTTCCGGCGGAAGTGTGGCCAAATGGGCTGAGCGATAGATGTGCTTGGGTTTGACCCGCTTGCCATGGCGGCTCGGATGGCCGCCGAGGTCGCGCAGGTTGCGGCCCGAGATGCGCCGGACGAGGTCAAAATCCACCACCATTTTGGTATCGGCCGGGGACTTGCCAGTGTCGTCATTTGCTGACGCCAAAATAACCACCTCACTAATTTTCTATTCCGCTCATCCGATTTGTGGCGCGCTCATCACAAAATGTGTCGACAGCGGCGGTTAACAATCGATGAAAAGCGCAGCCGCCAACGGTCAGAATCGGCCTGGGAGCTGGCGGCCCGCCCACCGCTAATTGTGCTCCCGGGGTCCATCCAGCAGCCTGATTCCATAACGCAGTATCGCGCCCAGCTTGTCCATCCGGTTCAGTAGCTCGACCCGCTCCGTGTCGGTGGCATCCTTGAGACAGTCCACCACGTGGGCAAGATTGAGGCGGATGGTTTCCACCGCCTCCTCCAGCGAGCGCCGCTCATCGCCGGCCGAGCGCTGGGCCTCGCGCGCTCCCCGAATCTCGGCAAAGTCTATGATCTGCGCCATGACACCGTCATCTTAGCGGATTTTCTTACCAATGTTACGCTTGTGCTCGATTACTTCGCGTCCACCCTGTGCAAACCATCCAATTTGATGCGCGAGACCGTTGAAAATCTCGAGCTCGCGCGAATTCATCCCGGCGCGGCCCAGCAGATCTCGCAAAGCGAACATGATTCGTTCCGGGTTGTCGGTGGACAGAAATCCGATCGCGATCAGTGCCCGCTCCATCCGCTCCAGCATCGCCTCGATTTGCGTCACCGGCGCCGGAGCAAGCATCCGGGCGCGGTGGGAGTCCGCCACGGCCTGGCGGTCCGAATCGGCCCCGGAACTCAGCGCCAGGAACAATTCGTACGCCACCAGCATTACCGACTGGGCGAGATTAATCGAGGAATATTCGGGAGCGGTCGGAATGGTGATTAGCCGCTGGCAATAATTCAAGTCGTCGTTGGACAGACCGTGATCTTCCGGGCCGAAGACGAATGCGACGCGCGCCCGCGGTTGCGCTGCGACCAGCTCGTCAATCGCGGCACGCAAGGGCTCGGCGCCGCTGCGGTCACGCCTCGGGCGCGAGGTGGTTCCAATCGAGATGGTGCGATCGTGCAGGGCCGCTCCAAGGCTGGTGTAAGTGGTGGCACGATGCAGGATTTCGCGGCCATGCACCGCCATGTCGGATGCCATCCGGTCGGCGGACGCGTCGGGCGCCACCAGGCGCAAGTCGGCAAAGCCCATGTTGGCAAGCGCGCGCGCCGCCGCGCCGATATTACCCGCGGCCTTGGTTCTGACCAGCACGAACGCGAACTGCTCTTCCGCGGCCATGGCGCTAGTATATATTTTTCTGTGAGCTGTTGCGGCGGCGCCGCGGGAGTTTTGTGAACTTGCCGGAGCGGCGTTGGCGCTAAAGGTTTCTTGATAAAAGAGGTCAGACGATGAAGCTGGTGTCATTCGGCGACGTGCATATGGCGACCCGCAACCTGGAGCGGATGGCCGCCGAACTGAGCGATACCGATCTGATCGTCATTTCGGGCGATCTGACCAACTTCGGCGGTGCCGATGACGCCCGCCAAGTGCTCGACGCGGCGCGTGGCGTATGCGCGCGCGTGTTGGCGCTGCCTGGCAATCTCGACCGCCGTGAAGTGATTCCCTACTCTGGAAGAGCAGGGAGTTGCGCTGCATGGGCGCGGCACGGTAATCGACGGAGTCGCGATTTTTGGCTGCGGCGGCTCCAACATTACGCCATTTAAGACGCCCATCGAACTGACCGAGGACGAAATCTACGAAACGCTGCGCCGCGGTTACCAGCAGGTCAAGGATCGGCGGCCCCTGCTGATGATCTGTCATACGCCGCCGTTCAACACCAAGTGCGACCGTCTGATGAACGGGACCGCGGTCGGCAGCACCGCGGCGCGCCGATTTATCGAGGAGGTCAGGCCCGAAGTCTGCATCTCGGGACATATTCATGAGTCGGCTGCCGTCGATACCATCGGGCCGACCACGGTGCTCAATGCGGGTCCGTTCAAAGGCGGCGGCTATATCGTCGTGACCAGCAAGGACGGCAAGCTCGACGCCCGCCTGGAGTTTCTTTGACGTCCCCGCGCTTTCGCTGGCCCGCCAATCGATGGGAATTTACGCGGGTAAGATTCGCCATGGATGGCCCTTCATAATCCGGAGCATCGGTCCGCTGATGCGCCGCTTCGTGGTGTTGAGAAGACCTCGGGCTCGTAATTAGAAGAATGCTGAAGACAATTTTTTTCGATGCTGCGGGCACGCTGTTCGAAAGTCGCCGTCCAATTGGTGACAGCTACGCGGCGGTGGCCCGCAATTTCGGCGCTAACGTGAGCGGTAAGGCGGTTAGCGCCGCGTTCCGGCGCGCCTTCTCCAGCGCGCATGGGCTTGCCTTCGGGCCCGGGCGCCCGGCGGGCGAGATTCTCCGCCTGGAGCGCGAATGGTGGCGCGAACGGGTGGCAGAAACCTTTGCCGATCTCCATCACTTCGATGATTTCGACGCTTATTTCAACGCGCTGTTCGAGTTCTTTGGCGACCCGGTCAACTGGGTCGCATATCCGGACGTTGCGCCGGCGCTCGAAAAATTGAAAGGGGCGGGGCTACGCCTGGGCGTTATCTCCAATTTCGATGCCCGGCTGTATCGGCTGCTCGATGGCCTGGATCTGGCCCGCTTCTTCGAATCGGTGACGATCTCGTCGGAGGCCGGTTACGCCAAGCCTGCCGTGCAGTTGTTCAAGATAGCGCTGGCGAGGATGGGAGTCGCACCCGGCGAGGCAATCCACGTCGGCGACGCGCCGCACTTGGACATAACCGGGGCGAACGCGGCCGGGATCGAGGCGATCCTGGTCCGGCGTGAAGAAGCGGCCGGCCCGGCGGGTAAGTCGAAGCCGATTGCGGCCGCTGTGGTGTCCTCGTTCGATGAAATCGTCACGAGGGTGCGCACGCGAATATGACTCAACTTTCCCTTGCGCGTCCGGCCAGCTATCTTCATTTCAGAGGTTAAGAATCGATGATCCTGAAGGTGGCGCGCCTGGGGCATCCGATCGTCCGCACCGTGGCTCGCGAGGTCGCGGAGGAAGAGATCAAGACCCATGACTTCCAGGTCCTGATCGACAACATGGTGGAAACCATGCACGAATACATCGGCGTGGGCCTGGCCGCGACACAGATTCATCTTCCTCTGCGCGTGGCAGTCCTGCAGGTGGAGGGCAATGCGCGCTATCCGGACGCGCCACCGGTTCCGCTGACGGTGCTGATCAACCCGGTCGTTACCATCCTGGACAACGAGCAGATTGATGGCTACGAAGGATGCCTGTCGATCCCCGACATGCGGGGTGTGGTGCCGCGCTTCAAGCGTCTGCACGTCGAGGCCCTGGGCCGCGACGGCGAGCGGCTGGATTTCATCGCCGAGGATTTCCACGCCCGTGTAATCCAGCACGAGACCGACCATCTCAAGGGCGAGGTCTATCTTGACCGCATGCCCGACATGCGCACCCTAAGCCATCTGGCGGAATTTCAGCGCTTTGTTCTGGAGGCTGCCGCCAGTCCACAGCGCAAGTAAGTTATAGCCTCTGGTCTTCGCGCCAGTTCTTTCCGTAGCGCCGGCTCCGTGCCGGTTCCTTTTCTTCGTACTAAATTAAAGTGCGGCACCCATGCTCAGGAATAGCGGCGAGATCGAGCCACTCGCCAGGATCTCCAATGATGTATGCCAGTCGGGTACTGCTCTTCGGAGATTGAAAAGAACCGGCAGGGAGGCCAGCGCTACGGACAAAAGCGGCGCTATGAAATAGCCAGCTCCGGAATGAAGTCCACGCCATTCTCTTGGCGTTTATTTCAAGGACTGGTTTCCTACTTCGGCGGATAAGGCATGATCAGGGGCACCTTGCCGGTGACTTTGGCCTCTTCCAGCGCCTTCTTCAATACGTCGTTGTACCCCTTGAGGTTGTTGTTTTCTTCCTGGACCTTGGCCAGTTGGTCTTTCAGATTGCTATCATCTGCCTGTAGTTTTTGGAGCTGAGCGTTGAGGTCATCGAGCTTTTGCGCCTGGTCCGCGCGAAAGGCCTGCTCCTTATTGTAATAGCGATAAACAAAGAACCCCGCGATTCCGGCTACAACCAGAAAGACTACCAGAGCACGCACCATTTCGCTTCACCTCGTGCCGCCGCCGCTTCATGGCCCCCCAACCCTTTACTACTGGACTCGGATGCCCAGCGCCAGCAGGAGCCGCAGATTCAGCGCGAGGACGAATGGAACACCCGGAACTCCCCCATCTATTGGATTTTGCCGATAGCCTGCTCCTCCTTCTCAACCACCGGCTTCGGCAGCGGAGCGTAGGACAGGGCTTCAGTCATCGTCTGACCATCGGTGAGCATCCAATGCAGAAAGTCCACCATCGCCTGCTTCTTGGCCGGATCGGCGATTTTCTGCGGTATCAGCAACCAGGTGAAGCTGGAAATAGGATAGGCTTTGGGTGTCAGGGGAATCGGTAATGGATACGCGGAAGTCGTCGGGCATGGTAACACCTGCGGCTGCCGCGCTTACGCTGGCAAGGTCTGCTTTAATGTAGTTGCCCGACGAGTTGCGCACAGAACCATAAGTGATATGGTTCTGCACGGCATAAATTAATTCTATATAGCCAATGCAGCCCGGAGTCTGTTGTATGAGTCCCGCCACACCTTCGTTACCCTTGCCGCCCAGCCCCGTGGGCCACTTGACCGACGTTCCCCTACCCGCGGTTTTTTCCCATTCCGGGCTGATCTTGGAGAGATAGTCCGTCCAGACGTAGGTGGTTCCACTGCCATCCGCGCGATGTGCGACGACTATATCCGTATCTGGAAGGCTGATTCCGTCATTTGCCTTCGCTATCGCCCCATCGTTCCACTTCGTTATCTTGCCGAGGAAAATACCGGCCAATATCTCTGGGGTGAAGCGCAGATCTCCCTTAATGCCAGGTACGTTATAGGCGGGAACATCGGCTCCTAAAACAGTGGGAAAATGCAGTATATCGATACCACGTTTTTCCTTGAACGCCGCAATCTGCTGGTCGGTCATTGGCCCATCGCTGGCACCAAAATCGACTGTGCCGGCGGTGACCTGCCTGATACCTCCGCCTGAACCGATTGATTGATAGTTGATTTCAATGTCCGGATGCACCTTGTGATACGCGTCGAACCACTTCGAGTACATGGGATACGGAAACGTGGCCCCCGCTCCCGTGATCGACAGAGCGGCCATTGCAATTATTGCAGTCGAACAAACGACAGTTGCGCTCACCAGACAGAGGCCCAGGATGCCGACGCCGGTCGATGAAAACACGTTTGCCATCAAGTGGGCTCTTACGCGCATATTCTTTTCTTCCTTCCTAGTTTTCCTTGTCATTCCAGTCCTTGATGCTGACGAGGAAGATATTCGATATCCACCGTTATTGACAGGTGCAAGACCGTGCGAGCTGCGCGAAACGCGAGTTCTGGTTCCTATTTGATTTTGCTCAGAGCGCGTTGTTCCTTGGCAATCACCGCGGGTGGGAGGCGAGCATAGGAGAGTGGTTCGAGGTAATCCTGGCCTTTGGTCAAACCCCAGCGCAGGAAGCCGACTAAGGCCGCCTTCTTGGCGGAGTCTGCGATCTCGGACGGAATCAGGAGCCAAGTAAAGCTCGATATGGGATACGCGTCCTTTCCGGGCGCGTTGGTAATCGACACACGGAAGTCATCCGGCATGTTCTGCACTACCCCAGCAGCCGCCGCGGTGACGCTCGCGAAATCAGCCTTAATAAATGAGCCCGCCTGGTTTTCTACCCTGCCGTAAAATAGACCCTTTTCAAAGGCATAGGTTAGCTCGGTGTAACCGACGGAATAGGGCGTTTGGACCACCATTTGGACTACCCCTGCGTTGCCTTTGGCGGCTTGACCTACTGGCCAATTGACCAAAATTCCTGTACCAACGCGCTCCCTCCATTCAGAACTCACCTTGGACAAGTAGTCCGTCCAGACGTAGGTGGTACCGCTCCCATCATGGCGATAGATGACCGCGATTTCGTGATGCGGCAGGGATACTTCCGGGTTTGCTTTCGCTATTTCAGGATCGTCCCATTGTGTGATGGTTCCCAGGTAAATCCCGGCAAGCGCCTGAGGAGTGAAATTGAGCTCCTGAATCACTCCAGGGATATTGTATATGGGAACATCCGCTCCCAAAGCGGTCGGAAAGTGGAGCACCTCGCAATTGCGGTGGGTACTGAAATCCAGCATTTGGGTCTTGTTCAGCGGACCATCGGTTCCCCCGAAATCCACAGTGCCTAACATGACGTCATGAATGCCTGCTCCAGAACCCAGGGATTCGTAACTAAGGCGCACGCCCGGATCGATTTTCCGGTATTCCTCGATCCACTTCGAATACATCGGATACGCAAAGGTCGAACCGTCGCCGTTAATTACAACGGCGTCCGCTCGCACATCACGAGGGCAGATCAGTATCGCGGCAAGCGCCAGCAAAGAGATTGCCGCACAAAGTTTCTGTCCAACATCACATCGCACGGTCTTTCCTCCTGATATGCTTATTGTCGGGTTCATGCGTTGCCTCTGTTTGTAATCCCGCGGCGCAAGTGCGCGGTAGCGCCACGCCCGAATCGACAGTTTTGTGCCAGCGAATGCATTGGTCTGAAAGCAGTTTTATAAGCCGCTAGCGCTTGTCTTCCTCGCCGGATGAATCGGTCGCGCCGATTTCGTCGACGCGCTGCTTGATGCTCATCCGGTCGAGCAATTCCAGCCGCAAACTGGCAAAAATCCGAATGCGCCGTTCCAATGCGCGCAACGCATCGCGGAAGGCCGCGATCCGTTCATCCTGTGTTCCGCTCGCAATGGCTGGGTCGGGAATTCCCCAATCGGCGGTTATCGGATTGCCGGGCCATTCGGGACATACCTCACCCCTGACCTGGTCGCACAGGGTGATTATGAAATCCATGTGTGACGCATCGGGAGCCACAAACTCAGTCCAACTCTTGCTGCGCAAATTCCGGGTGGAAAAGTGGTGGCGTTCCAGAAGCTCCAAGGCTAAAGGGTTGACTCTTCCTGACGCTTGGTTGCCGCCGCTAAAGCCACGGAAACGCCCAAGTCCGGCCTGGTTGATGATCGCTTCTGCCATGATGCTGCGCGCCGAGTTGGTCGTGCACAGAAATAGAACATTGTAGACTTTCGCCCTCACGATTCGGCTTCTTTGAGTTTGACCGTCAAGGGAACGGCGGCGGCGTGCGGCAGGTTGAAGGACAGCACCGCTGCGGTCAGCACGAAGGCGCCCGAGACGAGCAGGCAGCCGATAAAGCCGTAGTATTCGAAAATCACTCCGGACATGAGGGTTCCCACCAGGCGGCCTCCGGCGTTGGCCATGTAATAAAAGCCGACGTTGATGGCCACCTCGTGCTCGTCGGAATAGGCGAGGATCAGGTACGAGTGAACGGCAGAATTGATTGCGAACACGATCATGAACAGCGCCAATCCGATCATCAGCGCGGGGGCCGGAGGAAAATTCAGTTTCAAGGCGGCCGCCAGCATGATTGGAATAACCGTCAGGACAAAGGCCCATAAGCGTGCGGTATCACCGGTCACGCCCTGGCGCGCGCCGGACTTGCGCAGGATCTCCGGCACGATTGCCTGCACGAAGCCGTAGCCGATAAACCACGAGGCCGCGAAGGCGCTGACCTGCCAGAATGACCATCCCAGGATTGAGGCCAGAAAGATCGGTAAGCCGACCACGAACCAGACGTCGCGCGCGCCAAGAGAAAAAGGCGCGCCGCCGACAGCCAGTTGACCGCAGCGCTTTTGGAAAACAGATGGGTAAATTTGACCTTCGATTTGGCCTTACCCATCTCCGCCGGCAACGACCAAACGGTGCCGAAGAGGACTATTGCCAATCCGGTCGCCATCGCCGCCAGCGAGCCAACAAATCCCAACGCACTCAACAGCACGCCGCCCATGAAGAAACCGACGCCTTTCAGTGCGTTCTTGGAGCCGGTCAGGCGCGCGACCCACTTGAACAGCGCGCCGTCTTCGCCCTCGGGCACTACGACTTTGATAGCGCTCTTGGCGCTCATCTTGGTCAGGTCCTTGGCGATGCCCGAAAGCGCCTGCGCCGCCATTACATATGTTACTGAGGCCACGCGGGACCATTGCGGTTGCAGCAGGGCGAGCATGATCAGCGCCCCGATCTGAAGTATCAGGCCGCCATAAAGGGTGATTTTCAGCCCGGAGCGCGCGGCGATCCATCCACCCAGAAGATTGGTCACTATGCCGAAGAATTCGTAGAACAGAAACAGGAACGCGATCTGTACCGCGCTGTAGCCCAGACGGTCGAAATGCAGCAGCACCAGCATCCGCAGCGCGCCGTCGGTGAGCGTGAAACCCCAGTAGGCCCCGGTGACCAGCGCGTAATTGCGCACGGCTGAGTTCATCGGCCTTGACCTGACTCTGCCGATGAAACCGGCAGACTGGCAGCGACCTTCGTGGTCAGCTCGACCAGCCGGTTGACATAGCCCCATTCGTTGTCGTACCAGGCCAGGATTTTGACCTGGGTGCCATCGACCACCATCGTCGAGGGGCCATCGACGATCGACGAGCGCGGATCGTTGAGGAAGTCGACAGAAACCAGCGGCCGATGCTCGAAGCCGAGAATTCCCCGCAGCGGCCCTTCCGCCGCATCCTTGAAGAAGGCGTTTACCGCGGCCGGCGTCGTCTCTTTCGACAGCTCGAAAACGCAGTCGGTAAGAGAAGCGTTCAGCAGCGGGACGCGCACCGCCAGGCCGTTAAGCTTGCCCTGGAGTTCGGGGTAGATGAGACCGATTGCGGTCGCGGAACCGGTGGTGGTCGGAATCAGCGACGTCAACGCGGAGCGCGCCCGCCGCAGGTCTTTGTGCGGCGCGTCGACGACGGTCTGAGTGTTGGTGACGTCGTGGACCGTGGTGATGACGCCGTGCCGGATCCCGATGCTTTCATGCACGACCTTAACCACCGGGGCGAGACAATTCGTGGTGCAGGAGGCGGCGGTAACAAGGTGATGACGGCGCGGGTCATAGAGATAGTCGTTGATCCCCATGACGATATTGAGCGCGCCCCGCTTTTGACCGGCGCGGCAACGATAACCTTGCGCACGCCGGGCGTGAAGTGCGGTGCCAGGGCTTCCGGCGTCAGAAACTTCCCCGAGCATTCCAGCACTACCTCGACGCCATATTCGTCCCATGCGATCTCTTCCGGTGTCAGGCGTTGGTGAAACCGATGCGATGGCCGTTGACGGTGAAACTGTCAGCTTCGCCTGCGATCGCCATCGGCCAGCGTCCGTGCACGCTGTCGAACTCGAGCAGATGAGCGGCGGTTTCCGGGCCGCCCTTGGCTTCGTTGACATGGACCACGCTGAAGTCGGGATTGCCGAACGCGGCGCGCAACGCCAGGCGGCCCATGCGCCCGAAACCATTGATTCCTACGCGTACTGCCATCGGTTGCTCCACAACTTGTCCATCAGCAGATCGGCTTGGCGTCAGTTCAGCCGGCAAGTTTCAGTTGGCCGATTTCCCTGACCCGGCGCTCGACTGCGAACCGCTCCAGCGTGTCGAGCGGAAGACTGGTAAAGATTTTGATGCGATGCTCGAGTTCCCTATAAACGCGCAGGAAGAATCCGCGCTTGGCGTCGGTGCTGCCGGCAAAGGTCACCGGATCGACCACGCCCCAATGCGCGCATATTGGTTGTCCGGGCCAGGTGGGGCAGACTTCCGCGGCCGCCCGATCGCATAAGGTTAATACGAAATCGAGCTTCGGAGCGCCGCGCCGGGCGAATTCGTTCCAGCTTTTGCCACGCAATCCGCCGGTCTCATAGCGCAGTCCCTCAAGCATCTCACGCGCTATCGGATTCACCTTCTTGCTGGGATGGCTGCCCGCGCTGAAGGCGCGGAATTTTCCCTTGCCCCAGCGATTGAGCGCGCATTCCGCCATAACGCTGCGGGCCGAGTTACGAGTGCACAAAAACAATACGTTAAGCTCACGATCGGCCGTGGGTTCCGGCTGCCGCCCGGCGGTGCCCGGAGCCTGAGCCTGCTCCTCGCAGCAGTTTTCGGTGAGGTACGCGACCAAGCCGTTCATCGCGTCGAAGTTCGCCGCGTAGATAATCGAGCGGCCCTCGCGGCGCGGCCACACCAGGCCCGCGTACCTGAGCTGATTGAGATGGAAGGAGAGGTTCGCAGGCACCAAACCCAGCCGCTCGCTGAGGACACCTGCCGCGATGCCTTCGAGCCCGGCCCGGACCAGCATTCGAAAGATATCCAACCGGTTTTCCTGGGCCAGAGCGTTCAAGGCCCCAAGCGCCGCCGACTTTTTCATTGGTTCAAAATTAGAGGCATTGAAATGGATCTGTCAAGGTTTAGCTCTTAAATAATTATATGGTTATTTAAATATTGTCAAAGAGCTGGCGCCGAAGCACATTCGTATCGGAAGCTAATGTTGAAAGGGGACCGCCAGCGAACACTTTCGGCGCGCGGATCGTCGAGAACAATCAATCGGCGCCCCCAAATCTGTTTCGTCCGCTCTAAGCCGGCGGACTACAGACTTGCCATCAAGCCGATCAGCCCGCCCGCGAAGATCAACCATATGGAGTTGATGCGAAAATAGATCAAAGCGACCGCGCTGAGAGCGGCGATAGCGCCGGTGGGGAAATCTACCAGCGCAGCTCGGCTGAGTTGCCAGGTAACCGCGATCATCAGCGCAACTGCCCCAACATTTACCCCGTCGAGAAACGCACCCGCGATCATCGAGCGGCGAATCCGCGGAATTAGGGGACGGCTGGCAGCGACGAAGAGGAAGCCAGGCAAGAAAATACCGGCGGTCGCGACCACGGCACCGCGAACGCCTCCGAGCAGATAGCCGATGAACGTCGCAGTGGTGAATACCGGTCCGGGTGTAACCTGACCCACGGCCACCGCGTCGAGTAGTTGCGCCTGAGTCAACCAATGCAGCCGATCGACGAGATCGGCCTGAAGAAACGCCAGCAAGACATAACCGCTTCCGAAGATGACGGCACCAAACTTCAGAAAAACCACGAACAGTGCCGACAGGCTTATCTGGCCCGCCGCGGCCAACAGCGGAGTTGCTGCCATGAAGATTTTGGCCGGCATCGGTAGCGCGCTTAGATTGCTGGCGAGACGATGCTCCTTGATCCAGGCTTGGACAACAGTCACCAGGCCGGCAGCCAAAAGTATCGCCAATACATTTCCGCCGGCTATCGCGGCCGCCGTGGCCAGCAGACCGACGGCTATCAGGAAACTATTCTTGACCGCAGTGCGGCCGAGGCCCCACAGAGCCTGCAGCACTACGGCTATGATGACGGGTTTGACTCCGTACAGGATGCTCTGCACCTGAGGAAACGAACCGAAGGTCGTGTAGGCCCACGCACAGGCCATCACGATCAACATCGCGGGAAGGATGAAGCACACGCCCGCGACGACCAGCCCTCTCCAGCCGCCTCGTTGATGGCCGATATGAATGGCCATTTCGGTCGAGCTCGGACCAGGAACCAGGTTGGATGCGCCTAGCATGTCGAGGAAATCCGCGTGGGAAACCCAGCCCCGCCGCCGAACGAACTCCTCTTCCATCATCGCGATATGGGCTGCCGGACCGCCAAAGGCGGTCGCGCCCAATCGCAGGAACGAGAGCGCAATCTGCCTCAGCACACCGGCGGAAGCGTCATGAGCCTTGGTTGCCGCGTCGGCAGTCTCTTGTGGCGGTGGCAGGGCGTCCTCACTCATCTTCGAACAGTTCGGCGAACAGCTCGCGGACCTTGCTCTTCGCCTCCCGCAACGCCTGGCGGCCCTTTGAAGTTGCCTTGTAAAGACGGCGGGCATGCCGGCCGTTCCTTTTTTCGATTGAGCGCAGATAGCCTTCGCGTTCCAATCCGTGGAGCAGGGGATAGAGGGTCCCAGCGCTCAGCCGGTAACCATGGCGTCCCAGCTCCTCGATAATCCCTAAGCCGAAGATCGGCTCTTTCGACGCATGGTGAAGGATGTGCAACCGGATCAGGCCTGAATAGATTGCGTTGGGTGCCGCCATCGATTATCGTCTTTCGATATCGAATCAGGATAATAATATCCGGGTGGAGAGCGCAAATCCGACGCGCCGCTTTGAAACTGCTGCTGCTCTCCGCCGCCACGCACGATGAGGGATACTAACGAAAGAACCGGTACTGAGGCCGGCGCTACGCAACGCAGGGCGCGGTTGGGGAGGTGCGAAATGGTGGCGGTGGTAGGAGTTGAACCTACGACTCCGCGGATATGAGCCGCGTGCTCTGACCAACTGAGCTACACCGCCACTGAACTGGACAGAATAGCCGGGGGCGTAATCGGACGGAAGGGGGTTAGCGCAGGGCTTTGATCAGATGCGAAGTGACATTATCGCTTTCGCGAGTGACCTGGTAGCAGCGGCCTTCGGTAAATTCCACGCAACTCAGCTTGCCCCCATACACCAGCCCGGTATCAAGCCCGATCTTATAGGGCAAATCGACCATCACATCGCGCATCGGCGTGTGGCCGAAGATTACCGTATGACCGAGCTCATGGGGTTGGGCGATGAACTCCTGGCGAATCCACAGCATGTCCTCCGCGTCCTGATCTTCGAGCGAGCGCAGCGGATGGCGATGA
>CAWGQB010000039.1:0-86219 GCA_963824565.1 uncultured Pseudomonadota bacterium | reverse complement strand
GATCAGTTGCGTCACCTTCTGGAATAACTACAAGGACCACCTGTCTGACCCAGAGTTCATGAAGAAAGAGATCGCCATTAATAAGCTCATGGAACCCATGGGCTTCGACATACTCTTCGCGGTCGAACATCACTTCTCCAATTACGCGATGGGTCCCGATCAGTTCCAATTCCTCGGATACATGGCAGCGATCACCAACCGCATCAAGCTGGGCACCTTGGGCGTGATTCTGCCTTGGAACGATCCGGTACGAGTGGCAGAGCGAATAGTCGTCCTGGACCATCTCTCCGACGGACGCGCGATGTTCGGTATGGCTCGCGGCCTTGCTAAGCGCGAGTACGTCGGCTTCCGCCAAGACATGGAGGATTCGCGTGAGCGCTTCGACGAGTCGGCGCGGATGATCTGCAAGGCGATTGAAGTAGGCTTTATCGAAGGCAAAGGCAAGTATTATCCGCAGCCAAGAGTGCCGATTCGGCCGCGGCCACTGAAGTCGTTTGCCGGCCGCCGCTACATGGTGGCGATGTCTCCGGATACCGTACCGATTTGCGCTGAGGTGGGAGCAGTGCAATGCCTCTTCGCGTTTAAGCCTTGGCCTGAAGTGCTGCCCACCATCGAACGGTACCGATCGCTCGATGAGTTGTTTCACCACGAACCGGCGCCGCCCGTGATGACTGCCGACTCGTGTTTTTGTGACGAGAGCTCAGACCGGGCGTACGAAATGGCCCACGAGTTCATTGGAAAATACTTCGAGAGCTTCGCCGATCACTACGAAATTTTCGGAGAGCATCTGACCGATTCGAAAAGCTACGCCAATTACAGCGGAGCCAAGGGGGCGCGCGAGACGATCGGGCTCGACGCGATGGTGAAGACGTTCGTCGACAGCAACATGTGGGGCACGCCGAAACAGATTCTCGAGAAGTATGAGGAGCGGCGCGCGATCATCGGTGACATCCAGGCCGGCCTCGGCTTCAGTTACTCGGGAACGTCTTTCGACGACGTGAAGGCGAGCATGGCGGCATACGCGACGAAGGTGATGCCGGAGCTGCGCCGATGGCCGAAAGTGGACAGCAGAACAGCCGCCTAGAATTTGTCCGGGGGGCGCCTGGATATCCGCCTGCGTGTTCTCTACGCGAGCAACGACACCTACGTTCTTCGGAGCGTAGGGCCATCTGACTTGGCTATCGGAGCGAACCGGGGCCGACAGCACCTTCATGAATTTCACTGGCTGCCGGCCGCGTAGTACCTGCCGCGAATGAGTGCGCTCGGGTTGCGCTGCAGGTAATCGGCGAGGTCGTGAATCGAACGCGAGGCGTCGGAAAGATTATCCAGTGTCGCATCCATCTTATGGGTTAGGGGCGATCCGGGACTGACAATCAAGCTGAGCCGACGCCATGGTGGCGTGCCTGCACCAGCGCGCTCTGCAAATCGCTCGACGACTTCTGCAAGCTCGCGATCAGTGGATCGATCTTCGGGCTGGTCCGGTCGATGACGCTTTTTGCCGCGATCACGGTCTTGTTGACGTTGCCCAGAGTTTCCTTGGCCGAACTAATGGCTTCTCTTAACGCGGGGTCGCTAGCGATGTGGTCGATCGAGGCGATTGCCTGATGGAGCTCGGGATCGCTGGCCAATTCCTTGACCGATATTCCCGCGTCGGTGATCGAATTGACCAGCTTGTTGAGGTCGACTTTCTCGATCTTTGCCATGCCCTGGTCGCCTCCACGCGGATTTGCTCCAGGTCGGTTGGAATAGTCGGGATTTCGGGGTATGGGCCGCTGCCGGGCTGAATGAAGAGTCGGAAGGGAGTTTCGGGATGGAAGCTGAGATCGATGTAGAGTAGCCCGGTCAGGAAGCTCTCCATGTTCAGTTGAGCCCGCAGTCCCTGACTATAAATCAGGTTCTCGTATTCCTTGGGGTCCAGCGCCGCGCCAGTTGCGCCTTTACTCTTGAGTTCACGCTCGTCGAGCTGAAAGATAACCGGAAAAGCCCATACGGTGGGAGAGCCGGGTGTCCCCCGTTTTTGGCCTGCTGGAACGGCTGATGGATGAGCTTGCCCTCGTCGGGTTTCAGCCTCAAACCGATTGACTGCACTGTGCCGATCTGAACGCCTTTGACCTTGACCGGGGCGCCGACCTTCAAACCGTTGAGGTTGCCCTGAAACATGCAGATGTAATAGTGCGGGTGGCTGAACAACTTTCCTGAGCTCAGGATCACGACGACGATCGCCAAAAGCCCGAGGCTGGCGAGAACGAAGGCTCCGATCGCGGTTGAACTTACCCGTTTTTTAGCCATTGCCGGTCGCTGCTCCGTCTTTGTCTTTCCCGCGCGTCAGAAATTTGCGGACGCGGGGGCCAGTGGAATGGTGAACGCGAGGATCGCCGAAACTCTTCCTCCTCCTTACCATCTTGCCACTGGTCCTGAGCTGCGCCGTGGAGAAAGGGGACCGAAAGGAGCAAGATAGTGAGGCTCGCATCTGCTACGTAGCCGCATTGTCATTGTCGATAGCATTGATCTGAGCAAACAACCACTCCTGAAGCCTAGCAAGAGTACGCCCAAACTGCACGTACAGGTCCCTATATTGCGCCATCGTGAGGTACTGAGCCGGATTAATCGAATGGATCTCACCTATCAGTAGCTCATATCGTCTGGGGTCATCGCTCACTTTTTCAACGTCACACCAGAGGGCCGACTGTGAGCACTGAGACGACGAGCCGTTTTGAAACCTCGATCCAGGAACAGTCGAGACCTGCGTCCTTCAACACCGCTTTAAGGTCGTCTTCCTTTGCCGGTCTGTCGAGCATCGTGCGGTTAAATTTAATGAAAAATCTTCGAGCGAGCTCATAGGCAGATTGCAAATGATAAATGTATGACTCAATGTTAGCCGATACCATGAGACCTACGAGGAATTGTGAAGAACGAGCGCGCGCGGATAGTCGGCGATACATCATCGATCTCTGCAGTTCTATCCTCAAATTCTTTGCTCAATTCTCCGATCGCCTGATCGACCACGCGCACGACGCTAGGAAGCTTGGATAGCTTCGCCTCAAGGCTGAGCGCAATCGGATAAAGTTCACTTTTCCACAAACGTTCGTAGCGCGCCTTCAAAGCAGGATTGGTCGCCTTGTTAAGGCGTCCCACCAGTAGTAGCGCCCAATTGGTCCTCACATTGAAGCTGATGTGAAATATCTGCCTTTGCATTAGGGACCAATCATTGTACGAGCCGGGGCTTCTGATCAAATTCATGATCCGCCATGGCGGCCCAGCACTGTGCAACATCGCGGTAACCAATGCTGAAATCCCGTCACGACGGGAGACGAGGCAAACCTACGGACGCCCACGACGACCATTGGCTCAGGGGCAAGGGCTACATCGCTTTGTCTTGGTTCGATTGGCATCAGCGCGAGTGTGACCAGAGTTTGGTGTAGTCCCGTCACCCTAGGTCGAAATACCGCGCTTCCGGACGATCGGGAATGCGCACATTTCCTCCCTCACTGTGCCGAGCCAAGATCGCTGATGTCGCTTCCATCGCCTCCTAAGACTCAGTCAGCTAACATAAAGGAGAAGCCATTCATCGATGCTTATGTAGCCCTTGCCCCGAAGGCCGCAGAATATTTCGGAAGCACGTTGAGACAGAACGCCTTTGAGCTGCCACCACGCAAAAACCCATACTCTGACGGCCTCGCTCGATCGAGCGCCAGAATCAGATCGAGGTTCGACGTGACGGAAGGTTGAAAAGGGCGAAGTCGGCGCTGACCTTCAGGGCGTCGCCGATATCGCGCAGGGTCTTGGCCGAGAAGGCGGTATCAACCTTTCTGGAAAAATGGAGAACGCCGTCGAACACACCCAATAGCCACGCTGCTATTCGGCGGGAGCTTGCGGGTTCTGGAATCCAGTCGCGCACCACAAACTCACGGGTGCCCAGGCACTTCAACTTCAGCCAGTCGCCGTAAGACCGCCCCGATAAGCGGACCTGCGGCGCTTCGCGACCATTACCTCAAGACCCGCTTCGCGGAACCCAATTCGTAAAAGGCTTTGCGGTATCCCGCCACGTGATCGCAATAGCGGACCGGTCAGGCGGGCCGAAGCAGATCTTGAAGAACCGACTTGCGCCATTCCCGTGCGGAGGCACTTGACCGCGCCGTCCACCGTCACCTTCACTGCCAGATGGCTTAATTGCGCCCACCGCACTGAAGGGTAAGCGGGAGGTTACCGCTGTCAAATGATGAGTGAGGCCTTTCAGGTGGTTTTGGAGGCCAATGCTCGCGACCCTTTTAATGCTACCAGGCTTGCGGGGGACGCGGTGGTCAGGTTTTGGGCGCCCAAGAAATGTCTCCGCCCTCGGTCAAGCAGCACCTTGCCTGTATCCGCCGGCGCAACGATGATGTGGAGCGTGGGTGAGGCGGAGTGGATTGGGATTTGAGCGCTTGTAGAGATTTGTACTGGCGGCGGACCGTTACTACCATGCGGCGTTTCCACCCACGGTCTTCTAATCCTCAAGGCGCGGCTCCGAACAGCGGTGTGGTCATGTCCGCCGGCTCTATGCCAAAGGGAAATTTTTGTAGGCAGGTGACACTTCGATGGCATGCATAGAACTATCAATCGAGCAGCAAGCTGAATTGATGGAGATGATCACCCAATCTATCGTTGCTGCCGCTGGCGATAAGCATCGCGCAGCTGAAGTGTTCGCGGAAAGCGTCGAATTTAAAGGTCTCCACGGCTGGTTGGCGGCAATCGTGTTCAACGGGATCGTCAACAATGTTAAGCCCTGGCACAGCGGTTACAACATCGAGTTCACGCCGGCTTTCACGACTAAACATCGTGAACACGAATGAAAGGGCTTTGGCTCAAATGATCGGTCGGCTTGTCAGCAGCATCGTCGATACGCCAGACGCTTGGCCCTCTTTTAGACACCGGGGCCGCCGGCTTGGGTCAGGAGTAGTCCATACCGGGCCTCCTCGCGGCTTCGGTTCGCGGCTGCCCTGTCAGGATAGGACCTGAGGCCCTTTGGGACCAGTATCGAGGCTTTTGACGGTATCAGCCACCGCTCTCCACCCCTGAATTCAGGGGGCGCTCTAAACTGGAAGAAAAATTATGACATCTGCATTTTTGCCCCGGAAAAGCCGCCGGATGGGCCGCAGGTCGGCGTTGTCCAGCCAGAGCAAATCGGTCGCAAAATAGTGCGATCCCACCCGCCCGAACATGAGCCTCGTGAAATTTGATCTCCCATCGCCGTCAAGCACGACGAGTTCGCCGTCGATGACGAACCGTCTGCGGGCAGGTCGTTCAACTGGCCGGTGATATTTGGGTGCTTGGCGGAAACGTCGAACCCCTTGCCGGGTAAAGAGGCGGGTTGGACCGCCGTCCCGGATGGCCTTGACCCTGACAGCCGTCGTGCTTGATGTCGAAGAGCCAGTCGCTGCCGTCGAAGGGCTTGCGGGCGCGCTGTACGATCTGCAGCGGGAACTGGTAGGGCCTTAGCGCGGCCCCGCTACGTGAACCAACCTGAGCCATCTCCGTGACCCGCGAAGCACCGCACAGGGGTTCCTGAGGGCCGATAGCTTCCAGCGTCTGCTTTACAGTTCGATAGGTGCTGCCGGGGTCGTCGGGCTACGATCCATACCCGCTTAACCGACCAGGGGGATCATAGCGGGTAACGGGCCGGATTAAGGATTCGACTTGCCAAAAAAGCCGTGAACGAACTGGTGGAGTCGATAACGCCAAGTTCGAATCAAAGGGCTGCACCGAATCGTAGGGGTTTCTAGCCGGAGAAAAAATGAAGACGAAGGATTACGTCGCGGCTCAATCGATGGACTTTAAGTTGGAATCAATCCCAACTGTCGGAACGCTTCGATAATCTCGCCACACTTAGTTCAAGATCAGGGATTTTTCGGCGGTTTGGGTCGAGTTGATTGAATGCGACACGTGAGGTTAGGCCAAAGGACGAAGCCACATCGGCAATCCAGCACGTCTTCACGCTGTGGCCCTGATGTTCCTCGGCATACGACCTGATAAGCATCCTCATCGGGACCGGGCCCGTCGGATGTGCATATTGCCGGTTGGGAACTCGTCAGGTCGCCAGCCGGCCCCCTTCGGAACTCGCTGTCCGATCCCCGCCAGCCTCCGGCGCTGCCCGCATCGGCCAAGGCGAGCCCCATCCTCATATGGGGGCACATACCCGGTCCCGCGCCCAAGGGCTACAGGGGCCTATTTGATGGTTGTGGTGGGGCGTTGTCGAGAGTCATCGCGAATAACGACCACCTGCCCAAAGGGGTGGGTGCGCGAGCTACGTAGCTGCGCTCTAGACTACAACGACGATTGGAAGCCGCTGGCGCGCTTCCATCCGGTCAGCGAATCACGGTTCGCCCGCCATGGCGGCTCTGCTGGATACGTGGATTTCCTGCGCACGAACTACCGGGTGGGATGAATATTGAAAAAGAATCCTTCGCGTACCAGGCCCGAACGCAGCCATCTCAGAAGGGTTCTTGGAAACGATGGTATCCGTACCCAGCCCCGATGCTAGACAGGAACGTTCGTGAGATATTTTCGACGGAGTTGCGCCCCCTCGGCTCCGCCTGAGGCAGGACCAGCGGGTGCCGGAGTGGACGATTTAAGTCTGGTCGCTAGCTGGGATCTTGAATAAGAGTATCTCGCCCGGGAATGGCCACCACACGGTGCCAGCGCAGCGCCCACCCGCCGTCATGCTTGCCAGAGCAAACAAGGCTCGGAGCGATCGGTAACCGCGTCCATGGGTTATGACAGGATCATTGATCGGTTGGCTGTGGCATTGTGGCGAGGCGCTTCCCTCGTTCACTTCAGTTCCGGCACCGATAAGGTTAAGGGGCAATGGCTCCTCCGGGTAGGTAGTGGGGAGCGGTCGGGCAGCACTCTCGTCTTAGACGTGCGGATTCGGATGGGGACCGAAGCATCGACCAAGGCCGAATCGGCAGCCCGTTCACCCAGCGTCGAAACGTGTCCGTGCCAAATGATGACGGACATTAGCTACCTATTGCTTCCGAGGCCAAACCGTTTCGTATCGCGTCCGTTCTAAAATCTGTCAGCTACCAAGTTGGCGAAGCACATTCGTTCATTCGTGATGTAGCCCTTGCCCCGAGCACGGTTTCGGATGTAGCCCTTGAACCTCGGGCCGGACCCTCCTTCCTTCGAGCCGTACGTACAGAATTAGAAGCGAAATTAATCAGAGGACGGAGTGGTCCCAGAGGAAGATCACTTAATAGGGCCCAAGTTCGGTTTTGGCCCAAGATTTTCAGGTCTGGCGAATTCGCAAAGCGCTCCAAATTTGGTAATCACGGCTCCGACTGCCAGGCAGCGCCAGGAAGCGGGGCGAAGTTGCGGGGCGAAACGAAGTTCGAACCGAGCAGAAATCGAAACGGCGAACTCTCCGGACAGAGTCTATCGCGCACAGCTTTGTGTTGCCACTCGGGCCAGACATCGAAACAGGCGGGATTCTCTTCGGTCCTCTCAGGGGCAGAACACTGAAGGCAAGTTGGACAGTTGAGAAAGCTCAACCGAGTTTGTCAGGCCACTGGAACGGTGGGACATGGGGTTTGCCGCCTGCACACTAAGCGAGGAACGCCGCATGGGTGCCAGGCAGGTCGCATAGGTGCCAGGAGCCGTGGTCCGATACTGCATGAGCTTGGCTGGCCATTCCGCAGTTCCGCTGCATGAAGTGCTGGATTTCATGTTCGAGCGCTGTCGAACCGCCCTCCACCAGTCGAATCGTGTCAGGTGTGCCTTGGCCATGGGGTCTTCCAGGCCATGGACCGCGCTGGCGTCGAGCGCGTGCTGGGGCGGAACAACAAGGCGGTTTTTAGCGCGATGGTGCGGGCGCGTCCACGCCTTTCGGTGCAACTAACGACGCGCACGACCATAGGCGGGTGGTTCCATGATTCTATGAGCGGTGAAGCTTGTCCAGCAAGGGGGAAACGTGTTCTTTGCGAGACCGAAGCCGCATCTTCTAAACGTCGGAAACTCCACCGCTTTAGGGTTGACGCGGTGGACAAAGTGGCGCGAGAAGTAGGGAAATGAAGCGGAAGAACAAGGAACCAGAGCCGGAGTCAGCCGGCGGTGACGCTGCGAGCGAGATCATGACGCTCCATGGTGTCGCCGACTATCTGAAAGTCCACTACACCACCGTCTATAGATTTATCAAATCTCATGATCTGCCCGCATTTCGCTTGGGCGGCGACTTCCGGTCCTGCGTGCCAACCTGGAGAAGTGGATCGCGCAACGGCATGTGCCGGGAAAGCAATGCGCACAACGAGCCTTGACGCTGCCGGCACCGGCAGGATAGTCGCGGACGCTGGCAGCTTGCAAATCGGCGGCGGGCAGAACGGAGGATTGGAGAGGTGTCTTTGAAAATCGGCCACGGCTGCGCCGAATCACGGCTAAGGACCCATTCCAAGTGGTGCAACCGGCCGCTTCCGCAGGCAGGCAGTCACCCGTGCCAGAATAAACGCTGACAATCCTTGCTCTACAGGGCAAATTTGTTCTATCGGTACCTCAGCACGAAAGATCAAAATGGAAAGCCGGATAAAAGGCATTCCTAGTCAATCCCAAACAACGGCTGCGGCTGGCGATGGTGCGTTATTTACGCGTCGTCGCCGCAGCCGTTATTGGAAATTTTAGATGCTGAAGCGGGTGATAGCCAAGATGCGGATCAACAGGACGACGATGATTCTGCTGATGACAGTGACGATGCTGTGAGTTCGGCTGAGCTGGAGCCCGCTGACCTGCCATTTCCAGCTGCTGAAATCACCGATTGGGAATTGCGGCACGCATGGCGCCGCGGTAGCGAATCCAGTTATCGGAGCACGTTCAGATATACATATCCTTGGTTCAGGAGGAAGGTTGGTGAAAACTGCGTGCCTGTCATACACGCGTGTCTTTGGACTGTTATTGGGTGTCAGTGTATTGTCTGCCGCTTTGCCGGTAGCGGCACAAACCTTCACTGCTGCGGTATGGGAACCCTACACGGATAAGTACGGCCTCATCCACAGTAAACCGGTGCAGCCCCCACCGCCGCCTGGCGGCCCATCCACTGCGGAGCCATCCACGAACAATGGGTTACTCTATACAGCCGAAGCCTCTGTGATCATGCAATTGCGAAATGTGACCTACGACAAAGCTCAGATAGCGGCCGGTGTGAAGGCAAGTCAGGTCGTACCGGGGCTGTTCAATCGTTCTCCGGGGAACCACAGCCTCCCGGAATCCCAAGATGATTACATCGGTCTGGGAGCGCTGGCTGGTGTTTGTGGATTTCACGACATTGCACGTGACATCTTGAATTACGGAAAAGGTGACGACCAGCCCTCAGGTCCTGCGGTACGCCCTTTGGACAATGGAGACTTCGGGTCGCTCAGCGACGAGATAAAGCAATGCAGAACCGTACCCTATAACTACAATAATGTTGCTCCCGGAAATTTTCACGGACAATGTGGATGGTAGGTATCCCGCAATGATCACCCATTGGAAGCTCGGCGCGGGTGACCGACCTAGTCCAAGCGAATTTGGCGTTTGGAGCGCGGCACTAATAGTTAGGGGAAAAAAAGGAGGAGCCGGACCAGGACACTGGTTACAGAGCTGGCTTATGGTTCTTACCTACGAAATGTCACAATATCACTCAACCGTGGCTGACTTCGCTGTGGATCAATGGTGGAAGATGCTGCATAAGCGATATCCGGGCGGCATAAAAAAGATAATGACGGACTATCTCGCGGGTGGCGCGGAGGGGAATCCCTTGGCCGAATACATTGATGATTTCCAGCGAGCGCAAAATCCCTCCGCCACTGTCGTGGACACTAATGATAGCCCAGCAAATCTGCTCGGGTCCGTGCAAGGGCTTCTGACGATGAGTTGTGGGGAAACAGTTCAAGGTGGTGCCTGCGTCGATTACAAGGATTTTTCCCCGACGAATTTCCTTGCTCCATTTACCACTGCTCTTACCGCGAGTACGAATGCAGTCGACGGAGCTTCAAAGGCACTAGCGATCCAACAGCAAGCATTCGACCTCCAGTCGGCCGCCGTGAATGCTGCGACGCAGGTTTATGCTACCCTAACTCAGAACGTCTTGACTATTGAGGCGCAGCAGACTGCACTGCAACAGCGTGCGGCAAGTTTGGTCCTGCAAAAAGCCTCTATGGTCGCCAAAGGACTAGATAGCTTCCTCTCCCTGGACACTGGGTAACGCCTTGCCTCAAGAAGTATGGGGAGTTTGTGTTCCTCCGATGCCTCCGATCTTTGTACCCGGCGGATTCAAGAGTAATCCAAATTTTCAGGCTCTGATCACGTCAGCTGCGGCTGTACAAAATCAGGCGAACGCTGTACAGAACGCCATGAATCAAGCTCAGCAACAGCTTGTAGCGGCGCAACATGACCTCGTGAAAAAAACTGCGACAATGGAGGCGATGATGCCCCTCCTCGCTCAACTACAGGCGGATCTGACAAAGGCTAAAGCGGTTCTTGAACTGGCAAAGGGTGGTCTTCAATATGGGCAAGCTATTGTTCAGAATCTGAATCCATGCCTCGTCGAGCCTCCTGGCACGCCGAACACCTATTTGCGCGGACTTCCTGTCAAGAACGAGGGAGCGTGCGCACACCTTTCACGAAGTGTTCAGGATTCGGTCGCCCTTGCCCTAAGCGCCGTTCCCATGTAGCCCTTGCGCCATGGTTGGACTCTCCTTCCTTCGAGCCGTACGTACGGAATTTAGAGGCGAACTGATCGAAGAGGCGCAGAGAGATTTCGGCGAAGGTCACTCTATCAAATCAAAGTTCGGTTTGGCGCAAGATTTGTCCACGTGGCAAGTTCGCGAGCGCTTTGGATTTCTGTAATCGCGGCTCCGAGTTCCAGGCTGGCCCCAGGAAGCGGGGCGAAGGTGCGGGGCGAACAGAAGTTCGGACCGAGGAGAGATCGAAACGGCAAACTCTCCGGACAGAGTCTATCGCGCACAGCTTGTGGACCAGGCATCCCAGAAAACGAACACGCCGGGTTCTCTTGGGTCCTCTCAGGCCAGAAAACTGAAGGCAGTTGGACAATCGAGAATGGTTCAGCCGAGTCGGTCAAGCCACTGGAAGGCTGCGGTCGGGATCGTCGCCACAGACCTTGAGCCAGGCAGGTCGCATGGGTGTCAGGAGCCGTGGTCCGATACTGCATGAGCTTGGCTGGCCGTTCCGCAGTTTCGCTGCATGAAGTGCTGGATCGCATGTTCGAGGCGCCGTCCAACCGCCCTCCACCAGTCGAATCGTATCAGGTCTATCCTTGTGGCTCATGTCGCATGCCTTTTTGGCCGGGAGTCCACCTTGCTGAAATGTCCTAAACACTAAAAGGGTCAGCCCGGGCTTTAGCTGACTTTGCAAGGGAATTACACCGGGCAAGGGCTACATCGCCAGAGAATCATCCCCGCAGGGACCGGATCGTCATAAATAGTGAACCATTCGCCTGACCTAATTCGAACACTACGATTTTTGCGTTCGCTGTGACCCACGGCTCGGAGGGAGAAATCCAACCTCCAGAGTTGGTAGGGAGCCTGCACTCGTCTGTCGCAAAGCAACCCCCGATAGGCCAGGGCCCCGCCCGGCTGGCGCAATAGGGCTTTTTGGGCGCCGGACGATTCCGATTCGCTGTCTGGCAGGATCGACGCGGCAGTCGGCGTCTGCGGCGCGTTTGTGATAGGTTCCGCGCCAAGCTTACCGGAGGGGTAAACACAGATGCTCAAAGTTACGCTCGGATTAAGTCTGCTCGTTCTCGTCGCTGCGGTTCCGGCTTTCGCCCAGACCTTCGCGCCCGCCGCCGTGGTGGTCGATGCCAAGGGCCAGGAGGTCGGGCCGTATTTTCCGATCACGCAATATGGTCCGGAACTAGTTCTAACGACTCAAGACTTCGCACTCGTCAGAATCAGCACCTCACCGGAGATTCAGACGCTGCTTCCGGTTGGGCCGAATGGCTTTGGCGCAGCTGAGGGATACTACGGGTCTATTCTGTACTATACGACGAGCAACTGCAGCGGCACAGCGTACATGAGGCCAACTGCCGGGGGCCTGACGCTCCCGACCGTTAGTTACGGCATTGTTGGAGACGTCTTATATTACCCTCCACGGACAGCCCCCGAAAAGATTACGAGCCCATCGGGCGTTACCTTTCTCCTACAGGACTTTCACCCTGTAGCGTCGGTCCGTTGTCCGTTGTATACGTTACTCTCGCCCAGACGCTCAAGCTCTCCACGCTGGGATTCCGGGTGCCGTTCAAGATCAGCCAATAGCGGAACACCCAGGGGCCTGTCCGAGCTTAACCGAGGCTGCTGCCTGAGCTTACACCGGGGCAAGGGCTACATCGGCCCGGTATGACCAGACGGCTCCGGAAGGGCCATTGTTCGCTCGAACGACGGGCCACAGAAGGTGCTTCAACTTTGACCACCACTTTGACCACCAAGGCGGTGGACTCGAAGCCACTTCGCTTGGCATGTCATTTGCTTTTATTCGTGTTGGGTTTCCGGAAGCTAGGGATCGACTCCTCAAACCGAGTCTCCACATATCACGAGCCGGGAACTAAAGAGGGCAAGGAGGCGCGCCCCGTCTGGTTCTATCTGCTGTGTCCGGAAGTGTGACCAAACACTTGTTGGAAGGAGAGATAGCGGGTTCGACGGAGTGAGAAGCTCAGCGGGTTTTCCTTAGCCGCTCACACCCACATCGCACTACTTCGTGCGAGCTATTTCCCAGTGCACAGGCAGAATTAGGATTTTGAGTCCTCTGCGTCTGCCGTTTCGCCACCCCGGCATCGTTTCGACTGTTGCGCGGCGCCCTCATCGTAAGTGCCCTCCAAAGTCAGAGCGACCGGCGCCGAAATGCAAGTTTGCCAGACCGGGCAGGTCGCGGACAAGCGGTAACCACGAGCCATTTGCTTTTGCAGCGGCGGCAGTCTCGCGCATATTGCGAGTCCTTTTTTGTAACAGCGTAAAAGCGTATAGGTTTGCCGCATCCATCCTGCGCTTTTCCGTGATAGATTCTTGCTCCAGAGAGACACGACGAATGAGCAAGGAGCCCGTACGCGTTAACCATCACGTTCAGCACCGATACCCGCTTGGAATCCGTTTCTGTCCGATGTGCGCGGGTAAGCTAGAAGAGCGCATCCTGCTGCCTGACGGGCGTGAGCATAAGGTCTGCTCGGAATGCGGTTTCGTGCACTTCCTGGGGCCTAAGCTCGTTTCGGGTTGCCTGGTCATCGAGGGCGATCGAGTCCTGCTCCTGCGGCGCGGCATTGAACCCGAGATCGGTAAATGGACGTTTCCAGGTGGTTTCGTGGATTTCGGCGAGACCCCCGTACAAGCCGCGCTGCAGGGAGACCCTGGAAGAGGTGGGGATGCGGGTGCGGATCGATCGCCATTTGGGTCTCTATGCGGATCCCGCTAATCCGCACGCCGCCGTCGCGGCCTATCTGGCCACGCCCGGAGAAGACCGCCCGGGGACCTCTGACGAGGCCCTTGAGGTGCGCTTCTTCGGCCCGGACGAAATCCCGTGGGACGATATCGCCTTTCTCACCACCCGCGAGGCGTTGCGCGACTGGCTGGCGTTGCTCAAGTAGCCCCTCAAAAGTGGAACGTCAACTCAAGACTTCGGGCTTTTTGGTATCGAAATTTACTTTGCGGCTGTGAAAGTACCGGCGGCCACCAATTTTCCTCAGCTCGTCGCGGGAGGTGCCGATACCGAGCATTTGGGTAGCTCCATCGCGCGTAACGTATAGCGACGACGTCGCGGAATCGATAGTTTGCAGAGCACCAAGGGTCCGGACAAGGAGGCTGCGGGGCCGCTATTGCCATGGAGCGGATTCGACCGCACCCGCCGCCGCGTTCGACGGGAAACTGCGGGCCTGCTCGAACATGCCCTTCAACTGCGCCACCTCGGCGGACAACTGTCGGTTGCGGGCTTCCTGCCGGTCGATCCGCCCAGCCTGTTGCGCCATGCGCTGGGTGAGATGTTCAATCCGCCGGGCTTGCTGCTGGTTCTCGTCAGATTCCTTCCGCAGTTGGCAATTCTGCTTCTGCAGCTCGTTAAGCAGCATCGCGGTCAACTCCAGGTAGCGCACTGTCTGCGGCTTGCCATCCGGGCCATAGCTCACCAGTTCCGGGTACAGCCGCGCCACCTCTTCCGCAATGAGACCGTATTGACGCTCCCCCTGCGGGTCCTGTTTGTAGTGGAAGGTAACCGGGCGTAGCTGCATTACCCCGTCGCTCGTCGCACCCATATCGTAAATGTCGCGCTTGAACCGTGCCGACGACATCACGATACCCAGTTGTCCTGAACTGCTCACTACCAGAGCACTTCCGACGACGGGACTGTTGCTGATTCCCGCGATGAAAGCCGTGGTTTGAGTTCCCAGGGTTCCGATCCGGATTGTGCTGGATTCGGCAGCTACACCCGGGTTGCCGATGTCGATGTTGTTATCGCCGGTGGTCAGATTGCGACCGGCATCAGATCCGACCCCGAGGTTTCCACTTCCGGTGGTGTTGTTAATCAGAGCCCCTTCCCCCAAGGCGGTGTTCAAGTTGCCCGTATTATTGGACTGCATGGCATCGGACCCAGTTGCGGTGTCGTAGTTACCGCTAGAGTTGTTGATCAGTGCGTTGATGCCGCTGGCCGTGTTGGCCACGCCAGTGGTGTTGTGGCTGAGCGCAGCGGATCCGGTGGCGGTGTTGAAGTTGCCGGTGTTGCTGTAGAGTGCATTGGCGCCGGTGGCAGTGTTGTAATCGCCGGCGACGTTGTAGAGAAGCGCGTTGATACCATTGGCCGTGTTGTTGGTGCCGGTGGTGTTATAGTGGAGCGCGTCGAATCCGGTGGCGGTGTTGAAGCTGGCGATGTTGCTATAGAGTGCATCGCCACCGATTGCAGTATTGTCGGTGCCGACAATGTTGTCGAAAAGCGCGCTGACACCGTTGGCCGTGTTATTGGTGCCGGTGGTGTTACTGAAAAGCGCTTGCGATCCGGCGGCAGTATTATTGTTTGCTGTGTTGCTGAAAAGGGTTTTGAATCCGACGCCGGTATTGTTGCTGCCAGTGTTCCCAAAAAGCGCGGCCTTTCCATCGGCGGTATTTTGATTGCCGGTGAGGTTGGCCTCCAGAGCATATTCTCCGGTGGCGGTGTTCTGACTGCCAGTGGTGTTGAGCAGCAGGGCGTTCCATCCGGTGGCGGTGTCGTTGAAGCCGGTGGTGTTGGAGTAAAGCGCCTGAGATCCGACAGCAGTATTGTTAACCCCGGAGCTGTTCTGATAAAGAGCGGCATTTCCAAAACCCGAATTGCCGCTTCCCGTAGTGTTGAGTTCGAGCGCGTCGGTTCCAAAGGCTGAGTCGTTGTCAGCGTCACGGAGGACGTTCGCAAGCGCGTTGGTCCCGGAGGCGGTGAAACCGAGACCGCCATCGCAGAACCCACAAGCGTAGGTTTGCGCCGTGGCCGTTCCGTGAAGACAGATCAACATCACTAGAGCAAACACGGTTCCCCATAGGAGTCTGGCTATTCTCATCGCTCGCTCCTTCCGTGCACGGCTCTTGCCGTAATTCGGAGATGGTATCACATGCGAACCATTCGCGACGTTGTGGCTGGCACCGACTCCCTATAATGTCAGGTAAAGTTCTTGAGAGTCAAAGGAATCCTGCTAGAATCAAGGGGCGATTTCCCCCTTTCCGCCCGTGCTGCTGGGACGTCACCTCAGGATCTCGGGCTTTTTGGTATCGAAGGTTACTTTGCGGCTGTAAAAAAGCCAGGAGCCGCCAACTTTTCTCAGTTCGTCCCGAGCGGCGCCGATGCCGAGGAGCTGGGTAACTCCGTCGCGCGTGACGTAAACGCTGACGTAGTACTCCGCTTGGGCCCGGTCGCCGTTGAGCTTGATGTCCAGGTTGGAGAATATGTGGCGCATCTGGAAATCGCGGATGCCGCGGGAGCGGTTGGCCTCGAAATTCCTGCGCATCCCCTCATACTCCTTCAAAACGGCCCAGCCACGAACTTTCGAAGAAGCCGTCAGGTGTGAACAGATTCAGTAGCTCCTCGTGATCGCCCTGATCGACGATGCGGGCGTAGCGGATGTAAAGCTGTTTGGCCCCTTCCAGCTCTTCCAGTTCGGACACCGTCTATACCTCCTTCCGATTGCCCGGCCTCAGGCCCCGCCGGATACGCGACAGGCAATCCGAGGCAACGCGCGTTCTATGAGACTCAAGCGCCAGATTGCGCCGCTCGGCGGCGGGAGATCAAGGGTATCTCGACGCGCCTGGCGGCCCTTCCGCCGGGGCGTGACGCATGCGGGAGCGAAAAATCGAATTGACGCGCCTTTACGTCGCGGACTCGATGCGCAATATGTTCAACTGCGGCGGTAGCCGCCGCTAGCAGTTTGACTGGCGGGCGCAGTCAGGTCCGCCGCAACGATGGCGTATCGTTGTTCGCCGTTAAGGAGGTGACGCCGCGATGTTTATCATGCGCTTCACGGAACGGCCTTACGTGGCCTACACGGAAGCCGACGTTAAAAACAGTTTCCGCAGTTCCGTACGCCTCACGTTCTCGAATTCAAATTTCAGGCCCGAGATCGGCGCGCGAGTTTATGACGAGGCCTTCGAGCAGAACCAATTCGCCGAGGAAGCCGGCTTCGACGGCATCATGCTCAACGAACATCACAACACGCCGACCTGCATGGGCGCGACGATGAACCTGGAAGCCGCGGTGCTGGCGCGTACCACGAGCAAAGCGAAAATCGTGCTGTTGGGAAATCCGCTGCCGATTTTCGATAACCCGGTGCGGCTGGCCGAGGAACTGGCGGAGATCGACATGATGTCCCACGGCCGGCTGGTGTCGGGCTTCGTGCGCGGCACCGGAGTCGAAAGCTGGGCCACCAACACCAATCCGATTCACAACCGGGAGCGATTCCAGGAAGCCCATGACTTGGTGATCAAGACCTGGACCACGCCCGGACCGTTTCGCTGGGAAGGCAAACACTACCAGTTCAGGGTCGTCAACCCGTTCCAGGTGCCGCTGCAGAAGCCGCATCCGCCCGTCTGGATCCCCGGCGTTGGAAGCCCTGAGACGCTGGTGTGGGCCGCGCAGCATCGTTACCCCTACATCTATTTGGAGACCGACCCGGAATCGACGATTCAGATGATGGCGATCTACGGTCACATCGCGCGCCAGCTTGGGTACACGGCGGGGCCGCAGAACTTCGGCTACCTGTGGCGAATCCATGTTCAGGATACGGACCAGAAGGCGTCGGAAGTGGGCAAGGGTTTTCTTATCGGTAACGCCGGGGTCGGGCGCGTGCCGATGCCCACGGATTTTATGGCGCCGGCCGGATATAACTTGCGCGGCCCGATTTCACCGGAAGTTGCCGAGTTGTACAAAAAGCCGCTCAAACACGATCCGCTGTATGGTGGCGTGGATGCCGCGGACTGGGAATCGGTGGTCGCATCGAATCGGGTAGTGGTCGGCAGCCCCAAGACCGTCATCAGGAAGATCAAAGAGGGACTGGAACTGCTACGGCCCGGGATCCTGGGTGTTTGGAGCAACGACGGAACGATCGGCCACAAGGATTCGATGCGCTGCCTGCAACTGATGCAGCAGGAGGTCCTGCCAGCGGTGAGTGAAATTGCCCGCGAGCTAGACCTTCCCGGTCCGTTCGAAGTGGCATCCTAAATTCTAACTCAGTACGTCGTTGCAATAGCCGTGAATCTGTGAGGCATCCGAATGACAGCGCAACACGATAGGCTTTCCG
Organism: uncultured Pseudomonadota bacterium; assembly: GCA_963824565.1. GTDB lineage: Bacteria > Desulfobacterota > Binatia > Binatales > Binataceae > JAJPJA01. The sequence goes on along the minus strand of CAWGQB010000039.1, from coordinate 68,467 downwards.
TTACTGTTGGCGGAGCGAAGATCGAAGTTCTCAAGGGAGGGCAAGGCCGTCCGCTGGTTGCGCTTCATAGCATCGAAGGCAATCTGGGCTGGCTGCCCTATCACCAGGAACTCGCCCGCCATTTCACCGTTTACGTCCCGACGCATCCGGGGTTTGCCGGCTCCGAACGCCCGCAGTGGCTGGAGAGCTTTGTCGATCTGTCGCGCTTTTATTTGTGGATTCTGCAAGAGCTGGATGTGAACCGGGCTGCGATAGTGGGGCATTTCATCGGCGGATGGCTGGCCGCCGAGATGGCGGTGATGTGTCCCAATCAGGTCGAAAGGCTGGTGCTGGTCGATGCGGCCGGAATCAAGCCGGAGCGGGGTGAGATCGCGGACATCTTTTTGCACGGACCCGAAGGCACGCGCGATCTTTCCTTTTACGACGCCGCATCGGTGCGCGACTACGAACTATACTTCAAGTCGCCAAAGTTGCCGGAAGAGCGCGAGCGCCTCACCATGAACCGCGAGGCCGTCACTCGCTATTGCTGGAAGCCTTACGCGCACGATCCGGCGTTGCCGCATCTGCTTAGGCGGCTGACGCTGCCGGCATTGATAGTCTGGGGCCGCGAGGATCGCGTCGTGCCCGTTGAATGCGCGGAGCTGTTTCACGCCGCCATACCGAACTCGCGCATGACCGTGCTGGACAAGTGCGGGCATTTCCCGCAGTTCGAAAGGCCCGCCGAGTTCAACCGCATGGTCCTGGATTTCCTGCTGCAGGGTTGAAGTGGAAGTCATCGCGGGAAGTTGCCGGGGCCGAAGTACGGGTTGGCGACTTCCATCAGCGTGACGATTTTCCAGGCGCCGGCGTCGCGGCGGAGGGTGTAGAAGGCGCGTCCGCGCTCGAGCACGCTGCCGTCTTGCCGGTAGCGGGTAAAATCCGCCATCAGCAACCCCATGTCGTCCGCCGTCGGCCAGGCGCGGGTCGCGTCGATACCGGTTCGCGCCCAACCGCGCTCACGAAGCACGGCCTTGGATTTGCCCATCGCGCGCATAAAGTCCGCCTGGTCCTTGATCACAACCATCCCGCGCCTGCCGCCTATCGATCCCCAAGGGTAGGAGAAAAGTTCGGCCAGCCCCGTTAATTCGTCGCTGTTGAAGGCGTCGATATACTGGCGGTAAAAGGACTCCATTTCTTTGGTTAGAAGGTCAGCGTTTGCCATCATGCCCGTCCTTTTCTGCGCGTTGGAAATCGATTTGACACCCTATCATCTTCCGGATTCTTCGCACCCTTTCCGCCTCCGGCGAAGACCTGAAAATAAACGCTTGTTACGCAAGACTCGCGCCAGGCCGCTTTGCGAGGGCCCCCGCATCCTTGTACATCTTGCCCTTTTGGTGAAAGGATGGGACAGATCACTGAGCCGGGCGTGAGGCAGATCCATGATGACGCCACTTGCTTCTCGGACGCCGCTGTCATGAGTCGCAAGGCAACTGAGATGTTAGCCATGCCGCTTGCGCATTCCTGTTTGCCTCACGCGGCCTGATAAAAGACCGCTGCTAAGGCGGCGCGGCTCAAACCCTTTCAAGGAGGATTTGGAAATGGCTGGTATAGTCGTCTCCGCTGATTCGCACGTAATGGAACCGGCAACGCTGTGGACCGAGCGCCTGGACAAAAAGTTCCAGGACAAAGCCCCCAAGGTGGTGAAAACCGAATCCGGCACCTTTTCCTTCGTCGCGCCGGGTATTGTTCCGTTTCCGGTTGCCGCCGGTTTCGGTATCGGCAAGAACGGAGCCGAGCTCAGGGAGCATTTGAGCAAGGGCTATGAAGCAGCGCGCCCCAGCGGCTGGGATCCGGTCGAACGCCTGAAAGACCAGGATGTCGACGGCGTGGTTGCCGAGGTGCTCTATACCACTCTGGGCATGCCGCTGTTCGGACTGGACGACGTCGAACTGCAGCAGATCTGCTTCTCCGTGTTCAACGACTGGCTCGGCGAATATGCCTCTCACGCTCCCAAGCGGCTTTATCCGGTCGCGTTGATTTCGCTCGAAGACATCGCAGCCGGAGTCAAGGAACTGGAGCGCTGCGCCAAGATGGGCTTCAAGGGCGCGATGATCTGGGGCGCTCCGCCCGAGGACAAGCCATATTCCAAGGCGATTTACGATCCATTTTGGGCGGCCGCGCAGGAAACCAGTATCCCGATTTCGCTGCACGTCATCACCCAGAAGAAGCAGAACGAGATCAAGTTCGACGGCCCCCGCACTGGCCGCCCCATACCCGATCCGATCTTTGAGGTTCAGCAGTCGATCAGATCGCTGATTTATGGCGGCGCGCTGGAGCGTTTTCCCGGACTCAAGATTGTCTCCGCCGAGAATGACGCGGGCTGGATCGGCCACTTCATGCATCGGCTCGACCATATCCACGTCAAGTGGTTGAGCGTAAGCCACGGCGGCAAGATGAAGATGCTGCCCAGCGAATATCTGCGCCGGCAGCTCTGGGCGACCTTCCAGGACGATCCGCTGGCACCGATCACCGCCAAGTTCTTTGGCGAAGACAACTTCATGTGGGCGTCCGACTTCCCCCATACCGACTCGACTTGGCCGCATTCCCAGGAAGTAATCGAAAAGGACTTCGCGGCCGTCAGCGAGACCGTAAAACGCAAAATCGTGTGTGACAACGCGGTCAAAGTTTACCGGATGGATATCAACTGAGCGCCGCACCGGCAGTGCGAATCGCAAACCCGCAAAATCACTAAAGGGTGAAGCACTATGCCATACGACTTGCTAATCAAAAATGGAACCGTGATCGACGGCACCGGGGCGCCACGCCGGCGCGCCGACGTCGCGGTCAAGGACGGGATTATCGCGGAGATCGGCGCCGTCAGTGACGGGGCCGCCAAGGTAATCGATGCCGCCGATCTGATCGTGGCTCCGGGCTTCGTCGATCCCCATACGCACTACGACGCCCAGATCTGCTGGGACCCGCAGATTACCAGTTCGTCATGGCATGGTGTGACCAGCGTGGTGATGGGCAATTGCGGCGTGGGACTGGCGCCCTGCCGGCCACAGGTCCATGAAATCGCGGCGCAGGACCTGGTCAACGTCGAAGGCATCCCGTTTTCGGTGCTTCAGAAGGGCATCACCTGGGATTGGGAGAGCTTTCCCAGCTACATGGACGCGGCGGGCCGCCGCGGCAGCGCGATCAACCTGAGCTTCCTCGCGCCGCTGACCCCGTTCCGCCATTACGTGATGGCCGAGGAGTCGATGGACCGGGCGGCGACTCCCGAGGAGACCAACAAGATCGCCGCGTTGCTGCGCGAGGCGGTCGCCGCGGGCGCGCTGGGCTTCTCGCATACCACCGGCATCCAGCACGTCGGCTACCAGGGCCGTCCGCTGGCTTGCCGGCTGGCCGATCGCGCCGAACTCGGCAGCTATGCACGGGTGTTGCGCGAGTTGGGCAAGGGCGTGGTTGAAATCACGCTGACGCAGAACTTCGGGCATATCCAGGACCACGAACTGGATCTGCTCAAGTTCCTGCTCGACGAAAGCGGACGGCCTGTCACCTGGCTGGCGATTTTCGACCGCGAGGATCAGCCTTTGGCCAGCGGTGAAACCCTGGACCGGGCCGAGTCGCTGATCCGGCGCGGCGGGATTCCGCAGATGACCTGCCGGCCGCTGATCACCGAATTCAGCATGAAGGACAGTTTCGGATTTTCGATGATGAAATCGTGGCAGCCGGCCTGCGACCAGCCGCCCGAAAAGCTCAAGCAGATCTATGCCGATCCTTCCTTCCGCCAGGCGGTGACCGAGGAAATGAAGCGCGGTCCGTTCCGGCGCAACTGGGAGCGGGTCGACATTTGTGAAGTCGGCAAGCCCGAGTTCAAGAGTTTGCTGGGCCGGCCGGTGGCCCAGGTCGCGCGCGAACGCGGGATGGCGGGGCATGAGTTCGAATGCGTGCTCGATTTGGCAATCGAGGACGATTTGAACATTTCCTTTAGCCAGGCGGTGTTCAACACCAACGAGGAACGGCTGGGCAAGCTGATCAACGATCCGCGCCCGATGCTGGGGCTGTCGGACGCCGGCGCGCACGTCAACCTGCTGTGCGACGCGGGCTACTGCACCTACCTGTTGGGTCATTGGGTGCGCGAGAAGAATGCGATTCCGCTGGAGTACGCGGTTAAGCGGATCACGTCGGAGCCGGCGGATTTCTTTGGCCTCAAGAGTCGCGGCCGGCTGCTGCCTGGCATCGCCGCTGATATCGCGGTGTTCGATCCCGAGACGGTGGGGTCGGCGCGCCGCGGCACGATGGTCAACGATTTGCCCGGCGGCGGCAAACGGCTGGTGATGCCGGCGACGGGAGTGGTGCATACCGTGGTTAACGGCGCGATGGTTTACGAGGACGGCAAGTACACTGGCGCCACGCCCGGCGAGGTTTTGCGGTCCTAGCTCGAAGTTCGAGCTGATTATCCGGCGCCGCCGGCAAGGGAGGGACGGGCGTGCGCCACTACGTATCTGTCGACATTTACCCGAGGGGAATGATCATGGCGGAAGAACGGATCGTATCGGCGGACTCCCACGTAATCGAGCCGCCCGACGTCTGGACGGCACGCATCGACCGCCGTTTTGCCGATCGGGCGCCGCATGTCGTGACCGAGTTCAAAGGCAAGAGCGGAGACTTCTTCGTCGCCGAGGGCATGGCGCCGCTAGCCATCGCGGCGTTCGCGGTCGCGGGGGTGAACCCGAAAGAGTTCAAGACCCGGATGCGCGAGGGCTACGCCAACGTCAGGCCGGGTGGATGGGATCCGGCGGAGCGCATCAAGGATCAGGAGCGCGACGGCGTGGCCGCGGAAGTAATCTATCCCAGCTTTGGGATGCGGCTGTTCCAGCTTGAAGATAGCGGGCTGCGGGCGGCGTGCTTTCGCGCCTACAACGATTGGCTGGCGGAGTATTGCTCCTATGATCGGCGCCGGCTGGCGGGAATCGCCATGGTCGCGCTTGATGATATCAACCAAGGTACTGAGGAGCTCCACCGGATCGCGCAACAGGGTCTCAAGGGCGCAATGATCTGGGGCGAGGCACCAGTCGAAAAGCCTTACAACGATCCGGACTACAATTCATTTTGGGCCGCGGCCCAGGATCTCGCGATACCTATAAGCCTGCATACCATAACCGAGCGCCGTGCCGCGCCGGTCGGGGATCTCGCCAAGTACAGCATCATGACAGGCTATGTGTCGCTTCATCATGGGATCCAGAAATCGCTGTCGGACCTGATTATGGGTGGCGTGCTCGAGCGCTTTCCAAAGCTCAAAATTGTGTCAGTCGAGAACGATATCGGATGGATTCCGCACTATATGCAGCGCGCGGATCACGCCTGGGATCGATATCGTTTTCTGGAACGCAACGCAGCGATTCCCGAGCCTCCGAGCTTTTACATCCGCCGTCAGGTCTCCGCCACGTTCCAGGATGATCGGGTCGGAATCGTCACCCGCGACATCGTCGGCGCCGGCAACCTGATGTGGGCGTCTGACTATCCGCATTCGGATTCCACCTGGCCCAATTCACGCGAAGTAATCGCACGCGATTTCGCCGGCATTCCGGAGGCCGACCGGCGCAAAATCACCGCCGACAACGCGGCGCAGCTATACGGAGTCGGATGAGCAGACTCTCGGCCCGTCTGTCACGCTGAGAAAAAGCACCTTGCCGCAAAGGCGCTTTCGGTTCCCTCTCCCGCAGTCAACTGTGGAAGAGGGAACCGTCTCAGTAATCGAACGTATACCCGTCGCGCAGAAACTTATCATCGGCGCCGGGAGCTATTACACCGGAGCAGGTTACCAGAATTGAATCGTTGTCCTTGCCTTTAGGATGACGGTGGAATGCGCGAGATCTCAGCGGCGTAAAGGTAAAGACCGGTGCGCGACAGAAATGATGCTGATCAGATTGCAGAATTGCGAACTGCCGGTAATTCAACAAGTCGAGTAACATGCGTTCCAGAAAAGGATGCACACCATGAAAAACGGACAGCTGGTAATTGACGCCGATGGCCACATCCTCGAACCTCCCGATCTCTGGGAGCGCTACCTCGAACCCAAGTACCGCGACCGTGCGATGCGTATCAAGCGCGATTCCGAAGGCTGGGAATATCTGGAGATCAATGGCCAGCCATCCAGGTTTTGTGTCCGCGGATCGCTGACGCGCCTGGGTTCGATGGGCCGCGAAATCGATCATATGAAAGAGCGCCGGGAATTGTGGAAAGCGGGCAAAATCGACCGGCCGTTTATCGGGCTCAGCCCGGATGAGGGCTACACCAAGGACCTGGCCTTTGGTGCGATGGATCCCAAGGAACGCGTCCAGCGGCTGGATCAGGAAGGGCTGAGCAAGGCCGTCATTTATCCGACTATCGGCATCATGTGGGAGCCCGAGTGCCCCGACCTTGATTTGGCCTATGCGTACTGCCGGGCCTACAACCGATGGATCGTCGACTTCTGCCGCGATTCCGGCGGGCGGCTGGTGCCAATCGCGCATATCTCATTGGCCGACCCCGCGCGGGCCGTGGAAGAGCTGCAACGCGCCGTCAAGGATGGATGCAAGGGCGCGTTTTGCATTCCCTTCACGCTGACGCGCAAACCCCATGGCCATCCCTTCCACGACCCGATTTTCGCCGCGCTGCAGGACCTCGACATTCCCATCGGTCTTCATCCCAATGGCACTGAACCGGACGACCTGACTCTGCATCAGCGCTTCGACGGCATGAAAGGTCCCGCGCGCATCTGGTATTCCGACATGTTCGTCGGAGCGGGCACGCAGATGCCGTTTGACACTCTGTTCATGTACGGCGTCTTTGACAAATTCCCCAAGCTGCGCGTGGTCGTGCTCGAATCGGGCGCTGGCTGGATCGGATGGTGGCTGGACCGTGCCGACGCTTTGTATAAAGGCACCGTCCTGGGCGGCGCATTGCCATTGCGGGAACCGCCGTCTTACTATTTCAGCCGCCAGTGCTTCATTTCGGCCGATCCCGACGAACAGCGGCTGGCCTTGATCGCCGATTCGGTTGGGACAGACAAGTTCTTTTGGGCCAGCGACTTTCCCCACTCCGACCATCCCGGGAATTACATGGAAGAACTGGAGGAACTGGTGCAAAAGATGTCGCCGCAGGCGGCGCGCGGCATCCTGGGCGAGAATGTCGCGCGCGCTTATAAGCTCATGTGAAGCAACCGCTTGACAACCGTCGGTGGAGTTCCATCCCTGGTAACCTGATTTCAAGTGGGACGGCCAAGGCGTGGAGCACCCGGGAAATTAGCGGAAGCCCCTCGAAGATCTCGTGCGGCGCAACCATTAGCGGCTCGATTTTTGGCGGATGGGATTGACGCGCCGGTAGCGCCGCCGGCGCTTACGCGCAAGCGGGGATCCGTGGCTGACCGGTTGTAAGTTTCCGCCGGATGTTTGAGCTATGGCGGGGCTGCGTTCAGTTTCAAGTAAATCAATTGGGCTGGGGCGCGTGCACTCGATCGCCTCCAATAATACCGGATAAGGATCGATCGCGATCCCTTGCCACCAGCGGTTGGGATCGAGCAGATGGATTTCGAAGTGCAAATGAGGGGCGAACGGCGACGCGTCACCGCTGCTTCCGACGTAGCCGATTACATCACCCTTCGATACGTACGATCCCTCGCGAAGTCCATAGGCGTAATGTTCGAGGTGAGCGTAGTAGTAACAATACGCGCCGGTGTCGTCGAATTCGTAGATCGTGTTGCCGCCCGCCTTACTGAGGAAAAGCTTCCGAATGACACCATCGCTGACCGCGTGTACCGGGGTATTTTCAGGCCTCATGATATCGATAGCTCCGTGCCGATGACCACCGCGCATTTGGTCGAATGTATCGCTTAGATCGGAGAGTCTCAGACCTCCAACCGGAGGCGAAATATCAGGGGCCGCCACAAAGCCCTCGCGCTAATTGGAACGCGCAAGGCATCAACAGCAGTGTGGCAACTATGAAAACGATACGGCTCTTCATATCATGCCCTTGCCGCGCAATTTCGGAGCGTCCTTCAGCACTGATTATCAGGATATGCAAGTAACATGCAGACGAAGCGGACTTTTGGTTGTCGGCGGCTCGCTGCGTACATGAAACCACGGCCCCCCGACCTCGCGCGGCGAACGCGGTCCATGCCAAAGCGCGGCAACTCTGCTACATAGGACCGGCTGGTCTCCGCCATGGGCCGGCGCAAGCGAGGATTGAGTCATGGGCAAATTCCAGATTGCGGTGATGACGCCGTTTACCGATCAGACCGACCCGCCCGGTACGGTCGCCGCCGCCGCCGAGCGCTATGGATTCGACATGCTATGCATGGGCGAGCATCCGTTCTATCCGGTGCAAATGAACACGCCCTACCCCGGCGGCGGTGAAACGCCCGGATGGTATCAGCGAATCGCCGACCTGTTCGTGGTCCTCGCAATGGCTGCACAGGCCACCAGCAAAATCCGTATCGCCAGCGGCGTATGCCTGGTTCCCGAGCGCAATCCGATCCTTTTGGCTAAAGCGGTGGCCTCGCTCGACTACTTCAGCGGCGGACGTTTCAGCCTGGGCGTGGGCACCGGATGGGTCCGGGAGGAGTACGAAATCCTGGGCGCCGATTTCGACCATCGATGGGAAGTGCTGCGCGAGTATGTGCAGGCGATGAAGGAGCTATGGACCAAGCCCGAGGCGGAATTCAACGGCCGATGGGCCCGCTTCCCGGCCATTCGCCTGTATCCCAAACCCGCGCAGGAACCACATCCGCCGGTTATCATATGTGCCGGCGAGAGCCCAGGTACAATCGCAGCCTCCGGTACACAGTGAGTATCGGCAACGGCTGGATGCCGCTGTTCAATTCAGCCGAAGAACAGCTCGAGCTATTTGCTGAGACGGTCAAAAGACTTCAGCGGATGTGCGCCGACGCCGGACGGGATTTCGCGCAAATCGAAGTGATCCCGGCGATACTGGCGCGGACCGAGGGTGGAGCGGATTTGGTGCGCCGATACCGCGATGCCGGCGCCACCAGCGTCGCGCTGATGACGCCCGGGCAGATTCGCCGCGGCGGGACCGATCGCGTCCTTGGACCAATCGCCGACCGTTTCGTGGGCAAGCTCGGTTAGCCATTCCCACGGGATGGAATTACGGCTAAGGAATTGACATGAGCAAGCCGCTTGATGGAATCAAGGTGCTGGAGATTGGGCAGGAAATCCAGGGCCCGTTTGCGTCGTTGTTTCTCGCCGATCTCGGCGCCAGCGTGACCAAGATCGAAAAGCGCCGGACCGGTGACCCCAGCCGCTGGATGTTTCCCAAGATGATCGGCGGGGCGGATGCGAAAAATCCCAAGGTTTCGCACTACTTTATCGCGATGAACCGCGGCAAACGCAGCATCACGCTCAACTTGAGGAAGCCCGAGGCGGTGGAAATCATCAAGCAGCTCACGCGCAGCTATGACGTGCTGCTGACCAACTATCGGCCCGGCGTCCTGGATCGCCGTGGGTTGGGCTTCGAGGAGCTGCAGAAGGTCAATCCCAAACTTATCTTTGGCCAGGCCAGCTCGTGGGGTCCTAAAGGACCATGGGCGACCCGCCCCAGCCGCGACATCCTGGCCCAGGCGGCGGGCGGACTGATGGCCAAGACCGGGATGCCTCACGATCCTCCCATTCCCGCAGGTGCCTTCATTGCCGATCATTCGGGAGCGCTGAGCCTGGCCGCCGGCATCATGGCCGCGCTGTTCGCCCGGGAGCGGACCGGCCGGGGCCAGCGCGTGGACGCCTCGATTTACGGGACGCTCATCGCGCTGCAGAGCCTGGAAATCAATTACACTTCGATAAGCGGACTGGAGTCATCGCGTGCCGCCCGCGGCCATCAGTTCATGCGCGGCGGAATGTACAGCGCCTTCAAGACCAAGGACGGCTACATCTGCATCGCGGGCGTTCACGACAAGCGCTGGCACGCATTCTGTCAGATTACCGGGATTGAGCACCTGGAAAACGACCCTGAGATTTCGGCCAATGTCATCCGCAATTTCAAAGGCTTTCGCATCCAGGCGATACTGGACGAGATCTTTCCGCGCAAGACCACGCACGAATGGCTGGAGGAGTTCGTCAAGGCCGACATCCTGGCGACCGAGGTGGCCGACTACCGCCAGCTCCTGGGCAGCGAACAGGCCAAGGCCAACGGCTATCTGCGGAGCATGGAACATCCCGATGCCGGCCCCATAACGGTAGTGGGCTGCCCGGTTTCCGTCGACGGCCAGGTCGAGGTTGAAGCGGCGCCGCCGCCCGAACTCGGCCAGCATACCGAGGAGATTCTGCTCGAGGCCGGCTATAGCTGGGAAGATATCGACAAGTGGCGCGAAGCCGAGGTGATTTGACCTCGCGGGGCGCCCAAAGAACACCTTCATCCGCCGTAAGCGAGTCTCCATTAAGGCCAGCAACGGTCATTTTGACCGGACGCTCGCGATGTGAAGCCGATTCTCCGGACTCGTGAAACCACTTTTCACGCCTTTGCAATGAAACCAAAGGCGCCGGGCGTGCATCTCCAAAGCGCCCGCTGGAGAGGCGGAATCATGTACGACTTAGCGGAACAACTTTTCCAGAATCAGACCATACTTCCGGCCCAATTCTTCGCCGGCCGTGCCGATGGCGGCCGGATCGAGCCGCTGAAAAAACTCTCGTTTGCCGTCCTGATCGACGCCATTCACTGCTTTCAGACCAATTTTGGGGCCAAGAAGCGGGCCAACCTGGTCCAGTACCAGGAAGCTCGGGAATGGCTTTTGGGCCCCACCGGCGACGGTCCCTTCTCCTTCGAGAATGTCTGCTATGTGGTCGGGGTTGATGGCGCCCGCCTCAGACAAGCGCTCCGGCGATGGCAAGCGATGAAGCGCGACGGCCTGCCCTGCCGGACCCTGGTACGGCGCTCGCCGGTCAACCGGCTGGGTTCACTCCAGCCGCGCCGCCGGCGCAGGAGAACGCGCGCCGCACAAAACGCCGGCTGAGCCGCGCCTACCCATTTCACTGGCGAAGTCTGTTGAATCTCGCCGACGTATCAGCCAGGCAGGCGAGGCCAGGAGCACTATCGGCAAGGAGGATATGACATGGAAACCACCACGATAACGATTACCGGGTTGCGGGTCTCGCGAATTGGCCTCGGCACCTGGGCGATTGGCGGGTGGATGTGGGGCGGCACGGAGGAACGCGAGTCGATTCGTACAATTCAGACTGCGGTCGATCGCGGCATCAACCTGATAGATACGGCTCCGGTGTACGGATTCGGCCAGTCCGAAGAAATCGTCGGCAAGGCGCTGGCCGAAGGCGGCCTGCGCAACCGCGTGGTCCTGGCGACCAAAGTTGGCCTCGAGTGGACCGATGGTCAGCCATTTCGCAACGCGAGCCGCAAGCGCATATTTTCCGAAATCGACGATTCGCTGCGGCGATTGCGCACCGACGTTATCGACATCTACCAGGTACACTGGCCCGACCCGAGGGTCCCGATAGAGGAAACGGCGGAGGCTATGTATGAGCTGCACCAGCAGGGCAAGATTCGGGCGATCGGAGTCAGCAATTTCTCCATCGCGCAGATGAAGGCGTTCGCGTCGATCGCTCCGATCCACACCGCACAGCCGCCATATAATCTTTTCGAACGTGCGATCGAGGGCGCGCTGCTGCCGTATTGCCAATGGGAAGGGATTGCCGCGCTCGCCTATGGGCCGATCTGCCGTGGACTCCTGAGCGGCCGCATGAGGGCCGACACTGTTTTCGACGGCGACGACTTGCGCCATACCGACCCAAAGTTTCAGCCGCCCAGATATGCTCAATACCTGTCCGCGGTCAAACAACTCGACGACTTTGCCCGGAAGAACTATGGCAAGCAGGTGATCCATCTGGCGTTGCGATGGGTCCTGGATCAGCCTGGCGTGAGCGCGGCTCTGTGGGGCGCGCGACATCCCGGACAACTCGATCCGGTTGACCAGGTCATGGGTTGGTCGCTGGGAGCGGACGCGATGCACGAAATCGACGCTATTATCCGCGAGAGTGTCACCGACCCGGTCGGGCCCGAATTCATGGCGCCCCCACCGCGTCCCGAAACTGCCAGCGCGCACAGTTCCGCCACGATTCTAGCCTAACTCTGAAGACGGGGCCGTATCCGGGGCCGTTTCATGCATGACGATCCGGCATGGAATGGCCTCTTCGCGCGCGTCTTAGCAGTCGTATCTCACCAATCATTCGGAGCGTTCGAGCCTCCGTTCCTTCCGACTACTCCTCCAAACTCACTGTTCGTTCGTTCTTTCCCAATCCTGATTCACGTGAAGCCACCGTCATAAATCTCTTTCAGGTTTCTGTTCCCAGGGGAACGCTGACTGCTTGACAAGTTCCCGACTAATTAGTAGCTAAGTTTTCTGACATGCGTTAGAATCTTTGTCGAGGGGCGATAAAGGGTTTCCAGGTGAGGCGGCACCAAACTGCTCCACCGGTTACCATCTGACACCGATTGTCGACCATCGGGCGACAAAGGCTTTGGCAAACTGCCGATCCTGACGTTACCGGCGATTCCCGTCCGTTTCCGACTCAGGATGGTCTCACCGGCTGGGCACCGGACGGCCCGGCCACTATCTTGGAGGTCGAGGCATGCTTTCAAAAATAGTTGCGCTCGAAAAGTATCTACGCAAAAGGCGTCTACTATTCCTGGCCGCACTGATTCTTCTCACCTGCAGTGTTAATCGGGCTGAGGCCTTCGACTCTGCCGATTACCAAGGGCTCGCTGACGCCACGAGCAGTGCCACTATTCCGCCCGGAACCATCATAACTGCTGGTAATTGGCAGCAGTACAAACAGTTTATCCCCGTTAGTCTGCAATGGCTCTACAGCGGCAAATACCCCTGGAAAGTTCCGGCAGGAGATGATTTTTCGATTGTCGTCGGCCCAACGGTTTCGATCCCGATGACCCATCAGTTTGCAATCGACACCGAAAAATACTCCAACCAGGTCAAGTTGGATCCGATGCCCAACGGCGGCTTCGATATCAAAGGATACGTGGCCGGCTTGCCGTTTCCGCATCCAGCCGGACCTAACGCGGGGATCGAAATTCTCTACAATTTCTACTATCACTACCAGCCGCACGTTCTTAAGAACTACTACCGTTCACTCACGATCGACAGATATCAGAACGAAAGCGCGACGGAGATTATAGAAGTCTTCAATCGCCTTATGCACACCAGTGACGTCAACACGCCAATAGATAATCCTCTGGCGGGAGGATACTTTCAGAGCGGAATGGACGAGGTCACCGTTCCTGAGCAATCCAAGTATACCAGCGCGCTTACGATGTTTCCGGACGATGTGAAGAGGCTGGAGGAATTCTATGTATTCCTGCCTTCCTTACGCCGCAGCCTGCGTCTGTCGAGCGCGGCACGCTGCTCTCCGATTCTTGGCAGCGACTATCTTAACGACGACAATCGCGACGGCTTCAATGGAATCCCAACCCAGTTCAAAGTGACGTTGCTGGGAGAAAAGAAGATCCTTTCCCTGGTTCATGAGAATCTGATCACCCGGCAGCAGCGCAGCAGCTTCACCACCACCGGGCTTCCCGGTTGGTCCAAGCCGATTACCGGCAAGTGGGAACTACGCGACGCGTATTTGCTGGACATTCGTGCCTTGGGCAGCGCGGCCGCGACCTATTGCTACGGCAGCCGGGTGCTATACGTGGACAAGGAGAACAGCACTCCGTTGTTCGTGGATCTTTATGACAATAGCCTCAAGCCCTGGAAAGTAACAGTCAACCGGTATGGCCCGATCCCCATAAACGATGGCTTCGGCGGTGTTGCGATTTCGCCCGGAGATTCGAATCCGACGATCTATGATATTCAGAATGTCCATGCGGGCCTGGTGTTTCAAAAGCAGGTGGCTGATGCCAACTCCGGCGTTCCCACTCAGTACAGGGACGTGCAACGCTACGGCACGCCCGCCGGTCTCTCGCAGGTAATGAGGTAGGATCTTTAGCCAAATGAGAAAGGTAAACGGCGCACCTTGGCCGCCGTTTACCTTTTCTAACGCTTGAGACGGTGTTGTTGCTTTGCTATCCTTGCGTTCAAAGTTGCTGAAATCACCAGCTTTGACCGTATGTGAAACGAAACAGCTCAAAGTCAATTGCTACCTACAACGCAATCAAGAATGCCGGAATCGATTTGATTTCCCGTCACGGTTACGAGGCGATGACGCTGCGTCAATTGGGACCGGCGGCAGGAATCAAGGCCGGCTCCGTTTACTACTACGTCAAGAGCAAGCAAGACCTGCTATTTCGTATTCTCAAGGAAACCCTGGAAGAGGACTTCGCCGAGCTCGAAAATAAGCTGAGCGCCAGCGAAAGTCCTGCGTCGCGTTTGGCGATCTTCATCGAATGGTTCGTCAGGGGAATAGTCGCGAAAAAACAGACGTGCTTTCTCTGGACCAGTGAGATAAGAAGCTTGAACCCGGCTAACTACCGCGTGATTGCGAAGAAATCGCGCTTGTTTATGGAATGCCTGGAAGACATTATCCGAGAAGGCACAGTGGCTGGATTGTACCGGGAACCTGACGTAGAAGGCACGGCGTTTGCCATCTGGGGTCTCCTATCAAGCCCGCTGATGTGGCTTTATCCTGAGCAACGTACGGACGTCGACGAAATAATAGCTCTGTTCACGCGATTAAGTTTCCGTTGCCTTGGAGTCGAACCGGCAGCCGCCACCAGCGTATCTGCCAGGGGCCGTGCCACTGCCGACCTCAGAGCCGTGGACGGCGACGGCCGCAAGGGGCAAAGATGAGGAGCCTGGATAGTCAACGCAAATGGGTCCTCGTCGCTCTTTTCGGAACCCTGTTTTGCACCTTGGGCTCGATCGTCAACACCATTCCGATCTTCATCACGCCGCTGATGAAGCATTACGGATGGACGCATACCCAAGCGTCCGCGGTGCCGATGGCTTATTCGCTGACCATGGGGTTGGGCGCGCCTTTGGTAGGCTGGGCCCTCGATCGAATCGAAGCGCGCGTGGTGATGACGAGCGGGGCGCTGGTACTGGCATCAGGACTGTTTCTGGCTGGTGGCGCGCATTCCTTCCTGCCGATTTTTATTGCCTATCTCCTGATCGGTGCGGGGGGCGCCGCTTCTTCGATAGTCCCTGGTTCTCTGGTGGCGGCCAATTGGTTTGGCGACCGGCGTGGTTTCGCGATCGGTGTAACTATCGCGGGCGGCTCGATGGGCGGCGTAATTATGCCGCCCGTGATCGATCGCTTGATCGGGTCGTCGATCAGTACGGCTTATTTCACGCTGGCGATCATGGTTCTGGTAATCCCTACCACCTTGATCCTGGCGTTCATTCGAACCCGTCCTGCAGGCGCCATCGCCACTGGCCCTGCCCGGCAGGTCGACAGCCTGCCCGGACTGGAACTCAGCCCCGCCTTGCGTACGCGCCAATTCTGGATCCTGGTCGCAGTCCAGGTTTTGGCTTCAATCGGCATGTTCGGGACCTTCTTTTACATGGTGCCATTTCTGATCCAATCCGGCTATGCCTCCTCCAGCGCCGCGCTGGCGATGAGTTTCATCAATGCCGCCGCCGGGGTTGGACTGCTAATCATGGGGGCGCTATGCGACCGCTTCACTGGCCGCAGGGTTCTGCCCTTCATGGCGATCCAGCTCGGACTGTCGTCCCTACTGCTGCTGGGCGCCAAGGCCAGTACGGGATGGGCCTTTTACATCGGCGCTTTCCTGCTGCTTTTCGGCCTGGTGGTGGGTTTCGCAACCATCGTTCCGGTAGTGCTGGCCGAGCTTTTTGGACTCAAGCGTTTCGGCACATTGTCCGGCCTGCTGGGAATGGCGTCCGCACTGGCGATGGCGATCGGGCCAATGGTGGTCGGCGTCGTCTTTGATGCGACCAAAAGCTATACGACGGCCTTCGAACTGTCGGCTATTTTATGCTTTTTGGCCGCCGCGTCAGCCTTCGCGCTTTCACCCATCGCAGGTTTAGAGACCGTCTCGCCCGAGGCATTGCGCAGCCTGGCCCGCCATTGACCAAATAGAGTGGCGTCGCTGACATACGTTGCCAACCTGGCATGTTTCATCAATGCTTAATGCTTACTTTGTTTGATCGCATCTGGCGGGTTTTGTATAAGTCAGGTTGCTCATCCTTCAGAAAGCAAAGTGAAGTAAAGCATGATGAAAAGGCTCGCTGTAGTCGGTCTGATGTTGTTGAGCTTCGTGGCGGGATGTGGCGGCAGCGGTTCGAATTTCGTGGTAGTCCGCACCCCTACTCCGACGCCTACTCAAACGGCGACGGCTACCTTAACGCCGACGGCTACCCCAACGCCTGCTTCGCTGGCCAAGCAAGTCGCGGCGATCGTTCAGTCACAACTGGATAAGCATCCGGACCTGGACCTCGGCGTCGCGGTCGGCGTCGTGCAACCCGGCAGCAACGGCGCGATTACCACCAACATCTTTTTCTTCGGCAAGCTGATTGACCAAGACGGCACCCCGATATCGCTGGACGGCGGGACGGAATTCGAAATCGGTTCGGTTTCCAAAACCTTCACTGCCACTGTGCTGGCTTCGCTCCTCCAGAAGCAGCCGTCTTTGTTGGATACCTCTACTAACAGCATTTTTGCGCAGACACCCACCTTTGATGGAACGGAAACGACGATCGGAGAATTAGCCACCTACACCTCGGGACTGCCTGACTCCAACCGTGGCAAGGGCACCGCCACCTGTACGTTCGGCGGCGGCACGATTGACGACTGTTACGATCTGGAGCTGATGTTCGAGCAGCTCTCGAACCCGGCACTTTCCGCGTTGCAGTTCGCACCCGGCACCGACTACCTTTACTCCGACCTGGGCTTCGCCCTGCTGGCCCTCGCCGAACCTGTCATGGCCGGCTCAAAAACCACTGACCCGCTGGTACTGTTGCAGGAGTGGGAAAACATGGTCGGATTCGATCGTTCTTCAACCGTTGGGGATGAATTCGACCCATGCCTTCGATCCGGCCTCGGACCCGGCGCTGCTGCCGAAAGGCTATCGGCAGGATATCGTCCGGCAACTCGTCACCGCTTTGGGCCACAATGATTCATGGCCATCGTTTATCGGCGCCGGCGGAATCGTGTCGACAGCCAACGACATGATGATTTACCTGGAGTACAACCTCGGAGTGCTGGATACTCCGATAAATAGCCTGCTGTCCGCGTTGCACACCCCATCGACCACAGTCACGACCCCCGCCGGCGAGCAAATTGGCTTGGCCTGGTTCATCGGGACTCTCCCTGGCTCAAGCATTCAGTTTATATCCAAAAATGGGGGAGTACCGTCATTCAGCACCCAAGTCGACTTTGCGCCGTCAACGACGACGGGCGTGCTGGTGTTGACCAACGCATCGGCGGATCCGGGTGCAAAGAAGATCGTCGACGTTCAAACGATCGCCTCCAAGGTCTTGCAAATAGTCAACGGATTGCCGCCGACCGACACCGGCCCCTCCGGCGACCAGCCATAGCGGGCGATGAGGCGTTCCATACAGTTCGCTCTCCCACGAGCGGAATCGGCAATCGGCAAGTTCACGCGATTCGACAAGCCATCCACTGCAGTCGAATCAACGTGCCTCGGCGATGACTTTCTGGTCGAGCTGGAGGCCGGTGCCGTCGGGGTCCTCGAAGATGCAGGTCAACACCTTGTCACCCGGGCCTGCCGCCATAAGTGTCGGCGTCCAGTTCGACTGGCGCCAACACGACTTTGGCGCCCGACTGTTTGACCCGCTCGAAGCGCTCGCGGAGGTCGTCGACCCAGAACGAGAAGTGATGGATCCCGATTTGGTCAAGTTTTGCCGGCGTGCCCGGAAGCCGTTCCCGGCGACTGCGACAACACCACATAAGTAGCCCACGAACCGTTGTCCCACACCAGCCGCGACGCGCGCCGCTGATGGTCAGTGACCCCGCCTATCCCGCCCAGACGCTCGACCTCGTCGGCCACCACGCGAAGACCGAGCGCGTCGCGATAAAACGCAAGCGCCTTGTCCATGTCCCGCACTCCGATCGCGATATGTGATATTCCGCGCATGGCTGTTCCTCCAACTTTGCGTAACGCCGGCCTTCGTGCCGGTTCCTTTCTTTTCGAATTTGCTACCACAAGAAGCATTCGGAGTTCTATCACGGGACGGCGCGCCGCCTTGATGTGGCGTGGCTGCTCGCACGAATGTCGCCGACTGCGTTCAAGGTCGCGCCAGATAATCGTTTAGCACCTGATGGAAATAGCGGATGCGGCGCTCCTGATGCGCGAGGTACAGGCCCTTGAAGCCGCCCGAACGCATTCCGCGCTGCAGATCGCCGGCCTGGGCCTCATCCTGCGCCAGAGCAATATGCGGATAGTTGGCTTCGTGCCCGTCCCCGAGTACGTAATGCTGATGAGCGGGCCGGGGCGGCGCGCCCTGGCCGGGACGCACCCGCACGAACTGCTGGAAATCCCACAACATCTGTTCGGGATCGCGCGGATGTGGGCGATGGCGGAAGAGCCAGAAATGATGAGCACTGATGTTCAGCGTGATATTGGGAAACAGAAAGTAGTGAAAATCATCGAGTAGCTGATCGTCAACCAGCCCACTCACGTCGATGCCCTGCTTTTCCGCGCGCCGGCGCGCAGCCTCCAGCAGCATCGGGCGGAGTTCCTTGACGCGTCCATCCCATTCCGGCCGCGCCTGCAGTCCGTAAGCCTTGAGCATCATCCGTACACCCGCGGTGAGCTGGTTGGCGTCGCGGTAGCCGCGGCCCTGCGCCATTGCGTCGTCCCAGCGCGGACCGGGCACGCCGACGCGGTACAGAATCCGGCTGTGGCGGCCGTAGAAGTCGATCGGACATCCGGCCGGTGTGTCATCGCTCATGTCCATCAGCTCGGGATGAATTCCCTGTAGGTGATAGATTTCATTGAAGGAGTCGACCCCGACCTTCCAGTTGCAAGGCCATTCAACGGTCCAGTCCAGATTCATGCGGAATTCCGACGCCCAGCGATAGCGCTCCAGATGGTCCATCACCGCGCCGGTCAAATACTCCGCCAGCGGTGGCGCGGCGTCGTCGAAGTTTACGAACACCAGACCTGCCAGACCTCGCAGCGCACCTGCGGAATCCGTACGCCGCAGGCGACCGGGTCACCTTGGGGAAAATCGAAGGCGCTGTCGGGCGCGTTGATCAGTCGTCCGTCAAGATCGTAGCGCCACAGATGGTACGGGCACTTGAAGCTGTTGGCGAAACCGCAGCCTGCGGGGCGCAGGCGGCGGCCCCGATGCTGGCAGACATTGTACATCGCCGACACCTGCTCGGCATCCGTGCGCACCACCAGCACCGATTCGGGTCCGATGTCGAAGGTGAAGTAGTCGCCCACCTGTTGCAAATCGGCCAGCGGTCCGGCGTACAGCCAGACCCGCTTCCACATGCGCTCCCACTCCAGACGCATGATCTCCGGCGAGAGGTAGCATTCCTTGGGAATCCGCAGCGAATCCATAGCGGGTTCCGGGCTCTTCTCCAGGATCGCCTGGCGCGCATCATTTCTGACATCCACGGACGCTGCCATCGAAGGTAATCCTCCTCCCCGACGGTGATGGGTTGTTCAGGATGACAATCTGGCCCGGCTTTCTGTATTGTGCAAGCCGCAAAGCAGACTGCGGATCGCGGCCCGGATGAAGGCGGGGCGCCGCAGCTTCGCAGCAGGAGGATTAGGTTATGAAATTCGCCACCGCGCTGGCATTCTTTCCCCCGGCGCCATTCGATCCGGACCCCATCGTTCATTACGCCCAAGCCGCTGACCGCGTGGGATTCGAATCAATCTGGGTTCCTGAGCACGTTGCGATTCCGCATAACTACCAGACGCGCTATCCATACCGTCCCGAGGGCAAATTGCCCGGCGACGACGAGGACATGAATTGGCCGGAGCCGCTGATGTGCCTGACCTACGTTGCCGCGGTGACCAAAAAGATCCGGCTGGGCACGATCGTTATCATCCTGCCCCTGCGCCATCCTTTGTATATTGCCAAGGAGATGGCCACGCTCGACGTGCTCTCCAAGGGTCGCGCGAACCTGGGCATCGGCAGCGGATGGCTCGAGGAGGAGTTTGAGGCTCTGGGACTCGACTTCCACGTCCGCGGCAAACGCACCGACGAGTCGATCGAGGCAATCCGGGCGCTGTGGCGCGACAACCCGGTGAGCTTTTCCGGCAAGCATTTCAACTTCGCCCCGCTCAAAAGCTTTCCCGAAACCGGTCCAACGCGATGGGATTCCGATCTTTGTGGGCGGCATTTCGCCCGCCGCGATCCGCCGCGTCGCGCGCTATGGCAATGGCTATATCCCGGTCGGTGGGATCGAGGAGTCGGCGCCAATCTTCGATAAAATCAAGGCGGAATGCGCCCGGATTGGCCGGAATCCGGCCGAAATCGAATTATGCTGCGGATGCGAGCCGACCGTCGACGCGGTCAAGCGCTGCGAGGACCTCGGCGTCACCCGCGTTTTAACTGGATTCCATCAACTAAGCTACGACTACGACCGAATGACGCGCGATTACGAGAAGATCGGCGACTTGATCGCGAAGTTTCCCGACCGGCGCTGATAACTGCTCTGAGAGTTTCCGCGCTAGCCCAGCGCCTCGATGAACTCGGCGGCGGTGGTTACCGTGGCCTGGCGCGGGAAGACCTTGTCGAACAGCACGCGATGCACCTCGGCATCGCGGTCCGAGCAGCAGTCCTTGAGCACGACCAGCCGGTAGTCGGCGTCGGCGGCGTGGCGCAGCGTCGAGAGCACCACGCCGCTGGTGGCGATTCCGAACATCACGATGGTTTCGATGTCGTTGGCCCTGAGGATCATGTCGAGGTCGGTGCCGGGGAATGCGCCGACTCGATGCTTGATGACGGTGATATCGCCGGGCTGCAAAGCGACGGCAGGATGGACCTCGGTGCCGGCCCCGGTGATGAAACGGCCCGACTGTCTGACCGCGTTGAAGTTGGCATTGCGCGGACTGACTTCCGGATAGCCGGGCCGGAAATTGACCACGATGTAAATCACCTTGAGACCAGCACGCCGTGCATGCGCCAGAACTTCGGCGGCGCGCTTCACCAGCGCCTCATGATCAGTCGCGAATCCTTCAACCACCGCCGCCTGATAGTCCATTATCAGGACCGCCGAATGGGAGCGATCTATGGAAAGTAGCTCGGCCATGTTTTCCGGGCACCTCTCTTTAGCGGAAATCGCTCAACATATACCGCCGCCGGGTTACCGCAAACAAGGTCGCTCACAGTCGGGGATTGTTCTATCCGGACATGATTCGCGGACGCTATCTGACATCGGTAGGAGGCGCGATCTTTTCAGCTGGCGCGGTGGCTGCGTAAGGGGGTGGCGCCTCTGGTAGGCTTTTTGCCCGCAATTTGCCGGCATACGCCATTTCATCGTCGACGCCCTTGACGCCGTTTATACTCGCCGCCACCTGGACGGCGCGGCTGGCAACGATAGTAGGCACTTCGCCTTTCAGAATGACGTTACCCCGATCCGCTGACACTATGATGGGTTGGTTTCTTGTGATCGGGTCATTCGACAATGCGGATTTGGTCTTCTCGATCAGGATGGGATCGTCAGCCACCGCGTGAAACGCGTGCTCGGTCGCATGCACCGCGTTTTCGCCTGTTTCTGCCGCAGCTTGCCCCCATTGCGAAGCAGTTTGCGCCGTCACCAACGAAGAAGTTGCGAGCGTCGCGAAAAGTGCCGACGCACAAAGAAAAACTTTGCTCTTGGATGGCATAAGAAACCTCGCAAAAAGAATGTCGCTTAGTGGCGCAAGGTTTGTGCCCGAATGTCGAAGAAAGCCAGCGTTCTGAAGCAGCGAATTTATCAAGCAGACACCGGCCGGGGGGGGTTTTCCCGAAGGTTCTACCCTTCAACTCGGTCGAAATCCCCCGGTAATAAGTTCCCAATTCAAGTTCACCCCGGTCCGAGTGGCAAGTCCGCTCACGGATCATTGACAGGCTGGGCGATATGAAATGAAGGGAAGCAGAAAAGAAAAAGCGCCGGCTGTGTGGTCTTTTTTTTGCACACAGCCGGCGCTTTCAAAGGGCTATCGAAAAGAACGGGCGCGAGAGTTGAGCGTCCGCCCCAATCAACCCGGTCAGTTAGCGCATGATGCGCGCCAGACCGCTCGGAAATGCCCAGACCGCCGCGTCCTGCAACTCCTCGGGGGCATTCTTATCGATACCGATCTCGCTGCCCACCGTACTGACGCTGACGTGGGTATTCTGCAAGTCCCAAATCGCGTCTTCCGTGGCCGCGGGCACCATCACGGCTTCACCGGTGTTCAGGGTCACCAAACCGAGCGAGTTCTTGTTGACCTTCCACAGCTTGCCTTGCTTGTCGTAGGTCTCGAACAGCGAACCGCCCCAGTCATCCGCGTCGACGTAAAACACTTTATGCGCGTAGCAATATTCCGGGTCGATGGGCTGGATATCGATCACGTATTGGTCGCGAACCTCCCATTTACCCATGGCCGGCAGCGGCCATCCGGGGACGCTATCCTTGATATGAACCGCGCTGCTGACCGCCTCGATACCCGGTTTGAGATCGGCGTGCGCGATTGCCAGGATTTTCTTCTTACCCAGTAGCACCGCGTGAAACTTGGAAATCTGAAAGGCCGCACCGCCGTTGTTGTCGTCCTGGATCCAGTCGGTCCCAAGGATCGGCGAGCAGCGCGCCGACGACGACAGCCGCAGGGAGCGCCGCAACGACGGCAGGAAGATGAACGTCTCCTGCACCTTGGTCGGATCGTCCGGCTGCATATCCAGCGCGGTGGTGTACTTGCTCTGTTCAGGAATCAGCAGCAAGTCGCGGGTGCTGTGATAATAGCCTCCCGCAAAAGGCATCGTCATTGGATAGGGCGGGTCGCTCAGATGCGTGAGCTGCCAGGAAGTGGCGATTGATTCTTCGGGGGTGAGATTTACGTAACGGTCGCTGATAAAGAAATGGCTGTGATAGCTGGCCAGGAACGGATAGAACGCGTACCACAGATTGAACATGACCTTTTCGCCCGCGTCCGCTCCGTCGGGAGCGGGGAACGGGAACCCCGGCCGTGTAATTGTCGATGGTGTAGCCACCGTTGCCCAGAGACCGCAGTTTGGCCTGGCCGGCGTACTTTTCGGTGTTGTCCTGCATCGCCTTGGAGAGCTTGATGGGGACTGTGGGCCCGACCATTATCGCGAAGCTCGTCACCCGCTCCAACCTTGAAGGCGTACTGACCTTGTAAAGCGCTTGCATCCCAATCGGCATGAAGCGCCGGTACTGCTGCCAGTTTTCCAGCGTAATTTTGGTGCCGGGAGCGATGGTTTCCGATGAACTGGAATCGACCAGTTCCTTGTAGTGGGCCTCGTCGTAGTTGACTTGGGCCGAGGCCACACTTGCGACGCAAATCAAGGCAAGTGCCGCCAAGCCGATTAATCTGGCGGTGAATCGTTCTGTGCGCATTCTGTCCTAAAACTCCGCTTTCTTTGAATGGATTTCTGCTAAATCGCCGCATGAAGGCGACTGCAGCGAAGATTTTACCGGAGCGCCATTTTTCGAGCATCACCCCGCCGTCGCCGGCGTCAGAAAACGGCTTGGCCACGCCGATGCTTGACCCTGCTAAGTTACGCAGTGGTCTTCGCCACCAACCCAATGAAGGCGCGGCTGAAAGCCAACAAAGACTGCGGTTTCATAGCTCTGCCCGTCTCGGATGCTCTTAGAATGGCGATCTTGACGGCGGTTGTTCGGTCTCCGGCGTCTTAGCGCTAATAAGTTTGTCGATTAGAATTTTTCATGCTAAAAATACGTATTGTGCACCAATGGGTGTGGGTGAAGATGGATGAGGCGGAGGGTGTGTTATGCATTTCGTGCGCTTGTTGCCCGGCGCTTTAGCCGGCGATCTGGCGATCGATCTGGGAACTGCGAATACTCTTATCTACTCCAGGAACAGGGGAATAGTCTGTAACGAACCCTCGATGGTTGCGTTGCGCCACGACGCCAAGGGCATCCGCCGGGTGCTGGCGGTCGGATCGGAAGCCAAGGCGATGCTGGGCCGAACCCCCGGTTCGGTAGTCGTGACGCGTCCGCTTAGCGATGGCGTGATCGCCGACTTCGAGGCCGCGCGCGAGATGCTGCGATTTTTCATCCGGAAGGTACGCAAGCGCCGCTTCATGTTGCGTCCGCGAGTGGTGATCTCGGTACCCACCGAGATCAGCGCCGTGGAAAGGCGCGCGGTAAAAGAATCAGCGGAATCGGCCGGGGCGCGCGAAGTCATATTAATGGATGAACCGGTGGCGGCTGCCCTGGGGGCGGGACTCCCGATTCTGGAGCCTATCGGCAGTATGATCGTCGATATCGGCGGCGGAACCAGTGATGTCGCTGTGCTGTCGATGGGAGCGGTGGTGGCCTCGCGCTCGGTGCGTATGGCGGGCGACAAGATGGACCGCGCGATCATGGACCAGGTCAAGCACCGGCACAATCTCAGAATCGGAGAGCGCACCGCGGAAATGCTCAAGTTGATGCTCGGTTCGGCCATCGCGGAATCCGAGGCCAGGAGCCTTGAAATCATGGGCCGCGACGAGATGAGCGGGCACCCCAAGACCGTGGAAATCGACGACGAGGAGATTCGCGACGCCTTAAGAGGACCGGTCAACCAATTAGTCGAGTCGGTCCACATGGTTTTGGAGCAGACCCCTCCGGAACTGCTCAAGGACGTCGCCGATAACGGAGTCATGCTAACCGGCGGCGGCGCCCTGCTGCGCAATCTCGATGTGCTGATCACCGAGGAGACCGGGGTTACCGCCAAGATCAGCGAGGATCCTTTGAGCGCAGTGGTCAGGGGCGTGGGCAGAATCGTGGAGGACCCATCGCTGCTCGAGCGTCTATCATTGGCCTGATCGCAAAGATCGTCTCGCAGCCGATGCATCGGGTACTTCCGCAAGGCAGACGCCGATTACGGCGAACGCCTGGCCGCCGACGTCAAGCAACGCCGCACCGCGCGTTGATGGAGGATCAGCCGGGCCTCCGCCAATTTTTGGGCTAATTTTCGAAAGTCTCCGTCGGATGCGCTCCAGCGGAGAGGAACTTGAACGGCGGTGCCGGGTGGAACTGCCCGGTTACATCGCCGACCAGATCCGGATGATCAACCAGTTCAAGCTTTTCCACGGGCGCTCCGGCGGCAAGCTTGAGATGGTCCAGTTCCAGCCACACGATATTCGGGCTGCTGGTGGACTCATAGAAGTACACCCCGTTCGTCAAGTCGGCTATCGTACGGAAGATCGTGGCAGAGATATTCGGTTTGCCCGGCTCCTCGGTACCAAACGGAGCCGAGACATTGCGCATTACACTTAGCATTCCGGCCACCGCCTCGCGGTAGTTCGCCGGCATCGGAAGATACTTGACGTAGTAGCTCGCGCGCACGAAACGGTCATGCGCGTCGCTGGTGCCGGGCAACGGCTTGTCCCCGCCCAGGCCTTCGTACTGCTTCGCGAGTTGGAGCTGCTTGTCGAAGGTCGGCGAGTTGGTCATGACGGTGTACTGGCGGCCGTGATAAATCACCGGCTTGCCGCCAATGTATTCAATGATCGCCGAGTCGCCGCTTTTGTCCTCCAGGGAGAGATGGACCGTCGAGGACATCTTCTCCCGATTTCCGATCATCGCGGGCACCAGCTGGAAGGGACTTTTTTCGGTGGCCTCGACCGCCTCGGCGACCGTCGCATAGTTGTCGAGATAGTATTGCGCCCACAGGCTCACGGACAATCCGGGCAGTTTCTTGTCGCGGTGTCCAAAGTCCGCTTCCGCCAGCCACAGGATATTAGCGGCCAAACCTTTTTCATTCATGCCGTCGGCGGAGGAGAAATCATAGACGACCGCGACGACGCTGCCGTATTTGGAGGTCCAGCGGAGCGAATTCGTGCCGGCCAGGCCGGTACGTTCGATCCCGCGCGGAAGAGCCCACAGATTGGTTTTCATCGGTTCGAACCAGTCCATGCTGCGTCCGACCAGCACCGGCTGACCGCTTCTTACCCACAGGACGCGGGAACACGCGTCGGCCAGTTCAATCCCGCCAACGACGGAAACTATAAGCGCGAAAAGAGCGAGGCCTTTGATTAACCGACTCGGTTTCATTGGAATGGGATTCTCCCCTTGGCCTGAAACAAGTGGCCCACGCCCGTAGGCCCGGGGCCGAATTGATGCTGCAAGATAGCCGGAGTTTGTGGCAGCATCGGGCGCGAAGTAACTCTGGGTTGCGGCGGTACGGTTCAAGCCTTACAATAAAGAGCGTAACCGTGGTTTCACAGCCGCGAGGTTTTCCCGTGCGTAATTGGCTCTTCATGGGGGCGAATTGGGTTCGACGGGGACAATAGGGTTGTGGTCGCACGCCGGGGTACTGTTGGCCCGTTAAACAAACAGCACTGCGAAATTTATCCGCAGACAATAACGGTTACGCTCTAGCGGCCTAACGGCCGCTGGCGTCTCGCCGCAACTCGCCCATGGTTGCGGGTCGGGGCGTAATTTAGTGGGCTAGGGAACCGCAGTTCACCGATTGGACGGTATTCCCGAAACTTCAATCGGTTGGCCGTCCGGCAGCCCGTTCGTGGGCGTTCTGGCGGCGAGCTAGAAATCGCGGACTAAGCGTGTAGTGGCCATCATCGGAAGGTCTTCGGACGGGGGTTCAATTCCCCCCGCCTCCACCAAATCGTGCGAGCGTGGGCTTGTATAAACCAAGTTCTGCCCAAGGCTGAACTTGGATGGATGCGATTTAGTTTCATCCTCGACTCTTGCGAAACATTTTTGCAACGTGTCAACATAGCCCTGTGTGACCGGCAACGCTCGAATCGCGGCCGAACTGGCCAAGGGGCGAGAAAGCCGATGGAAGGCGCGGTAGCCCGGATTCTGCACGATCTTGAGCAGCGCGGGGGGCTCAAGGGCTCGGATGTCGCAAACATCGTCAATGCGTCGCGGCCGACCGTCTCGCGATGGAAGAGCGGTAAGGACTCGCCGCCGCTCGCGACCCAAACCATCATCGCCGACCTGCGCTATGTCGTCGACCGACTGTCCGACTTCTACACGCCAGCGGAGACACGGTTAGGCTTCATGCGAAACATCCGCTGCTTAACAACCAACGCGCGATCGACCTGATCCTCGCCGACCGCACGCAAGAAGTGCTCGCCGTTATCGAACGGCTCGACGCCGGCGTCTACCTATGACAACCGCAGCCTGAACTGCGATGCCGGGAGCACGGAAGCCGCGCGATCCCGCACTGCTCGGCGCGGCTCGATGCCTTCGATAGAGTTTTCTATGCAGGAGAGAAGTGGCGCGTCGTACGCGACGGTCGGGATCCACTGCAGGGAAGTGCTTCCGGCGGACGCTGGGATCCAACGTTGTTTGACGTACTCTACACCTCCCTGGATCCTGATGGAGCCGTTGCGGAAGTTCACTTTCACCTGTCACGTCAGCCGGTGTTTCCGTCGAAGATCGGGAACGGACTTCATCGCATCGCATCAGAGTCAGTACTGAAAAGACTCTCAGGCTTGCCATTGTGGGGCTCCTGACCGAATACGGACTTGACCTAGCAAGGTCCGTCGCGCAGAACTGCGGAGCAGAACGTCAATATTCGCTCTTAAGTCGGAAGCGTGGGGAAGAGCTTTGGTGCCATCAGTGCGGCGAATTCCTTGAATATGCGTACCGGCCGCGGGGTGTACCGGTTCCCGAGGTGGACCACTGAAAGATTGAGGGCGTCGAAGTGCCACTTCGGCATGACTTCTACAAGCAGCCCATCGCGCACCAGCTCGGGCTGCACCAGCGGCGGAAGTTCGCCGATGCCTGCACCCGCCAGCAGTGCGTGCGCAATCCCGTCGTAGTCATTCATCGAGAGGTGAGGGTCGAAAGTCAGAGTTTCCCTATCTGTTCCGTTTGCATGAGCAAAGCTCCAGCTATTCTCGGGCTTCCAATGCGAGAACGAGAGCAGTTGGTGACTCAGCAGCTCCTGTGGCTTTTTGGGCGGCTTGCCTTTCTTGAGATAAGCAGGGCTTGCTACGAGTTGATGCCGGTAAGTCAGGATCCTACGCGCAATGAGTGTTGAATCCTTAAGGCCGCCGAACCTAAACGCCAGATCGATGCCCTCGGCGATATGATCGACGAACCGTTCTGTGACGAAGATCGAGACGCGGACGTCGGGATGGGTGGCTTGGAATGCACCGACCAACGGCACAACCAGCGAGTCGGAGATGCTAGGCGGTGCCGACAGCCGCAATACGCCCGAGACGTTCGACACAACGTTCGAGACGATGTTGCCGACCGCTTCGCTTAACTCGGCGGTGCGCTGGGCATGCTCTAGAACCTCAGACCCAACATCGGTGAGTCGCAGACTGCGCGTCGAGCGTTCAATGAGGCGGACGCCGAGTTGGTCCTCGAGTTCGGCAACGCGGCGGCTGACGGTTGAGGTTGGCATCTTGAGACGCCGCGCCGCTTCCGAAAAGCTGTTCGCTTCGACTACCTTGGCAAAAATCATTAGCGAATTAAGGTCCGTCATCGTTACCCTCCCGCACCTTCAGGTCGCCGAACACCCAATGGCTATCGAGCAAGACGAAGTAGTCGGCCCGCTAGTCGTTAAGTAAACCGTTCGACGCCCAGGGCGGGGCGACCGACTCGCCGCCACGTCCGGTGCGGCCATGATGCGATTCTAAGAGACGCCACACCTCGCGAAAATCGAGGCATAATCTGCCGAGCTGGGTCCGGCCTCGACCGATTATCCCAAATTTGGAAAATAAATTTCCAGTTTATCCCGCTAGTTGGGCAGAGGAAGTTGGCTTATGTTTTCCCTTTGAAGGCAAACTCGGATGCAAAGGAGTAACACTGTGAATACAGACGAAAAGGCGATCGCCGCGGTGCTTGCGAACTATCAAGACGCGTTGAATCAGTCGAATACCGACGCAGTGATAAAGCTTTATGCTTCTGACGGTGTGTTCATGCCGCAAAACAGCCCGTCGAGCGTCGGCACCCAGGCAGTCCGCAAGGCGTATGACGCGGTGTTTGTCGCGATTACTCTGAATGTCAAATTCGATATCGCCGAAATCCGTCAGCTCGCCCCCGACTGGGCATTCGCGCGGACCAATTCGGCGGGACAGGTCAAGGTCCACGCGACCGCTCAGAGCGCCCCCGAGGGCAACCAGGAGCTCTTCCTCTTTCAGAAGATAGACGGAGACTGGAAGATAGCACGCTATTGCTTCTGCACGACCAATCCCGCTTAGCCCTAGTAAGTCATTGAAAAGATCAGCGGAGCGGCGGTTCGGCAGACCGCCGCTCCGCCCATCAATTTTCACCAAAAAGAGCATCAAAAATGATCTTAATGGACCAGACGCGCTATGACGTAGTGATCGTCGTAGGGGGCGCCGCTGGCGCGGTGATGGCGCGCCGCCTACGCGAAGATCCCAAACGCGGGTGCTGCTACTCGATTCCAGTGCCGCGTGGCAAAGTCTTGGGCGGTAGCACCGCGATTAACGGAGCCGTCGCAATGCGCGCGCCCAAGGTCGACCATGATCCCTGGCAGCGCGAACATGATCTGGAAGGCTGGGCTGGGACGATACACTTGCCTGCTTCCGATGGCGTTCTTCACCGCCGGTCTCGCAATCCTTTGGTCCCTCTGCGGACTGGTTCCTGATCGGCGATGGCTCTACCGACAAGCTGCAGTGTAGCCACCGCTCTCTTGGCGCGATTACGAATCGAAGCGTTGCTTGAGCCAGACGGTCACTTCCTCCATCGCTTTTTTGGATTTGTCCAGGACAGCCTGCATTCCAAAGAACCCGTGATGCACCCCGTCGTAGCGCGTGACCTGGGTGGGCACGCCCGCTTCAGCCAGGCATTTGCCATAATGTTCCCCTTCGTCACGCAGGACGTCCAATTCGGCAGTGATAATCAACGCGGGAGGCAGCCCACGCAAATTGCGGGCGCGCACCGGCGACGCGTAGGGATTATCCGCTTCGGCCTCATTATTGAGGTAATGACCCCAGTACCATCTCATCCCCGCCGCCGTGAGCCCATAACCCTGGCCGTTCTCCACGTAAGAGGGATAGCCGGGTTTGGGATAATCGGTGACCGGAACGATCATCAACTGGCCGCATAAGGGCGGAGCTCCGCGGTCACGGGCCATCAACGCGGTCACTGCGACCAGATTTCCGCCCGCGCTGTCTCCGGCCAAAACGATACGCGCCGCGTCGGTGTTAAGTTCACCGGCATGTGCCGCGGCCCACCTGGTGGCCGCATAACAGTCCTCGGGGCCCGCGGGAAACTTGTGTTCAGGCGCCAGCCGGTAATCGACCGATATCACCACGCATCCCGCCGCGTTGCACAAATTACGGCAACCCCTGTCGTGCGTGTCGAGGTTGCACATAACGAAGCCGCTTCCATGAAAGTACATCATGAGGGGGAACGGACCCGTGCCATGGGGCGTGTATATACGTATCGGCAGCTCGCCGCCCGGTCCGGGGATTACCCGATTGACCACGGACGCGACCGGTGGCGGGGGCAACTTGCCGGCAGCGTTGTATTGCGTAGCCAGAGAGCGCGCCTGCTCGACGGACAGGCTCTCGAATCGCGGCAGTTTGAGCAACTGCTCGAGTATCGGTTTGAGCTGCGGGTCCACTGGCATGCTGGGTGTCTCCTTTCAATTCTGATGGCTTCCGGCTCGCCGGCGCCGTGTAACTTGAGTTCACGGGTCACCAATTTAGCGCAGCGGCACTCGCAAAGCAGGCGGGGAAAAGGCGACGCATGATCGGCTTGACGGGGCAACAACTCCCATTGTTGCTTCTGTCACCGGTCTGGTTTCCTCGCAGACTTTGGAACAAATGCGTTTGAAACTCGAGAAGTGGCCGAGTCGATGCTCCCAGAAAACGCAAGAGGTCTGCCTGCTGGCAACCGCAGCGCACATAGTGTCGATTCGCTCTATCGCCCATGGAGCGGCCAGGACCGGGCGACGAAATCCGACATCACATGGTAAGTCTCACACGGTAAGTCAAAGAAGTCGCGCTCAGACCGGGACCAGCTCTAGATTCTTGGGTTCCGCACCTGCGACAGCGCGCAGCGAAATCGCGGCATCGAACGTGGCGAGCCGCCCTTGGCTCGCTACCGCGAGTGCGAGCAGATAAACATCAGTCAGCTGGCGATTTCCATGCACGTGTTTCCATAGAAAGCGGCTATCTTCCCGCACACTTACTGAATCCGGCCAGAAAACATGCTCGGGTTCGGAGCAGAATGTTCGCAGACGCGCGGCCGCATCCTCCACAGTAGTGCGTGAACCAGGGTAGGCCGGGTTAGACAAGACCCGCACGAAAGCGTTCTCCGTCAGCGCACAGGTAGCCCATGGATTCTTGCGGTTCGCCCCGAACCAGGTGTGAGCAGCCTCGTGATGCACATGAGCCGAATCGAACAGCGCAACCAGCACGTTCACGTCGAGGAGGGCGGCCATGTCGCGCCTACTCTTCGTCGCGAATCTGATTCACCATCTGCGGCGTGACCAGTCCGGCTCGTTTTCGAGCCGGCAAGATAGGGACACCGTTGCGTTTGCGCGCATTACGATCGCGAGGAGCCAAAGCGCTCCGAACCAGGTCGGAAATGACGCGCCCAGCCGTGGTGCCCCTCCTGGCTGCGAGTTCCTTGGCCGTCTCAAGCACGTCCTCGTCGATATCCAGGGTGGTCCGCATGGATATGATCATCACGCATCAAACATCAGATGTCAAACTCCGTTTGGAGGTTCGGAGAATGAAGGGACCGCGCGAGTTACCGGAAAAAACGGCGGCGCACTATTCTTTGGAATCGAGGCCTTGCGGTAACTGAATAATGAGAAGCCGCGCCGCTCCCCCCACGGTTCGCGTCATGTGTCCTTTGCCGGTGAGATCGTCGGCGAACAAGAGCTCTCCGGCTCGCCATTGGTGCTTTTGGTTGTCGCTCGTGCATACTTCGAGCACCCCTTGAAGGACCGTGACGATCTGGCGCGCAGGGGCATGATGCCAGCTTGAATCAAGCCCATTCGGAATGTCGACGAATCTGACGTCTGGAGAGGAGTACACCTTGGACATCAAAGTGGGAGATTCCCCGTCAGGTCCAGATTGATCGATCGGAACCTCAATTTCCTCCAGCCGAGACTCTCCGTCAGAAGTCGCACAGATTCTAAAGATCTTCATGGTTACCCCCGGGATGTGGCAGGTTCGCTGCTCGTGGTCAGAATTCGAAGTTCACCTGCCGGAAGATATCACTTTGTCTCGACAATGTAAGCCGAATTTGCGTGTCGCGGTATCCATATCAACGCAATATGCGGCGATCGCGTTGGTGTGCAGGCGTTCGTCTTTTTCATCATCGGACACAATCAACCTGCGCAGGGTGCAACTGCTTTCCATGGCAACGTCTGCGAAATGCAGGCGATTTAGCAGGCACGCCGATTGCCGCCGCCCACCTATTCGTGGCATTAGAACCATATCCAAGGCAGCCGAGCACGTTGCGAGAGCGATGAACACATCAGACGAATCGAGACTTGAGCCCAAGCGGCGCATTCAGTTCGCATTCACAGACGAGCAGGAGCAGTTCCGCTCGGCTATTCGGCGATTTCTCAATGACCGATCTCCGACGACTGAAGTTCGGCGCCTAATGGCCACTGCCGAGGGTTACGATCCCGCGGTTTGGCGCCAACTGAGCGAGGATTTCGCGCTGCCGGGCATCCACATACCGGAGCAATATGGTGGTGCGGGGTTTGGCATCGTGGAGCTTTGCATCGTTACGGAGGAGCTTGGACGCGCACTGCTTTGCGCGCCCTATTTTTCCACGGCGGTGCTTGCCGCCAACGCCATTTTGAACTCCGGCACCGAGGCGCAGAAAGCGGCCTTGTTGCCCGACATCGCAAAAGGCGCACGGCTGGCTACGCTGGCGGTCACCGAGCTCAATGGTAATTGGGATCCAATGAGCATCGAGGTGGTCGCCACCCCCGGTGCGAACGGTTATCTTCTCGACGGAGTCAAAAGTTACGTCGTGGACGGCCACGTGGCAGACCTGCTGATCGTCGCCGCACGTGCCCCCCGGACTGTCGGCCGCGACGGGTTGGCGCTCTTCACTCTGGATGCGAATGCCGGAGGCGTGGAACGGCGCCTTCTGGAATCGATGGATCCTACTCGCAAGATCGCGCGCATCGATTTTCACGGCGCTGCGGCGAACCTGCTCGGCAACCTCGATGATGGCGCAAAGCCAATCCTCCGTACGCTTGATCAAGCGGCCATCGCGCTCGCCAATGAAATGGTGGGCGGCGCTCAGGCGTTATTCGACTCGGCAGTAAATTATGCGAAATTGCGGGTGCAGTTCGGACGAACGATAGGCTCATTCCAGGCCATCAAGCACAAGCTCGCCGATATGCTGCTGGACGTGGAGCTTGCCAAGTCGGCGGCCTATTACGCGGCTCAAGCGGCCGCGGTGGACGACCCCGAATGGCCCGCGCTCGCCAGTCTGGCCAAAGCGGCCGCGTCAGAAACGTACCTCAGTACCGCGGCCCAATCTATTCAGATTCATGGCGGCGTCGGCTTCACCTGGGACAACGACACGCATCTGTGGTTCAAGCGCGCCAAAAGCTCCGAAGTGTTCCTCGGTCAGCCAAGTTATCACCGGGAACTTTTGATGCAGCGCTGGGGAGTTTGAGCAATGAGTAAGGTAAACGAAGCAGAGGTTCGTGCCGAAGTGCGGGATTGGCTCGCGGCGAACTGGGATCCGGATATGCCGCTGGTGGAATGGCGCGAGCAAGCTCGCCGATTCCGGTTGGGGAATGCCGCAATGGCCCAAGCAATGGTACGGCCGCGGCCTGGGGCACGCGCTGGCGCGCGTGGTGGAAGAGGAATTCGCCGAGGTAAGCGCCGTCGGCGTGGCGAAATCCGGAGTGCGAATGCTGGCGGCGGCCACCCTGCTCGAGCACGGATCGGATCTGCAGAAGAAGAAATTCCTGCGCCGTATTCTCACCGGCGAAGATACCTGGTGCCAGTTCTTCAGTGAGCCGGGCAGCGGCTCCGACCTCGCCGGCGCCACCACACGCGCGGATTTGAAGGGGGATTTTTGGATCATCAACGGACAGAAGGTGTGGACGACAAGCGCGCATCATGCCGACCACGGCCTGTTGCTCGCCCGCACCGATTGGGACGCGCCCAAGCACGAGGGGCTCTCGTATTTCGTGATCGACGTCAAGCAGCCTGGTGTCGACGTGCAGCCGCTCAAGCAGATGAACGGCCACGCCTCGTTTAATCAGGTGTTCTTTACCGACGCGAAGGTTCCGCAAGAAAACCTGGTCGGGCGCGTCGGCGATGGCTGGAAGGTCGCGATGACGACGCTCGCACACGAACGGCGCGGTGCCGATGGGCTGACCTCATCGTCCAGGCGCGGGTCGCGCGTGGGACGGATACACGCGCAAGAGCGAGCTGAAACCGAAAAGGCGAATCAGCCCTACAAATGGTATCCGCAGCGCGCCGGCCGCGTGGACCTCATCATCGATCGCGCCAAGGAGACCGGCGCGAACAAGGACCCTTTCGTGCGC
Source organism: uncultured Pseudomonadota bacterium (assembly GCA_963824565.1). Lineage (GTDB taxonomy): Bacteria > Desulfobacterota > Binatia > Binatales > Binataceae > JAJPJA01. Next base: position 33,895 of record CAWGQB010000039.1, on the reverse strand, counting down.
CAGGAGATCGCCAAGCTGCTGATCCTGTCCAATTCCGCCCAGTGGACCGCTCGGCGGGCGCGCGCAGCTCAACAACAGGGACGCCCGCAAGGTCCGGAAGGCTCGCTCGGAAAGCTCGCAGCCAGCCACGTTGCGCGCGCCTGCTCCCGCGTACATACGCTGATTACCGGCACGGCAGCGATGCTCACTGGACGCGAAAGCCCGCGCGAGGGAATCATCGCGGAAATTCTGGTCTCGGTGCCGGCCGTTTCCATCGCCGGGGGCACCGACGAGATTCAGCGCAACATCATCGCCGAGCGTGTGCTTGACCTACCGAAGGAACCACGGTTCGACACCGGCCCGTTCCGGAACGTGCGTAGGAACTAGCCGCGCTAGTGGCGCCCGTCAGTTCCATAACTTGAGGCGGCGCGGGGCGAGCCCAGTTCCGTGATCTTTGGACCTTACCCCGAAGACGATGCCGGCAACTTTTCTTGCAAGCGCTTAAGTAATTGCGGCCCGATTGGGCCCGGCGCTGTTCGCTACCGCACCGGGCGGCTGTTCCGCTGAGGCGCCATCCCGAGGGCGGGACAGCACTCCCTATGAATGCATGGTCACGGCGCGCAGCCGCAATTCACCGCGGCATAACTCCTGTGTAAATTAAACCTGCGAGACGGTCCAATATACTGGACTTGTCAAAGCAGAAACGGCCGATTCGAGGCACGCCATTATGGAGCACACAGACTTCGGCGAATGGAGGTTACGCACGACGACCTTAAGATCTATCACGCCAGCCAGCCCTTTACGCTCGACTTCGTCAATTATTCCGACGCCGAAAAACTTGTCGCCGCGGTGCCCCTCGCATCCAGAGTCCTGTCGACGTTCGAGTAAAGACCGATAACCGTTGCAGATGGGGCTTGGAGCGTCCAATACCCATAGGGCTGCGTCATGGTTGCACGGTAGGGACTCTCTTGATGGCTCGTGCTATCGCAAAAGTTACGCATGAAGCTTTTGCCTGGTCGGGAAGGATAACCTCCATCGCCAGGCTAAGATTCGTCAAGCTTGTGATCGGAGGCGGTATATATCGCGCGGCCTGCTTCGCGGGCGACACCGGATCGCCTAAGGGCCGTTTCGGTTTTCCGAACCCCCGCGGCCTGCGCTCCGCTACTTGAAGCGTGGGGCGGTATAGGCGTGGTTCGCAAGTGAGCATGTAGATGTTTAGCCATAGCCGATCACGTTTGCTCCTCGTGCCGAGTCGGACGGCAAATAAATCGTACTAAAGACGCAAGATTCACGGCGGCAATCCATTCTCTACGAACGGTCTGTTAAATCACTTATGTATTCGGCCGTTACTGCCTTCGACTTGCCGGAGAAAGGACAATGAGCCCTTGAACCCGGATTTTCGTTTTCTCAAGCTATCAATTTGAATAAAATGCGCGCCGAGTTCCTTGATGGACGGGGCCTGGGTTTCCGCGCGTACGACTATTCAATCAGAGGAGGAGAATAAAAATGCCCGACCACGAACTTTCAGATTCGAGCTTCAGCCACATCATCAACGCGCCGATCGACCGCGTCGACATCGCGGTCTGGCTCTTCAACCTCCCGGACGCTGCACGCCGAAAAAGACATTCTGTATAGAAGTCCCCGTCGCATCAATACGCCGATCCCGGTTTTTCGCAGACACAGGAGCGCTCATGATTCCGACGATCCAGATTCTGGTAGTGCTGCTGGCCGTGATTGCGGTGGTTGCGGTTGTCTCCGCAAGACTCAGGATTCCGTCAGCGATTCTTTTGGTGCTCACCGGCGTTGTCCTGGCGCTCGTTCCCGATCTACCGACGGTGGAACTAGCCCCGACGCTGGTGCTGCTGTTGGTGTTGCCACCCGTCATCTACTCGTCCGCCGTGGCGATGAGCTGGCGCGAGTTCCGATTCAATCTCCGTCCCATCTCGCTACTGGCCGTGGGTTGTGTTGCTTTCACGACGGTCGCGATCGCCGCGGCAACCCATTGGCTGTTGGGTTTCGGATGGCCGGTAGGCTTCGTAGTGGGCGCCATTGTCTCGCCGCCCGACGCCGTGGCACCGCTCTCCATCGCGCGCAGAATGCAGATCCCCAGGCGTATCCTCGTCATCCTCGAAGGGGAAGGACTGGCCAATGATGCCACCGCACTCATTCTCTATCGCTTTGCGGTAGCCGCCGTGAGCGTCGGTGTATTTTCGTTCGGCCAAGCCGCCGGCATGTTTGCCGCTATCGTCGTCGGCGAAATTCTCTGGGGAATCGGGGTCGGTTGGGTGATGCTGCGTTTGCGGCGCTGGGTCAACGATCCCCGCATTGAGATCACGCTATCGATCCTGACGCCGTTCCTGGCCTATTGGCCGCCCGAGCAACTGGGTGGCTCCGGCGTCCTTGCCACAGTGACCACCGGACTCTACATCAGTTGGAACGGCTTCGAGCTGATCAGCGCCGCGACCCGGCTCCAAGGCATTTTTTTCTGGGATTTCTTCATTTACCTGATCGAAGGCCTGGTGTTTCTTATCACCGGTTTGCAGGCGCGGACGCTCATAGCTCGAATCGGCCATTATTCGATACCGGAGCTCGTCATCCCCGCCGCCGTAGTCAGCGTCGTGGTGATCCTGACGCGCTTCGTCTGGATCTACCCCGCGACCTATCTTCCGCGCTGGCTTTTTCCCGAGATTGAACGCAGGGATCCGTCGCCGCCCTGGCAGTGGCCATTCGCGATCGCATTTACCGGGGTTCGCGGCATTGTCTCGCTCGCCGCGGCGCTCGCGATTCCGTTTGCAACTGCGAAAGGCCAACCGTTCCCCGACCGCGATCTTATTCTCTTCCTCACATTTTTTGTCATCCTGGTGACGCTCGTGGGCCAAGGCTTGATTTTGCCCGCAGTAATCCGTGCGCTCGGCCTCGCCCGTGCCGGGCGTCGAGAGCACCGCACTGAGAGAGCCCAGGAGTACCAGGCACGGCGGGAAGCGATTGAGGCGGCAAGCGAGAGACTCGACCGGCTGGTGGTGGAGCGCGGGCTCCCGGAGGATATCGTTCGGCCGCTGCGCACCTATCATCGCGACCGGTTGCAGCAACTCGAACTTCGCAGCGGTATCCACGACGGCTACAGAAGGCTCGCTGAGCTGCACGACGAGATCGAGCTTAAGCTGATCGATGCCGAGCGGCAGCGGACCAATCAGCTTTTTCGTGACGGCAAGCTGAACGACGAGGCACGGCGCCGGATCGAGCGCGAGCTCGACCTACGCGAGGCGCATAACGCCAACCAGCGGACCAAAGAATGAATATCGAACGGGTTCGCTCAATCGAGGCGAGGCCAAGGTCTTCATCGGCCTGGGCGGTAATTTCGTAGCTGCATCACCCGATACTCCTCTGATCAGTGATGCATTTCGCAAACTTAACCTCACAGTCAGTCTGGCCACAAAGCTGAATAGAACGCACCTTGTACATGGCCGTCAGGCATTGATCCATCTCTAGTTGCTTTTCAAAGGCTTACTCAAAACGAAAGGAATCGATCGTGACGGTAGATGCTCATACCGAATTGGCCGGAAGATCGCTTACCGAGGCGTCATCAAATGTCCCGGCTGTCGCCTTGACAACCAGATCGAAATCGCGCGACTGGTCAGCATTTTCCTGTCTAAGTTCGGGATGTGAGGCAATTCTTATAGTAGTCCCATCGATTTGGTCTTTGCTGACAATCAAGCCGGAATCCAAAAGGGCGGTCGCACAGTCGCCGGAATTCTTTCCAGATATCAACTTGGTTATACCCGATGCACCTGTCGAAGGGTCCGGCGGTATCGTAACCGGGACCAGTGTCCCCTCTTCACTAAAAACAAGATTATCAGTATCTGTGACGATCACGTCGCCGAACGTAGCCGCCGTTGCCTGTGTAACGCGGTTAAATGCACCTCGCTGCTGTTCGCTTTCAGGTCCTACGTTGAGCTGTGACATAACGAAAATCCAATTGCTGTAACCCGCGGTCGTCAGGTCGCGTGGCACAGTCTTGAAGTAGAAAAGGCCGGCATTGTAAAGACGGGTGGAACACGCGGCCGCGTCGAATCCCTTGAGTACCTTGAATAACATCAAAATGCCTCCCGAGGACCCGCTAACATTTGATGTAGCTTACGTTAAAAATATCGACTTCTTAATCCTCGCCCCAAACAGTTATCCAAGCGGGGTTTTTGCGGGGCAAGAGCCCCACACAGAGTTGAGGCAAAACGGCTCTCAGCTCTGCGCTGGAGCTTGCTCGGAACCGCCCACCGGATTTCTGGCCCGACATTTTGCCAGGCGTAACAAATCCAGCAGTCGGAAGGGGCCGCCCAGGTAGTTTTATGAAGCGGCGCCAGCCCGGTGCGACTTAGGCACTCTGCGCGCGCTCTGTGGGAATCTCCCATTTGACATTGGCGTACTGGCGGCTGACCGGAATATCGAAGGGGTCATCCAAGCCCAGCGACTTGGCGATCTCGCGCAGCGCAGGCAGGACCTCCTGGCCCATTAGCCGGATGTAGCTGAGCGAATCCTTGTGATCGATGTTGCCGTCGTTGCCCCACAAGGCCAGGATCGAGCAGCGGGTTTCCTCCAGCCGGATGCGCAGCTTTTCGATGACCTGCTTGGGGTTCCCGGCAATCAGGGTGCCGTTGGCGATGCGGGCCTGAAAATCAGATCGACCGTCACCGATCTTACGCTCCTTGGTGCGATAACCCGCGCGTAGCTCAGCCATCGGCCGTCGCGCCCACTCACCCAGGTAACCTGAAGGCGCGGCCCAGACGGGATGAGTCAGTCCGGTGAATTCGCCCTGCATCCACATGAATTGGCGGGCGTTCTTCAGCGCCTGCTCTTCGGTTTCATCAACCCGCACCTGCAGTAAAGCGCCACGATAGGCCGAACCCCCTTCATAGCCATGCTTGCGAGCAGTTTCGTCGTACAAGGCGCAGACCTGCTTGGCCGCGTCGGTCGGCAAGCTAAGTCCGATGTAGGGATAGCCGCGCTCGGCGCACCAGACGACGGTTTCGCGGCTGGACACACCCGGCACCCAGATACGCGGATGGGGCTTCTGCATCGGGATCACCCAGGGATTGACGACCCGGAACTGATAGTGGTTGCCCTCCCAACGCCACGGTCCGGGCTGCGTCCAGGTCTTGATGATCAGGTCGTGGGCCTCTTCGAAGCGTTCACGGTTGTAGGCCGGATTGGTGTTGCTGGCAAACGCCTCAACGCCGCCACCCCGTACGATACCCGGAACCAGGCGGCCCTTGGACAGCAGGTCGATCATCGCCAGCTCCTCGGCCAGACGCACGGGGTTGTCGGCTACCGGCAGAGGATTGCCCAACGTCACGATTTTAACCCTTTTGGTGGTGGCCGCGATGGCGGTGGCAAAGATGTTGGCCTTGGCCTGCATGCAGAACGGCGCGTTATGATGCTCGTTGAGCATGATGCCGTCCCATCCGCACTCCTCGACGTACTGGTACTCATTCAGCCGCTCGTTGTAAAGCCGGCTGCCTGAAATCGGGTCGAAGAACTTATTCGGGAACAGTAAGGCGGTGTATCCGTATCGATCGCCTTCCGCGGGCGGATAGGTCGACATCGGTTGTTCGGTAAAGTACATCAAATGCATGTTGCGCCTCCTTCGTACGGCCCCTCGTGGTTGCCGGCGTCCGTTTTCCCGGGTTGCTGATTTCCACGTAGCAGAATCGTAGCCGCTTGTCTCCAATGGCGCGAACGGCCCGCCAACGGGATAATTGACTTGGGCCGCAGCGAACGCGACCGCGGCGGAAACATATGCGAACAGCGGGAAATCAGTCATGTCTATATTTGTACCTAAGGTAGATGGTCAACAGTCCGCGGTCCGAGGCAGATGGTCGTGAGTCGGCCGTTGCTCGTTATTGATGGCGACTCGTTTGCGCATCGCGCCTATCACGGACTTCCCAAATCGATCCGCCGGCATGGGAACAGAGGCGGAGGTGCAATCGTTGGCTTCGCAAATTTTCTGCTGCGACTATATGAGAGCGAGCGGCCACGGGCTGTATTGGTCGGCTGGGATACGCTCGATGTGCCGACCTATCGTCATCGGGCGTTCGCGGCCTATCAAAGCGGACGTCAGTTCGACCCCGAGCTGCGCGACCAGCTTGACGTGTTGCCGCAATTTGTGACCGCGTGCGGCTTTGTCTGCGCTAAAGCTCCGGGTTACGAGGCCGACGATTTTCTGGCGGCCGCCGTCGCCAGTGAGGAGCGACATGGCGGAACGGCTATCGTGGCGACCGGAGACCGCGATGCTTTTCAGCTTGCCTCGCAATCGACGACGATTCTCCAGCCCGTGCGCGCCGGTGAAATGGCACGCATTGGGCCCGCGGAAGTACGCGTGCGTTACGGTGTCGAACCCAAGCAGGTACCCGACTTCATAGCGCTACGCGGCGATCCGTCGGACAAGCTGCCGGGTGCGCCGGGAATAGGACCCAAGGGTGCCGCGAGCCTTTTACGTAGATACGGCACGCTCGAGGACGCGCTCGCGGAGGGTAGATTCAAGGAGCAGGCGGATATGCTGCGCCTCTACCGCTCGATAGCGACAATGGACAAATCCGCGCCTCTCCCCTTTCTGGAAGACCAGACGCCAACCTGGGCGAAAGCTTCAGCTCTCGCTCGAGAGTTGGAGCTGAATCGTCTGGCGGAGCGCCTGGACGCACTTGCCCACCCTGAGCGTGATTGACGTATCCAAGCGGCTCAGCCGTGACATAGGGCGCCAAGTACCGTTCCATGAGGTGATCCGGCGCGGCGCCAGGAGCAGCGCCGTTGGCGAAGGGCAAGCCTATTCTTCTTTAGGCTTTTCGCCGGATGGATGCGGCGGAGCCGCACGCCGTTCCTCTGCTGGAGCCGTACGCCGCTGCTCTGCTGGAGCCGTACGCCGCTCCTCTGCTGGAGCCGCACGTCGCTCCTCTGCTGGGGCCGCAAGTCGCTGCTCCGCTGGAGCCGCACGTCGCTCCTCTGCTGGGGCCGCAAGTCGCTGCTCCGCTGGGGCCGCACGCCGCTCCTCTGCGGGAGCCACCGCACGCCGCTGCTCTGCTGGGGCCGCTAGTCGCTGCTCCGCTGGGGCCTCGCGCCGCTGCTCTGCTGCAGCCGCAAGTCGCTGCTCCGCTGGGGCCGCACGCCGCTGCTCCGCCTGAGCCGGAGGGTGATACGGAGCCGCCGCCCTTGCTGCGACCACTCCACGACCGCTAAATGCTCCCGGCCTCGAAGTCGCCGCGATCGGCGGCTTGCCGTGGTTTACCGATGCCAGGAGCGCGCGATTGGTGCTGGCGACGCGCTGCTGCTGTGTTTGTTCGGCGGTTAGCGGGATATGCCGCTCTCTGGTTGCCGCCAGTTGCGCCGCGGTCGGGCGGGCGGTTAGTCCGCCATGGCCGCCGTTGTAGCTCACGTTGTTGATCGTGACGTTGTTGACGACGGTCCTGTTATAAACGTTGGTGATATTCCTTACATTAGTGATGTTATTCACCGAGCGGTTATAGAAGAAGGCTCCGCGATTCCAATACCCGCCCTGGTAGCCGCTACCATTGTAGCCGTATCCATAGTTGACGCCGCCGTAGAACCCGACATGCGGACCCCAGTACCCGGGATTCCAGTTGAACGCGTTACCAGCCCAACCCCAATAGCCCGGAGTCCACAGAACCCCAACCTGGGGCGCCAGCACCCATGTGCCCGGCACCCAGAAATAGCCGCCCTCCTCGGGACTCCACGCCCAGTAGCCCGGCGTCCAGATATAGCCGGGGCCGGGAATAACAGGCTGCTCATACACGGGCAGCATCGGCGGAGCGATAGTAATAGATATGCCAAACTGTGCGAATGGTGGGGATGGCATCCCCAGCGTCACCAGTGCGAACAGCGCTAGCGCAAGCAACTGTGAAGGAACGTAGCGGATGCGACGCATTTTGAATCTCCTCCCGAGAAGCATTTCCTCGCTTGCGTGTACCGGAAAATGCTACAACCGGTCCGCCCAGCCAACCACGCGAGAGGTGTTCGCGCGCGGCCAGCTAAAACATTGTACGCGGTTTTTATGCTATCGCCTGAAAATTCTTTGCGCGGGTGCGCGAAGTCACGCCTCAAGTAAAAATTCGGCCGAAAACTGGCGTCCGATCAAAGTAGGAGAGGCGCAGGCGATAAACCCAGCCATCGTTTACGGTCCAGTCCTCGCCGATCATGAACTCCTCGCCGCTTCGAAGGCCCTCGCGCGGTTCGTCGGGGTGATGGCATGGGAAATGGCCGTCGAGGCGCAATCAGGCGCCGGCGGGGAAGACCTTCACCGGACGATAGCGGTCGCATTGGCGGCATGGCCGGCCAAGCGGCGACGCGGGCAGCAGTTGAATTGAATTGGCGGGGGCTTCGGACTGCCGACACGCCCTGCACTGGGACAGAACGATGAACACGCGGGTTATTTCAGCCATTCCAAACGGCGCGGCCTGAAGTTGAAAGTCTTCTTCGCCTTCCCGTTTGAAGCACCGCGAAGCTTGGTGCCGTAGTATACCGCATCATCGCCAGCCGCCTCGCGCGCCTCCGGCTCAGTCAAATGGTGAGGCGGCGGAGCTCCGACCCAGCGCGCAAACTCCGGCAGCCAGCGGCTGGCCGGAGAAGGATCGTCGTCGACGATATTATAAACACCGGGGGCGGCTGTCAGAGCTGCGACCGTGGCGAGAGCCGCATCCTCGATATGAACGAAAGACCAGACCCCTTCGCCCTCTCCGATGATTGGCGTCTCCCGCCGCCGGACGTGGTCGGCAGCGGCGCCTTCGGGGCAGTACCACGTGTTCGGACCGTAAAAGAACCCATAGCGAAGGGCGACACCTTCCATGTTCCCTGAGCTGTTCAACAATCGCGATTCCAGCTCGGCATACGTCTGCGCACTCGCTGCTATGCGGGCGCTTGCGTCGATCGCCAGACCCTCGGACTCGTCGGCAAGTCCACTGCCCGCCTTCAGGAAAAAGCCGCTCGACTGCTGGATGTATCGGCGCACACCGCAGGCTTGCGCAATGCGATGAAGATTTCCGCCGCCCTCAAGCCGCAGCTTCCGATCGCCCGGAAATGCGGCCGCATATCCCGAAGGATCTTTAGGCAAGGCGGTCAGTTCATCAATGACGACCTCGGCTTGGGATCGCCGCAGAGCCTGTTCCACAGCGGCGCTATCGAATGCGTTCACAACGGCGGCGGTCGCGCCTATCTCGACGAGTTTCCGCGTTCCTTGCCCGGAACGCGTCATGCCCGTTACCGTGTGACCTTGACGAATTAGCTCGGCGATCAGTGGCTGGCCGATAGCTCCACTTGCTCCCGCGACGAAGACTCTCATCTGCATTCTCCTGACCTATTACTGTGCCGCACTGTACGAATTCGGTAATCAGCCGCCACTGATGTTCATTAAGCCGTTCGTCGCCACGTCCATACCGCAACCGCCCCCATGACGGTGCCGACGGTCTCCGTCACTGCGAGGAGTGCGGCGGAGGTGACAAATGAGTGACGCCACGCATTCGCTGGTACCTCCAGAACGTAGTCGGGAGAGGCACGCATGAAGTGATTGATGAAGCCGAATAACAAGGAGCCAAGCATCGACAATGTGATTAGCCAGGCGGCCGCTCGTCCGCGGTCGGTCCACAACAAGCCAGCGCCGATGAGTGGCAGCAAGAAGATCACGAACCCGACGAAGGCGGTCTGCAGACCAGTCAGCGGCACTGGAATGAGTATGTGCGCGGCGCCGTGCCAAAGCAGGACAACGAAATGGATAAGTACGCTTGCATACAATGATGCACGCAGCCAGGATTGATTTTCCATAAAATTTGCTGTTTCGATGCGCCTTTCGAACCTGGTCTCGAAACAATCGCCCGTTGTCGCGATCCATCCGTATTGTGATGCGTACCTTTTCCGGTGGCAACGCCAGGACCGGTCCGCGCTCGCCCATTCGAGGAAACCTGGAGGTCCCACTGAGGCACCGAAAAGTGCAATGGGCCAACCAGCGGGAGGGAGCGTGAGTTCCGATTGCTGGACGCTAAGGCGGTTGACCATACGGGTATATTAAAGTAAGGTCAAAGCAAATCATGATGTTTCGGTGGCCGGCACTCCGGCTTCTGGAGGGCCTGATGGTTGTCGACAACATAGCGGCCGGGAACCGGCGAACTCAAAGGGACTGCTGGCGCGCCGTCGGGGTTGCCTCCTTTGTGCTGGGGCTTCTTTTTCATACGGTCCCGGCGGCTGCGCGATGTCGTCCCCTCAGGATAAGCTCGCCGGCTCGCAACGCCCTGGTAAGCGGTCCGGTGCCGATTGTGGTAGATGCGCTTACCCCCGATGTGGATTGGATCAACGTATCGGTGGACGACGATTACCTCGGGTCTTCCCCTCCGTACACGTTCACGTGGGACTCTACCGGCTATGCCAGCGGAATGCACCGAATCACCGCCACTGCTTATGGCTCCTCGGAGCAAGTTTTGGGTTCGACAGAGCGCTGGGTCAGAGTTTTAAATCCGGCCGTGAGTGTGATCGTGCCATCGACCGGCAGTATCGTTGCGGGCGCGGTCGAAATAGTAACGAAAGTTAGCCACGAAGTTGACTGGATCAATCTCTATGTAGACGGAAACTACGTAAGCTCGCCCGACTATGGCTTCAGCCTCGATACAACGGCTTTCCCGGATGGTCCACATACGATTTCGGTCGAAGCGTTGCAAAATCCTGATAATTCTCTCCTCACCACCACGATTACCCTGAACTTCGCAAATAACACTCCTGCGCGAGTCCTGATTGCCGGTGGTTACTCGTCGGCGAGTATTCTGGACAGTTCCGAGACATACGATCCGGTTGCCCGCACTTTCAGCAAATCGGCAAATATGGTGATCGGCCGCAGCAGTCACACCGCGACCAGGATGCTCAATGGGCAGGTGTTGCTGGCCGGCGGCTTTGACAGCGAAGATGATCTCACGGACTCCGCCGAGTTGTACGATCCCGCCAGTGGGACTTTCAACGCAACTGGTGCTATGGCCGGTCCGCGCGTCAATCATACCGCGACACTGCTCGCCGACGGCAGAGTTCTCATAGTGGGGGGTACCAACGGAGGTCTTAATCTCGTCGCCCCGGCTGAGCTCTACAATCCCTCAACTGGTATTTTCAGCATTACCGGGAATTTGGACACGCCGCGACGAAGTCACGCCGCCGTTTTACTCCCAAACCAGTCCGTGCTGGTCGCGGGCGGATTGGACGGCAAATTAGCAACCCTTTCCAGGGCCGAACTTTACGATCCGGTCGCCGGCAGCTTTACCGCAATCAGCAATATGCTCAATCCGCGCGTTGGCCATACCCTGACCGTGCTGGCCAATGACCAGGTCCTCGTGGCGGGAGGAGCAGGTAATCTTGCCGAACTCTTCGATCCGGGTCTGAACAGCTTCACCCCCACTGGTGAGATGACGGTGGCGCGCCAGACCCAGACGGCGACGCTTCTTGCCAGCGGCCAGGTGCTGATCGCTGGAGGGTACGATGCCAGCTACGTCAAGCTTTCCAGCGCGGAACTCTACGATCCGGATAGCGGATCATTCTCCCCAACCGGCAACATGACGGCGCCGCGCGCCGGTCATACTGCTACTCTTCTCGCCAGCGGCGCCGTGCTGATCACCGGTGGCGGCCCTGACAACGCGGAAACCTACGACCCGGATTCCGGAACCTTCACCGCTGCCGGCGGCCTGGCCTCGCAGCGCACCGGCGGTGACAGTGTCACCCTCGTGCACTGATCCGCGCCTCTGATTGCTTCTGTATATATTAGCGACAGGCCGCTACTAACGGCCCGCGGACTTCCGGATCGCTAATGCTGCCGGATGGCGCCGGCTATGTGGCTCAAATAATCGCGCTTGCCGATCTCGACGCCGTTGTGGCGCAGGATGTCATATGCCGTAACGATGTGAAAGTAGAAGTGAGGCAGTGCCCAATCCCGCAAAAACTGAAGGCCATTCATCTCGAGCGTCAGATTATCGGCGAGCGGAATCTTGAGGTCGCGATCTTCGGCGCCCTCGAACGCGGTCGCGGGTGCGCTGTGTAGATAGTCGATCGTCCTGGCGATGCGAGCCTTGAGCTGGTCGAGGGTCTGCTCGTCGTCCTTGAAGTGTGGCGGCTCCTGACCCATCAGGCGCGCCGTCGAGTTCTTGGCCTGGTCGCAGGCGACCTGCACTTGTTTGATGAGCGGAAACATATCGGGTGCGAGCCGCGCATTAACGAGCACGGCAGAATCGAAGTTCTTGGTGCTCGCGTGCTGGGCTCCCTTGTCGAGAATCTCTGACAGTGACCGCAGCATGGGCACGAATGTTTCGATCGCAATGGCGTATATGGAAATCTTCAAAGTAAATCTCTCCTCTTGCCAGTGACAAGGCGAGCAGATTATACAACCCGCGCGGTCCTGACACGATTGGAATGGTCGATTGGCGGTGTCCAAGAACATACCCGAGCGGGGCCGCGAACCCCATGCTCGATGCAATGACCGGCCGGCGCCAGTTTCTAGTTTGCTAGCCGAGCCGGCCCCCGCGCACAGACCGCCGTCGACCACGAGCGCATGGCCGGTGACGAATGAGGCATCGTCGGAGGCGAGGAACAGCACGCATCGCGCGATCTCGCTCGGCTTGCCCATCCTGCCGAGCGGATGGGCCCGATGCATCACTTCGCGGATCTGCTCGGTGGCGCCGAACGCGCGCGCGACCAGCGGCGTGTCGATAATCCCGGGGCAGATGCAGTTGACCCTCACGCCCGCGTGCGCAAACTCCAGCGCCGCGTTGCGCGTCAGGCCAGCGACGCCATGCTTGGCCGCGTTATATGCCGACAATCCAGGGGCCCCGCGAACGCCCGCCACCGATGCGGTATTTACGATGGCGCCGCGCTTCTGCCCGACCATCACCTTACCGCCGAACTTGAGGCCCCAATAAACGCCATCGAGGTCGACGCGAAGCGTATTGGAGTAAAGCTCCTCGGAGGTCTCGAGCAGTGGCGCGACAATGCTGATTCCAGCGTTGTTGAACATGATGTCCAGGCCGCCGAATTTGTCACAGGTCGTGCTGACCAGACTTTGGACCGCTTTTGCCTCGCGCACGTCGGTTGCGATGAACAGGCCACCGATGGACTTCGCGACCTGCTCGCCCTCGCTGTTCGGCAGGTCCCCGATGACCACCTTCGCCCCTTCTTGTGCGAATAGTTCCGCCGTCGCTTTGCCGATGCCCGATCCGCCACCGGTGATTATCGCCACCCGGTCCGCGATTCTATCTTGAGCCATTTTTCCCTCCGTATCGAGCCAAGAGCGATCACCTTAATGAACCGCCATTTTCCACTTTGAAATCGTGATTTAGACTCGCAACAATACCCGGCGATTTGCAAACGCGTAGTTCGAGCTCGTCTTTGAGGCCACAGCGCTTGAGATTCATCTCGCACCGCCGGCCGCCGAGCTTGGACTCCATACATCGTTCGGCAATAGGTCGCCCGCGTGATAGAGATTTCGCACCGTGTCTGGCGGCGCACGGCTTGCGGATAGAGGAGAAAAACGTCATGCCATCGGAGCAGATCCAGATCGAGATCAAGGATTCGATCGCGACCGTAACCCTTAACCGGCCCGAGAAACTAAACGCGATGACCGGCCAGATGGGGCAGGAACTCGAAGAGGCGTATTACGCGCTGAATAACAACGACGAGGTGCGGGTGATCATCGTGACCGGCGCGGGCCGGGCGTTTTGCGCGGGCGCCGATCTTTCTTCGGGCAGCAAGACTTTCGATACCGAGGGCCGCGATAACTTCAGCACCGGCGACGGACCCAAAGTGCGCCCGTGGAACATCGGCAAGCCGATCATCGCGGCGATCAACGGGCCCGCCGTGGGAGCCGGCGCTTCCCTGGCGCTGCAATACGACATCAGGGTGGCGGCCGAAAGCGCGCGCGTCGGCCTGGTGTACGTGCGGCGCGGGATCATTCCAGAGGGGCTCGCTGCCTTTACTCTGCCGCGTTTGGTCGGAGTTGCTCGCGCCAGTGAACTGCTGCTTTCGGGGCGTATCCTGAACGCACGCGAGGCGCTCGAATACGGACTGGTGAGCCACGTATGGCCCGACGCGGAGTTCATGACTCGAACCCGCGAGCTGGCGGCGGATATCGCAGTCAATGCTTCGCCGTTATCGGTAGCGATCAGTAAGCGGTTAATTTACAGCTTCCTGACGGAGCCCGAAATTGAAAAAGCCCAGGCGGTGGAAGACCAAATCTTCTGGTGGATCGGAAATCAGCCCGACGCGGCGGAGGGAATCAAGGCCTTCCTCGAGAAACGCAAGCCGCAATGGAAATCCAGTCCGCGCGAGATGCCGGATTTCGTGCCTCCGATAAAATAACAACAGGGTCCGCAGCCTGGTTAGGCTAATTGGGTTTTCTGAGCTGAGTGATGCGGTAGTGCCGGCGAGTCAGCCAAGGCATTGATTTAGCCAACGCCCAAGGATGGTGTCCTTTCAGGATGGCATTACTTTTGGCTTGAGGTCAAAATTACGTCACTGAGTGACGGACGCCGCTTAATTCTGGAAGGGTAATGATATGGGTAGACTGGTACTCGTGCGCCATGGCGAGAGCGAAGGTAACGTCACTCGTATTTTCACCACCTCACCGATGACGCTGGCGTTGACTGAACTCGGCCGCAAACAGGCGCGCGAGGCTGTCGCCGTCATTCGGACGATTTCGAATCCGCGAATTGTCATCACTAGCGCGTACGTCCGCGCGCGCGATACCGGAGCGATCATCGCCAAAGAGTTGAACCTTCCTTTCGAGATTCGCGAAGGACTGCACGAACGGGAGACCGGAGAGTTCGCCGGCAAGGCATACGAATCGATCCTTGAGGCCGAAGGCTACGACCATTCGCGGCCGTGGACTTGGGTTCCACCTGGCGGCGAGTCCTACGAGCATGTGCGGGATCGGGTTGGACCGATTCTCGATGAGCTGATAGCGCGCTTTTCCGATGAGGATGTCGTAGTCGTCAGCCACGGCGGGGTGATGGTCTCGATGTGGGCATATATGACGGGCCGCTGGGACGACGCGCAGGTTCCGGCCAATTGCGGAATCGTACTGGTTGAGCATCGGCAGGGAAAATTCCTTAAGCCGCAGTTGATTGGAAACCAGCAATCACAGCGCGATGCGGGCGGTTGAACTTTTGACGTTCTATCGCATCTTCCAGACCGGAGGCCGCTTCTCGGCAAATGCACGCGGACCTTCGCGGCGATCCTCGGTGCGGTTGATGGCGGCTCGAATCGGCTCGGCCATCTGTTCCAACACCGGCACCGGGAGGCTATGACCGACTTTGATGATGCGCTTGAGCGCCTGCACTGCCAACGGTGCACACAGCAATATTTCATCGGCGATCGCGTCGGCTTCCTTGAACAATGCCTCACGGTCGGGCACCAGCCGCTGGAGGTAACCCAACTGATACATCCGCTCCGCCGTTACGTGGCCTCCGGTGAGCAGGATTAGAAGGGCTTCTCCCATCGCGATATGCCGCGACAGTTGCACGCCGGGACCGGGTATCAGGCTTCGCCGGGCCTCGGGCAACCCGAAGCGGGACTGCACGGTGGCGATGCGGATGTCGCAGTTGATGGTGATTTCCAGCCCCGCCGCAAGGCAGTAGCCATCGATGGCGGCGATGATGGGCTTGCGGCAATTCTCGAGTTCGTCGAAGGCGGCTCTCGCCCCACGTCTAAGGCCACCACCGTCAGCCGGCAGTGTACCCTGGTCGCGCTGCGTCGTCTCCTTGAGATCCATGCCGGCCGAAAACGCCCGGCCCTCTCCGCTGATGATGGCGACGAGCAGATTTTTATCGTTTCCGAACTCCTCGATCGCATCCGCGATCGCGATACAGATTTCAGAGTTAAGCGCGTTCATCACCTCGGGACGGGTCAGCGTGATGTAGGCCTTGCGATCGCGCGTTTCGTAGCGCAGCACTCGCGTGGGGGTGAATGCCATTGGAACCCTCCTGGTAAAACAACGCCATCGTGCACCACGGCCAATGCCCGAGCCAAGAGGACCTGATGCGCGTTAGTGCCCGCCGGTCCTATTCCGCCAACAGATAAAGCTCACGTTTCGGGGATTCTCTCAGCAAGGGAGACATTTTCCTGGTCCAGCTTTGAAAGGCTTTGGTATCGGTAAGTTTCCGCAGCTGCGTTTCAAAACCGGGCAGGTCCTCGATTTCCTGTTCAAAGACGATGTCGGGCGCGCCAATCGACGCAAAGTGAGTATGCAGGATTCGGGGCTTGGCGCCCCCGGCACTCGCCACCATCTCCTGAAGTTTTCTTAACGCGGTCTCCGCCTCGCCGGTTTTGCCCGGAATCGTGTGGAAATTAAGTCGTGACACGTACATCGCTTGATCTCCTGCGGTTGGAATAATCGATGGCAACATAATAACACGCGCCTGAAGGCTAACAGGAAGTTTCCGACGTGCTTAGGCTGGTAGATCGCTCTTGACATCGCGCGGAGCCGGTCGTTCAATGCTCGCGATGCGCTTGCTCGTGCGGGTAATAACGGTTGCTGCGATTATCGTTTTTCTGCTTGCTTGCTGGCGCCTGGGCCGGCTCCAACATCTGGGCCCGCCGCATCTCGAACTGACCCTAAAAGGTGGTATCCCCGCGACCTTCTATCTGCCACCGGGCGGCCCGGGATTCTCTATCCGATGGCCTGTGCCACGATCGCAGCGCCCCCCGGTGGTGGTCTTGATTCACGGCTTCGCCAGTGACCGGTCGATCGTCAGTACCCTGGCGCGCCGCCTGGCCCGCAATGGAATCGCCGTCCTCGCCATCGATTTGCGCGGGCACGGCGCCAACCGCAACCCATTCATCGAGAATCCCATCGGAGTCGATGCGCTGGGGGAGGACGTCAAAACCGCGGTCGACTATGCGCGCTCATCGCCGTTTGTCGACGGATCGCGCGTGATCGTGATGGGCTATTCGATGGGCGCGGGGGCGCCGCTTGACTACAGCGGCCAGGATCCTGCGCTCGCCGGCGCGGTGATGATCTCCGGCGGATGGCATCTGTTCGGCAGCATCAGGCCGCGCAATACGTTGTTCATCGTGGCCGAGCGCGATCCGAAGCAGATCGCGAGGTGGCGATCGCGATAGCCTCGCATCTGGCCGGCAATCAGAAACTGGAATTGGGCATTACCTACGGCGATTTCAAATCGGGCACTGCGGTGCGGGCTATCCAGGTGCCGGGCACCAATCACGTGACGATCGTTTTCTCCGTGCAAGCGGCCCGCGAAATTATCCAGTGGTGTTTTCAGGCTTTCGGTATGGCTGCGCCGGCGAAACTGGAACTCGACGATCCAATGCCGCGCGTTTACCTGATTGCATCGATCGCGTTCATCGTTCTGTTGTTTCCGATCGGCCACGCGGTGGGCATCCTCGTACCACCGCGCGAGCGCCGTCCGGCGGGAGTCGATGCCTGGTTAGGTCTGCTCGGCTTCACCGCCGCACTGATACTCACGATGCCACTGGTGTCGATCGATTACGCGGTGTCGTTCCTGTCGCTGGACGTCGGCGCGGTCATCGTGTCCTGGTTTGCGCTCACCGGCGTGGTGATCCTGGGGGTGTTGGCCATCCTTGCCAGGCCGGACGGTTTGGGCCGGTTGCGGCTTTCCGAGCGCCCCGCGGCGACGTATCTCTCCGCGCTATTAGGCTTCGTGGTAATTTACGCAATGCAGATTCCAGGTGGCGCGGTTTTCCATCGAATGACCCCGACACCGGAACGTCTTATCGCCGCGCTTATCGCGACCCTCGCGCTGATCCCATTTTTCCTCGGCTTCGAAACGCTGGTGCGGCGCGGCGGTATGGTGACGTCGACTGTTATGGGAGTGCTGGGCCGCGCGGTCACACTCGTACTGCTCGGAGCCGGCGTTGCCGTGGGAGTAATCCCATTTGTGGTTGTGCTGATTCTGCCCAGCTTGGCAATTCAATTCATCATGTTCGAGATTTTCGCCGGCTCCGTATACGCGAGCAGCGGCAACATTTTCCCGGTGGCGCTGCTTCGAGTCGGCGTGGCTCGGACGGACCATCGCGTTGACGATGCCAATCACAATCATGCTGTGATCGCTTCTCTCCAGTCTCAACATGAACGATTTTCGGTGGAAGTTCCGCGATTACCGATACACATTCCACTCCTTCGGTCCCGCCGAGAACACTTTTTCCCTTGCCGACGAAACATCGCGGTGCCTACACTGAAGTACTGACCGCCTAAGGTCGTGCGCATTTAGGTTGCACCGAAAGGCGTGGACTAAGGATAGGGCGAGCGTGCGGCCCTGTTCCCCTCTCACCCGCGAATTAACCCAAAGCGAAAATAATTCTATTGCCTCTCTATCGAGAGGTCGCCGAGGGACGCTTAACGGGTATCGACCCGCCAGCGGCATTTTCATCCCAAAGATTATTTTCGTTTCAGCGCCAGGTTTGACAGGCGGTGCCGCTTCTCAGAACAAGTGGAGAACAATCGCCGAAATTTTGAACAGCACATATGGCCGGCAAGCATTAATCGGGCTCGACTTCAGCCGTTCATTACCTCATCGGTCCAAACCTTGAAGCTGGTGAGCGTATTGGGTCCGAAGGTGGTCGCGATGGCTACATCGATGGCGTCGCGGCCCCTTGCTATCAGTATCCGTCCAATCCGGGGAATGTTGTTGCGCGGGTCGAAGGTATACCAGCGTCCTCCGAGATACGCCTCGAACCAAGCGGCAAAGTCCATCGGACCGTACGGCGGGGGGATTCCGATGTCGCCCAGATAACCGGTACAGTAGCGCGCCGGAATATTCATGCACCGGCAGAATGTCACAGCAAGGTGCGTGAAATCGCGGCAGACGCCTCTCCTCTCGTCGTACGTTTCCCAGGCCGTTTTGGTGGCGCGGGCATGCTCATAGCCGAATGTAATATGGTTGTGTACGAAATCACAGATTGCCTGGACCCTGCCCCAACCCAACGGAGTTTGACCAAACAATCTCCAGGCGACCTCGGATAATTTCTCGGTCTCGCAGTATCGGCTTCCGAGCAGGAAAATTAGCGCTTCTTCAGGTAAATCTTCGATGGGATGCTGTTGCGCGTAGGTTGCAACGATATCGGGCGCGCCAGAATCTCTGACCACCCCCGTGCTCGCAATCCTGAGCCGCCCCGCGGGGGCGACGAGACGTGTGCACCAGTTGCCGAAGCTATCACGATAGGCCGAGATCGGAATAGACGGGCTTGTCGTCAGATGATCCGGAACGACGATGTCGGATGCACGCGAATAGTGGACGTTTAACACCAGCAGCATCGGCGTTGGCTGAGGACAATCATAGATCAATTCGTAGCCGACTTTGATTTCCAACAAACTTCTCCTCGGATTGTCAGTGACAACACCAGTTTACCATCGGGGATATGAACGCACGGCACAAAATTGATTGGCCTCGGCTTCGGGCAATCCTACGAAATCCCGAAACCAGCATGAATCTTGACCGAAATTACCTCAAACGCCCACGAAGCGGCTGTTCCAGCCGCGATTTCCAATTTGTTGCAAGCCGGGATCCTGAAAGCTTTAATCGCCAGGAAGAGCAACGCTTGCGGTCCGGGGTGTCGATCTCGGTGTCATGTACCCGACTTCAAGTGTGGCGCGAAATTGGCGATTGCCCTTTCCGATTTAGCGGTGTCGGAGGTGACGGCGACTTCGACTTTCATTCCCAGGTAGTCGGTCGAACGCCCCATCCAGGTCCCATGGAGTGGTATTGCCTGGCGCGGGTCGCGTACCACCGCGACACGCACGAGGCCGCGGTTACCAACGATGCCATTGGATGGATCGAAATCGACCCAACCGGGTCCGGGCAGATAGATTTGAGCCCAGGCATGCGTGTTGCCGCCGCTCGAATAGCGTTCCCCGTCGTCATCGGGGATGTGCAAATACCCGGAGACGAAGCGCGCCGCTATCCCAAGGGACCGCACAGCCTCGATCATCAGCATCGCAAGGTCACGACAACTGCCGCTTCCGAGTTCGAGCGTCTGGAGCGGGCTCTGAATGCCCTTCTCATGCCTGCGTACGTGCTTGAAGGTCCGATTGATGCTGTATGTGAGGTTGATCAGAAACTCGCGGGTGTCGGTTGGCCCACCCTCTCGCAGAAATCTTCGCGTCCACCGCTCGACCTGGCCTTCCGGGTCAGCAGAGTGTCGTTCAACAAAACGGACCAGGTCCGGCATCTCTTCCGCCCTGTAGGTGAACGGATAGGTTCGGGCGAACTCTTCAATGTCGAGATCGTCGATGTCCATACAGGATTGATCGAGGCGGACGATGCTGTCGAACCGAAGCTCCTTGGCACGGCCGGAGAAGCGCGCGATATCAACGTGATTGCCGAACGCGTCCTTCGTCCGGCGAATGTTTGCCGGCGTCGGGGTGATCACAAGCTTTGCGGCGATCAGACTCTGGTCGTGAGTTTGAAGCGGGCGCAGCATCATCGAATGCTCGCCGAATACAACCGGCCGCCTGTACTGGTAGGTTGTAGTGTGCTTTATGGTCAGGATGGGCATCGCACCCCTCTGTCAACGTCTAATATCGCGCTAGATATTATGCAACTTTTACGCCAGTCCCGACACCCTTTTATCAATGCCAATGGCTCTGGCGAAGGGACGAGCCTTAATGGATGACACGCCGACCAGCCTTCTCGCGCCCGATGAACCGCAGTCCTTCACAGTGACCAACGAGGATGGGAGGTCACCGTTCGTCATCGTCGTTGACCACGCCGGGAAATATTTGCCTCGACGTCTGAGCATGCTTGGCCTTCGGCAAGCCGAATGCGAGCGTCACATCGCCTGGGATATCGGCGCGAGTGCGGTCGGCCGCATGGTTGGAGACGCGCTCGGCGCGGTGGTCATACGGCAAAATTATTCGCGCCTCGCCATTGACTGCAACCGGACGCCGGGCTCGGAGACATCGATTGTCGAGTTGAGCGAAGTCACGAGCGTTCCCGGAAATATTGGGCTCAGCAAGGCTCAGATGGAGGCCCGCGCTCGAGAGATATTTCAGCCCTATCATGATCGGATTGCGGGCGAGCTGGATCGGCGGCGACAAGCTGGCCGGCCGGCGGTGCTGATCGCTGTGCACAGCTTTACCCCTGTGTTCAAGGGCGCCGGGCGGCCCTGGCACGTCGGCATGCTCTACAACCGCGATCCGCGTTTGGCCAAAATATTGATGGACCTCTTGCGGAGCGAGCAAGGTCTCGTGGTCGGCGATAACGAACCTTACCGCCTGAGTGACGAATCGGATTATACGATCCCCATTCACGGTGAGCGGCGCGGTCTGCCTCACGTGGAAATCGAAATTCGCCAGGACCTCATCGCGGACGAAGCTGGTCAGCGCAGATGGGCGGGCTTGTTGGCGCGATTGCTGCCGCAGGCATATCAGCGACTCGGCTCCATCCAATAAAGCATCCCTAGTCGCCGCCCCGACCCTGCTCAAGCGGCTCACTTTCATCTTTTCGACATTGCGGAGCCCCATTTCTTAGTGGGCAGCTCCGCTTGCGGCGCCAATCTGGAAACGTCGAATTAGAAAAGCCAGCGGCAGACCCAGAATCACTACCAAGCCCAACAGGCGAAAGCAATCCATGAATGCCAGCAAGGTCGCCTGCTGGGTCATCTGGCTTGCGACCAGTCCATAGGCTTGATGGATCGCATCCGGACCACTGGTTCCGCGAGTCATCAGGTACTGGCTCGAACTATTCACGAACTGCCGGACCGTCGCGTCGGCGGAAGTGATGTTGCTTACGAGCACACTCTGATGATACTGGGTCCTCCGCTCCAGTATCGTCGTTACGAACGCAATCCCGAAGCTTCCGCCCCAGTTGCGGCAGAGATTGGTCAGGCTCGATCCTTTGTTGTTTTTATTCCTGGGCAGATAGGAATATGCGAGCTGGCTCACCGGGACGAACATGAATGCGTAGCCAAAACCCTGGAAGCCGCGGGCGAGCGCGAAATGGAAATAGTCGGTCTGACTGGTGAATCCGCTGTAATAGAACATCGAAAGGGCGGCGATGGTGAAACTGGCCGCGAGTAGCCGCTTCGCCCCGACTCGTGGAACGATCCGAACCACGAAGGGAGCCAGGAGCGTGATCACCGCGGCGCCGGGACCCAGCACCAACCCCGCGTCTGTGGCGGTGTAACCGAACAGCGTCTGAAGCATCTCCGGGATCAGAACGGTGCTGCCAAACAGGCCAAACGCAAACAAAAAATAATATACATTCGCGATCGCGAAGTTTCGCTCGCGCAGCAGGGTCATTTCGACTACCGGATCGCGGCTATTCCATTCCCACCAGATCGCGATTGCAATAGTTACTATCGCGATAGCGAGAAAACTGGTGATGAAGTGGCTGCCAAGCCAGTCGTCGCGCTCCCCACGGTCCAGCACGACCTCAAGGCAGGCAAATCCGATCGCGATCAGAACGATACCAATGTAGTCGATCCGAAGCCGGCCCTCCCGCCGGGCTTTCCGGCGTTCTTGCGTATATTCCGGTGGATCATGGACCAACCGGCGGGAAAGCAGCAACGACAGTATTCCGATCGGAACGTTGATGAAGAACACCCACCGCCATGAGAAGCTGTCGGTAATCCAGCCGCCTAGCGGCGGCCCGATTGCCGGCGCCGTAACAATCGCCATGCTATAGAGCGCGAAGGCGCCGCCGAGCTTCTCTTTGGGAAAGGTGTCGACCAGAATTGCCTGTTCGACCGGCGCAAGACCGCCGCCGCCGATTGCCCTGGAGCACGCGAAAGACAATCAGCATGGTAAGGCTGGGGGCGACGCCGCACAGAAACGACGTTGCAGTGAACAGCGCCACGCTCATCATGTAGTAGCGCTTGCGGCCGAAAACCTGGCTGAGCCAGGCACTCATCGGCAGGATAACTGCGTTCGCGACCAGGTAACTGGTCAGTATCCATGTACTCTCGTCGTAACTCGTGCCGAGGCCGCCAGCGATGTGCGGCAGCGAGACGTTGGATATGCTTGTGTCGAGCAACTCCATGAACGTCGCCAGCGTCACCGTGAGCGCGATCGCCCATATGTTGTGCGTCCGCGGTACGCGAGAACTCGGGGCAGCCGGGACATCGAGCCTGGCTACTGCTCTTGCGGAAGTTAACGCAGCCATACCGTAGGCTCTACCGACATTCCGGGATGCAGTAAGTGATCGGGGTCTTGCCCCGGCTCGAACAGGATTCTGACGGGCAGGCGCTGCACCACCTTTACGTAGTTGCCGGTCGCGTTCTCAGGGGGAAGAAGACTGAAACGATCGCCGCTCGCCCCGGGCATGTTCTTTACGTAGCCCTGATAGTCCCGGCCGAATGTGTCGATACGGATGGTGACCTTTTCGCCGCGATGCATGCGGGCCAATTGCGTTTCTTTGAAATCCGCGGTCACCCATATCTCGTCGGTCTCGGTGACGAACATGAGGGTCTGTCCGGGCTCAATGCGAGAATCCAACTGAACCGCGCGTTTGCCGATGATACCGTTGGCCGGCGCGTAGATTTTTGTGTAGCTCAGGTTGAGCAGCGTCTGATCGAGCGCGGCTTTTGCCGCATCAGCTTCCGCTTGCCGCGCGGCAATCGCCTCGAGCATAGAGCCGGCCGCTTCCCGATCGGAATCGACCGTAGCCGCGTCGACCCGGGCCGTCGCGATATATTGATCATATTGCTCCTGCGGCACCACCTGCTTCTCGAATAAAATGGAATAGCGCCCGGCGTCTCTTTGCGCCCTGTAATTCGCCGCCGTGTCTTCGCTAACCTTCGCCAGCGCGGCGGCATAGCCCTGTTTTGCCGAAGCGACCTCAGCAAGCGCCAGTTCAAACTCAGCCTTTGCGCGCTCGACCGCGACCTCATAGTCGCGGGGGTCGATCTCCACCAGCAGTTCGCCTTTCTTCACCCGGTCGTCATCCTCCACATGGACCCGGATTACGGTGCCGTCGATGCGCGAGCTGATCGAGTCGATATGCCCATCGATCTGCGCGTCATCGGTGGACTCGTACGATTGCAGGTAATTCCAGACAAATGGCGCAATGATGCCGGCGGCCAGAACCAGTAACGCGACGAGCACAACTTGTTTGGTTGTGCGCCTGAAGCGGGGACCGCCACCCAATGCACTTCGCTCTGGTTCGGATTGTTTGCTCAATTCGAGGCTGCGGTTGCGCTCGTCGACGGAATCACCCCTAAGGGCCTCAAGATGATCAATCGAATCCGCGTGCAGCGGCGGATCGGTTAACTCAGATGCCGCATCGGCCCTCGAATCGCCTTGCCCGGCTTGCAAATCGACCCAGGTTTCGCGGTGCGCAAACTCTCGTCCACCTTTGCTTTCAATGTAAGTGTCCATATCTTTGCTACGCATTCTTTTTGTATATACAACGACTGTGCCAAAAAAATTACGCCCGAAGCTTGCGCACAACTGACTGAAGCGCGGCGACACCATCAGCGCCCAGGCTCGATTTGACTTTCGCCTGGGCATTTTGCCAAGCCGGATAGGCTTTTCGAATCAGCGCCATGCCTTTCTCAGTCATCTCGATCCGATGGCTGCGACGATCAGTATCCGGTTCCAGGCGAAGCCAGCCCCTTGCGCACATCCGTTCGACATTGCGGCTTAGCGTTGACTCATCCATCGCAAGGACTTTCGCCAGTTCCGAGGGCCGGGCTCCTTCCCGATTCACAACCGCCACTAGGACGGTGAATTGGCTCACTTTCAATCCCACGCCTGACATGGCGTCGTCATAGATTCCTGAGATAAGGCGGCTCAACATGCGGACCTCCAACCCGAGGCATTCGCGCCCGACCCGTTTGGTTTCCTCTGTCATAATTCGTTGTATATGCATCTATTGGTGACGTGTCAAGTGCAGACTTGTCTCGTCTAAAGTGTGCATACGGCCTTCCGATCGTCCACTGACGCTGGGTCAGGCGCTCGCTCCGGTCACTAGTTCGGCCAGGGCAGTGAGCTTTTCGTCCAGGCGTCGCGCCGCCGCGAGCAGTGGCTCGTTGCCAAGCCGAGCCATCAACGAAGACGGCAGGTCATACGCGAACCGGCTCGAACCGCTCCGAGGGTCTTCGTAAATCATCACGCGCAGCGGTACATTGAGGCCGGCACCAATGTCGTGCCGCAGCATCGTCCGCGCGATGAGCGGGTTACCAAGAATGTACAACTTCACTCGCGCGGTTAGCCCGATCCTGGCCAGCCATGCGCCGTGGTCTATCCGCATGAAACACATGAATCCACTTGGTCCCTCGAAGGCGTGCATTCGCCTTTCGAAATCCTCGGTGCTGGTTGAGGCTTTTACCGCGGCGCGGAACGCCTCGTCGTCTATCGTGCCCACCGCCGCGTCGAAGGCGGCGACGACCGCGTCGAAGCGGCGATCGCTCACGTGCTCACGATGAATCAGCGTGCTCTCGTCTTGCATGGCGTCCTCCTCGTGACTGCTAGCACCCGCGAAAGATGACTTTGTCGCGAAAGCCGCGCGGGCCGTGCTCGAGCAGACCGGCGACACCCGCGCGCATGTCTTGGCTCTCAAACAGCGGCGGCGCCACTTCGTCAACGACCTTGTCCGCCGCGCCTATGCCGCCGTCGAGATAGGCTCGCACGATTCGTTTGCCGGCCGCATAGGCCAGGGTCGCGCCGTTGGCCAGACGCTCAGCGAAAGCCCGAGTCTGCGATTCAAACGCGTCATCGGGTATGACGCGGTTCACGATGTTCCATCGCTCGAAGGTAGCCGCGTCGTACTGATCCGCGGTGTAAACGATTTCGCGCGCACGACCGGGTCCCGCACGCTCGGCCAGACGTTGAACGCCACCGAGCAGGGTCGTGGTTCCAATCGATGCTTCGACCTGACCGAAGCGGGCCGATGCTGCAGCCCATATCAGGTCGCACGCCAGCGCAAGCTCGAGTCTCGCCGCAATACACAATCCGTTGACGGCCGCCAGCGTCGGGAACGGCAGCTCCTCGAGGTCGGCAATCAGGCGCAGATGGCTCGTAAAGCGCTCGCGCGCCTCGGTTGCGCTCCTGCCCTTGAAAACACTGACGTCGGCTCCGCCCGAAAAGACCTTGCCATCAGCGCGCACCAGCAGCGCTCTGAGCGGAGTCCGCTTAAGCTCGGTCACGGCGGTGCGTAGGTCTTCTATCAGCTCGCCACTGAACAGATTGAGGGGAGGATTGGCGAGACTGAGTATGCCGAGCGAACCTGAAATTTCGAAACGGACGTTATTCATACGGAGCTTCCTTCCTTGTTAAAGCGCGAACAAACCGTTTTAATCTCTGAAAAACTGTGAGTCGTCCCGCTCAGTGGCGCTCATTTAGCGGTGTCAATTTTGGTTGCTCTCACGCTAAAACTTCTCCTTGAACGGTCTGACATCCAGTTCGTGGCTCCACGCGCTGCGATCCTGATGCGCGAGATACCAGAACGCGTCGGCGATCGCCGACGGTTTCAGGAAATCTTCATCCTTGGCGTCGGGGCGGAATTTTCTGAGCAACGGCATATCGATGCCGCCGTCGACGTTGACGTATGCGACGTGGATACCCTGGGGATGAAGGTCGCGCGCCATCACCTGCGCTAGACCGCGAACCGCGAACTTCGCCGGTGCGAATGCGGCGGAAGTAGGCCACGGGCGCACACCCGCCGTCGCGCCGGTAATCAGAATCGCGCCGCTGCCACGCACAAGCATCGACGGTACGACTTCTCGCGCCCACAGAAATGTACCAAGGGTGTGGAGCCGCCAGGTCTGTTCGAATACTTCCGGCGTCGTTTCCATCAGCCGTCCCATCGGCCGCCGCCCTCCGTTGTAAATCAGAATCTCGACCGGCCCGAGCGCGCGGCTAATATGCTCATGCGCCGAGCCGATCTGCGACTCGACGGTCGCATCGCTTTGAATAGGAAGCGCGGCGCCCCCCGCCGCTTTGATCTCGTCGGCGACCTTCCCGATGACCTCAACGCTTCTGGCGATCAGCGCGACCTTGTATCCTGAGGCGAAGCGGCGGGCCAAGGCCGCCCCAAGACCTTCGCCGACTCCGACGACCACACAAACTTTCTCCGGCGCAACCGAGGTGGAATCGTTCATGATCACTCCTAAGCGGTTTGTCGTGCCGCCCGTTGTTCTTCCTGGTGCGGGTCACCGCCGCTTCCATCGGCGAGAGATTCGCCCATTGATGACGCTCGTCATGTTTGATATATAAATGACGTACGTAACCAAAGCTGTCAAGCCCCGTAGTGTTGGACGCAAGGAGAATTGCTGATGGAACAAAGAAATGCTTGCGCGGCAGTGATCGGCGCCGGAGATTATATCGGCGCGGCGATCGCGAGGAGATTTGCCGCCGAGGGCTTCGCGGTCGCAGCGGGACGCCGCAACGGCGGCCAGTTGGCGCCGTTGGTCTCGGAGATCGAAGCGCGCGGCGGGCGCATCTGGGCGCGTTCGCTTGACGCGCGCAAAGAAGACGATATCACCGCCTTTCTGCGGGAGGCCGACAAGCAGGCGCCGCTCGAAGTCTGCATCTTCAACGTCGGGGCCAACGTCAATTACCCGCTGCTCGAGACCACTGAGCGGGTTTTCCGCAAGGTCTGGGAGATGGCCTGCTATTCGGGATTTTTGACGGCGCGTGAGGCGGCGCGTCTGATGCTGCCGCGCGGGCGCGGATGCATCTTTTTCACCGGCGCAACTGCCAGCCTGCGCGGTGGCGTTGGTTACGCCGCGTTCGCGAGCGCTAAATTCGGTCTGCGCGCGGTCGCCGAGAGTGCCGCGAGGGAATTCTGCCCCAGGAACATTCACGTCGCCCATCTGATCATCGATGCCGGCGTCGATACCGCCTGGGTGCGCGAGCGGATCAAAGAGCGCGAAGGCGAAGCCGCATTGAACAATCTTGATCCCGGGCGCCTCATGAGTCCTGAAGCGGTCGCTGAGACTTATTGGCAGCTCTATCAGCAGCCACGCGACGCGTGGACGTTCGAGCAGGAGATCCGTCCGTTCGGAGAAAAATGGTGAGGTCATGGCAAGAGTAGAATTTCATTTCGATTTCGGCAGTCCCAATGCGTATCTGAGCCATCTGGTCATTCCCGAAATTGAAAAGCGCACCGGGGTCAAATTCGAATATGTCGCGATTCTGCTGGGCGGTGTGTTCCAGCTTACGAACAATCGCTCGCCCGCGGAAAGCCTGCGCGGCATCAAGAACAAGCCCGAATACGAGCGGCTCGAGACTCGCCGCTTCATCCAACGCCACGGGATCACCCGTTTTGCGCCCAATCCCTATTTTCCGGTGAACAGCCTGATGTTGATGCGGGGCGCGATCGCCGCGCAGTCGTTAGACGTGTTCGAACGCTACGTCGACGAGATGTACCGGCACATGTGGGCCGAGCCGAAAAAGATGGACGACCCGCAGGTGTTGCGCGCAGCGCTCGACGAGTCGGCTCTCCCAACCGACCGCATCCTGGAACTGATCCAAACGCCGAAGATCAAAGACCAATTGCTCGAAAATACCCGGCGATCGGTCGAGCGCGGCACTTTCGGCGCGCCGACTTTCTATGTTGGCGATGAGATTTTCTTCGGCAAGGATCGGCTGCGAGACGTCCAGGAAATGATCCTGAAGTCGCGGTAGCCAGGTTGGTGTCGTAAGGCCGGCTACCGGAAAATGCTAAGTTCCAAGGCCGGCGTTGTCAAAATTCGAAGCTGCTCAAGTCGTGATGCTCATCGGGACGCCGGCCCAACGGCCAGTGATACTTCCGATCTTTTTCTTGAATCGGGAGATCATTGATACTGGCATGGCGCGCCGTCATCAGACCGTGTTCATCGAACTCCCAGTTTTCATTGCCGTAGAAACGGAACCAGTTTCCCGCGTCGTCATGCCATTCGTATGCGAAGCGCACGGCGATTCGATTGTCGCGAAACGCCCAGAGCTCCTTGATTAGGCGGTAGTCCAACTCCCGCGCCCACTTGCGCTGAAGAAAAGCGACGATCTGGTCTCTGCCGGTCATGAACTCGGATCGGTTCCGCCACCGGCTGAGTGGGCTGTAGCCGAGCGAAACCCTTTCGGGGTCACGCGAGTTCCAAGCGTCTTCCGCCGCCCGAACCTTTTGGATGGCTGTTTCGAGAGTGAAAGGCGGTAGCGGCGGCCGAGTCTCCGTTCCTTCCATAATTGATTCCCTCAAGGCCTGGCAGTGGGCGAAAAAGAAGTTTTGTGTACAAAAAAGCGTTTGGTGGTTCCGCACCTGCTAGATCTGCGCGGCACCGCCGTCGACGAACAGCTCGATGCCGGTGACGAAGCTGCTGTCGTCCGAGGCCAGGAACACCGCCCCCTTGGCGATTTCGTCAGGCGTGCCCAGACGGCCCAGCGGCACGCTGGCCACGAGGCTGGCCCTGATCTGTGCGCCCTCTTCCTCGCTATGGCCCAGGCTGGCAAGGCCGGGCGTCCCTATCGGCCCGGGACTGATGGCGCTGACACGGATCTTCCGTTCCTTGAGTCGACGGTCCACGTACGGGCGAACGAACGCACCGCGGCTTTGCTGGCGCTGTAAACGCTGAAGGCCGGCATACCGATCGACGCCACGATTGAAGCGTTTAGAATGATCGATCCACCGTCGGTCATCAGGGGCAACGCCTTCTGCACCGTGAACAACAATCCTCTGACGTTCGCGTTGAAGATCTTGTCGAAATGCTCCTCGGTAATTTGACCCAGGGGAACGAGCTCGGCCGCACCGGCGTTCGCGAATAATATGTCGATGCGGCCCTTTTTCGCCTGCACCGTAGCGTACAAGCGGTCGAGGTCACCGAGGTTCGCGACGTCGCCCTGGACCCCGGTCGCGTTAGGGCCGACCTCCTTCACTGCCGCATCAAGTTCCGCCTGACGACGCCCGGTAATGAAAACATACGCGCCTTCCGAGACGAAACGCTTCGCGGTGGCCAGACCGATGCCGCTGTTGCCTCCGGTGACGATTGCTATTTTGCCTTCGAGTTTGCCGCTCATCTTTTCTCCAGATTGTAGCTCAGTTGCGAATGTGACGCTTGAGGATATCGAGACGGGGAGAACCGGTCGGCCATCGCGGCCGAGCGCATGTGATCCGTGAAAGCACTGAAGTGTTGATACAGATCAATTTTCATTAATAGTGACGCACGTCATCTAACGAATCAAGGGATTCATCAAGGCGATCGAGCCGCGGGTATGTTTCGAATTATATACGGCTGAAAACGAGCGGTTGGCGCCAGCCAGTCGCGTGACGGAAGAGTGCGGGCGAGCCCGCATTGACGTCACGCTTGTAAATTGCCCTTGTGCGCCAATGAGTTGTGCTGCTTGAAGAGAATCAACTCGCCTGCTCCCTGGTCAGTCAGAAGAGGCAGAGAAGTCACGCGGCTTGCTGGCGCAAATCGTGCGCCGACCTCTCCCAGCCTGCGCCGGCGGACCAGATCCGCACGCGCGGCCGAGGTCATTGGAACTATGTGTTATGCGCCCGCGCTCTGGTCTAAAACTGCTCTCAATGAATCTCGGCGGCCTCGGCAAACGCCTTGCGCAGCCGTTCGAGCGAAAAGCCCGGACTTTTGCTTGCCTCGATTAACACCCTCTCGCGCCGGGCGATAAGCTCGGCGGCGGCCGGAACCGCCTTGATCACGTCGGCGGGAACCACCACCGCACCATGCCGATCGGCGTGGATTACGTCGTTCGGCGAAACCACCATCCCCGCGACGTTCACAACCGTGCCGATGTCCACGACATGAACATTGGCATGTGAGGGCATGATTGAGCCCGCCAGCACAAAGAAGTCCGTCGCCCACACGTCGAGGTCGCGGACCGAACCGTCAGTGATAACGCCGGCGCAGCCCAAGCCCTTGTGAACGTGGCTGTTGACTTCACCCCAGAACGAGCCCAAGCCGATGTCAGGGCCGTCGAGATCCTGGATGACGGCGATGCTCGGCATCGGTGCCGCCGCGACGTGTTCGTAATAGGCAAACATTTTCTTGCCTGCCTCACGCATGCCGCTCGGATGCGGTTCCCGGCAACGGATCGTCGCGGTGCGCGCAAAGGCCACCACCGGCTTCATGGCCGGAAAAGGGTTGACCATCGGCCGTCGGTTGAAGCCAAGCGCGCGTCGATGGGGAGCGACGACCTCCAGCGCGTTGCAAACAGTCGGGGTGTCAAAGGCGCGCAGCGCTTCGAGATCGGCTGGTTCGGGTAGTCCGGACATGGTTGGATCCTCCTCAAGGTTAATGCCCTGACCCTAGCGCGCTTCCGGTTGCTTTTCACACCCTCACAAGCCTTGCGGGTCGACCTCGGCTTCGATTCGCCTTTGAATTACAGGGGACTCCCCAGCTCAATGGAAAAGATGTTGGAACAGGCGACCCGCCTCAAATCTCAGAAAAGCGGCGGCGGAAAGTCTCAGAACGTGAATTGCGAGAGGGACAATGCCGGCAGCCACAACCAGTATTAGTGGATGTCCACTGGTCAGAACGCCCCCATAAGCGCAGCCCATCGCAGCGACCAGATCCCAAAGAACTTCCGATGGCGGCAGGATCCGCGATGAATTGCGGCACTCCGACGTTTTGCGCCCTTCTTCTATCGTTTCGATTAGCTTCCCGATCTTGGCCAAACCTTTGGGCGCTTCGGCTGGCATCGTTTTTGGCAGATCAGCCGTGGTTTTCGTGTTCCGAGTTTCCATTGCCGTACTCCTTGAACGATGGATGTTTTCGTCAAGCAAGGCGTTCGGAAACGCTGAACCGGGTGTTCAATTTGATTGAACGGTGGGTTTGAAATCTATCCAAACGTCGTTCTATGTTGGACGAGGAGAGTGATGCTGAGACCCATTAGCAGCAGCCTTTCCTGGAAATGGCTCTTTGAGCGGGTTCTGGAGATATCTGGACTATTTTGCGAGCTTTGACTGGGTTCACCTGGAATTGGCTGGCCGAGCCTCGCCTCCCGCCCATGGTACTTCTTGGCATTCTTGTCCACTGGGATCATATTAAACTTGACCCAAGGTTACGTTTTATCAGATATTATTGGCCTTTTCCTTTGAGGCAGGTTGGTTCGAGGAACTAGACGTGCCCGAACAGAAGAAAATCAAGGTTGCGGTAATAGGCGGCGGTTGTGCGTCTATTGCTGCCGCCTTCGAGCTAAGCCGTCCTGAACACCGGGGGAAATACGAAATAACCGTTTATCAACTGGGCTGGCGTCTTGGCGGCAAAGGCGCCTCCGGACGCGGCCCCGCCGCCCGAATCGAGGAACATGGCTTCCATGTGTGGATGGGGTTTTATGAGAACGCGTTCCGCTTAATGCGGGAGTGTTACGCGGAACTAAACCGCGACCCTCGCAAGTGCAGGATTGCGGATTGGCGCGACGCTTTTTTCCCCGCGCCGTTCATCGGTATGGCCGCGCAATCGCGCACTGGATCGTATTCCGCCCTGTTGTCGTACTTTCCTGCCGCTGATGGTCTCCCGGGAGACCCGCTGAACCGTCATGACCCCTTCAGCGTTTCCTCCTATCTGGCGCGCATCGCCGGGCGCTGCGTGCGATGCTGTTTACCGTGCAGACCCAAGGCGCGCCCGGCGATGGGAGAGGACTCCAATCAGAGGGTCGCGGGCTCGGAGCAGGGGGCGCGCCCACGCGCTCCGCAATACAGGCAGATGACCTCACAACACGCCTCACGCGCCTGCTCAAATACGGATTGCTGGCGACGACGGCCGGAATAGTCGAAGGACTGGGACTGTTGCAGGCTTTGTTCGTGCGTTCGGCGATTTTCCCCGATGTCCTGCTGCCCCTGCTGGAAGCGATGTCATCCACCGCGCGCCGCCAAATCGAAGCCCTCCTGGACGACGATGTCGAGTTGATTCTCGTGTGGCAGGCGATCGACTTGGGTACGACATCGATGCTGGGGATAATAAGGTTTGGGTTGTTCTCCGACCCCAGAGGTTGCGACGCAATTAACGACTATGATTTTCGCGAATGGATGCTGATCAATGGCGTATCTGAAAGCACCATCAACTCGTCCCTGGTCCGCGCGTCCTACGACCTCGCGATGGCTTATGAGGGCGGCGACTATCGAAGGCCTGGCCACGGGGCGGGCGTCGCCCTTAGGGGCTCGTTGCGCTTTCTGTTTACCTATCGCGGATCGATCGTGTGGAAGATGCGTGCCGGTATGGGTGACGTGGTTTTCGCGCCGTTTTACGAGGTGCTCAAAGGGCGGGGCGTCTCGTTCCGGTTCTTTCATCGGCTCGAAGCCGTCAGGCTCGCCGAGCCGGCCGAGTTGGCGGGCGGGGAGCGCCCTTACGTCAAGGCGCTTGAGTTCGCGGTCCAGGCGGAAGTGCGCAATGGCGAATACCGTCCGTTGGTGGATATCGACGGTCTACCCTGTTGGCCATCGGCTCCCGACTTCTCGCAATTGGTTGACGGGGAGAGCCTGAAGGATTGGAAATTCGAGTCACATTGGGATCGCAGAGCCGTGGGAGGCAGAACTCTGCGCGTTACCGAGGACTTCGACTTCGTCGTTCTCGGGGTCGGCCTTGGTGCGATTCCATTCGTATGCCAGGAGTTTATCCAACGCGACGCGCGCTGGCGCGACATGGTTACCCGTCTCAAGACGGTTGAAACCCAGGCCTTTCAGCTCTGGATGCGCGAAGACATGGAGGCGCTGGGATGGGACGGTCCGCCGGTCTCCTTGTCAGGGTTCGCCCGTCCGTTTGATACCTGGGGCGACATGAGGCATCTCATCAACGAGGAAAGATGGCCTCAACCCCCGAGTGCCATTGCCTACTTCTGCAGCGCGATGGCCGACACGGAGACCCCGCCTCAATCCGGCGATACGGGCTATCCGGCAAGGCGCCACGAGCAAGTCCGCAGCAACGCGATCGGCTTTCTCAACCATGAGATCGCTCAGCTATGGCCCCGCGCGGTCAGGCGTCCCGGTGAATTCAG
>CAWGQB010000038.1:0-34220 GCA_963824565.1 uncultured Pseudomonadota bacterium | reverse complement strand
TGCAAGCTGGCCGAACTGTACGAGCAGGTCGGCCGGCTTATGGTGGAACGCGACTTTTTGTTGCGCAGGTCGGGGCTGTAGCGCGTGAGCGCCGGGCTGGCGATGGTCGAACGGCCTCGCCCGCTGTCGCTCAGCCGGCAATGCCAACTGCTGGGGCTCAACCGTGCCGCGCTCTACTATCAGGCGGCGTAGGTTGACGCCTAGGATCTGGAGCTGAAGGCGCTGCATCGACCGGCAGTTCCTGCGCACTCCGTTTTACGGCTCGCGACAGATGCGGCCTGGCTTCAGACAGGGCCATGCGGTCAACCGCAAGCGGGTGCAGCGCTTGATGCAGGGCATGGGACTGGAGGTGATCTGCAGCGCCCGCGCACCAGCAAGCCGCACCCGCGCATCGCGTCTATCCGTATCTGTTGCGCGGCCTGCGCATCGACCGGGTCCATCAGGTGTGGGCGGCCGACATCACCTATATTCCCGATGGCCGCAGGGGTTTCTGTACCTGGTCGCGATGATGGACTGGCACAGCCGTTACGTGCTGGCCTGGCGCCTGTCCAATTGCTCGATGCGAGCTTCTGCGTCGAGGCCCTGGAGGAGGCGCTGCGCCAGGGCGGCCCGAGATCTTCAACACCGACCAGGGCAGCCAGTTCACCGACGACGGCTTCACTGGCGTGCTGCGAGGCCCGGGGTTGCGATCAGCATGGACGGCCGTGGCCGCTTTGCCGATAACAGTGCGCCACGAAGGCGCGGAAAGGAGGCTGTTATGGCCGCCTGAAGCAGCCAAGCTGCGCAAGAGATGAGGGTAGGTCCCTCGGAGCCGGCCGTCAGGGGCAGGCTCCAAACCACCGCAAGCTGCATGGGTTAAGAGCCCTTGTGGTGAGCGTTGCGGAAAAGGCGGAACGAGATTCCGTCAGGTGAGTTGCAGGGAGACGAGCGCGAGCGAACCGCTGATGACGTGTCGAAAGCATATGGACGATGTCGAAACCGGGGGGATGTTGTTAACCCGGGAGCAGTCCGGAGGATGGCCTGATTACTGTCCGGATGGCATCCGGCATGAAGGCGGCGTGACCCTGCGACAGGCTTTTGCGTGGAACGTGGGAACCTGTCGCTCCGATGTGAAGGGAGAAATCCAAATGGGAGGCCCCCATGAGGATGAGAGTACCGAGGCGGGGCACAGGGGCGGAGCAACCCGCAGTAGGGAAGAAGGTTCGGAAAGCGAACTGGACCGAAGGGGTTGCGTTGTCCAGCTCTTGAGCGAGGTCAACCAGCAATGGGAGGAACCCCGTGAATAGAGCAAAGCCGTTTGAGATTCCGAAGCAGGAGGTATGGGAAGCATACAAGCGGGTTAGAGCCAATCAGGGTGCGGCTGGAGTGGATGGGCAGTCGATTGCAGAGTTCGAGGTGAACCTAGCGGATAACCTCTACAAGCTTTGGAATCGGATGTCGTCCGGGAGCTATTTTCCGCCGCCGGTGCGCCGGCTGGACATACCGAAGGGGGATGGGGGGTCGAGGCCATTAGGAATACCTACGTGGCCGACCGCGTCGCCCAGACGGTGGTGAAGCGGTTCCTGGAGCCGTTGGTGGAGCCTAAGTTCCACCGCGACTCGTATGGATACCGACCCGGCAAATCGGCGCTCGAAGCTGTGGGTGTGGCGCGTCAGCGGTGCTGGCGGTACGCCTGGGTGCTTGATCTTGATACGAAGTGCGGCTCGCGGGCCTGCCGCCGGATGGCGACGGCCTAGTGCTGATCGAGATTTCCGATCTGCACCTCGGCACAATGACTGGCCAGCGCTGGCTAACCCGCCTGGTTAAGCGCGTCAACAACATGCGCCCGGACCTGCTGGTCATCGTGGGCGACGTCGTGGATGCCAATATCGACCGGTCGGAGACGTTTCGTCCGACCCTCGAAGGTCTCCATGCGCCACTGGGTGTTTGGGCAGTGACCGGCAATCACGAATATTATGCGGGAGTCGAGCGCAGCGTGCGCTTTCTAGGAGCAAGCGGGCTCAGGGTGCTGCGCGACCGCTGGGCGGAAGTCGCGCCCGGCCTGGTGCTGGCCGGGGTCGATGACCTGACGGCACGACGGCAGTTCGGCGTCAAGGACCGGCCCGTCGAGAGGGCGCTCGCGAACCGTCCGCTCGGCGCTACCATTCTCTTGAACCCTTCCCCTTGGCAGGCCGACGTTGCCGCCGCCGCAGGCGTGGGCCTGATGCTCTCGGGCCACACCCACAACGGACAGCTTTGGCCGTTTGGTCATCTGATCAGGCTGAGCTACCCGCTGCTCGGTGGACGTTACGAGATTGGCGGAATGCCAGTAATCGTTTGCGGCGGCACCAGCACTTGGGGGCCGCCCATGCGCCTGTGGCAGCGGAGCGAAATCGTCAGAGTCAAGCTCAAATCCGACTGACGGTCCCTTCGATTTGGCCGGGACCAAGCGAAAACCAGGCTGAATGGATCAGGGCGATGAGCCTTCAGGCGCGGAAGCTCGGGTGGAAAGCTGGTCGGACCATGTGCCTGGTCGCACCAGCGCAGCGCGGTTTCGGCCGGCTTGCGGCCGGGTCGCACAGATAGCAAGATGCGTATACAGGGGTAAACCGTCGTGACAGCGGGCAAACCCAGTTTATGGAGATGCACAACGTTGGCGGTCCTGGTGACGTCAGTTGCTTTGCTGACGGTCTCCGCCGCAATTGCTCAACAAGGCAGCACCGAGGTTCCATCGATTGTGCCGCAGGGTCAAAGTCCCGGCGCCGCCGCGGTGCTTGAGATTCCCGCTGATCGGCAGCAACCGCATGCCGCAATACCAGAGCCGGGCTTGCCGATGGCGCCGCAGGCCGGCTCGGAACTGGAAATCCCCTCCCGCCAGATACGTACTCAGCCCGGCTATGCGCAGGCGACTGTCACGGTTACCGATCAATCCGGTGCTCATATCACCGATCTGACCAAGGACGATTTCCGCGTCTATGAAGACGGTCAGCAGCGTTCTTTGCAATTCTTCCGCAAAGACCTCAATACCCCCGTTTCACTGGGAATTGTCGTCGATACTTCGGGCAGCATGGAGCCCAAGATCCCGCAGGCGCGCGCCGCGATTGCCGAGTTTATCCGCGATCTTAACCCCCGCGATGACGTGTTCCTATTCGCGTTTTCAGACCAGCCATTTCTGCTCCAACCCTTCACCACCAATCACAGCGTGGTGATGAGCCGGCTCGCCTTGCTGCATGCCTTTGGCCGCACCGCTCTTTATGACGTCATTCTTGACGGCCTGATAATGGTCGCGCGCGGGCGCTATGATAAAAAAGCGCTGTTGATCGTAACCGACGGAATGGACAACTCCAGTTCCTCCAGCCTGGAGCAGGTGGTCGCACAAGCACGCCGCGAGGGAGTTCTGGTCTACTCGATTGGTATCGGGGACCCGAACATAGCCATGAGCGTGTTTGGGTTTCTGGGCGCGGATTTGGAGCGGGTCGACGCCAGAACTCTGCAGACACTGTCCACCGAAACCGGCGCGAAGACATTCATAATCCGCGTAGTCGGTGATGGTGAAACGCTGCGCCAGGCGACCGCCGCGATCAGCAATGAGCTGCGTGAACAATACACTATTGGCTTCACCTCCCCCGATCCTAGCCGCGGCGGCTATCGCAGTCTCAGGGTTGATGTGCCCACCCATCCCGATTTGGTCGTGCGGGTGCGCAAAGGTCTGACGGTCGGTCACGCACCAGAAGCAGTAGCTTCGGATCCACGCTAGCGAAGTTCGAGTAGAACACGCCGCGTGTTAAGCCGGGGCGGCAGTAAGGGCTTCGATGCTTGCCGCTCCGACGCCCTGGCGCCGTTGGCGGCTTGGATCAGGTACTGCGCAGCCAGCGGTTTTGCCTGACCAGTTGCCACGCCGCAGTTCATGGCTGGTTATCGGACTTATCGCTGGATCTATCGCCAGCAAAATCGTAAACAGGTGAGGCTTGATGCGAGACATTGTACTTGGCGCTGTCGGAGCAGTGGTTGACGGTAATCTTTCAGGCCACTGGACATTCTGGTGTGACTGGTATCAAACCTGTGGAGCACCTTTAAGTCGGTAATCGGCGCGGTGATCGTGTCGGGCTTATACCATGCTTTTAGAGCCGTGACCGCGTAACCGGTACGAGGCCGGACTTGTTTTGAATTTGTGCGTGATTCCCCTGTTGGGCGCAGTCGCTCTATTTTCAATGCGGCTTTCCGCACTGCCCGTGGAAATGGCCACCATCGTACCCCAAGTGCCGGCCGCACACACAATAATCAGAGCAACCATTTCTCCTACCGTACAGAACAATGTCACTCAGGGTAGCCAAGCTTTTCCGATGAATTCGGGCGGCCAGCCAGGCAACGAATTGGAAATCCCGCCGGTAGTTCCAGAAAAGCAGCTCAATCCTCCAGCAACCTCATTACCCATTCCTGAAACAGGATCGATTCCGCTCAATGAGAATCAATCAACCAGGGAAATTCCTCTGCCCAAGGTCTTTCAAGGATGCTGGCAGGCTCAGGTAACCCATCTGGATTCGCTGCGCGTACTAGGCCGCCAGCCGCCGAATTTGTGGATCACGAAAACGTATCGCTTTTGCTACCGGCGTGTTGCACAAGGCCCGTTCGTACCGACCCTCGCCACGGCGGGTGTGGATTCGAATTCGGTGCCGTTCGGGGTGATTTCGAGCGTGCAGAGCACTTTGCGAGTTCTCCGGACCGACGGCCGCAGCAGCGCAACGTTGCGTGCCTTCCTCGAGTTCAACCAGCCTGAGGTGGAGTTGGGCATCTTGGCTGGAACGGCCGCGGTTGATGAGCTGACCGAGATGACCGGTCGGCTCGACGGAGATGTCATGCACATACAAGCCAAGGTTTACGCCGAATGGAATAGCAGCCCATGGTGCATCATCACCTGGCACGCGGATTTCGTTCATGCACCAAACTGAGCGAAAATCGGCTTCGCTTGCCCGAACGACAATGCCGCGCCTTTCCACCCCGCCGCGAGACCGCGAATAGAGGCAGCATTGTCGGTTTCCCGTTCGCCGCGTGCGAAAGCAGCCCCTACCCTCCCCCCATTGGCTGACGAGAGGCGCCCTCTTGCCAGAAAGCCGGTGTTGGCCGGATGTAAAGCACCTTATGTGCTATAAAACGGGTGCGCCGGGCAGGGCGCGGGGAGCTGAACGGCAGCGCGCGGCGACAGTCATCAAAGCTGGTTCAATCTTGAGACTTGACGTCATGAAAAGGTCAAGTATTATTTGACTTGTGCATGACAACGGTCGAAACGACGGCAGCAACCCAAGCCACACCCGACTCTTCGAAGTTGCCTCCGAACAGGGTGGATACTTTACTGCCGTTCAGGCAAGAGCGTGCGGCTTCAGCAGGGCGTTGCTCGCCTATCATGCCAAGTCCGGGCGCTTCCTCCGAGTCCGCCAAGGACTCTACCGATTTCGCCAATACCCGGGTTCTCCACGCGAGGACGTAATAGCAGCGTGGCTTGCGACGGGAAGGGAAGTGGCCGTGGTGTCGCATGAGAGCGCACTCGACATCCACGAGCTTTCCGACGTAGTACCTGAGGTCGTTCATCTTACCGTCCCCAGAGCGAGGCGTTACCGGTCCGCAGCCCCAGGGGTCGCGATCCACACCACAGTGCGACGCCTCGACAAATCCGACGTTGTGGTCCGGGACGGAGTCCGGCTAACCGCGGCAGCGCGCTCCATCATCGATGCGGGCGAGGCGGGAACCGCTCCTGAGCAAATAGTGGCCGCAATCTCCCAGGCACTCGACCGGGGCATGGCAACCGAATCAAAGCTCATCGGCGCTGCAAGGGTGCGTGGAGGGCGGGTCGAGGGCCTTGTTCGACAAGCTCTCGATGAGCGGCGCCGCCGGTGAGTACCTCAGCGGAGCCGCGTTTCGCCAGGCTCTAGAACAGCGTCTGCTCCGGCGATCGCGTGACAGCGGCACTTCTCTCGTCCGCCTGCGAAAGGCCGTCGTTTTCGACCGTCTCCTCGTGCGCCTCGTTATCGCTGCACCAGGTCGCTGGGTTCTCAAGGGAGCGCCTGACGATTACCGCCCTCTGCACGCGGTCACGTAGGCCAGCGTCGCGAACGGGTCGGCTCGCCGCATTCGCCGGACCCGGGAATGCGCTGCTCGTATATGGATACCTGGGCGTTTACTCCTCGACCAGTACCAACCGGGCATCCCGAGAAGACGAGGGGAAAAGCCGTACTCGTCGGCAGAACTGTTTGACTCGTGCGGACCGTAGTTTTGAATTTTCGCCGACATGTTGCGCCAATTATCGCCGAAATCTCCCTGCAGCACTCGAACAAGCGCGTCCTCGTCCTCGAGCAAGCCCCCCTACCCTACTCCCGTTCCCTGATGAACGGCACCCTCTCGTCAGAAATCAGGTTTGGCCAAGCGTAAAGGACATTATGTGCTATAAAGCACCGATCTAAGTGGGTAGGGCGCGGAGTTTGCAGATTCGATGATGTGATTTGTCTCTCAAAGCCTTATGCAGAGCAAGAATTACGGCCGCGGCGGTCCGCCGCGGCCGTCTGCTTCACGACCCCAATACCCCGTACGGGACCTCACCCACTATGAGTAAAGCCCAGCAGATCGAAGGTGCCAGGCCGAGAGCACGCATCGGCATTGTCGGGCGATGCCGAAATCCTCCGGTCCGGCCGCCGGAAATTAATCAGCCGGGTCTTCTCCGGGTGGAGCATCAGGCCATACTTCGCCATCCGCCCCATCTTCCATCACGCACGCGTTTAGCCATTTGCCAATGAGCCGCAACAGCACTCCGTCACGTACCCGCTTGCGTACGATGTCTCGCAGGAGACTATGGTCCAAGATCCCCGGTGAAACTGCTCCACGCGTATTCAAAAGCCCGTTATGGGCTCTGCAACCGTGTTCATGCTAGTACGGCCATTGCGAGTTTTGGCCGCCCGCCCTGGTAGTAGGCGACGACAGCCGCATAAACCTGATCGAGCAGTTCGGTTTGCCCGCATTCGACCATCGTCAGACGGGCGCTGGAGTGCTTATAGGTATTCTCCGGCGTTTGTGCCGGGACTTTGATCAGCTTCCGTACTCGTTGCGCCAACGCGCTCTTCTGGCCGAAAAGGACAACGTAAAGGCCATAGCCTGTGCATTCGATCTGCAGTCGCGCTGTCAGGCAAACCGCCGCATTCGTGGCGGTGAGCAGTTGCAATCATTATCGAGCCCCTAAATTGGCGTCTAACTACTCCACTTTTGTCGTCCCAAGGGAGCCGTCGGCTTGGGGCCATCATGTCCAGCCGCGAAACCGTAACGAGCCGTTGCCGGCGTCGCCCCGGCGATCGGCAACCAAGCGCCATCTTGGTTTCCTTTTCTGCGTTGAAAGCATATCTGTTGTCGCGAGGAGGGCTTTAGCGCCGCGGGAAGTCATGACGATGCAAACCGGGAATCAATCAATCGGAGCAACCGAAGTGTCTTGGTGGGGTCGGCTGGTCTGTCTGCTCGAGGCCCTTTTCTGGGTGCCGCCGCTGCTGGTGTGTCTGTTCGTCGGATACTTCTTCTTCCAGACAGTATGGGCCAGCTCCACAATCTGCCCGCTTTCGTCGAACACTTTCAGGAATGAGGAATTCCCTATCCCGGCTTCAACCCCGCCCTGTCGGTCGATCCAAGGTCTGGGCGGCGCCCTGACGATCGCAGGCCTGGCCACTTGCTTCGTGTCGGTCGCGATGGTTATCAACATGATCGTCGCGGTCGTGAGAGTGAAGCTTAATAACGTGTCGGAACTGGACGCCTTAGTCGAGTCGGACGAGCCGCTTTACGCGCTCCTCTATGTGTGGCTGGAATTCACGGGAGCCACCCCGGTCAGCCTCGACTGTCTGATCAGCGCCGCAGTGGGCATCAGGCCCAGCACTTCATCCTACGCGCTGAGCGCGCCCGCTTCAGCTACAGTAGCCCCGCGCCGCAACTAGCCCGCGTGGACTCGATGGCATCACGATACGGGCGTCTGACTGCGATCGGGCTCGCGTTGATGCTGCCGGTCGTGGCGGCATTGACCGGACACCGCGCCATCGCGCAGGAGCAGAACAAATCCGACCAACTCGAACAGATGGCGCGGCGCAAATTCGGCGCGCTTAGCAATGCCGAGCTTCTGCTCCTGCGCAGCGCGCCGGAGCGTTCAATCAAATGGGCCAGCCCGCGCGAGGACCTCGACGACCCGATTAACGATCCCGGCCACGGCGAATCCTGGGGGCCGGAGCGAACCCTCCGCGCGGCGGTGCTGGTGTGGCTGTGCTCGGACCCTGTCGCGTCGCGGCTGGTCCATCCCAGCGGCCCCGGCATAATCGCCGCCCGGATTTCGGGTCCGCTCGACCTCTCCTATCTGACCGTGCCGTTTCCCGTGACCCTGGTTCAATGCGCGATCAAGGACGGAGTAGATATTTCCCACGCACGGCTGCACGGCCTGAATTTGCAAGGCTGCGCCACTGGCCACATTGTCGGCACGAGAGTGATGGTAACGGGCGATCTGAACTTCACCTTTGGCAAATATGGCCAGGTGTTGCTTTACCGCGCCTCTATCGACGGCACGTTGGATTTCAGCGCCGCGCGGGTCGAGAGCGTCGACCCTCCGGCAATCTCGGCGGTCGAATCGATTATCGGCGGCGACGCCATATTCCATCAGGGCTTCTCAACCAACGGAAGCATCGATTTGCGTTTCGCCCGCATCAGCCACACACTCAGCTTCAACCACGCCCGTTTTTTCGGGACGCAGGAAAACGGCTTGAATGCCGAACGGGTGATCGTCCAGGAAGCGATTTACTGGTTCGCGATCACGCTTACACCACACACCGTGCTCGACCTCGATGACGCGCGCACCAATGACCTATGCGACGACCAGGCGAGCTGGCCGGCGCCGGGCAATCTCCTGCTCAATGGCTTCGAGTACAACAGCTTCAGCGCCGACAGCCCGTCGGGCGCCGACAGCCGTCTGAAATGGCTGGCGCGCCAACCCGCTGGGTACCGGCTGCAACCCTATGCCCAGTTGGCGAAGGTGTTTTCCGATCAAGGAGAGAACGAGTACGCGATCAGTGTGGAGATCGCGCAACGCGTCGCACAGCGTCACGAAGGCGGTCTGGGGTGGGCTGCATGGGCCTCGAACGCGATACTCCAGGCGACCATCGGCTACGGCTTCGTGCCTTTGCGAGCCTTGTGGTGGATCGCAGGTTTCGTAGCTTTTGGCACCTGCCTGTTTCGTTGGGGCTATGTGCATCGCGTCATTGCGCCGACCGAGGAGGGTCCCTACGACTCGTTCATACGAAGCGGAAACACGCCACCCCATTATCCCCGCTTCAACGCCTTCGTGTATTCATTGGAGAACTTCTTGCCCATCGTCAACCTCCACCATGGCAATTACTGGCGCCCCAATCCCTCCCATGGCGCGCTAGGGCACATCCATACGCGCGGTGAGAGCAGGAGCTACACAGGCAACCTTCTCCACTGGTACCTGTGGGTGCACATCCTGTCCGGATGGATCCTGACGCCGCTGCTTGCCGCTGGGCTGTCGGGGCTGATCCATATGTAGGCGGAGAGATTGGGCGTGCTATCGCGGCATTCCAGAGACACTCGTCGATTTGATGCGGCATCCAAGGAATGGAGCTAACCAACAAGTGACCGAGATACTCCATCCGTGGACCATGTAAGATCACCAATTGGGACTCCCTCGCACGCGGGCTTCCGGAACTGAGCCGCTCGCGGCAATCTGATCTCCGGGTTTTAGACGGCTGCTTTTGTCATCTTTACGGCTAAATGGCGTAACCGGCCAGCCTCTCTGTGTTTCAAGTGTTCAAGTTCTACTGATTATGAGACGCGCAGTTAGCGTACCTTACACGTGAAGCGCGGTGCGGCTCCGTTTGCCCGATTGTTAGCTGCCTCGAAGACTTGCTGGCAACGACGGTTCCCGAGGTCCGGGGCCACTCATAGTAAACCTGCCAGTTGTGTCTGGCACTCGACCAGGGCGAGCGCAGCGGCGTGGCGGTCACTTCGTCATACTGGGAGACATCAATCGAGAGTTCGAGAGGCAGCTAAGTTCGGCCGCGCGAATCAGTTCGTTCTCGCCCCGGTATTGCCTTCCAACCGGGCGGGAACATCGGTTTGGAGCACCTTAATTTATTCCAGAGCTCCCGAACCGACAGCACGCTGTCCCATCGTCCCACCAGCACCAACCGCTGTAGGAGTAGGGGACGGAGTAGAAGTGTGTACTGCGATAGACCGCCCATTGCTACTACCCCCACATGCTGAGACTCCCAGCGCCAGCAGCACTGCTAAGATGAAGTTAAGCCATCTGCGTCCCACCATGTCGGCCTTCCCCCCTTAATTACATGTTCCGACTAGGACGAGCGAAGATGATGATGCCGCGAAATGCAGCTCCGACTGCTGGCTCCCGTCGAAAGTGTCAAACAGCAATGATGAAAATTGTCCGTCGAACGTGCCGGCGAAGCCCGTCGCGGGAGTAACCG
This sequence comes from uncultured Pseudomonadota bacterium, assembly GCA_963824565.1. Lineage (GTDB taxonomy): Bacteria > Desulfobacterota > Binatia > Binatales > Binataceae > JAJPJA01. The sequence continues at coordinate 23,736 of CAWGQB010000038.1, read as the reverse complement.
TGCCGAACTTGAAGCTAAAAGTACCGTTCGCGTCAACGGTCGTGCATTGACCATCGCCGAGGGTAAACTTGGTCGTCGTGCCATTGTTGTTGACTGTAAAGGTGGCCGACATCGCACCGCTGCCGTCCGTCTCAAGAAACCCAACGGCCGATACCGGGACATCAGTTCCGACGACCGTTCCGGCAGCCACACAGCCATATACGACACTAAACGTTGTCGGGGGAACCTTTGTGGTCACGAGGCATTTGCCGAATATCTGCGGCGTTGGTGTCGGCGCTGGCGTCGATGTAGCCGACTGCGCAAACCCGCTGCTCAAGACGAACCAGCCCACCCCCAACGCCACCACAAAGCTAATAAAACTCTTTGCCATCATTCCCTTCGAAGCAATTTTCATATGAACCTCCCCATTTATCGGCTGTTAGCGCCAGTCATCGCTGGAGGTCGACCCTTCAAGGTCTCGCATGTCGCCGACGTACGGCGTGTTTAGGAGGACCAACCCTCGGTCTTCGTTCGCCGACCGGGGTGAAGGCCGCGAATTTCAAGAAGCCAGTTCTTCGATTAGCGCGTTTGTAACGCCCTCGCAGCTTCTAGCCTCTAAATAGTGACACACTTACCGCGTCATCTAATTTTACTTATACTTATTTTGTTTTTTGCAGGTCCCACTCAGCAGAACACCGATGTCCAAAGTGGCGATGTCGCACGTGTTAGCAGTAACCGACGCCCCTGAACAGACGAAGCTAAGATGGCTGTCGAACGTGCTTGGACATCCCGTAGCCGACCCCTCCACCCGGGAATAAACGAGGTGCGCGGAGCCCGTGCCGTGGACGGTTATCTCATACGTACCCATGCTAGACTCCAGCGCGTACTGGCAAGCGCCTATGCCGCCTATCTGTAGTGTGAGGAGGCTTTCGATAAAGGTCCCGTTGCCATACGGATGATATTCCGCGGTTCCCACGACCCCGGCGCCACCGAGCGTTCCAGCCAAGTTGCAGCCGTAGCCGCCGTTCATATCGGCGTTGCTGTAGCCGCCTTGGTCTTGGTTGGGCGGCGCCCACGCCCGGGCACTGACCGCGAGAGCTACCAGGGTAGCCATTACAAACGCTGTTATAAGGTGCTTCATTTCCGGTTTCTCCGTAAGTCGCTTTTTTATACAAATTGCGTTCGACGGTTAAGATAATTTATGGTAAAGATGGTTACAAGAGAAGTAAAAAAGTCGGCGGTCTTGGAGGTCAAATCGAACCAGCGGCAAAAAGCAAATTGATGCTTGCCTGCGAAAAATTCTAATCGGGGTCGTCGAAAAGCTTTTACCCGCGAAATAAAACCCTCCAAAAAGAGAAAGCATCGTGAGGAAAACCAAGTTTGCCAGCTACTGCGGTATACGCCACGCAAAAGGCCCTAATGGATCGCCGTTGAACCCCTCATTTGTTCTTTACGTAACCGTGGCCAAGCAGCTTCTGACTGGCAGGATTTACATTGGAAATAAGTAAATAGAATATTATGGCAATCAGGTCGGTATATTGAGCAATAGACAAATCGCCCGAGACCACAGGCTCCGGGTAACGCTTGGCTCGATCATCGTATGGATTGTAATGATCGCTGGCCTTGGAGCTTTGGCCGGCTGCAATGGTGGCAGTAACGGTACGATTGTAATCACGCACACACCTACACCGGTGGCCACGTCCACACCCGCGCCCACGGCCAGCGCGACACCGACGTCTGCTCCCAGCGCTACACAGACGCCGACCCCCACACCCAGCCCGACCTCTGTGGCCTCGCTTTCTTCGATTTCCGGGACGCTGCAAGGTGGGCTGATCCCAGTCTCCGGCGCAGCGGTGATGCTGTACGCGGCGGGAACGGCTTACGGCTCAAATGCTACCCTCCTCGCGAGCAACACCTCAGATTCCAACGGCAAATTCGCTGTGGGGTACAGTCCGCCTGGGACGCCCACGGTTCTCTATCTGGTGGCGCTTGGAGGGGTTGCCGGACCCGCGACCAACACGGCGATCGGGTTGATCGGTGTGGCGGGGATGTCCAACACGCTCCCGGCGTCGGTCACCATCAACGAGCTGACGACGGTGGCGACCGAGTGGGCGCTGGCGCAGTTCATCGACTCGACCGGGCAGGTCATCGGTGCGCCACCAAGCAACACGACCGGTTTTACGAATGCGGTCAACCAGGTGCGGGCCAATCTCGTTGACATAGCCACCGGCACGCCGGCGAGCTTTCTGCCCTGGTCTTCCTCCTCGGCAAGCTGTACGGCTGCGCAGAACTGCGACGGCCTGGAGCGGATGGATACGCTGGCCAACATCCTGGCGGCGTGCGTGGAGAGTACGGGGGCGTCGTCGATCGCATGCAATACGCTGCTCAGCTTCACTGGCAATGGCAACAACACGCTCCAGGCGGCGCATGCGATTGCGACCAATCCAACCAGGTTTGTCGGCGCGATCCTAGGCCTGCAGTCGTCTTCGAACGAGCCCTTCGAGCCGGCGCTTTCTTTTCCAGCAGACAACCCCAACGACCTGACACTGGCGCTCAACTTCAGTCCCAGCGGCGCCAACTTAGACGGCCCGTCCGGCCTGGCAATCGACGCCGCCGGCAATATCTGGTTGACGAATTTCACGGGCAACAGCGTGACCGAGTTGACCTCCAGTGGCGCTCTGGCTGGTAACTTCGCGCCCAGCGGCGCCAACTTCGACACCCCGGTCGGCGTGGCAATCGATGCCAGTGGCAACGTCTGGGTGCCAAACTTCATCGGCAACAGCGTGACCGAGTTGACCTCCAGCGGAGCCCTGGCCGGTGACTTCGCGCCCAGCGGCGCCAACTTCAATCGACCGGCCGGCGTTTCAATCAATGCCGCGGGCAACGTCTGGGTGACGAATGTCATCGGCAACAGCGTGACCGAGTTAACCTCCAGCGGCGCCCTGGTCGGCAACTTCGCCCCTGGTGGCGCCAACTTCAACGTCCCAAACATCCCGGCCATCGACGCCGGTGGCAACGTCTGGGTGCCAAATCAATTCGGCAACAGCGTGACCGAATTGACCTCCAGCGGCGCCCTAGCCGGCAACTTCGCCCCCAGCGGCGCCAATTTCAATAACCCGCTCCGCGTGGCTATCGACGCCGGCGGTAATGTTTGGGTGCCGAACAGCCAGGGCAACAGCGTGACCGAGTTGACCGCTAGCGGCGGTTTGGTCGGCAACTTCACCTTCCCCCTTGCCAATTTCAACACCCCAAACGGCGTGGCTATCGACGCCGCTGACAACGTCTGGGTGACGAACTCCACAGGCAACAGCGTGAGCGAGCTGCCCTCCAGCGGCGCCTTGCCCAGCGACCTCAGTCCCAGCGGCGCCAACTTAGACGGCCCGGCCAGCGTGGCAATCGATGCCTCCGGCAACCTTTGGGTGGTGAATGCTAACGGCGACAGCGTAGCCGAAATTATCGGGGTGGCGCGGCCGGTCCTGGTGCCGCTAGTCGCCTGCCTCAAGCAAACGCTACCACATGCGGTCTGCCTGCCGTAAAGGTGATTTACCGTGCCGCCGCGCGCGGGCGGGGAAAAGTTTCGCCGAAACGAGGTGAATGGGGCGAGGTCGAATCGGGTCAGGAGGGGACGAAGCGGGCGTACCGAGTTGGCGTAGCCGGGCGGACCATAGAGATAACGGGACGGTAAGTGTTTCTGTGAGGTCTCGGCCCGGAACCACTCCTTATCCAGATCGGCGCGGCTTCCGGGGAGTTCATTCCGCGGAGGAAAGCTACGCTGCTGTATCTGGTGGCCATTGGTGGAAATACGGGGTCAGGGAATAATCCGGCGATTGGACTGATCGGATCGGCAGGGATGTCGAATGCGCTGCCGGGAAGCGTAACGATTAACGATCTCACCACCGCTCGCCAACGAATGGAGTGAAGGGTGCGGTAGTGCCGCTGAAGCCCGAAAAAGCTAGGCCGTAGCGGCCGTACAGCATGCTTTCGCTGCAGCTAGGAGAATCGCTATAACCGCCGGCTATCGCCTTGTATGGCACTGCGACAGCCAGCGCGGCGACGAAGAGTAATCCAATAACTTTTTTCATGATAGATTTCGGAATTCCCATTTTTCAATCTTGAATCGGATTAGCACCGACGCGCCGTGATTCATCGACTGCCTCACCAGCCGGTTGATTCGTTGCTCGGCGAGGTTCCCTGGCTGTGAAAGTGAAGCTACGTAGACCAGCTGTTTCTGCTCTACCGCCTTAAAAGCTTCACGCGCAGCATATGTTAGGGGCATTGCCCTGAGGACGTCCTCGGGCGCAAGACTTAGAGTCTTGTCGCTGTTCATTTCAACAACGGTACTTATCCATAGTTCCGTTTTGATGCCTCAAATTGAGATATTTATAGCGCTTTTGTGCGCTAGAGTGCAAACGCTAGGGCTTTCCACGGTCCACGGTCGTTGACAACAAGCACGTACGGAGGCCGATTCCGTTTTTCGGACCGCGCCTCAACCCTGGTTGGCGACCGCTTGTAAACGCGGCGCTCGCGGTGGATTTCTCTAGAGATCCGCAATGCACAGGTGCTTGGGCACTCCGCAACCCGAAGGCTGCGGTCCGCATCAAACCCGTGCGCTCGGGAAACCACCGGCTTCGGTGCACTTCAGGAGGTCCAATTCGATGGATTCATGTGACGCGTCGAACAAAGAAGCCCACAATGACAGCGCCAACCGCTCCCGCGTGCTGATTCTGGGCAGCGGCTTCGGCGGAATCTACGCGGCCCTTGAGTTGGAAAAACTGCTGCGGCGGCACGATGACGTCACCGTTACGTTGGTACCCGGGACAAGGCGCGGGTGGCAGCCTATGAGAACGGCTCGGTGGCGATAAACGATGATCGGTCGGTGGCGGCCTGCACACTGGTGTGGACCGCGGGCAATGCGGGCAATCCGCTGGTGGCAAGCCTTGCTCTGCCCAATCGCGGCGGCGATGACTGGCGGGAAGAAGCGTTCGTTTAGCTTTTCCACCCTGGGCCAACTGGCGGCGATCGGGTACCGTCCCGGAGTGGCGAATTTGCTGGGGATCAACTTTTCCGGATTTGCAGCTTGTGGCTATGACGCATGATCTATCTTAGCAAGCTGCCTCGCTTGGAGAAGAAATCGCGGGTCGCGCTAGATTGGATGCTGGACCTGTGCTTCTCCAAGGACTTCGCTTCTCTGTCTCCTGCACGGACCACTACAGCTGCTCTCCGCCCAAAATGGTGGCTCAAGCGTTGGTCTCCGAGGCTTCCCAGCCGCTGTTAGGCAACGAAACGAGCGCCCGCCCGGCCACATCCAGTGGCTGACTCCAATGAACGCCTGGGCGGCAGAGAAACCAAGATGAGCTCTTTTTAGCGATGCCGGTGCGAGCAATCGGGTGCCGCGAGTTCGTCAACCTGGTGGGTGCTTTTCACGATAAGGACCTGTCGGCCGCCCAGCTTTCGGCATTTGAGGCCCATCCCGGCCGAGGCGAAAAGTGCCGCGAGTACCTCAATTCTTACGAGGCAACAATCAGGCTGGCCAAGTCCGCGATGCAAGCCCCTGAGCGAGCGGTTCCCGATACCATTCCGGAGGACCTGGTAGAAGAGATCCTTGCCGCGCTCCTCCGCCAGAAGTGAGGCTGCGGGATGGAGAAGTCAGCCGCGCGTGTGACGACGCTCTTGTTGGGGGTTTGGGCAGCAAAGGGAAACGAGTGTACGGTTAACGATCGGCGTAAAGTGGACTTTCAACCACCAGCAAAGCGTGCTTCTCGTCGGCTTCCAGCGACACATAACAATTGTCGCGGACGCGCTCCGTGGGCAGTTTCGAATGCTTATGCGCTCGAGTGTTTCGGCTGTCGTGTTTAGCGCGGCGAACGCCTGCTGCAAACAAAGCTCGCCTTCCTTGAACGCCCCGCGCATCATAGGCTGCCGGCAACGAGGTACGACCAATAGTGGCGACAGCAGAAAACGAATTTCAAGGCGCCGCCTTCTTCCTCAACGATCCGCGCAAGCTTGACGATCCATTCGCCGACTTCAAGTATTTTCGCGAGCATCGCCCGGTCTTTCGCTATGAGCGGCTCAAATCCTGGTTCGTTTTTCGTTACGACACCGTAGCGGAATTATTTGCCGATCAGCGATTGTCGGCTAACCGGATGAGAGCGTTCCTCGATACCACGCCCGTGCAGGCGCGCGAGGATGTGCAACGGGTCGCGCCGTATCTTGAGAAATTCATGCTGATGCAGGACGGGACTGCTCACGCGCGGGGTCGCCGCTCGATGGAGCTCGGCTTCAAGTCCGCGGGCGATTCGTTGCTCGAGCAAGTCCGCGCCGCCGTCAATACCGTGGTTGAGCGCGCGCTGCCGGCGGGGCGCCTCGACGTAGCGGCCGACTATGGCTTCCTGCTGCAAGCCTGGGCCTTGTCCGACCTCCTGGGCGTGAAAGTGGAGGATCGCGGGCGGGTCGTACGATGGTCGATTGATTTCATCGATTTTTTCAACTTCGTGCCCAAATCACCGTCGATACCGCAACCCGAATGGTTCGCGCTGCCCTGGAGCTGCGAGAGTTTATGATCGGTCTTTTGACCGAACGCCGCGCGGCACCGCGCCAAGACTTCCTCGGCACTCTGCTTGACTCTGGCGATCTGAGCGACGACGAAATCATCGCAAACGGCATGCTGCTGTTGCTCGCCGGTCACGTCGCGGTGCGCAATCTGATCGGCAACGCCGTTTACCTGCTGCTGACCCATCCCGAACAATTCGCACGGCTTCAGTCCAACCCCGCCCTGCTTGCGAGCGCGATCGAAGAAACCCTGCGCTACGAGCCTCCGGTCGCCATGATCCCGCGCGTCGCCCTTCAGGATATCGAGGTTGAAGGCGCGCACGTCCGGCGCGGCGATCTGATCCGGCTCGTTATCGCTTTAGCCAATCGGGACGAAGCGCACTTTCCGGATGCCGGCCGCTTCGATATCGAGCGTAAACACGGGCGAGTACTGACCTTCGGCAATGGGCCGCATGGATGCCTGGGAGCGCATTTGGCGCGGGGAAACACAGATCGCGCTTGCGGCGCTCTTCGCCCGAAGCCCGCGGCCGCGCTTGGACAAATCCTGCCAGATTGTGTGGTACCGCAACGCCGCCAACCGCGGCCCGATCAATTTGCACCTCTTCCTCTAGCACCCCGAGGCGCCTATCAGCTCAGGCTTAGCCGGGATTTTACGGCATGAAGAAATCGTCAGCCGGGTTAGACGCTGATGATGCGCGCGTCCGGCGGGAGAAGGTCGGCGGCAGGCTGTTGACGCTCGATCGTACCAAGGACACCCTGCTCCCTGTTCGCATGTGGGGCGGATCGAAGCCGGAGATTCTCTAGCGCACCGCGATTCCCGTTAGCATCGGCTGGAAGGCCGGTCACGAAACCAACGGACGTAAGGCTCCCATCATGTTCCACTCGAAAGCCGCTCACTGCGCCTGTTCCTTGGCGGAGGTAAAGAAATTTGCTGTCAGTGCTCAGACCCAGATCAGGCGGAGAATCGATCGCACCGGCTGCCGTACGGTTAAGCAAGCTCAGCATACCGTCTCGTGCAATGCCAAAGCTCCCTATGGTCCCACTACCGGCGTTCGCCGTGTAGGCAAAGCGGCCATCATTGGTCGTCGCCAGCCAGCATGGCACCTTCTGACCAAGAGCCACCGAGCCGCTCAGCAGGTCCAGGTTGCCATTCTCATCGACTTCGTAGTAGGCTTTGGTTGCCGCCTAGTATAGCGACCGGTACTGGATCTCGACCAAGTAACCATGCGGTTCCTGATTCCCTTCCCAATATGCGCCGACGTTAGGCGACGCTATCTTCAGAAGGCCCGCGACCATCCGCTTACATAGCTTACCCGTTACAGAACCGTAACGTAATTGTAAAAACATCGACAGTCTGACCATCACCACGCCGCTAAAGCCGAGCGCTTTCTTTATCACCCTCGCGTTCTGCTCCACGAAGCCATGCACCCCAATGTCGGGCTCTGCAACCGCAAGCCCTATGAAATACATCCTTTAAGGTTCAATCCGGCGAAAAGCAGCATTTGGTCTCCGACGCTCGCGACTTGGCGGTGCGCTCGCGGAGTTCCAACGCCATAAGAAGTCGGCATGCCGCGTGGGCGAGATGGTCTTCGCCCCCAACGCCACTGGCGAGCAGGTCGAGGTGTTTGCGAGCTTGTTGGAGGTGCTTTTGAACTGGTTTCGACCGCCACGCCCCGGCCCGGTGACTACGCCTCCCAGAGGCGAGCGTGCGGGCCAGGATGCAAAAAGCCTGGTCGAGGTTGACGTCGCTGATAAGTTCAAGCTCGATGTTTATCACGCCCTACTCCTTCGCCATGAAATCAGCCAGGAAAGCTATCTGATTTCTTGTCGTCACGCAGTGGAAAGCTCCGCCTTTGGCGACTTAAGCGAACGTCACGCACGCAAAATGCTATACCGCCTCAGGAACGTCTCAACCAGGCTTGCGCTTTGCTGTTGGTCACCAAAGCGCAAGCTGCTGATGCGCCCCGCCCGCTATCCACACGGGCGCGAATGAACGGCGATGGAGTGGCAGCGGACCAAGCCGCCCGAGCGCATCCAGATGGCCCGCCGTCCCGTAACCCTTATGACGTTCGAACCCGTATCCAGGATGACGTTGTGCGTACTGTCTCAAGAGCGCGTCGCGTGCCACCTTAGCCACGATCGATGCAGCCGCGATCGACCCACAAAAAGCGTCGCCGCCAACAACGGGCGTTTGCGAAAACCGGCAGCCCCTGATACGACGCTTCCCATCGACCAGAACATGACCTGACGTGACCTGCAATGCGTCGACCGCGCGCCGGCGAGCCTCCATCGCCGCCCAGTAGACGTTTATCCGATCTACCTCCTCCACCTCCGAGCGACCCAGACCGATCGCTACCGCGCACTCGGCGACCACCGCGAACAGTGCCTCGCGCCGCTTCGCGGTCAACAGCTTGGAGTCAGCCAAGCCCTTGATGATCGTACCCGGAGCAAGAATCACGGCTGCCGCGATTACCGGACCGGCAAGTGCACCCACGCCAACTTCATCCACACCCGCAACTGCCGTCACTCCCCTGCCCCATAGCTCCCGCTCCAAGGCAAAATCAGCTCGGACCCGCATAGGCACCTCCACCACCGCCCACAATCAGAGACTTGCTCTTGGCGCTCCTAACGATCGGTCTCCCACAGAGCGGATCCCACGGTCGCCCAACCCAATAGCTCCATACCCGAATCGGGCGCGGATTGAAGCAATTATGGTTTCGATGATTTCTTCCGGCGACCGGGTCGCGGACGCCGAGCGTTGCGCCGGGCTGCGATTTTCTTCTTGAGGCTTTTGACCAGCCCGCCCTTGCGACCATTCTTGCGGTTGGCCACCCGCTTGGCCTCGCTGCGCACCAGCCCACCTAACCTGCCAAGAGCCACGGCGTGAGGATTCTTGCGTTTTCGTCTCCTCATGACTCCGCTCCATCTGACACCTCCTCGCTGTTCGAAGACATAAAATCCCCAATCTATTAACGATGCTAAATGCTTTGCTTCGTTAAGTGCTTCGTTAAGTCAAGTGCAAAACGATCGTTTGGGGCCTTTCCTCGGGAGGACTTTTCGGTCCCGGCGGCACCGCTAAGAATGCTTAAATCGGAGACAAGTCGGTCCCCCCGCTTCAGGTAGCGATTGGAAATCTGAGGAAGATTGAGCAGCCAAACGATAGACGAGAAGCGCCCTACCCCACCCTACTTTCGTCAGAAGGGCGGCGATAGCCGAACGCAAAGGACGTTATGATACATAAAAAGAGGGCTGAAATGCGGCGCTGTCACTTTCCCAATTATCTGGCGTAGAGTTTTCCCCGCTATTTTGGCGTACTCTGTCGCCATTATGGACGAACTGTCTGGGCTACCGGAATCGGTCCAGAAGCTCGCGCTGGATCGATATCGTCTGCTCCAGCCACATTTAGAGCAGCACCAGCCGCTGCGCCCTATTGCAATCGAGGCAGGATATCGCTTACGTCACAGCTTGAGTGCGGCCATGAAAAACACCGTTGGAGCGTAAAAGGAAAATTCCGGCGACGGTCGTCCGGGTTTGTAACATGTGGATCGGTAAGCAGGCACTGGAGAGACGGCAATGCCAAGTGACGCGGCCGCATCGCCGGAAAATCAACCAGCTCCCCTAAGCGTGCCCAGCGCGCTGGCGCGATTGGCGGGCATCGGCGTTGTCATCCTGGGCGTCGTCGGAGGGTTTCTCTATTTGGGGGGTTGGTTGAGTCCGCATGAACTAACACCTGCGCGGTTGGTCGACGGTTTTGAGACGGTCTTCGGAATCCATTCCGGTTTCCGTCGCAATCATGCCAAAGGCATGTGCGTCACCGGGTACTTCGACGGCAACGGCCAGGGAGCGCGCCTCTCTAAGGCCGTTGTGTTCCAGACCGACCGCGTGCAGGTCATCGGCCGCTTCTCGCTACCCGGTGGCAACCCCTTTGTGTCCGACAGCCCGGCGTCTGTTCGCGGCATGGGACTCGACTTCACACCAGCCAATGGGGAAGAGTGGCGAACAGCAATGGTTGATATCCCCGTCTTCGCGGTCAACACCGCTCAGGGATTCTATGACCAATTGCTGGCGTCGAAGCCGGACCTGGCGACCGGCATGCCGGATCCCGACAAGCTAAAGGCATTTTTCGCCGCCCATCCTGAGAGTGCGCGGGCTCTAACGATCATCAAAGCCAAACCATTTTCCTCGGGGTTCGACAACAGCACTTTCAACGGCCTCGACGCGTTCCGTTTCATCAACGCAGACGGCGTCTCGACACCGGTTCGATGGTCGATGGTGCCGGTGGATGCGTTCAAACCTGAAGATCCGGCTCAATCCGCCAATCCCGACAAGAACTATCTCTTCGACGACTTCATCGCGCGGATTCATAGCGGGCCCGTGCAGTGGCGGCTGGTCCTCACGGTTGGACAACCCGGCGACCCTACCGACGACGCGACTATCCCCTGGCCGGAAGATCGAGAGCACGTCGACGCGGGTACGCTGACGCTCGACCAAGTCGAGGCCGAGGCTCCGGGAAACTGTCGCGACATCAACTACGATCCGTTGGTGTTGCCGGTCGGCATTGCACCGTCCGACGATCCTTTGCTCAGCCCTCGATCGGCGGTTTATTCGCAATCCTTTACGAGACGAGCGGGCGAGAAGAAGGAGCCGAGCGCGATCACACCTTCAGAAGTGCAAAAGTGAGTGTCAGGATGACGACTAGCCAGCAGCAATTCACAGTTTCGATGCGGTTTTTTCACTGGTTGATGGCCGCGATGGTGCTGACCATGCTCGGCATTGGTGTTGCCATGGTCGCGTCGCTCGCCGACTACCACTGGCTGGTATCGATCCATCGCCCATTGGGTATCCTGATCCTGATTCTGGTGGTGATCCGGTTCGTGAATCGGCAGTTCAGCACCATGCCTCCTTTTCCTGCAACGATGTCGTCGCAGGAGTGTTTCATTGCACACGAGTCGGAAATCCTGCTGTACACATTGCTGTTCGTGCTGCCTCTGGTCGGCTGGGGGATGTTGTCCGCGGCGCGCTATCCGATCGTGTTGTATGGGCCGCTGCATCTTTTCCCCATCCTTCCGCATAGCGTAATGTTGTACGCGGCCTTACGGAAGGCGCACACGGTTCTCGCCTACCTCCTATTCCTCGCGTTCGTCGCCCATTTTGGAGCGGTTCTGTTTCATACGCTGGTCCTACGGGATCGGTTGTTCAGCCGCATGGCGCCTTGGAGGGTCCCCGCGCGCTAGGCGAGTTTTGGGTAACAAAGCGCCCCACTCGGTGTCGACGTGTGGCAATCGCGTATCAAAGCTTTACGGCGCAGAGGGGCGGGGCCGTGCTGGTGCCTGCGGCGCCTCGTGCACAATCCGCAGTGGCGAAGGCGCCGTTTGCTGTTTGGCCGCGCAGCCCATCACCATCACCATTGCCGTGACAATACTCATCCCTACCATGCCCAACCGCATCATGACCCTGTACCTCCCAAGCTGTTTGGTTACGAGTTTCTAACTCTGCTGCTGAGTCCAGCTGATCCGATCCACGTAAAAACCTAACGGATAGCTCTCGATCGCGACCGCCTCACGCGGCGCCAAAATCTCGGTCTCAAGTTCCGCTTCCCAATGGGTTGGCGCTCCAATCGATGCGCCGTTTAAATCGCGCCGCAGTTCAGTCCAGCGCACCTCGTAGCTCTTACCTGAAAGCGACAGGATCGAATCGATCTGCACCGAGATCGTTTGCTTCTGTGCAATTTGGAAGGGGTTATTCGACGAGTCGGAATGGTAGTACTCGTCCAAGAAGCGGTCGGCCGCCCCGCGGGCGTGTACGAGCAGGGAGTTGAGCATCTGTTGCTCAACCTGTGGATCGCTCGACACCGAGCGCGCCTCGCGAATAAAGGCGGCCACCTCATAACGTTCGATCCGTGTGGTGACGTCTGGTGTCGCCGCCGGCGTCAATGGCTGCGCCTGCGTCAGCGCATATCCGAGCTTGTCAACCTCAACCGCATAAACAACGTAGTGGCTGCGGCTCGACAGCCACACCAGACCGGCCGCCAGCACCAGGCTGACCAACATCGACCCACCCGCCGCTAGCTGCCAGTTGCGCTTGCCGATCACCTGATCGGCGTAACGCTCGTCCCACGGCCGCCAACTCTCTTGCACATAGGAAATGTCATCCGCCATCGCCCTACCCTCACACTCCAATCCCTATCAACCTTTCGTCGGGTCCTGGCGCGCTGTGGCCGCAGCCGCCCGTCGATTACGAGGCTTTCTTGCCTTTCGCAACTTTCACCGCGATCGAGGCCTGTTTGGCCTGCGCGCGGTCCTGCTGACGCTTCTTTTCCGCGTGGGCGTCTGCCACCACTTTCTTGAATACCCCCCACGCCATCTCACGTTCTTCCGGCGTTAGGCGTCTGAGCTCTTCCGCCACCTCGGGCGGCACGATGTCCGCCGCGAGATAGAGCAGGTCGCGATTTAATTCGAGGACTCGCGCAAATTCCTCGATCAGAGGGGGGCGGGGCGGAGCAAAGCCGCGTTCGAGATCGGCCACATTTGACTGTGAAGTCGGCCTCCCCTCGACCATGACCTGCGCCGCTACCTGCTTTTGGGTTAACCCCCGTTCTTTGCGCCGCGCACGAATTATCGTTCCGAAGTCCCGCGTAGACCTGCCCTCCTGAGATAAATTTTTGCTGTTCCATTCCACTTACCCCACCCCATCTTCCGCTCCGCCACACGTGGCATCCATCGCTCACCTTTCCAGCCGCGGACAACGGCGCGCGAGCCATGTCACGACACCCGCCCTTCGATCCCCACCACCGCTCGATCCGTTTCGCCTGGCCACCGCCACCCGCAACGCCTCCAACGCCTTCGCCGCCCACTCCTCGCTCAAACCCGAAACCCCCGCATCCACCGGAAACCTCTCGACTCCACCAACCAGCTCACGCGCCGTCGTCCGCCTCATTACGGCCCCTCCCACACAAACTCAAAGCTAAACTCTCACCCTGCACAATCACAGTATCGGAATATCGCGAAACCCTATATTTACGTTTATCGATTGTCAAGCCCCGAAAGTGATCGCTGCGCAATTAGTTTATTGCCGCCATCGCCTCGGCGATTTCACTTTCTCTGAGAGTCCAGAAATCGGCATGCAACCGCGCGCCCATCAGCCGCGCGAAGCCCGCACAAGCTTTCCGCGCCTGCTCTTCGTCGCCCAAATATTCCGCGAGAATTGCAAAGGAGACTGTTTCAACCTTCCCGGCAACTCCCTTCCAACAGAGTTCGTATTCGATCGATTCGGCGAGCCTGCGCGCTACCAGCAGGCGGCAGCTTCCTTCCCTGCTCACTCCTACATAGAGTTTCATCATACATCCTGTCGTTTGTGTATTCTTGGACTTGTGCAATTGCACAGGAGTAGTATTGAGAAGTCAGGCAGGATGTCAACCCCGCACCGTCTCGTAATAGGCCGAGCCTGCGCTGCATATCGGCGATGCGCGGCGTGGCCAGGTTGTAATCGTCGAGGCCACCCTCCCCAAAACACGCTTCGATGCTCGCCAGCCCGGCCTCGGACCGGTCGCGCATGCCGATGGCGGCTGCGCGGTTCAGGGCCACTACCGGCGAGGAGTCGACACGACGCAGCACGCTCCGCGCGTACGCGCGCTCGTCAACCCGCTGCGGCGGCCAAGGATTGATGGTGTTCTACGGCATGGCCAAGCCGGTGCGCGCACCAAAGATTGGACCGGCACACGGATTTTGGAAAGGTTGCTCGGGGGTGGCTGTCGGCGACGGATTGTTCGAGCAAAGATAGCTCCAGTCCATTGGCTGGCTGGGCCGCACTGGGTTGTGATGCCGTAAATTTCCCGCCTGCCAATAGACGATGCCGCCCTGGATTAGGGTCAGGCAGCTATAAGGCGTCATTTGCGACCACAACGTGCGGGCATTGATTCGGCCCCAGCGACCAACACCGCATCGGGCCAGAAGGAAGCTAGGTTTCGCGCGGCTTAGCAGTGCAACGAAGCCTACTGCGCCGCCAATAGTGTTGGCTGGGCTTCCTTCATCACCGGCGGTGGGTTCCACTTCCCGGTCAGGGCATCGCTCTTCGGCGCGTAGAGCCGCATCGTGAGGTTGAACGGCCCCTTCGGCGCGGGCAGCCAGTTCGCCTCCTTTTCGGCGCCAGGGCTAGCATTCTGGAAGTAGAGGTCGAGGGAACCGTCGGGATCGTACTTGAACGGCATCCAGCTACTGACGGCGAACCGGTTGAGGCTGTTCGGCACTTGGTAGCCCTCAGTGTCATACAGTGTGATTGACCAGAAGGCGTTCACCGGCGGTGTGGCGCCCTTCGCGAAATGCACGATATAGGCGTTCGCACCATCGAGCGGCTTACCCGTCTCGTCCGCGAGGTTGAGTGGATAGATTGCGTCTTCCGCCAGGTTCGCGCCGAGGCCAACCTGCGTTACTATCGCTCGCTTCAGGTAGTAGTTGCCGTAGACGCCCATCGTGTCGGTGTTCATGGACCAGCCGTTCTCGACGCGGGCGATGCTGCGGAGCTTCCACGTCATCAGCTTCAAGGCGGCCTCGGGCGCGGACTCAAGCGCGCTCTTGATTTTCGGATTCAGCTTGTCGATATCGAAACTCTTGCCGCGCTCGATTCCTATCCGCTGCATCCGGGCGAGGATCGGTTGATCGGTGACGTGCGGCGGGTGCAAGTTCAGGATTTCTGTCGCGTGGGCAAAGAATTTGCCGGCCGGCATCGTATCGACCGCTATCTTCGGCGGCGTCTTCATGTCGACACGGGGATCGACGGTGCCGGCCACCGGTTCGGCGGCCATGCCCCACCGCGAGATTGGCGTGACCTTAAGGTCGGCCTGAATCTTGTGCACGGCGTCGTAGTCTGGCGGCCCGTCGGTCTTGATGCGGCCGATGATCCAGACATACGGCGTGGGCGCGTCGAGTCGAACCACGCCTGCCGGTAGCGAGCCGCTCCAGCCCGGCGGCACCACGGCATAGTCGCCGGCCTGGGTTCCAGTAGTGCGCCATCCCGGTGAGGCGAATACGTCGGTCCACATGTCAAGCATTGGCAGCAGGTAGTAACGCCCATGCGTATCGGGGACCGAGACGATCATCGGCTCCTTGGTCAGGTCGAGCCAAGCGCTGGAGTACAGCGTGTCGAAGTTGGGCCGGACTACGACCTTCATGTCCGTTGGCGGGAATGTGGCAAGGCTGACAAACGTATTCATCGGTGTGTGTAAACCCTCAGCCTTGACGACGTTAGTCAGCTGCTTGCGCGTAAGATCCATTGTGACAAGAGGATAGAAATACACGTAAGCCGCCACGCCGATCGAATGTGCATCCTGTTCGCTGATCGTCACTATGCGTGCATCCTCCCTGATCTGGCCGTCATGGTCCGGTGATCAGTATCTAGCACAAAGTCCGATGCAGCCAGAACGCACCGTCCTTTCTATGGGATAGCAGAGCAACTCAGGCTTACGCTGGACCCGACAACCCCCAAGTGATTGCACATAAATCAACAATTGTACACCAAAATAAGGCTCCTTAGCGTGTATAACTACACCATCTGTCCAGTGCCCTGAGCCGGGGAAGGCCGTGGGCGCCGCCCGCATCGCCGCCGGCTGAGATCCCGTCGATCCCGACGCCGGGATCGAAATCAGTGCCTTTGCCTGGGTGGTCCCGTTCCAGCTGGCGATTGGCACAACTCGCCGCGTAAAGACAACCAGTGTCGGGTCTGCCCTATGAGAGTGCCGAACTCACTGGGTCAGGGCTGGGGATGGGAATTGGCGCCGGCATGGCTAACGGGAGTCGTTCCATAGGCTTGAATGATTTCACTGGCATTAGTCGAGGGATCGACTGCAGGGTAGACCTTGACGATCTACCGTTCTCGTCGATCACGAACGTGATACGACGATTAAGCCCCAGCATCGGAATTCCATTGGCTGCGCCGTAGGCGGTTGAAATTTTCTTGTCGGGGTCCAGCAGCAGAGGAAACGGCAGGTTGTATTTCTGGATGAACGCGACATGCGACTTCGCTCCGTCCACGCTGCATCCCAGGATATAGATCCCGGCGGTTTTCAATTGCGTGTAGTCGTCGCGAAAGGCGCAGGCTTCCTTGGTGCAACCGCGGGTGTCGTCCTTGGGATAAAAGTACAGGACCAGCTTGGAGCCTTTATAATCGGAAAGTTTGACGGGCTTGGTCTGGCCGTTTTCCACCATCTGGCCGTGGAAGTCGGGAGCGGGTTGGCCCTCTTGAGGCATTGCGGCTCCCGCCCGGCGAGGCCGCAGCGCCATGAAAGCCAAAACCACAATCGCTGCCGCCACTATAACTAGCCATCGCATGGCCCGATTGTCCCTAAATGGATGGAGATGGTAAAGGGTGGCGGAGGAGCGCACATTATGACGACGGACCTCGCCGCCTGCCGAGCCGTTCGATCTTGCAGCTCATGGTTGCCATTTTTCCCGGCAACGGGCTCTTGCGGCTCTTAACTTAGCTGCGCCCGTAGTCGATGGAGATTCGATGAAAGATAATACTGCACCAAAACAGCGTTGAGCACTTGTTCGGGGCGCTCATCAAAGTGAAGCCGTCCTGTTGCTTCAGGTTGTCAGATGTCCGAGCTTTAGCAGCCTCACCCGCGCGGCATCCCGCGAGACATCGAACAGATCGGTCAATCGCTTCGTCAGTGCCTTTGCATCGATACTGTCAACGTGAAGCGGCACATTCACGCCCCGTTCATTACCTAAAGCGGCGGTCAGCAAATCGACTCGATGTTTTGGCATCAACAGCGCTCCGCAAACATACCCGCTTGCCATTCCATCCAATCACTCAGTCGATCGATGCTCACCTGCACCGTGCGCGAGTAACAACGGAGCGGCTCTTTACTTGGCAGATCGCGCCGAAAGCGA
This sequence comes from uncultured Pseudomonadota bacterium, assembly GCA_963824565.1. Taxonomy (GTDB): domain Bacteria; phylum Desulfobacterota; class Binatia; order Binatales; family Binataceae; genus JAJPJA01. The sequence goes on along the minus strand of CAWGQB010000038.1, from coordinate 6,322 downwards.
TCATAGAGCCACGTATGCAGCAGAATATGGCCGCACTCATGCGCTAAGGTTGTCCGGTAGCGATTAGCACGCCTGAAATCGCGCCTCAGCTCGCGGTCGATCTGCACCCTCGGTTTGGCTCCCGGTAAGAACCAGGTCACCCCGTGGATTTCCTCATTGTCATTTTCAACTATCAGGTCGGAATGCAGATCGAGTTCGGCTTCACGCTGATCAACACCGTGAGGGCGTCAGTCGGCACTCGGACGGGTGCCTGACCATAGCGCCCCTCAAGGAACGGCACCATAACTTCTTCGCACCGGCGCTCTAACTCGTCGCTTTCCCAATGCGGCCGCTGCGGGAAGCGGCCCGTATAATCGGGTCTCCAAATCATCGTTTCTTCCCTCCACTTCCGTCCCCTGCCCCGCTTCCCTTGAGTGTCCGCCGAAAAGCCTGATAGGCAGCGGCCACCCGCCCGGGATCGACGTTTTCTCCCGGCTCCAAGTCTGGCGGAACCCGTTTAGCCCAGAAGTAAAGCACATCACTCGAAACCTTGAGGATCTCGGCTATCTGGTCAAGCAAGTAATCTGGCGGTTTGCCGCGGTCGCGCTCCAGGTAGTTGAAGTATGACGACGACAGCGGTTTGCCATCGCGGTTTTTAAGCAACGCCGCCATCTCTTGCTGGCTGATACCGAGCTCTTTGCGCCGGCTGGTGATGAACTGTCCGAGCGTTTTCACAATTGCAAAGTTTTTTAACATAGCCCGGCAATCCCGCTAAGTCCTTCACCACGCTTTTTTGCAGCTTTGGAGAACAACCGAACAGAAAACTCATTTTAATGGACACCACTGCTGGCCGTTAGATAGCCGCAGGATATTGAAAATAACTGCCGTACCGACTTTTTCTTCCTCAGGATCCCGCCACTAAGATGGACCCGATCTTTAAGACAGCGATCGGGCGATGCTAAGGTAGGAAATCCTGCCCGGGTTCGCCTTTCATTGTGCCAGTGGCTGTGTGCTCGTGCCAATGGTTTTGGCGGTGCTGAGCGCGCGATGCGAGTTGATTGGTAGCGTTTGGAGCATTTTGAGTTTGGCAAGATGGTGAGGCCGGCGAAGCGGAGGTGGGCTCTGCTGAAGAGCAACCCGCTGAGGAATACCCGGCGGGAACTCATTGCGTGGCCGGACGGGAAGTTTCCAAGGACTTTGCGTCCGGCCGTTTTCCGAGAGCCACGTAATAGATTCCCTGATGCCTTGAAAAACTCATGGGTGGGGTGGTCTGGCTAAAGCCCTGCCCCAGCCGCCGCACCATTGCTTACGACAACGCGCTGAGGGAAACCCCGATCGGGGCTCTCAAATAATACAAGCTGTAGCGCAACCAGTATCACCCCCTGGACCAGGGGTCGCCGACCCCCTCCACAACATCTATATAGCCGGCGTTTTTTACACCCGCCGGTGGCAGGCGGCCCTTCGCCCTACCACACCGGCGGCCATGTTAGGCCCGCGCTTTTGGGCAGCGCGAAGTACTCCTGGCAGGCGCACTGCAGGGCCGCGCGAAGGTGTGGTCGCTGGTCAGCGCCGGACGATGCGGCGGATAAGATAGATATAAATTAGATTTGCTATCCACCGCAGGTTTAGAGCCAGAATCGTCAGGGCCGCGCGCCAGGTCGGGGAAGACCGCCAGCTCGGGACCGCGGCGGTAATGCGTCAAAGGGCGGCTGCGTGCCGGCACATTGGCAGCACCTCTTGTTTGTGGCTCCGTGCCGGCCCCGTCGGCAGTTGGTGAATTACCGCTTTGACCTCCACGGCACTTGCGCCTGACCAAACCCGTTGCTCATGTGGCTTCGCCACATGCCTTAGCCGATTGTCGCCACGGCCCTCATCCCCTGGCCCTCCTCCAAGAGCTGGCGCGGGGCGCGGTAACCGAGCGCCTGGTGCAGACGTTGGCGGTTGTAGAATTCGAAGTAGGCGGCGATGCCTTGGCGCGCCTGCGCCACGTTCTCGTAGGCCTTGAGGTAGACTTCCTCGTACTTGAGGCTGCGCCACAGCCGCTCAACGATGAGGTGAGTGGCGGAGGAGAATCACACCCCTCCGCTCTCGCAGAACCGGACGTGAGCCTCGCGACTCATCCGGCTCCCATTGTCCAGCCATGCCCCTGAAGCAGCGACCAGTGGGCAAACAGACTCGACTGCCGCCGTGCAAAACGGTCCAGCCAGTGACGGGCCAGCTTCTGATGCCGCCGCAGGGATTTGTATTTCCGACAGGCCCACCAGACTAATTTGCCATCGATGTGCCGCAGGACCGGGTAAAGAGCCGATTTGTAGTACCGACCGTAGTAGTTAATCCAACCCCGGATTACCGAGTTGAACATGCGCGCAATGTCATCCAGCGACTTGTCACTACGCTTCTGAAGCTGCCAGCGCCGAACCTCGCGCCGAATCGCTTTAAGCGCTTTGTCGCTAACCGCCGGGCTGAACGAGACCCCGATTCTACCCTGCCGTCGTCGCGCCAACCGCGGCCTAAACGTATAGCCGAGGAAGTCGAACTTCTGGTTGGGGTAGTCTCCACGTCGGTCATCATCCTTGCAGTAGACGATCTGCGTCTTTTCGGGATGAAGCTCAAGCCCACATTCAGCGAATCGCTCTTCAAGCCTCGCGCGTAGTCCCCGCGCCTGCTCCTCGCTCCGACAGTGACAAATCCCATCATCGGCGAAGCGCTCGAAGGGGATGTCCGGATAGTTCCGGCCCATCCACACATCGAACGCATAGTGAAGGAAGAGATTCGCCAACAGCGGACTGACTACCGAACCCTGCGGCGTCCCTCTTTCCCTCCCAACCAGGCTACCATCCGCCATCCGCGTGGGTGCCTCCAACCATCTCTCGATGTATAGGAGCACCCACGGGCAGGACGTATGTTTACGTACCGCCCGCATGAGCAGATTTCGGTCGATGCTATCGAAAAAGGCCTTGATGGTTGCGCACAACCCGCGGCCGGAGACCTTGAACCAGTCCTATGAGCGAGAGCACCCCAGCGGCGATCGCCGCCCCACCGCGGATAGTCGGTGCCAGGCGGGGAAGCAGCCAACCTCCAAGGGTGAAGACGTCAGCCGCCAGCAGGCCGGCAAACAACAAGAACAGAATGCCGATCCAGGTCGCCGCCACAATTTCTAGCGGCCGGGCGAGAGCTTTCAGTTTCCAGGAATCCAAGATGCGCGCTAGCGGGTAGCCGGCCCAGAGCGCCGCCACTATCACGGTCAGCGCGCGGCGTGACAGGTGTGTCGCCACCCAGGGCACCGAATCCAGCCGCCAGAGGACATAAAGATGCAGCGCGGCCCAGATACTCAGGACGATGCCCAGAAACAGCGCAAATCTGCCAGAACTCATGAAGCTTTTGGTTTGCTGGTCTTCGGGCGACGCATGCGCGTCAGTTCGATCGTGGCGGTGGAAAAGATCCATTGTAGCTTGGTGCCGGTCTTCTTGGGCGGCCCATACTTGTCGGATAGTAAATCAGCCGGCCTCGCCCAGACCTCGATCGTACTCCCGGGGCGGGGCTCAGGCCGCTTGTGTTCCGCCCGCCGGAGTGAAGTGTGACCGTGCCGCCGTACACGTTCGCGGCCCGGTCGCGGGCGTCTTTGTGAACCAACGGACCGGATCCGTCGAGCGTGAGCGCTGCGCCGGCATATACGTTGGGCATGCGCCTATGCAGCCCAATTTACAGGCCCTCCTGACCGGAGGCCAGCCAACTTGTCCCAATCGGGAGAGTACGCCAAATAGCGCGCAAGTTCTTACGCCACTTAGTGCAAGTGACAGACAACTTGGCCCCCTGCCCCTTTTTAACTAGGAGAGCAACTTTTTGTCTTTTCATTATTATTTGTGTAGCACCTACTGTTTTCTCTCCAACACGTAATTTTGTTGCTCAATAAGGACTCGCGTCAAGTTTTCGGTGGTTGGGCACTCCGGCGTTTGCCTGGAAACCCACGCGCCGTTGCGGCTGACGCAATCACGGCCTAATCGAGTTGCTGGGGCGCAGAAGGTGAGAAAGTGAGCCAAAGCACCAAACCACCAGGGACGCAATCATGACGCTCCAGGGCGTCGCAGATTCAGCCGTGTGGCCTTGGACAAATGGATCGACGCGCACACCATCGCCGTGCCCGAGACTGACGAGCACGAGAAGCGAGTTGGAGCAACCGGGTCCGCCGCCGCTTTCCTCGATATTGAACGCGGGATCAAGTCGGGTCCGAACGGCCAGGCGACTGGCTCAGGTAGTCGCGTCGCGACTCGGCCTGCCGGCCAATCCAAGTCAGCTCCCCGGGCTGACCAAGCCACTTCGCCGCGACGACTTCAGGCGGCCGGGGGGCCGCGGTGGGGCTATCGGTCAGTTTGGTTACAACGCGAGCCGAGTTTTTGGCTTTCAAAAGTTTCTGGGGCTCGGAGGTTTCTGAGAAAACAAACAATAAATGGGAAGCCCATCCGATCCGCCTTCGACAACTCTTCGCGTCCTGTGAAGCTCCCGCAGACGCCGTTGGACCCAGAAACAGTTGCGGTCATCATCCGCGTCACCGGCGGCAACTTTCGGCTGCTGAACCGTCTGCTGACCCAAATCCAGCGGATTCTCGAAATCAACACCCTCGAGGAGGTGAGCAAAGCCGTGGTGGAGGCGGCGCGGGAGAGTCTCGTGATTGGCCAGGTCTGAGGCTTGCACAGACGGCGGGCGTCAAAAGCCCCAAGAAGAAAGCCGCAGCGCGGCGCAACGCCCGGCGGCGTCGGCCCGGTCGCCGGAAGAAATCATCGAAATCGTAATCGCCTTAATCCGCACCCGATTCGGCGATGGACCTATCGGGTTGGGCGACCATGCCATCCGCCTCGGCGCTCTTCGTTAATTGGAGGCCATATGGAATCAGCCCAATTGGCCTTGCTGCTTCGGATCCGGGCGAAGGTCGGTGGAATTAAAGAGGAGAGGCTGCTGCCGAGTTTGTTATGGACGGCACTACCGTTCCTTGCGCTTCTTTGGTGGCTTGCGTGACGTGATTCTGAAGCGTGACAGGTTCCGATGCCGGGCCTGTAGCGCCAGCGTGCGCCTGGTCGTCCATCACCGTAGTCACATTAATCGAAGGCATCGCTGATCACGCTCTGTATTGGTTGCCATACGCGCGTGCATTGCTTTCGAGCGCTTCGAAGCTGGGTACCGGAAGTTCTACTTAAACTCTGGAGGGAGAGGCATCCTCGCGAACCGATTCAGCTCCAACTTCCGTTTGGAATCAGAGACCAGGTGATTGGTCTTGCAACTATTCAGCGCAAACCGGCGGACCCGAGGGGAGGATAGAAAAAAACCGAGCTTATGGGACGGCACCCTCGGGTGATTCATTGCAGAGGGGCTGTGGTTTCGACATCGAGTCTAACCCAAGCACGGTGAATGACTGGGCTCAGATGTTAAGAGTTCGGACCACGGTAGAAATTGAAGGAACGATTTTGGCAATAGGAATCCGAGGAAGAGGCCCAGGACGAGCCGATCGCGGCGTCTCATTAGGAGCGCTCCTCCTGTTCAACGACGATTCGGCTCAAACTGACTGAGTGGTGGAAGGAGTAAGGGCGATGGTGAACTATCGAGCTTGAGCTCGTCAGCGACGTCAATCTCGACCAAGCTTCCTGTGCCGTAGCCCGCACACTTGCCGCTGGGCGTTGCAGTCGCCGGGCCGGGGTCCTAGCGGTGCGAATTCAGTCCAAAGGCATCTCCACCATGCCCGCAAGCATCTCGACCTGCTCGCGAATGGGGCTGGGGAGGAAGACCATCTTACCCACGCGACATGCAGACTCCTTATGGCTTTGGAACTCCGCGAGCGAACCGCCCAGGCTCGGGCCGCGGGTCCAGCCTTGCTTACGCCCGGGCTAACGCTGAGGATCGAATAATAGATTTTTGCATCGCTTTAGAAAGCTCCTTACTCTCTGATGTGGGCGAGGAGCTCATCATACCGTCTCTCTCTCCGAGGCGCGGCGCTCCTTGCCGGAACGAGAGACCCAGAGTAACGAGGTGGCTCCTCCGCAAAATCTACGAGGCCCGAAGTGCCATCGTCCATCACGGTAAAACTCTTCGGCAGCTCAAGGGGAAAACGCGATCCTTCGTGCTACTCGCCCCGTCACTCGACGAAATCTGTGAGGACGTAGTACGCGCCATTCTGTCCGCTTACATCGCCCGCCTAGCCGCCGGCGAGTCCTTGGAAGAAGTTAACGAAGAACTTGACAGGCGGTTGCTGCCTCAATCAGCTCACGCCGGTTGAGTGGGTCCCGGCAAATCAAATCTACCCGCTCGAATTGATCCAATGTGACGGACCTCATCCGGCCGCTCGGATCAGGTT
>CAWGQB010000037.1:0-12936 GCA_963824565.1 uncultured Pseudomonadota bacterium | reverse complement strand
CCTGCGCGCGTACTGGTTCACCCGTCTTTGCTAAAACCGATGCGCTACTGATGGCGTGAGCGGCGATCATCCGATCGTAGTCTTGTCCCTTCACCCATCCACACTGGGCAATAATCTGACCGTAAGCTTGGGCAGCGGCCGCATCGAAGGGCAGAACCGGAATGTGCCGCAGCAATATCTCCAACCGTACCTGCCGCAATGCCGTGTACGCCGGATATTTGTAAAGCCCGCGTTGCAGTTCGGCGAGGCTTAACGCAGAGAGCAGCACCTCACCGTCATGCTAGCCAGTTTTTCCAACACGGAAGCCGTGCCGTCGCGAGCATGGATCGCAATATTGGTGTCGATGAGGTAAGCCAACGGTCACTCGCGGTCCCGCTCTGGCACTTCGATAGGTTCACGTATTTCGACAGCCGGCTTCGGCAAACTACGCAATTTCGCTACCGCATCTTTCAAGCTTTCGCGCGCCGGGTAGATTGTTATGACATCGCCGAGCCGGGTGATTCTTCAGGTCAATGCTCAAATCGTCATAGGCTAGTTCCGCCGGAATGCGTACGGCTTGGCTGTTGCCTGACTTGAATATCCGGGTGAGAGGCATGTCGTTACCTTTTCGAGAATTGCATTCGGTAGACTACAACGTAGCCTGAAAAGCGACGACTCGTCAATCGCTGTATATACATGACGCCGGGAACCAGTTTCGCACGGGCGTTTCCAGCCTGGTGCGCTCTCGCGCTAGCGTTCCTTGAGGCTTTCGGAATGGCTTGGCAGAAGGACCAAAATCATTCCTGCGCCGGGCAGGATGATTGAGTGGTTCGCATCGTAAATGCGCAAAGCTTTGAACTAATTTTTCCTCATCCAAAATAATACAGCGCAATCGCCGCGTTGCTTAGGACGAAGACGATCGGAACCGCAATCCGGCTTATTTGGCGAATTTTTAGCCCTACGGCGCTCCGCGCGGTGCGCCCGGAGACGTGGACCGTGGTCATCTCAATCGCGGTGAAAAAGACAAATACCAGGCAGTCCAGAAAAAACGCGTCGATGTAGGTCAGGTACGGGACCTTGGGCAGGCTGAGCGAAATGGAAAAGGAAAATGCGATGACCGTCAGAATGGTGGTGACCGAGATCTGTACCTGGCTGCTCAGATCGTGCGTATCGATCCAATACACCGTCCACGACAGCGCCACTATCAACAGCAGCGGCAGGAAAATCTTCCAGACGTAGTAAGCGTACCTGCGCTTGACCACGATCTCGAAGCGCGCCTCGGGAACCTGCCCGACCTTGGAAATCGAGACCGGCCCGCCGTGAGTTTTGATAGCCATCAGTTGCCATTCCGCGAGCGAGGAATAAACCGATTCCTCCGTACTAATCCAGGTATAACCCTGATCGCTGTTCAAACTGATGAGATGGGCCTGGCCAATAAATGGATGCACGATTATCTGCAGCGCCTGCCGGTCGAACGGAAACCTCCGCAGGTGAAATCGGGTGCTCAACTCGGCATTGGATCGCTCGGTGTAGAGCACTTTGCCATCGGGTGTAACCCTTATCGAACTATCACTGATACTGCGCGCGCTGATGGCGTTGACCAGATCCAAGCGCGGACGCCAGACCTCGTTGGGCTGAAAAAAATGGAAGCGCTGCTGAGGATTTTGTGGCTTAAAGGCCAGACGGGGGTCTTCCCATTGCGAGAAGAGGTAGAACATCAGGTTGAAGCGCTGGCCGACTTCGTCGATGTCGGTCAGATTGGTGACATGAATCGCCACCGAAACCGTAATCGGTTTGTCCTGGTGTGGCGGAGGCCGCAGGAGGTCATTGGCTGCGGCCGGCGGGATCGGGGCGCTCACCTGGCCGAATGCCGAAAAGGCCATTAAAAGGCGAAATCCTATGATTAGGGCTGTTAAGAAATGCTTCAAGGCGATCGATGGCTTCAGTTTTTATTTTAAGTTCAGCCTTATAGCAGAGCCATGAAGCCGAAATCGACACGTTGGGCCGCATCGACGGCGATTGGCGCGGAACGATCGAAGGGGCCGAGCGGGAGACCGCCGCATCGTGATATAAAGATCATGTGAACTCCGTTGTTGCTGCGTTTCATCCGGTGGTCCAAAGCTGGTTCGAAGGCCGCTTTGGCCGGCCTTCGCCTATTCAGGAGTTGGGATGGCCACTTATCGGCGGCGGCCATGACGCGCTGCTGTGCGCTCCGACCGGGAGCGGCAAGACTCTGGCGGCCTTTCTGTGGTCGATAAACCAGCTCGTAATCGAGGCCCAGTCGGGATTTCTGCCCGACCAGGTGTCGGTGCTCTACGTTTCTCCGCTCAAAGCGCTGGCCAACGATATCCGGCTCAACCTCGAGGAGCCGCTGAACGGAGTGCACGCGGCCGCGGTGCAAAGCGGTCTTACGCTCGCTCCGATTCGGGCTGGATTGCGCACCGGCGATACGCCCGCAAGCGAGCGTGGCGCGATGCTGCGCCGTCCGCCGCAAATCCTGGTCACGACGCCGGAGTCGCTGTTTATCCTGCTGACCTCCAGCCGTTTCCGCGAGAAGCTGGAATCGGTTCGCTGGGTCATCGTCGACGAGTTGCACGCGATGGCCGGCAACAAGCGCGGCGCACATCTGGCATTAACGCTGGAGCGGCTGGAACGTCTGGTCAAAGTGCGGACCGGGGAAGCGGCCGGTGCGAATCGGACTTTCGGCGACGCTCAGCCCGATCGAGGAATTGGGCCGCTTCCTGACCGGCGGCGAGGTCGATTCCGACGGCGTCCGCCGTGAGCGTCCATGCCGAATCGTTAGAGCCGGAGACGGTCCGCGACAATTGGATCTCCAGGTGCTGGCGCCCGGTCCGGAACTGGGGCCGTTGGCCACCCATCCGCATTGGGATGCGGTGTATGACCGCATCGCGGAGCTGATCCGGGAGCATCGCACCACGCTGGTCTTCACGCTCAGCCGCCGATGGGCCGAGCGGGTCGCGCTGGCATTGCAAAAGCGCCTCGGACCCGAAGCGGTGATGGCCCATCATGGGAGCATGGCTCGCGCCGAGCGGCTACAGGCCGAGCAGCGGCTCAAGCGCGGCGAGTTGCGCGCGATTGTGGCGACATCTTCACTGGAGCTGGGTATCGACGTTGGCGCGGTCGAGTTGGTCTGCCAGATCGATTCGCCCAAATCGATTTCGGCCGCGATTCAACGCGTTGGCCGCTCGGGTCATGCGCTGGGTGAAACGCCCAAGGGATGCTTCTTCGCGATGACCCTGGATGACCTGCTCGAATGCGGCGCGGCGGTTCGCGCGATTCGCAGCGGGCGTCTCGATCAGGTCGAGATCCCAACCGGATGCCTCGATGTGGCGGCGCAGCAGATTGTCGCGATTGCGGCGGAAGAGGGCGATATCGGTGAAGGCGAACTGCTTCACCTCCTGCGCAGCGCCCATAACTTCGCGTCGCTCACGGCGGCGCAAATCCATCAACTGCTGGAACAAATGGCCGCCGAATTGCCCGAGCGCATCCAGGGCGCCTACCCCAAGATTTTTTACGACCGCACCGGTGGACGAATCCGCCCGCGGCGCGGCGCGCGCATCGCCGCGATTACCTCGGGCGGGACCATACCGGAAGCCGGTAATTATGACGTCGTGATCGAGTCGCAACAGCGCAAGATTGGCGACGTGGAGGAAGACTTCGCCCAGGAATCGGTCCGCGGCGATGTCTTCGCGCTGGGTTCAATGCCGTGGCAGATCCAGCGCATCTCGCGCGGCCGGCTGATGGTCGAGCCGGCCCCCGGGATGGCGCCGACGCTGCCGTTCTGGATGACGGAGGCGGCCGGCAGAACGCCGGCCATCTCCAATGAAATTAGCGATCTGCGCCACGAGATTGCGCGCCGCCTGTCAGAACCCGCGCAGGCGCAGGATTTCCTGGTGAGCGAATGCGCGATGGACCCGGCCGCCGCCACCCAGGCGGTGGATTATGTCCGGCGCGGCCGCGATGCTTTGGGCGCGATTCCCGATGAGCATACGCTGATTGCCGAGCGCTTCTTCGACGGGCTGGGCGGAACCCAAATCGTGCTGCATTCGCCGCTTGGAATCCGTCTCAACCGCGGCCTGGGACTCGCCCTGCGCAAGCGCCTGTGCCAGTCCTTCGATTTCGAAATCCAGGCCTCGGCGACCGACGACGGCGTGTTGCTCGCGCTCAATTCGCGCCACACCTTTCCGCTCGAAGAAGTTTTCACGTTTCTGAACTCGCGCACGGTGCGGGAAAACCTCGTGCAGGCGCTGCTCGCGGCGCCGATGTTCGAGGTGCGGTTTCGCCATACCGCCACGCGCGCATTGAGCATCATGCGCAACGCCCAGGGACGTAAAGTTTCGGCCTGGATTCAACGCCTGCGCGCGCAGGACCTGACGATTGCACTGTTTCCCCAGCAGCAGGCCTGCTTTGACAACAAGCCGGCCCATGTAGAAATTCCCGATCATTTCGTCGTCCAGGAAGCGATCCGCGAATGCCTGGAGGAATCGACCGACATCAAACGGCTGTGCGCGCTGCTCGAGGGAATCGAGCGTGGGCAGGTGCGAACTCTCGCGGTTGACTCGATTGCGCCTTCGGTTTTCGCCCAGCGCCTGCTCCTGGCATGGGATTATTCGTTTCTCGACGACGGCGAGCGCGCCAACCGGCGCAGCCGCTCGGTGATGATGAATCGCGGGATGGCCGAGGACGTGCTGCGCACCGAGGACCTGTCGGAGATGCTGGCGCGCGACGCCGTCGAGCGCGTCGCCGGCGAGGTCACCGGCACGGCGCCCGGACGCAAGGCGCGCGACGCCGACGAACTCTACGAATTGGTCAAATCGCACGGCGCCCTAAGTGATGACGAGATCGGCGAGCGCATCGCCATCGGCGGTTCGGCGCTGGTTGGTGAACTGGCCGAAGGCGCGCGCATCGTGCTCGATACGATTGGCGTGTCGGCACGAGCCGGTATGGATCGCCGCCGAGGACTGCTCACTGTTTAGCGCGGCGTATCCGGACGCCGGAGCGATTGGGCACGCGCCCGTTTCGAACGGCGTCGAGGTTGACCACGACTCCGCACGCGAGGAGTTGGTGCGGCGCGCGCTCAGGACTTCAGGTCCGGTAAAACCTGAAGACCTTGCCGATCGGCTCGGATTTCAGATTGCTGAAGGACGGCACCATCTGGCCGCCCTGGAATCGAAGGGCGCGGTATTCCGTGGGCGCTTCAGCGGCGCCGGCGCCGAGAGTTGGTGCGACCGCTACAACCTGGAGCGGATTCATCGTTTGACGCTGGAGAAGATTCGCGCCGAAGTCGAACCCTGCGAAGACCATGAGTACGCTGCATTCGTCCTGCGCTGGCATCATATCGCCGGAGCCGATTTGCCGCCGGGAGCGGACGGAGTAGCTGCCGTTCTCGACCAGCTAAGCGGCATCGCGCTCGACACCGAGTTGTGGGAACGCGCGATTCTTCCCGTGCGCGTGCCGGATTATCGCCCTGAGTATCTCGATCTGCTGTGCCTGAGCGGCCAGATGATGTGGATTTCCGGAAGCGGCGGCGCCAATCAGGAAGTTCCTTCGCGCATCGCGTTTGTGCCGCGCGGCCGCGTGCCTCTACCGAAGGTGCCCGCGGAAAATCCCGGCCCGGAAGGAAATCCGAAGCAACAAATCGTATTGAAAGTGCTCAGCGGCGGCGGCGCTTTGTACCTCGATCAGATTGCACAGCGAGCGGAACTTTCCGAGCGCGACATTTTGCGCGCCCTGTGGAGCTTGGCGGCGGGCGGATGGGCCACCAACGATAGTTTTGCACCGATTCGCCTGATGGCCGGCGCTCCGGACGTTGAACACGCGATTGCCGCGCCGCCCGAGCGCAAGCTCAGCCGCTACGATGCGGGTTTGCGGGCGCGGCTTAAGTCCAGCCTCGGCGGAAGGTGGGTGGCGATTGGCGCCGCTGGCGATGCGGACCATGCGCCTGAGCGTGGCCCGGAATGGGAGCGGGAGTTGGCGATGATGCTCCTGCGGCGGCATGGGATCGTGACGCGCGAGGTGCTAAGCACCGACGCGGAAGCCTCGTGGTCCGACCTGCTCTTTGCGCTGCGCCGTCTGGAGTATTCCGGAACGATCAGGCGTGGATACTTCGTGCGTTCGCTTTCAGGAGAGCAATATGCGCTGCCCGAGGCGGTAGAGATGCTCCGCGCGATTCGAACTGCGACGCCGGCGCGTCCGACGGTTGCGGCGCTTTGCGCCGCCGATCCGGCCAATCCCTTTGGTGCGGCGCTGCCCGGGTGCGGCATCGCGCGCGACAGCGGCAATATCGTCGTCATCGTGGGCGGCCGCGCCGATCGTCGGATTGGCGACCCGCGATCTGATCTGTCTTGGGGAATTGGGCTCCGCTGACTTCAGCGCTGCGGTCGCGGCTATCCTGAAGCTTAAACCGAAACTCAAGCTCGACACTGTCAACGGCGAGCCGGCGCTGAACTCCGCGTGGGTCAGCGAGTTGGCTGCGATGCGCTTTCACTCCGACGGCCGCAGCCTGGTCTACGATGGCCTGCCGGGGCCGATGCCCGCGCGCGCGGCCGCGATCGCGGCCGCCAAGTCCGGCGCATCGCAAATAGACCGGTGAAGCGCATGCTTGCAATCGGATCCTCCGCACACAGCAAAGGCAATTTGAGAGATGAAGAGCGAACAGATGTCGGGACAAACATCAGGAAAGCAGACCTATGACGGCCAGGAACTCGCCGAAGTTACAGGCGTTGATCGATCGCAGCACCAAGACTGCGACTCCGTCAGTGGCCGATTCGGTGGCCTATCCCGAGCGCCAGATGACGGCCGCTGAATTCGTTGAGTTTTGGCGCGGCGTGCGACTTGTCGCGATGACCACGGTCGGTCCCGGCGGACAGCCTCATGTCGCTCCCGTGCATGCACAACTCGGCGGTACGACCTTTCACATGGGTCCCGCGCGCACAGTCGGCGATGAGAACTCCAACCTGACGACGATGCGGGTTGTCATCTACGAAAACGCTGTCCGGCGGGCCGACCTGGCAAAAAATCCACGCGTCGCGTTTGCGACCTGGCGTGAAGATGGCGCGGCCGCGATCTTGTACGGGCGCGCCATCGAAGTGCCCGGCAGCCTGCGCGAGGCGCGCGCCGGCCGCAGCGGCGAGCCGCGTAAGCTGGTCGAAGTCACCGTCAAGCTGACCCGCATCTACGCGATGCGTCCACCCCAGCGCGCAGCTCAGTAGCCTAAATGATTGAAATCGGCTGCGACGGGGAAGGAGCGGCGCTGGCGCGGTAGCGGCAAATCCACGTATAACACCGGCAGCAGTTTCGTGTTCGGAGGTGGACGCCAATGCGCTTTGGACTAATGACTGATTTTCGCAATCCCCCGCAATGGTCGCGACCGTCGGCGGAGGTCTATGCCGATATCATCGATCACATGGTTTGGGCCGAGTCGTTGGGCTTTAGCGACGCCTCCTTCCTGGAGCATCACTTTACCGACGACGGGTACATTCCTTCGCCTCTGATCGCCGCCACCGCCGTTGCCGCGCGCACCAAGAACATGAGAGTCGGCACCAATATCGCGATCCTGCCGCTGTATGACCCGGTTGGACTGGCGGAGGACGGCGCGGTGCTCGACGTTATCTCCAATGGCCGGCTCGATCTTGGCGTCGGACTTGGTTACCGGCCCCAGGAATATGCCGGCTACGGTATCGATATCAAGACCAAAGGCGCGCGCGCCGACGAGGCTCTGCAGATCATCCGCCGGTTGTGGCAGGGCGAGTCCGTTACTTTCCACGGCAAGCATTTCAATATCGAGGGCGCGAAGGTGACGCCGCGTCCGGTGCAGGAACCCAATCCGCCGATCTGGGTCGGCGGGTTCAATCGGATCGCGATCAGACGGGCGGCCAAATATGGCGACGGTTACACCGGTCCCGCCAACAAGCAGACCTGGGACATGTATCGCGAGGAGTTGCAAAAGGTCGGCAAGGATCCGTCCAAAGCGCGCACCACCGGTGGCCTTCCCTGGCTGGTGGTTTCCAACGACCCCGAGCGTACCTTCGCGCTGTACGCTCCCGGCGTTATGTATTGGTACAATTCCTACGCCAAGTGGTTCGAGGGCACCGATACCAACGTCTGGCCGCATCTTGATTCGGTTGATGATCTGAAAAAGTTGAACATGATCACGATCGTCACCCCAGATGAGGCGGTGAAGATGATCAAGGCCTTGGTCGCCGAGGTCCCGGTCGAGACCTTCGGCATTGCGATCGCGCCGCCCGGAGTGCCGGTGAGCAAGGTGACGGAAAACCTCGAGCTGTTCGCGAGCAAGGTGATGCCGCACTTTAAATAGGGCACAGATCTTTGCTGTCGCGTCGTCCCTGGGCTCCTGGTCGTCTTGCTTCTCAGGCTCTGCTTTAGCGTTCCCGGGAGCTGCGCCGCGGAGTTATCGTGTAAGCGCAGCGGGACGCGCCGGCCAATATATGATCGGTGCGCTCAACCTGCGCCTGCGGGCCCAGCGCGGCGCGGAACAGTGCCAGCTCTTCGCGGCACAGCCCCTGGCAAAATTTTGCGGCGGCACAGATCGGGCAGTGGTTTTCGCGCAGCACAAAACTGCCGTCGGCTCGCGCGACGCACTCAGCCATATAGCCTTGCTCGCGACGAATCGTGGCAAGCGTCCGCGCGCGCCCCTGCAGTGAGTCATCGCCAGCCGCGCGGATTCTTTCACGGTATTGACGAAGCTGCGTTCGGGTGCGCTCTGCCAGCAGCCGCTCGAGCCCCTGCTCGCCGAAGGTAGTGCGTATCGCGCCGATCATCTCGAGCGTGAGTTCGGCATGGCTTTCCGGAAACCGCGAGGCGGCGCGTTCGGTCAACGTCCATACGTGGGCTGGGCGGCCGACCGGCCTGCGGTGCGCGCTGAACTCCGCCAACCCCTCCTTACTGAAACCATACAGATGCTGCCGGACCGCCATCGCGGTTAAGCCGAGGCGGCGGGCCAGTTCGGCCGCGGTTTGCGGCCCTTTGGATTTAAGCAGGTAGAGGATTCGATCCCCGGTTCTATCGACAGCCGGCTCCATCGCCAGTAATTCTGCCGACCGCCAGGCCATTAAGCAACCATTCTCTTGACTAAGTTTTGAAAGAGAATACTTTTGAAACTATCGGAGTGAAGACGGAGGGCAGCCAGGATGGAACCAAAGGGCGAGGTCTCCGGGCATGGCCGGCTTTCGGGACACAGCGAACATCGCGGGCATCGCGAACAGCGGGGCCACGGCGAACAGCAATCGATTTGCGCGATGGCGGCGGACGAGCTGGCGGGGGCCGCAGCCACGTTATTGAATGAGAAATGTTTCAACAGATGGAGTTGTTACTATGAGCATCACGCTGCATCACACCATCGTACCGACGCACGACAAGGTGGCGTCCGCTAAGTTCTTCGCCGACCTCTTCGGGCTGACTTACGACGGGCCGATGGGACCGTTCGCTCCGGTGCGGGTCAACGAAACGCTTGCGCTGGACTTTGATGACCGGCGCGAACACTTCGACTCGCATCATTACGCGTTCCATGTCAGCGACGAGGAGTTCGACACGATTTTTGGCCGCGTCAAGGCCGCTGGCCTTACCTACGGCAGTCAGCCGTGGTCCCAGCAGGATATGCGGATCGACACTTCGGAAGGCGGGCGCAAGGTCTACTTCCGCGAGCTCAACGGCCATCTTCTGGAAATCCGGACCGCCGCCTGACTGCACATGACGCCTGATTCAAACGCCTCGCTTGCCTGCCATGGGATTCTTGATGGAGTCCTTCTGATTGTCGCTCGTTGGCCAAGAAGCGGCAATCAGATATGTGGCCGCCCGCTGCCCAGCGCAGGCGTGAAAGAAGTCGTGATTCGAAGAAGCGCCGTCGAGCTCTGCAAAGAGCCGCAGTTATTCGCACCCGCCGGCTAATGCCAACCATTCAAGTCCGATGTCCGATGTGTTAATCACCAGCCATTTTTTGGCGGTCCGATCCGCGCTATCCTTGCCTTGACAGGCTTTCCATCCGGCGCTGGGCGCACGGTAATTACGATTCCACGGACGAGAGCAGGAAAATGGCGAAGGATAGTTTTGGTGCGCGCACAACCCTTTCGGTTGACGGCAAGAAATACGAGATCTACAAACTCGAAGCGCTGGAGCGCCGCGGCTTCAACCTGAGCCGGATGCCTTACTCGATCAAGGTGATGATCGAGAACGTGCTGCGGCGCGAGGACGGCCTGGTGGTCAACCAGGAGCAGGTCGAGACGGTCGCGCGATGGAGTCCCAAGCCGCCCGAGCGCGAGTTCTCTTTCATGCCCGCGCGCGTCCTGTTGCAGGACTTCACCGGGGTGCCGGTCGTCGCCGACCTCGCCGCGATGCGCGACGCGGTCAAGCGGCTGGGCGGCAACGCGTCCAAGGTCAACCCGCTGCAACCCGCCGACCTGGTAATCGACCACTCGGTGCAGGTGGACTCCTTCGGCACCAGGGCTTCGTTTGCGCGAAACGCGGAGCTGGAATTCGAACGCAACCAGGAACGCTATCTGTTCCTGCGCTGGGGCCAGCAGGCCTTCAACAACTTCCGCGTGGTGCCGCCCGACACCGGGATCGTGCATCAGGTCAATCTCGAATACCTGGCCCCGGTGGTCTTCGCTTCGCCCGCGGGTGAGGCCTATCCGGATACCGTCCTGGGCACCGACTCGCACACCACGATGATCAACGGGCTGGGCGTCGTCGGCTGGGGTGTAGGCGGAATCGAGGCCGAAGCGGCGATGCTCGGGCGTTCGGTGCCGATGCTTATCCCGGAGGTGGTCGGGATGCGGCTTTACGGCGAACTGGCGCCGGGAGCGACCGCCACGGACCTGGTCCTGACCGTCACTCAGATGCTGCGCGCCAAAGGGGTGGTGGGCAAATTCGTCGAGTACTACGGACCGGGAATCTCGAAGCTTGCGATCGCCGACCGCGCCACGCTCGGCAACATGTCTCCCGAGTACGGCGCCACGATTGGATTCTTTCCGGTCGACGCGCAGACGTTGGCGTACCTGCGGCTGAGCGGACGCGCCGAGCATCAGGTCAAACTGGTCGAGGCCTACTGCAGGGAGCAGGGGCTGTTCCATACGGCGGATTCGCCCGAGCCGGTGTTCAGCGATACGCTCGAACTGGACCTCTCCAAGGTCGAACCCAGCCTGGCTGGGCCGCGCCGGCCCCAGGACCGCGTTAGCCTGAGCAACGCTCAGCCCGACTATCGCCAGCAGTTGGTCAAAGAAATCGCCGAGCATATCAAAGGAGTCGATCCCAATGCCGTGGGCCGCTGGTGCGCGGAAGGCGGCAGTCCCGACAACGGCGCCGCCACCGAGATTCCGCAATCCGAACTGGGCCATCTGGTGCACACGGCCAAGGTCCAGACCGAGGCCGGCAGCGTCGAGATTGGTCACGGCTCGGTGCTGATAGCCGCGATTACGAGCTGCACCAACACCTCCAACCCTTCCGTGATGCTGGGGGCGGGAATCCTGGCGAAAAAGGCGGTCGAGCGCGGACTGCGCAGCAAGCCGTGGGTCAAGACCAGCCTGGCTCCCGGTTCCAAAGTGGTCACGCAGTACCTCAAACGCGCCGGTCTGACGCCGTATCTCGAGCAGCTTGGCTTTCATCTGGTGGGTTACGGATGCACCACCTGCATCGGCAACAGCGGGCCGGTTCCGGAAGCGCTGGCCGCGGCAGTCAAGCAGAACAATCTGGTGGTCACCGCGGTGCTGAGCGGCAATCGCAATTTCGAGGGGCGCATCAATCCGGTCGTGCGCTTCAACTACCTGGCCTCGCCGCCGCTGGTGGTCGCATACGCGCTGGCCGGAACCCTGGATACCAATATCGCCACGGCATCGCTCGGCACCGGCAGCGACGGCAAGCCGGTCTTTCTGAAGGACATCTGGCCGACCGCCGAGGAAGTACTAAAGACGGTTGCGGCTTCGATCGATTCCGCGATGTTCCGCGAAGAGTACGGCCAGGTCTTCGAGGGCGACGAGCCCTGGCGCGGCCTCAAGGTTCCCAAAGGCGACCTGTTTAGCTGGCAGAAGGATTCGACCTACGTCAAGGCGCCGCCATTCTTTGACGGCATCGGCGTCAAGCCGGCGCCGCTGAGCGACATCACCAACGCGCGGGTGCTTGCGATGCTGGGCCACAGCGTGACCACCGACCACATCTCGCCGGCCGGCTCCATCCATGCTGATGGTCCCGCGGGCCGTTACCTGATCGCCAACGGTGTGCAGCCGGCGGACTTCAACTCATTCGGCGCCCGGCGCGGCAATCACGAAGTGATGGTGCGCGGCACGTTCGGCAACATCCGGCTCAAGAACCTGCTGGTGCCGGGCGTCGAGGGCGGCTTTACGCTGCATCTGCCGGAAGGAACCAAGACCACGATTTTCGAGGCCTCGGAGCAGTATCGCGCCGAAGGGCGTTCCCTTGATGGTCATCGCCGGCAAGGAATATGGGTCCGGATCCTCGCGCGACTGGGCCGCGAAAGGCACGCAGTTGCTGGGCGTGCGGGCGGTGATCGCCGAGAGCTACGAGCGCATCCATCGCAGCAACCTGATTGGGATGGGCGTCCTGGCGCTGCAGTTCAAGCCCGGCGAAAGCCGCGAGACGCTGGGGCTGAGCGGACACGAGCTGTACACCATCGGTGGCATCGCGGCCGGCGTCAAGCCCGGACAGAAGCTCACGGTCCGCGCCGAGGAGAACGGCAAGACGCGCGAATTCGAGGTCATCGCGCGCGTCGATACTCCCGAAGAGGTGGAGTACATCAAGCACGGCGGCATCCTGCCCTACGTGCTGCGGCAATTGATCGCGGCCTAGCTGACCTTATAAACCATGAGCGCTACTACACAGGCTGGAAAGCCTGTTCCACGCAGCCAATACAGACTGCGTTATTTGTCGCCTATGGTGTATCAGTCGACCCTCTGCCTCGCCCTCTCC
>CAWGQB010000036.1:0-93102 GCA_963824565.1 uncultured Pseudomonadota bacterium | reverse complement strand
CACCGTGTTCACGCGGAGGCGATGGACCGCCACCCCACGATCTCGGGCAGCGTCGCGAGCAGGTCCAGGGCGCTCGCGTCAGCAGCGGGCCTGGGCACGCGACGACGACCCAGCGGGATGCGAACACCTCCGAGAGCAAGACGGCTTCAGGCCCTCCTCGGTGGAGGGCGAATCGGCGGGGGACGGTGATGGGGCGCACTCGCAACGTCGCGCAGAGCGCGTACGGCGAGCAGCCCGGGCGATGCTGCTGCCGAGCACGAAGGCCGCGCTGGTCTTCATCGCGACGGTGAACACCCGCCGGTCGATGGCCAGGACGAAGCCGGGGAGGTCGACGACGCGCGCCGTCTGGCGGAGAGGTCGCCGAGCGGCCCTACGAGCTCGGCGGCCCGCGGGGTCAGCGCCGTCCTGCTCCCCTGCCGGACCAAGACGTCGCCCAGGAGACGGCGGATCGGGACGAGCGCATGGCTCGTCCCGGGCTGCGGCCAGCGTCACCGGCCGTTCCTCGACCAGCCAGCCGGGCACCAGGAGGCTGAGGTTGACGGAGGCGAGCCGGGCCACCTGCGGGGTCAGGGTGCCCGACTCGCTCCCGTAGCGGCGGCCATCGCGCAGCACCCTACGCTGCCGTGGCCTCGCTGACGCGACGAAGCCGCGGGATCGGGATTCGGCTAGTTGAGGGCGACGGCCGTGCCGCTGCCGTCCGGGTGCGCCCAGCGCATCAGCGCGGGGCCCCCCAGGCGCTGTGCGCCATCGACGACGCCAGGCGCAGGCAGGCCAGCGGCAGGAAACCAGCCGCTTTCAGGGTCAGGCCGAACTGCTCGGTCCAGAAGTCCGGCCGGAAGTCGAGGGCCGGAGCCTCGTCCCCCCGGAGGAGTGCCGCCGCGGCGACCTTGCTCTGGTCGATAGCGCTGGTCCACAGCGGAACCCGGCGGACGCCACGGCGGGTGGGAAACGCTCCCACGTCCCCCACCGGCGACGATGTTCCAGGCGGACCCGGCCCCGGCTGTCCACTTCCAGCACCCCGCCCTGGAGCAGCCCGCTGGTGGCAAGCCACTCGACTTTGTGCAGGTCGCCTACTGCCGTGACGACGACATCGGCCTCGACGACGGTGCCCTCGTTGATGATGACCTGCGTGGCTGCGCCGTCCAGTCTCGAGTCCGGCGCAGACCGGTGCTCGACCAGGGTGAGCCCGCGCTTGAGGGCCGCGGTCACGAAGACATCGGCCAGGTACAGGCCGAGCTGGTGCAGCAACGGCCAACCGCGTGACACCAGGGTCACCGGGCAGCCCGCGGCGAGGCAGCTCGACGCGATCTCCATCCCGAGCGCTCCACCTCCGACGACGGCGACCGAAGGGCGGTGCGCGAGCCGGGCACGCAGCGTGATCGCGTCGTCGAGGCTGCGGAGCGTCAGCTCGCAAGTGTTGTCCCCGAGGCGCCGGACGCGCGAGCCGGTCGCGATCACCAGGGCGTCGTACGGCAGGGTCGAGCCGTCGTCGAGGGCGACGGTCCTGCCGGTCGACGTCCAGTGCCGTCGCCGTGACGCCGAGGCGCTCGGTGGCGCGATGACGTCGGTGGGCGGCAGGTGGTGCGCCGTCAGGTCGTCGCCGTGGAGCATGGCCTTGGACAATCCCCCGCAGGCTGTAGGCGGCGCGTCGCTCGTCGCCGACGATGGTCAGCTCGCCGTCGTGCCCGGCCGCTCGCAGGGAGTCGGCCGCGGTGAGCCCGGCAATGCCGTTGCCGACGATGACGATGCGTGGCGTCATGCCAGTCGCAGGGCAGCGACGGGGCAGACGCGGACGGCAGCGTTCGCGGCGGTGAGCAGGTCGCCGTCCACCTCCTCGTGGTCGAGCACGAGCTCGCCGTCGTCGTCGAGGTGCATCAGGTCGGGGGCGGCCTCCTCGCACAGGCCGTGGCCCTTCGCAGCGGGGCCCGTCGAGCAGGATCTTCATGCGGGGCACCACTTCGATGACGGGGAGCTGGTCGATGCTCCGGGTGATGTTGCTTGGGACCCGGGTCTCCGGGCCCCACGACGAGGCGCTCGACCCGGCGGGCCAGCGCGTCGATGATGGCGTGGGCCTCGAAGGCGGGCCAGTCCTTGCCCGGCGCACCCGTGCGGGCCGTAGCCGAAGGTGAGGTGGTCGATCGGATTGCGCTCGACTAGGAAGGCGTCGGGGTTGTCGTAGTGGCGCGGGTCGCGGTTGCCGGCGCCGAAGAGGATCGCCACCTGTTCGCCGGCGGGCACGACGGTGCCGTCGATCTCCACGTCCCTGGTCACCCGCCGGCCCCAGGCGTGCACGGGCGCCCCAGAACCGGAGCACCTCGTTGAACGCGGCAGCGACCAGCGCGGGGTCCTTGCGCACCAGCTCCCAGCTGGTCGGGATGCGCCGAGAAGAAGGGCGACGATGTTGCCGATCGCGGCGATCGTCGTGTCGACACCGGCGCCGAGGTACTGGTGGATGATATGGCCCGGCCGGTGTGAGGCGGGGATGTCGCCACGGGCCTCGGCGTCGAAGACGGCACGGCCCACCGAGCCGGGGGCGAGGTCCTCTGCGGCGACGCTGGAGCACCACCCGTAAAGCTCGCCCGCGATGGGGAAGCTCTCGGCGGTGCGCTGGTTGATCGGCCCAACAAGCTCACAAAAATCTAGCTGACTATAACGCAACATTGCCAGGTTTGAAGACAAAAGCGCAGCAGGACTGCAAACAAAACTACCGAGGCGATCAGTCTTGGTGCGTGCAACATGTGCTCAATGACATGGATAGGGTGTCCTACAATCAACAGCAAGATGAACAGGAGATTACGGTGCAGGAAGGTGGAATAGGCCAAAGTAAGAATTTGATCGAGCAGCCTTTCGACGACTGTATACAAACGCTCAAATCTTTACGCTCAATGTGATGGAATTCGGAATTCTAACAGTATCAGCTCGGAAGCCGGCACCATCGACCGGTCGCCCGCGAGCCCGCGCGCAGGAGCACCAGTTGTTCCTGGCTACTCTTTAGCAAACGGCTCAATCATCGATCGACTGCCTCGGACAGCCTCGCAACGCGATCACTCGCATCCGTCCTCCGCTCCAGCGCCGAGAGTCGCGCCTCAAAAGCCGCTGATTGCGCGTTAACCGTCGGCGGGCGGAAGCTTCAACTTCATCTATTCTCGCGTTCAGCTTGCGAACCTGCTCCGCCTGGTGGTGGTTCTGTCTGGCTTGCTTCTGTAGTTCGTTGAGTAGCATCGAAGTCAGCATCAAATAGCGTATGCTCTGTACCTTGCCCGATGTGTCACGGATCACCAGCTCCGGGTAGAGCTTCTCAACCTCTTCCGCGACCAAGCCGTACTGCTTGATCCCCTGCGCGTCATCTTTGTAACGGAAGGTCACCGGACGAAGCTTCATCAAGTTGTTGCTGGCCTCGTCCATATTGTGAATGTCGCGCTTGTATCGCGCGGAGGACAATACCATGCCAAGCTTTCCGGTATTGCTCACCTCGACCGCACCTCCACTCGCCGAGCTGTTGAAAATCCCGGCGATGTATGTCGCCGTCTGCGTGCCCTGAGTGCCGATTCGAATCGTTTTCGACTCCGCTGCGACTCCCGGGTTGCCGATATCCATGTTGTTGCCCCCGGTGGTCAGCCCCTGGCCCGCGCCATTACCGAACGCGATATTATCGCTTCCCGTGGTGTTGCCGAGCATTGCGTACACCCCAACCGCGGTGGTGTTTTGCTCCGGTAGTGTTTTTCGAGAGCGCATCGAAACCAGCAGCGGTGCCGTAGGCGCCCGAGGTGTTGGCTCCTAAGGCATTAAATCCAGAGCGGTATTATAGAGGCCTGTGGTGTTGCTTTGCAGCGCCAGCGCTCCGCTGGCCGTCTCGTCGATTCCGATGGTGTTGCTCAAGAGCGACTGGAACCCGTTGGCCGTATTGTTGGCACCCGTGGTGTTGCCGGCTAGTGCCTTGTAGCCGCTGGCAGCATTATTGGCACCCGTGTTGTTGACGACTAGTGCTTTGTAGCCGCTGGCAGTGTTGCTGCCGCCCGTGGTGTTGACATAGAGGGCTTGGAATCCGCTAGCGGTATTGTAAAGCCCGGTGGTGTTGCTATAGAGGGCGTTAACTCCGATGGCGGTATTATAGTAGCCAGAGGTGTTGCGCCCGAGGGCTTGGAAGCCGTCGGCGGTGTTCTCACCTCCAGTGGTGTTGACATATAGGGCTTGGAACCCGCTAGCGGTATTGTAGCTCCCCGTGCCGTTCTCAAAGAGGGCATTCGCCCCCGTAGCGGTATTGTCCACGCCCGTGGTGTTCCAGTTAAGGGTGAAACCTCCGGTAGCGGTATTGTAGCTACCCGTGGTGTTGTTAGAGAGCGCTGCGAATCCGGATGCAGCATTGTTTATGCCCGTGGTATTTCCGCCGAGGGCAGCTACTCCGGTGGCAGTATTCTCGTATCCTGTGGTGTTGGTTTCGAGGGCACCCGCTCCAGTGGCAGTATTGTCGGAGCCCGTGGTGTTGTGAAAGAGAACTAACTCTCCGGTCGCCGTATTTCCGCCGCCCGCGGTGTTGTCCATGAGAGCTTGGAAGCCGCTAGCCGTATTCTCGATGCCCGTGGTGTTGTTTTACAGAGCTAGGGCTCCGCTGGCGGTATTGGCATAACCGGAGGTGTTGAATAGCCAGGGCGTCGTATCCGCTAGCAGTATTGTCAAATCCTGTAGTGTTGTTTTGAAGCGTCTCAAAACCGGTTGCAGTATTGCCGCTGCCGTTTGTGTTGGCCGAGAGGGCCTCGGCTCCGAGCGCGGTATTAAAGTTATTGCTACTGGTGATGTTCGTCAGCGGGGTGCACGTACCACCAATGGTCGCGCCGGATCCAACGCACGTGTCTCCCGCCTCCGCCGTGGCGATGGTCGCGCTCGCGATCGCGATGAGCAAAAATGACGCCACCAAAAAACTAAAACTCGCCTGCTTTTTCATGGTTTTCTTCTCCAAAGCCGCGAAAATCAAGATGAACCATATCACACAAATGCTTCACTTTTTTATTCTTCGCCGACTTACGCAAGCAAAGCCTGGGTGCGCATCTAACCCAGGCCTTTCGCCCGAGATCGGGCCAAGAGCGCCGGCCTGGTGCGGCCGGGCCATTGATTGTCAATGAATGCCTGGTAACCGCGGTGGTTCCCAGCTCGGACCTGACTGCGGAACTTACGCTTGTCGATTACATGCCGGGCGTCTACGCGGCTGAGACGCTGCCCATGCCGGCCTTCATCTCGGGTGAGATACCGACCATACCACCCGCTGCGCCGGTTGTCCTGGGCTTTGATCGGACATCACTGTCATGACCCGGCAGGTGGGTGGGAGTTATAACTAAATGCGGATCGGGATTGCACTGGTAGATGACGAAGATTTAATCGATTCCGAAGTAGGAGCGGCAGGCAAAGTGGCAAAAAGTGAAGATTTAAGCTCTGAGCAGGTTCACACGCGGCTGTCCGTCTATGGTAATGATACAGTGAAGGGCGCCTACGAGTTAGGACAGGCTTTGTATCAGCTCGCCTACGATTGGACGGATGACCTTGACGCTAAGGGAAATAGCGTCCTGGGATACGCGAGCGCACTGATGGGTTTCCTTGTCCTTTCCGTCCCCGCCTTTTTCAAAACCCCTCCAGCTATGGCGATTCGATTGGTGATTTTCGGGGCAGTGGCGCTCGATATGCTGGCATTGATTTTTGCCTGGGCGACCGTAATTGCGAGAAAATGGTATTGGACCAGTGACCTTACTTGGTTTCCCGAGGCGGACAAGCTGAATCAAAAAGATTGCAGCGGGGCACCTCCTCCGACAATATACGTTCGAACTGCATCGACGACGCAAAGAATTCCGTGACGGATGCCGAGCGAAAGCTTGGTACCTTACAGCGGCGCAACGGGCGCTAGCAGGTTCAGTCCTACTGGTAGGACTTACGCTTACAGGGTACCTGTTCACCGGTTCAGTCCTCGGGGTCACCGCCCTTCTTCATTGGTTCTCCTTGCCCTGGTCAGGACCGGATACGGGTCGGAATCCGGTGGCGGCTGAACGGGCTGCTGTTGCTCGTCGGTCTTTTCGTTCGCCATAGTGACATTAAAGTAGCCGAATGCGCTCACTTCGTCCAACGCCCTTCTGAAGACCCTGGCCCCTTGGCGAAGGTTATCATCATCTCCGGCGAGAGCCAGACCTCTCCAACGATTCGGTCAGCCGTGCCTGAGCAACCGGCTGACCCAAGTTTTTGGTTTTCAAAATTTCCGGGGCGGTTTGGATTTTCGCCGCGGGGGCCCCGAGCGAACCGACTGACGGCGTTAGTTCTGAAACGGTGTTCTATAATAGCCCGATTGCACCGATGCAGCTGACCTGATCACCGGACCGCAGGGTCGCGAAGCTGCCTGGTCACGTCGCCAGCTGCCCATCCTGAGGGGTCGGGCGATTGGGAATTGGGTCACGTCGCCAGCTGTGCCTGAACAACCGTTCAGGAAAAGTTTTGGCCAGAAAAATGCCCGAGCACTTAGCGCCCCGCCGAGACGCCGATCGAACGGGACGAGATGGCCCCCTACCACCCGAGCATGACCGGCTGCGAGCGACGAATTACTCTGAAACAACGTTCTATAATCGTGTCATCGAGCACCTCTGCGAGCTGCCAGCTTAGAAGCTTGCTGTTATCCGCGGATTAGCGTGGTGGGCGTTGACGCTTTCGTGGTGCCCGGCCGTTGTCGTCACCCTAGAGCCATGCCTTGACCGTCAACCTGTCTGGCTGGTCGAGACGCGGGCTTCAAAACGCGCAGCTGGCGTAAGGAATCCATTACGAAGCATCGCGGGCCTGGTTGCCGGGCCGATTATCTCGCGTGTTTGTTGAGGTTTTGGGGTTCTGGGTAGCTTCCTGGCTGAGTCAGACGGTCGGGGATATAAAGGATGCGGTTCAGCCGGGTCCGTTTTCGGCTCGAAATTCGGGCGTTTTTGGCCAGACCGCCCGCATTTTGCCCGCTTTCCTCTAGAACGATGTCACATACTCGGCTGACCAGCTGCGAAGCCGCGAGAAAATCCTTGATTTTAAAGGGTTTCTGGCGGAGAGGGAGGGATTCGAACCCTCGGTACCGTTGCCAGTACGCCAGATTAGCAATCTGGTGCCTTCGACCACTCGGCCACCTCTCCGCGCTAGGAAATTCAAGCACTATTTGCTGATGGAGTCGATCTTGGGCCGCGCGTTTGTCCACTTTTTGCCCACTTTTTTCTGGTTTCAAAATCATGTCGCTCAACCGGGCCACGGCTCCGCTATCTTGAGCCTTGAACCAGTGCGAGTAAATCTTGAGCGTGATGGCGGGACTGGAATGTCCGAGGAGCATCTGGACTTCGGTGACCGCCGCCCCGCCCAGAAATGAGCGCTGATGCGAATGCAGTGCCGTAGGGAGTGCATACTGACCCGCCGCAGTCCTGCGCGTCTCCAGCGCCGCCCAGAGGCCATAGCGCAGAGCGTTTGATCGGCGCATGCGGCCGACCGTCGGCGCGGGAAAACCAGATCGTCGGGGATCGGCGGACAAGCGAGCTTCCAGCGTCTTGAGCGCATGAACGAGTTCGGGCGAGATGGGGATGCGCCGTATGCCCGCGCGTGTCTTGGGCGGATAGTAGCGCGGGCGGTTGCTCTTCCCCTTGGCCGCGAGCCCATGAGAGTGTGCGGCGGATGTAGATGTATGCCGGTCGGCCTTCGGGCATTTCGATGTCGGCCCAGCGCAGTGCGAATAGTTCGCCGGCTGCGGGCCCCGGTTAGGGCGGCTGTGGTGAACAGGGCGCGGTAGAGTCCTGGCGTCGTGGCGTCGAGCATCAGGCGGATTTCTTCCGGTGAGAGGAGGTGTCAGGCGTGACGGCGCGATCGGCGCGCCGTTCTTCATCGGCGTTCATCTCGCGCACGGCAGTAAAGGCGCGTTCCATGCGATCGACGGGATTGATGTTGGCCTCGCCGCGCCTGATAGCCGCGCGGAATACGGCGCCGACGACGCGGATGATATTGCCGACTGTTGGCGCAGCGTATTTTGTTGCGTAGGTCTGTGCGCATCTTTTCGAGCATGGGCACGGTGATCTTGTCGAGGCGGAGAGCGCCGACGCGCGGGAGAAGGTGGTTGTCGAGCGTGGAGCGGATGTCGGCGACATAGGCGGCCCGGCGGTCGTTCTTGGTCTGATACCAGAGTTCGGCGGCGTCTTTGAAAGTCGGGCGTCTTTGTGAGTTCGAGATACTCGCCGCGATCGACCTTTACGACGGTTTCGGAGAGGTGCTTTTCAGCCGCTTTTTTAGTCGCGAAAAAAAGCCGTTTTCGTGGACCACGCAGGCCCAGAGGACGGTAGTCCAGGCGGTAAGGACATCCACAAGTTCCTCCAGGACACTCCGCTGCGTGAAATTTTTTGATCGAGGCCATATTTCCTCTTTGTCGGGCATTCCGTGGATGATATCCAGTTCCCCTTTGTCGCTGATGGCTTGATGAGATGCGATCACTATGGGCTTGTGGAGATGTTGCTGCACGTCGTCGAGCCGGAAGCGGACATAATGACCGAGTTTGATGCTCGGCAGTTGGCCGATGCGGGCTTGCTCGCGGACCCATGATTCCGGGACAGCGAGATGTTCCGCGAGTTGCTTGGCGTTCAAGAAGCCTGGGAAACCCGTCGCTGTGGACATTGCTGTCGTGCGCTCGAAGACAGGAGCCGCCAGAGGATCTGCGATTCGAGCGCTTTGAGCGCCGACGTGCGCTCGGCGATCTGTTTGAGGGTGTCGCGCACCTGCTCGTCCGCGAGGCCATCGGCGCGGTCTGGATGCGCAAGCAGGTCGTCGAGCGTGATTTTTGGCGGTGTGGCCATCGGCCAGCTAGCGCTCTCCCTTGACGCATATAAATCCTATCCGCATTCTATTCGTGCTGCGAACAGTGGGCAGTCACCTTGCGCCTTTTACTGCACACCGGACATGGTGAAAGTTTAAGTTTCAGCACATCGCGCAAGGGCTGCAACACCTCGGTTTCAAACTCGCGGCTTTGGCGTGTCATGCCATCGAGCGCCTCGATGACGCCGACGGCATCCTTCAATGCTCTTCTCAAAGCTGCCACATATTGCGTCGCGTTCAGGCTGTTCCTCCTGTTTTGTGTGTGGTGGAGGGAGAACCGCTTGCGCGGCTCTCCCTTTTGTTGACGGCCTCGCTAGAACGGAATGCTTTCGTCAGCGTCAGCCGTGGCGGGAGCATCGGCGCGCCGTCCGAGAAACCGGACTTGCCGGGCCACAATCTCGGTCCGATAGCGCTTGCCGCGTGCCATCCTTCGCCTCGTACTCGCGGGTGGTCAGCCGTCCCTCGACATAGACCTGGCGGCCCTTGCTGAGATACTGCGCGCAGGTGTCGGCCAGCTTCCCGAAGACCACGATGCGGTGCCATTCGGTGCGTTCCTGCCGTGCGCCGCTGCGGTCCTTGAAACGCTCGGTCGTGGCCAGTGAAAAATTCGCCACGCTATCGCCAGACGGCAGAGAGCGCGTCTGCGGGTCGCCACCGAGATTCCCGATTACCGTTACTGTGTTAACTGCCATTGCCTTTCCTCCTTGTGCGCCCGCTTCCCGTTTATCGGGCAGGGCGTTTAGTTACCTGTTGGGTCTTTGATAAGGTGTGCGCTTTCCGGGGCGGACGGAGAGTGAGCTTCATGTTGCAATCGCAGGTGTGCTCGTAGCAGGAGTCACAATCGCCGTTCCGGCAGTCGATGCAGACCGACCATCGTTTGCGTTTCATTGGTTTTCCTTTCGCCCGCTTCCCGTTTACCGGGCAGGGCGTTGGTTCGGTTTTGCTTTATGTCCCGTTGTAAAAGAGGGAATTTTTTCCCCGGCCTCTCACACAAGACTGGAGGCCGGGAGAAAAAATTAATTCGGGGGGGTGGATGCTGTTGGGCGGTTACGATTTTGGGATGCGAAGGCGCGGCGTCTTGCGGACGCAGGCCAGAACTCTTTTTCCTGGCGAAGGACGCGCGATGCGGCGAGCCACAGGTTCAACGGTGTTTTACTTGAAGTGTTGCAACTTTGAAAACGGTGGCGGGAGGAAGCCCCGATAGGAACTGGGCGGCGAGGTCTCAGGCAGCCAGATCGAACAGCCTGTCGATGAACTGATTTTGTTGGCGGACATCTTCGTCGCTGACCCACCGCACCTGCCCTTTGCGGATCATGTGTATAGCCTCGTATCCCGCAATCGTTCGCCGAGCTGCGTGGAACTGGCGAAAGCTCTGCTTGGCCTTCACTCGTCGTTTTATCGCTCGATGATCCTGCCCCAGGATATTGTTCAAATATTGGACCGGTCGATGCCGGCAGCGGCGGCGCAAGGTTCCTTCCGCTTTCACTGCTGCAATCGCCGCGCCGTACAGGCGGGCCTGATCAGTGTAGATGACGCGGGGCTGCGGATGCGACGGATCGCTGAGCGCCTGACGGAACAGGTGCTTGGCCGCCGCAGTATCGC
Organism: uncultured Pseudomonadota bacterium; assembly: GCA_963824565.1. Classification (GTDB taxonomy): domain Bacteria; phylum Desulfobacterota; class Binatia; order Binatales; family Binataceae; genus JAJPJA01. The sequence goes on along the minus strand of CAWGQB010000036.1, from coordinate 82,650 downwards.
GTAACGCCGACAGCAGGAAATCGATGGTGGCACCCGTGGAATCGATGGCCCGATAGAGGTAACACCAACGGCCCTGGATTCGAATATATGTCTCATCGACACGCCAGGATTTGTTCGTCGACTTGAGCTGAGGACGCAGCCGCTTTTCCAATTCGGGACCGTAACGTTGTACCCAACGCCAGATCGTCGTGTGATCCGCCTCCAGACCGCGCTCGGCGAACAACTCTTCGACGTCGCGCAACGAGAGCGAGTAGCGAAGATACCAGCGCACGGCACACAGAATCAGCTCCGGCGCCGTCTGCCGCCACTTGAAGATTGCCGGTCGGGTTGCGTTGTTCACGGTCTTTCCAACCTACCAGTCTCCCCCGCCAAACTTGCAACACATCCGTCGATCGCAGTTTCAGTGCTGGCCACGCCCGGAATGGATCGCCATCTGGCCTACGTAGGCATGACCGGCCACCGCGAAGGCGCCGAGAGGACGCTTTCCGTCTGGCGAGATGCAACGCTAGGAAAATATTGCTTTTCCGCGCCGGAGCACGAAACCAGACCCTGTAGTAGCCGCCATTTGGTAAGACCAAAGTCCCATAGACGCTGGCCGATTTGGCAGGCAGTATTCCGTTCCATCGAGGGTGGGCAGCGATACCGGTCGAAACCGACGACACGCTCTTTTTGCCAAATCAAACGAAATATGGGCGAAGTCCTCCATGGACAAGCACATCAGCAAGCATCCCGAAACTCAGTATCTGCCCGAGGACGTAGTTCATTACCGCGAATATAAGATCCTGCTGCAATCCGATCGGTTCACGAGCAAACAGGGCTTTACTGAATTTTGGCAGAAAGCCACCGGTACGCTTAAGAAGCTCAAGCTCAAGGTGGACATCGACAGCCACACATTCGACAGCCAGGTGCGGGAAGTGCTGTTCTACGACACGCCGGAGTTCGATCTCTACAACAACCATTTCATCTTGCGCAAGCGCACCTTCTACGACCAAGGGTGGCCGCGCGCAGACCATGAGTCGACTTTCAAATACCGCGCCCCAGAACTCAAAGCCGCGGCAGCGGTGGATGTGCGTCCGCAACTGGGCGGACACGATCAGATCAAGTTCAAAGAGGAACTGTTGCTCGAGCGCGACCGCTTGGGTGGAATGCGCAGCGTATATTCCCATGGCTGCGTGCTTACGTCACCGAAGATTGAGTTGGATCGTGGTATAGATGACATCGTCCGCGCCTTCCCGACCCTGAAAAAGATCGACATCAGCCCGAGAACCAAAATGGCGTTGGTCAATAACGTGGCAGTCGAGGAGGTGCAAAACACCTGGGGGATGATCCACTTCGGGAACCATTTCACGGGCAAGACCACAATCGCGATATGGCGAAACCGGGCGCTGGAAAAGTCGCTATCGGGGGAGTATGCCTTTCAGTGCAAGTTCGAGCGGCGCGACGAAGTGAACCAGGAATCGATTGAGCTTTCCGAAGAGTTCTACAAAAGGGTGCAGCTCGATTGCGCGGAGTGGATCAAGCTCGGAACCACGAAGACGGCGATGGTTTACGGGCTTGGCGCCGCGCCGGTCAAGAACCACGAATGACCCCGGCGGAGATAATCTTTTATTTCTTCACTCCGGGGCATGCCTGCCGGAAAGCAGACCGTGTGGATAATTAAAAGCCTCACGTGAGGGCTGGGAGAAGATGGCCGGGCTTCGCCTTCATCCGTGATTTCCATCTTGAGCCTGAAATATATTTCGACCGCGTGGCCCGGCGGATCATGATCACTGCACCACCTCAAGCATCCGATGTCACCTCAGGTATCCGCGCCAGACGCACTGGTTCCCAAGGGATTAGGACGGCTTTAGGGCATCTCCCGAAATTCGACACAATTGGGATTCACCCTGCGCTGAATTTTTTGTCGCCACGAGTATCCTTGGCGCCAATACGACTCCAATCTGGGCTATTGGAGGAGAAGACACGAAATGGAATTTAAAGCACGCTAACGGCGGCGCTTAAGGGAGCAAACTGTGACTAATAGCATGAACAACCCAGTCCCGGCCGGTTTCGATGCACTACCGGTTCTCGACCTTCGCGACCCCAATTTCACCGTTGAGGGCAACCGGCTGTTAGCCGAACTGCGCGCCAAGGGACCGGTCTGCCGCGTGGAACCGCTCGGCTCGCTCGGGTTCCTGCGCTGGGCCGAGTGCGATGCGATTCTCCGCGACTTCAAGACCTTCTCGGTCGACCTTCGCGCGCTCCCAGCCCGTGCCCGGCGCGGAGGAAGAGACGAAGATCGACACGCTGCTGCGGGAAGACCCGCCGAAGCACACGCGAGTGCGGGCCCTCATGCAACAGGCCTTCACGCCCCAGCGCGTGGCCGCGATGGAGCCGCACACGCTGGAAATCACCCGGAAGCTGATCGACGACGTCCTGGCCGGCGGCAACGAGTGCGATTTCCTCCATCAGTTCGCTCTCCCACTCCCCTCCACGGTGATGTCGGGCCTCCTGGGCGTCGATGCCTCGATGACGGAGACGTTCGCCCGCTGGGCCAGTTCGATGATGGGCGCCAACACGGCCCAGGCGATCAAGGACGAAGCGGCGCGACAGAAGCGCTACCAGGAGCTCGCGCGTGACGCGAAGGACATGGAGGCGTTTCTCATGGAGCAGATCGAAGAGCGCCGCAAGTCGCCCCGACAAGATCTGATCACCTACCTCATCCAGGCCGCGGAAGGCGGCGACCGGTTGACCGAGCGTGAGGCGCTGACGCTCATGAAGCTCTGCATCATCGCCGGCAATGATTTGACGACGCAGGCGCTCGCGTTGACGCTGGATTGCCTGCTCGAACACCCGGAGCAGATGCGCCTTCTCGCCAACGACCTGTCGCTGGCCGCCAATGCGTTCGAGGAGAGCCTGAGGTTCAATGGCCCGGTCATCACGCTGCAACGCAAGGCGCTTCGGGACGTGGAGATCGCCGGGGTGAAGGTGCCCGCGGGCTGCGTGGTCGCCCCGGTGGTCAGCTCGGCCAACCACGACGAAGCGGTCTTCGAGAAGCCGGAAGTTTTCGACATCCGCCGCAAGATCCCGCGGATCCTCAGCATGAGCAGCGGGAATCACCAGTGCATCGGCCAGCCGCTCGCCCGTCTTGAGGCCCGCGTCGCGTTCGAGGAGTGGTTCGCCCGCGTCTCGTCCTTCGAGCGCAAGGGCCAGCCTCAACTGACCAAGCAGATGGGCCTCCGGGGGTTCGACAAGCTGCCGGTGGCTCCTCAACGCCGGCCGGCCAAAGTCGCGACGACGGCGCCGGAAGACAGCGTCGTCAAGCAGGCGGCGACGGCGGAGAAACTCGCCGGCATGTCCGACCAGCAGCTGGGGCTGGACAAGCGCAGATCATGACGGTGAAGGTCGCCGGGGTCTGGGACGTGAGCACCACGACCAAACTCTTCGTGCTGATCCACCCGACCGGGGGCCTCCTGCCGCGGTTCACGCCTGGAAGCCACATCGTCATCCACATGCGCGACGGCGGCAAGGTCCACCGGAACAGCTACTCGCTCATCAATGGCGGTTATGGCGAGGGCCTGGCTTACTTCATCGCGGTGCAGCTCGCGCCGAACTCCAAAGGCGGCTCGAAGTACATGCACGAGAAAGTCGCGCGCGGCAGCCGAACTCACGATCTCCGTGCCCGCGAACTACTTTCCGACGGCCGAGCACGCGGTCAAGCACCTGCTGATCGCGGGCGGCATCGGCATTACGCCGTTGCTCGCCCACCGCTCCCATCTCAGGCTGCTCGAACAGCGGGTCGAGCTGCATTACACCTTCCGCAGCGCCGAGACGGCGGCCTTCGTCCCCTTTCTCGACGTTCCAGAGCGACCCGAACGTTCATCTCTACGACGCCAGCCTGGGACAGAAGCTCGACATCCCCGCGCTCATCCGTCGCCAGCCGGAGGGGACGCACCTCTACACCTGCGGTCCTGCGGGACTGATGGACGCGGCGATCAACGCGGCGGAAGCGCTCGGCTGGCCGGCCGAGTCGATTCACGTCGAGCGCTTCGGCGCCGGGCCCAGGAAGGGCGATGAGCCGTTCGAGGCCGTCTGCCAACTTTCGGGCAAGACGGTCCAGGTCGGCGCCACCGAGCACCTGCTGGATTGTCTGGAGCACGCCGGCATCGAGGTCCCGTTCGGATGCCGCGCCGGCAGTTGCGGGACCTGCGAAGTTGGGGTCCTGGCGGGGACGATCATCCATCGCGATACGGTTCTTTCCGCCGCCGAGCGGGCGGAAGGGAAGAAGATGCTGGCCTGCGTGTCGCGCGGAAAGGGGAGTTTGACTCTGGACGTCTGATGTCCAAAGCAGGCCGGACTGTCCAAGTGGCGTGTTGTGGCCGGGGCTCACGGGAGAAGCCCTAACGGCAGAAAAACCTTAGTCTTGAGTCACTCTACTCGATTCGATAGGAGGCACTAACTTTGACTACATCAACCGTGCACCCAATATCGTCGTCATCATGGGTGACGACATCGGCTGGTTTAACTTCGGGTCGTATCACCAGGGTATGATGGCGGGCCGAACGCCGAACCTCGACCGATTGGCGGCCGAGGGCATTCGCTTTTCACCGACTACTATGCGGAGGCGAGTTGCACGGCCGGACGCGCGCAACTTCATCACCGGTCAGCTGCCGATCAGGACTGGTCTGACGACCGTTGGCCAGGCGGGCGCGAAAATTGGAATGCCGGCCGAAGCGCCCACGATTGCAACCGCTCTTCGGTCGATGGGATATGCGACGGGCCAGTTCGGGAAGAATCACTTTGGCGATCTCAACGAGTACCTGCCCACGGTTCACGGCTTTGATGAGTTTTTCGGTTATCTGTATCACCTCGACGCGATGGAAGACCCGGCGCATCCCAACTATCCACAGGCGCTCAAAGACAAGATCGGCCCCCGCAACATGCTGCACAGCTGGGCGACCGACAAGGACGACCCGACCGTCCAGCCGCGTTGGGGAAAGGTCGGCAAGCAGAAGATCGAGGACGAAGGCACGCTCTATCCTGATCGGATGGAGACCGTCGACGACGAGATCCTGGCACACGCTCTGAAGTTCATCGACGGAGCCAAGGCGAGCGGCAAGCCGTTCTTCTGCTGGCTTAATCCGACGCGCATGCACGTCGTCACCCACCTCTCCGACAAATACGATAAGCTGCGCACGCCGGAAAATGGTTGGTCTATCCACGAGGCGGGTATGGCGCAACTCGACGATATCGTCGGCGCCGTCATGAAGAAACTCAAGGACGACGGTCTCGACGACAACACCATCGTCGTTTTCACGACCGACAACGGGACGGAGAATTTCACCTGGCCGGACGGCGGCCAGACGCCGTTTGCCGGTGGCAAAGGAACCGTACTCGAAGGCGGCTTCCGCGCTCCATGCCTCGCGCGCTGGCCGGGCAAGATCCCGGCCGGCAAAGTCGAGAACGGGATCGTGTCGGGTCTCGATTGGTTTCCGACCCTCGTCGCCGCCGCCGGAAACCCGAACATCGCCGCCGAGCTCAAAAGGGCAAACAGCTCGGCGACGAGACCTACAAAGTTCATCTCGACGGCTACGATCAAACCGACCTCATTACGGGCAAGGGACCGTCGAATCGGCACGAGATCTTCTATTTCGCTGAAGGCACGCTCGGCGCGGTCCGCTTCAACGACTACAAGTACCGCTTCATCGACCAGCCGGGCGGCTGGCTAGGCGGCACGGTCAAGGTCGGATTGGCCAATCATTGTCAACCTGCGGCTCGATCCGTTCGAACGCACCGGCGTCGAGCGGATCGCTCGCGTTCTTTAACTGGTTCGTCTACGAGTTCTGGCGCTTCGTCCTCGTGCAAGAGGTCGTCGCGGAAGGCGGCGCAGACGCTTCATCGAGTTCCCGCCGATGCAGAAGGGCGCGTCCTTCAACATGGAGGCCGTGAAAGCGCAGGTCGAAAAAGCGATGGCGGCACACGCGCAATAGCGTTTCCATAACGACACCATGCGCCGTCGCGTTCCGAGAAGAACGCGGCGGTGCATTTCTTTAGCAACTAGTAGCCCGTAACGTCGAAATCCGTAGTAGGATCATGATTGATGGTGCAGCGCATTCGCCGCGAGTTCCGTATTGTGCGTTGAATGACCCACGCTAATTCGGTTAGAGAATCACTACTGATTCCTTCGTTACGGGCTACTAGTGCTGCTCGCGATGCTGGGATGCTCAAGTCTTGCGGGCTGCAGCGGTATAACCTATGTCGCTCGCTCCGCCTATGAAGAGGGACGGTTGCTCTGGAACCGCAAGCCTATCCGCGACGAACTCGCGAACCCCGCTCTTCCGCCGGAAATACGCGACCGCCTTGAGACCGTGCTCAAGGTCAGGGAATTTGCGCGCGATAAGCTCGGCCTCAACGTAGGTGGCGCATATACGACCGTTACGCAGGTCGACGAGGGAGCTGTCGTGTGGGTTGTGATGGCGGCGCCGCGCGATTCGCTTAGGCCCTATTCATGGTGGTTTCCGATTGTGGGTTCGGTGCCCTACTGCGGCTATTTTTCCCATAAAGCTACGGAGGAGGAGGCCGCTTCCATGGAAGAAGCCAGCTACGATACGTACATTCGACCCGCTGTCGCCTTCTCGAGCCTGGGCTTTTTCAACGATCCGTTACTCTCAAATCTGCTCAAGCTCAATCGCATCGAACTGGCCGGCCTCATCATTCATGAGCTGTTTCATCGCACTTATTTTCTCGCAAGCGACGTCATGTTTGACGAGTCCGCGGCCACCTATATCGGCAACCGCGGCGCGATTGACTATTTTGCGACTGCCGAAGGCCCCAATTCACCTGACACCGAGGCCGCGCGCGGCGTGTTGAAGAGCGACTTCACGTTTGCGCACTTTCTTGACGAGCAGAAAACGCGCCTAAGCGCTCTTTACGCGACCGATTTGCCACAGGACGAAATGCTGAAGCGACGCGAAGCACTATTCGCAGAGATAAGTTCAGACTATACGAAGCTGAAGCCTACCCTCTCAGGACTCGAGCGCTTCGACCTCGATAAAACGCGCATCAACAACGCGCTCTGATCAATTATCTGATTTACTTTCACGACTTCGACAATTTCGCCGCCCTCGAACGCATGCATCACGGCGATTTGAAGGCAACGATTCATTCGATAATCGAGCTTGCAAAGAACAATCCCCAGGATCCGTTTTTCGCTATCTGGGAGGCAATGCACGGCGCGCAAGCGCCAAAGGCAATCGCGTCGCCCGCCAGTTCGCGTTGAGCGTGCTATTGCATGCACATGCCCTGCCCCGAGCTTTTTCTAGCGCTAATGCGAAAGCGTCCGTCAAATTCCTTCGTAGCATCTAACCTTCCCCATGCCTGACACCGCCGACGCCTTCGTTTACTTCACAACTTGCACGAATCTCTGCCTCAAACAATTGGTTATGGACCGGCGTCAAACTGCGGCATGGAGAGGCTCGGAGCGGCGACACTTTTCGGGTGATAGTCCCTCGGTCTTGCTTCGCTCTGTTTATGAGCTACTTAGAATGTCGGTCAGACCTGAGCTCGATCCACGCGGATAGACTCATGCGGATAGATTCATATTGTCGATTTGGCCGTTTTGAGATTTAATGCCAAGCGGAGCGAGCAGGCGAAGCTGGTGCCGCGGCACAGACAGTCGCCAACGCGGCCGCACACGGTGGAGCGGTGGAGGGTAGCAAGCACAGGCAATTCAGCGTGGCCGCGCGAACGCTGGCGGCTATGATGGCCATCGCGCTGTTCTCGGGATGTTCGATGTTTGCAAACGGCCCGACTGGCGCTTCCTACGCCACAGGCCGGGCGCCGCCAGTGCACGTCGTGCGTCCCGGCGAGAGTACCTATTCCATCGCCCGTGCTTACGGGGTCAGCGTTGTGCGTCTGATGCGCGACAACAACCTCAGCGATCCGCGAGAGCTACGCGTGGGCCAAAGCCTGACCATTTCCGGTGCCTCTAACTACGCCTTGCTCGATTCATCGGAGCGCTTACGCGCGAGCATACTGTGGAACGTCCCGCGTGGCTCACGTCAGTTCGCATGGCCATTGTGGTCGGGAACGGTGACTTCTGCCTTCGGGATACGCGACGGCGTGATGCATAAGGGCGTCGATATCGCGGCGCCGGAAGGCACCCCTGTTCATGCGGCTGAGGCCGGGGTGGTGGCATTCGTGGCGCATTTGCCCGGCTACGGCAATACCCTCATCATCCGGCATTCCGAAAACTATGTGACCGTGTACGCCAATAACAAGGTAAACCTAGTGCGGGTGGGCCAAGGCGTTAGCCGCGACCAAGTCATTGGCGAGGTTGGCACCAGCGGGCGCATCACTGGCCCCCATCTTTATTTCGAGCTGCGCTACGACAACTTCGCCTGCAATCCACTTAGTTACCTGCCGCCGCCCGGGCCGTCAGGCGCGACAAGCATTGCCCGTAGCGGTCCCTCGCAGTATTCCTGGTCGCACCTCGATATGCTCAACCCGGAGGGGCTGAACGACGGAATCGAGGCAACTTTGGAGCCTGGTCGGTGACTTCCCAGTTTTTCCCCGCCCTCAGGCGCGGTGCGCGGAAGTCCGCTCTTATTGAGAGGCTGTGAGAGAGAGGGCTGCACCGGTCATGGTAGCGCCTCGTTAGCGCTAACATCCAACGGCCCTCATTCAGCCTGGCCAAGATATTCACAACTGGGAACGAAGGTCCGTTAGCAACCGATTCTCAGTATTTCCCGCATCAGGCCATTGAGACGGCGCCGTGATCGTCACAGTGCCCCTGGTCAGGATGATGAAGGTCCGGCATGGGCCAGCGTGAGTTTCCCGAGCCTCTCGTGAGCGCGATTTATGAGGAAGCCAACGGTAATCCCTTTTTCCTGACCGAGTTGTACCGGCAATGATAGAGGAAGGAAGAATCTTTGATAGCTCGGGACAATTCCAAAATGATCTGAAGATTGATGAGATTGATGTCCCGGATAACGTGCGATTGATCATCGCCCGGAGCCTCGAACGTTTCAGTGACCTGGAGATCCGCGCTTTGAGCGCGGCGGCGGTTTTCGGGCGAAGTTTCAGCTTTCAGCTTCCTGCCGCCGTGAGCCAGATGGAGATCGATGAACTTTTCAACGTCATCGACCGGGCGCAACGGTTGGGAGTGATCATCCCGAGTTCCGAAGGGCCGGAGAGACCCTTCACCTTCGCCCATGAACTTGTACGTCAAACCCTGCTCGCTAATACTTCGAGCGTTCGGCGTCAGCAATTCCACGCGAAAGCCGGTGCCGAGATTGATCGACTCTATGGCGCGGAGGTCAAGGAGCATGCCGCCGAAATCGCAGACCACCTATTGAAGGCTGGAGCATTCGCGGCTCGCGATGCTCTGGTGAGGTGGCTCAACGTGGCTGGCGAGGCTGCACTTGAGGCGGCTGCTTTTGAAAAGGCGCGCGCGCATTTCGAGTTGGCGTTGTCGCGAGCGAAAACAAACGATTCGCGGCAGCGGACCTGGCCTTGATCGGAGTTCCTTGAGACGTTCAATTTTTTTCGCCCCTCATCAGGCCACCACCGGACGTATCGTCCATCCGGATACATGTTCTTAATACGGCGCCGAAGCTGTGGCATTTACGTCCCCAGTGTGGGGGCGGGTCCACATTGAGGATTTGCTTCTCAGGACCCGGCCACTTTGTCGGCTTGCGAGAACTGTGAACATATTCCCAAGAAAACGTCTGAAATCATCAGCGGAGCTCCGCGATTCTGAACACCGGGAATTCGATAGTCGGACTCAGCCTGGAAAAGGCATGCGGCACCGCTTTTGCACCCCCGCTGATAGCGTTCGTATGTGCGGATAGGCCTCTAACCGTGGCCGGCAGCAATCTGAACTGACGACAATAGGATAGGAGGAAGAGAACATGCAATCGCTGTGGACCGCCGCAAAAGGTCTGTTGGCTGTTTGGTTCGTCAGTGCGTTACTTATAATGCCAGCGTATGCGGGAGCGGCCGAAGATGACGCGGCCAGCACACAGGCGCAATCAGGCCAGGGCAGCAGCGACAAAATGCGGCTCTCCCTGCTGGGGACGGAAAGTCATGCAAACCAGGGCAACAACACCTCATGTGAAATCAAGGAGTGCGGACAGATCAAGTTGCATTGCGACATCAACTGCATCGCCGCGCAGGCTGTTTGCTCCTGCAATTGTCACAAAAGATTGCTCGGAGTCTGCACAGAGTTGAAGGAAAGTTGTGAGTGCAGATAGATTTCTCAGGCGTGCATCGGCCGGGTGAACCCTTCCCTGGCGGCCGATTCCCAACACACTTGCTCCAGCCCGCCGATGCACGCCGCAAGTGCAACAATTTCCTGGAAGAGAGTAGCCCATCATGACGCCAGAACCGAACTGGAAAGCATACGAATTGCCAGGGACCTCGTCGCCGAACACCATGGATCTCCTCCCTGCTCCATTTCACGGATTTACCGTCAGGACGGCGACTACCGGCAAATCTAATTGTCGCGGATCACGAGGGTTTCCCATGGAAATCTCAGACTTCGACGAAACCAATCTTCGGACGGGTAGCGAGGTGCCTAAGGCTGGCGTCTACGTAGTGATACACAGGATGCCGTCCCATGCGTCTGCGCACGAGGTGCTGATCTGGAGTCCCATTATCCTGCCGAAGTGCAAGGGATGCTCCGATGCGCGATTCAGCTTCAAGGGACCTTTACCGATCGCCATCGAGGACCACGAATTTTTCAAACCCGCCTTTAGCGGCGTCGGCATTCTCCCGCGCCTGGGCGTTGGGCGCGATAGACGAGCGATTCCATGCTCTATTCGAGAAACTGGGGGTCCGGTCATTGTGGTGGTCGCTCTGGTCGGTATCTAGCTCCTGCTGCTTCGCCGACCGGGCCGCGGGATCGATCTGGACCCGGATCACCCCCTGGGCGACCTCGATGCGCTTGATGATGATCCGCAGCAGGCGCTGACGGTCGTGGTCATTGTTCCAGCCCACCTTGACCAAGGCTGCCTTCATCCGTGGATCTGCGCCGAGTACCTCAAGTATCCGGCCGCTGATCAGCGCTTCGAAGTCGTGAGCCGGCAGGCGCGGCAGACTGCCCGCATCTTCCTTGCGCTGTTGCAGCAGCGCCTGGCTTACGTAGTACCGTTCGATTTCCTCAACCCGTTCCTCGGCTCCCATAATCTCTTTAACCATGCCGACTAGAACGCTGCGAAAAATCTGGAGTTCCCGCACCAGTGGAACGACCGAATATCGCAGCGCCCGCCGCTGGCGGCCGTGCTTGGCGGCGTCTTCTCAAGGTCGTGAATAGGTTCGCCTCGAAGTAACGCGATGATTTTATCGGTGAGCGAAGGAAGATGGTCCTCAAGCTCCTTATCGTCCAGATTATGGATCTGTGCCGACTGCTCTGGATCACCGCGAACCTCGTCTCGCCATCGAGAGAGCACTTGATCCTTCAAACGTTCAATGTGGTTTGCGATTTTGTTTTCCTTGCTGGCCTTTTGCGAGCTCATGCCGCTCACGCCTTTCGAATAATGAAAAGTAACCGAGTTAACGATATCACTTTGGAGACAAAATGACCCCAATTATTACGCTATAGATGGTCGGTAAATTTTACTCGCCCACACTTTCTCAATTGGGATCGAAGTCGCGACGTCGATTCACTCGTCTGGTCAGTTCCGGCCAAATATGCATCAGCCCACCCGCACCAAGCTTTGTTCGTGAAGCCCTTGCGAATAGTATTCTAGATCTCAACCTGCCGGCCGACTTCAAGAAAATTGCGCGACGGCAGATTGAACTGATCTGAAATACGGACTGAGTTGCGAAACATGAAGCCGAACAGTGGCAGGCGCCAGCGCATGACGCTAGCGCCCGTCTTGGCCCTGACGACCTCGTCGCGCGAGGCGAAATAAATCGCATCCTTCAAGTCGATGGCGAAGCCCGAATCCGCAGCCTGGTGCAGGGCGGATGGCAGATCCGGGATTTCCAGGAAGCCGTAATGAATTGTAATATGCCAGAAATTCTCAGACATATTTACGATTTCAAGACGTCGTGCGCTTGGTACCCGAGGTATCTCTTCGAATACGACGGTCAGCGCGATCAAGGTTTGGTAGAGCGCTCCGACCTGAGCCACGTGATCGATGATAGGAGGCGGGATCGAATCACCCATGCGGGTTAAAAACACGCCGGTTCCCGCTACACGAGGAATCCTATTATCAGCAAGACGCTTGAAGAATTGATAAGCTGTTTCCGTCATCACGCCGAGTTTTTCCCGAACGGCTTCAATGCCGGTTCGCCACGTCGTCATGAGAAGGAAAATGATCGAGCCGAAGGTTAACGGAATCCAGCCGCCTTGGGTGATTTTCAATAGGTTCGTGGCAAAAAACGCGAAGTCCACTAGCAGAAAAATACCGCATAGCGTCAGGACCACGGAGGAGGGCCATCGCCAGCACTTGCTCATCACGTTGTAGAGCAGCACGGTGGTTAGCAGCATGGTAGTCGACACGGCGGTGCCATATGCGCCCGCGAGCCGCACCGAACTGCCAAATCCGACGGTGAGGGCGACCGTGCATAGCATCATCGTCCAGTTCACCACTGGCACATAGATCTGGCCGTATTCCTCACTTGAGGTTTGGCGAATATGGACAGGGGGGAGCCATCCAAGCTGCACAGCCTGCCGCGTCAGCGAGAACGAACCCGTGATGATGGCCTGGCTTGCGATGATCGTCGCAAGCGTCGCCAGTATGACCAAGGGGTAAAGGGCCCATGCGGGAGCGAGATGAAAAAAAGGATTGCCGGTTAGCTCCGGATGTTCGAGCAGCAGCGCAGTCTGGCCCGCGTAACTGAGCAGCAATGATGGCAGTACGATTACGTACCAAGCAGTACGAATAGGGTTGCGCCCGACATGCCCCATATCGGCGTAGAGCGCCTCCCCGCCCGTGACCGCGAGGAACACGCCCCCCAAGACGCTAAACCCTAGCCATCCCGAATGCGCCAGAAACGCGAGCCCATATTGCGGATTGAGCGCCAGCAAAACGCGCGGCTGATGTGCGACGCCCGTGATGCCAAGCGCAGCAATAGTGATGAACCATAGCAGCATCACAGGGCCAGAGAACGCACCGATCTTAGCCGTTCCATAACTCTGGATGGCGAATAGCGCCAGCAATATGCCCACCGCTATCGGCACGACGTGTGGCTTGAAGAAATTGGTCGCGACGTTTAAGCCTTCGACAGCGCTCAGGACCGAAATTGACGGCGTGATGATGCCGTCGCCGTAGATCAAAGCGGCGCCGAACAGGCCTGCAATTAGCAGCCAATGACGGCGGCTCGACCATTTCTCACCGAGAAGCGACATCAGTATGAGGATTCCGCCCTCGCCATTATTGTCGGCGCGCATGACGAATACGCAGTACTTGATTGAGATGGTGAGAATGAGTGCCCAGACGATCAGCGACAAAATCCCGATCATGATGGAGGCGGTGACCTTTCCACCAACAATCTGAACAATGGTCTGCAGCGTATAAAGTGGACTGGTGCCGAGATCACCATAGACGATGCCGAGTGCGGTTAACGCCGCAAGCGCTGTAAGCGGGCGATCGGTTATCGAGCTCTCCGGACTTTTCGGTGTCTTGGGGAGAGCCGCCATCAATTCGGCCGCCTCTGTGAAACGCAGGGAGGCATATCGTTTCGCGAGCCGTTTGAAACGGACATTTCACGGGAAACAAAGTTCATGATTTGACGAGGCCTCCAGGCCAAATGCGCTAGGTGAACGCGGCGGTTCGCGAGGCCATTTTAGGGATACGGCTGCGCGCGCGATTAATAGGTCTTTGCTCTTTGCGTTCTTGGTTTTCTGTCACTACTTCGCTTTTTCTTCAGCTGTTTGTTGGCCTTGGCATCAATCTTCTTTTTTTCTGCTGCTGATAGCTTGCCCTTCTTTACCATCTGGGTGGCGCGAGCTTTTGATACTTGAGCACCGAGTGTGAGGATTTTGCTCTGAGATTTGGAGGCGTTCAAGCAGCCAAGAGTTGGATTACCTGCTCGATAGAGCGGTGGGCTTTGTGGTAGGCAGCCTCGATTTTGGACATTGGGGTGGAGGTTTGGAGCGTGGGGCGGCGAAAGAGGCTGTTGGCGAGCGGACCGCAGACTCGTTGGTGAAAGAGCACGAAGAGTAAAGCAACGCGGGTGCCTTTGACAGTGAGGCGGTAGGCGTAGCGGCGGCCGTCACGTTGTAATAATCCGTGGGCTTTCATTTTTCGCAGGTCGTAGCGCAGTTGGGTAAGCGTGTAAGTGGGGGGCGTGAGGCTGAAGCTGGAGACAATGGCTTGGTGGATCTCGGCGGTGCGCCATCCCGGGACCTTGGTGCCGGCATGCAGCAGCACTTCCATGAGGCGGAGCATGCGGATGTCGTGGATTTTGATTCCGGGGACTTTGCCCGAGCCGGCGCGGATGGGCAGGGCAAGGCGTTGGAAGAGAGGAAAATCCACGTGGACATTAAGCGCCTGAGCCTCAAAGGCGGAGAAGCGGTCGGTAAAGGCGGCCAGGGTGCGGCGCACCTGGTCGAGGTGCTCGAGGCCCTTCTTGAGGCCGAAGTCCTTGAGATTGTTGCTGAGTGCCTCCAGGCGCAGGAAGGTAGAGAACTTCTCGTACATGCGCATCACCGCGTTCTTGGCATAGGTGCGCAGCACATGATGGGCATGGTCGGTCTTCTCTGGGACGCTACTCAGCTTGCCCGGCAGCCGCTTGTGCAGGCGCCAGCCGACGACCTGCGCGATGCGGTCGGCGCTTAGCCGCAGCAGCCCAAGTCGCAAGAACGCTCGAAGAGCTTGATTTCGAGCCCAGGACGGACCTCATCAGCTGGTCGGTGGCTTGCCTGTGTAAACCGCCAATTGAGCGTCGAAAGCCCGCTCGTAGGCGGGCCGCGCCTGGGGCTGATGAGCGACCACCACTTTACGGTGGACGGAACGCTGATTGAGGCTTGGGCCTCGCTCAAGAGTTTCAAGCCCAAAGCTGGCAGCAACGATAAATAACCCGCCTGATGACCCCGGCAATCCCACCGTCAATGGGAGCGACGCTCCAACGCGACCCATGAGTCGACCACGAAGCCCGCTTGGCGCGCAAGGGTGCGGGCAAGGAAGCCAAGCTGTGCTACTCGGGCAATGGAGAACCGCAATGGGTTGCTGGTCGACTTTCAGATCGTCGAAGCCAACGGGACGGCCGAGCGACGCACCGCGATCGAAATGCTTGATCAAAGCCTGCCGGGGACCAGCCGCATCACTTTGGGTGCGGACAAGGCTTATGATACCGCCGATTTTGTCTCGACTTGCCGGGTGCTGAAAGTGACCCCACATGTCGCGGCTAATGATCGCCGCCCGGGCGGCTCGGCGCTGGACCGACGAACGCTGCGGCACTCGGGCTACGTCATCAGCCAGCAAAAGCGCAAGGCGCGACAATCTGTTCGCGCGGCGCACCCTGGCCAGGTGTGGAGATATTGAGTACGATGGCGTTTTGGGTAGTTCTCCAGACACCGACAAAATGACCTGTCTTCACGTCGCTGTAGCTAATCCAAGCCAGGGTCCTGTTGACGCGCAGCCGTTCGGCCAGGTCGGATCCAAGAGTTCGGTCATCCTTGAGGCTCAGCATGCCGCGTCGTGCACGCAAGGAGAGTTCGTCGAGTAAACGGTTAGCCGGGTCGTTGAGGAAGTTGTCGACCTCACGCGCTGCAGCCCCGTTAGCGAGGCAAATTCCTGTTCTGTGAAATGTTCGATGGCGCGATAACTGCTCGAATAACCAAGCCAGCCGATAAACCCGGCCGTGGCGATCAGCAAGGTCGGCCGCGCGGCCTCGAAGCCGGTCCAGAACCGGCCTCAGTTGGATCGGCTCAACACTGCTTGGGACGAGATTCGGCGCGATGGCGCGGCCGTGCTCTTCAGGGGCGAATCACCTGCTGGTGCAGAACTGCAATGGCAGCCTTTCAGCTGTTTGAGTTCGAGAAAAAGTTGCTGACCGGCCTTTTGCAGATATCTGCTAAAGCTGCACCTCCAATCGGCGCTTGACCGAATGGACGCGGCCGCGCCAAAAATAACGCATGAAAAGGGGCAAGGAACTAAAGTCGGTCGCCACCGCCCCTAGCAGGGGCGGCGAGATAATGACGATGCAGGAGGCCGCCGACTATCTGCACTGCCACTACACCACGATCTATCGGTTAGTCCGGCGAGGTGTATTGTCCGCATTTCGACTGGGCGGCGATTACCGGTTCCACCGCGCCGACATCGATGAGTGGATCGCGCGGCAGAGCATGGCGGCCCGACATGGCGGCCTGCCGCCTCAAAAAGGCCGACCGCGAAAGGAACAATGATGGCGACCAAATCTGAGGACCACGAAGGCATGTTCCGCGATATCGCCCGTGATATTGAGAATATGCTTAGATTCGGAGAAATCTTCAGCGGCATGAATCGGCTCGACAAGGCGCATGCAGCAGCATCCGGCGCTGCCGTGCTACTTCGGCAATTTCCTCAAATCCCGGTTGCAAAAGGCGATGTCCTCAGGGAAAGACTTCAGCGCCTGGAATCACTGCTCAACGAGCGCGATCCTGCGAATGGATTCTAAGCAGCGCGTCGATGGATCAGGGCCGAGGGGCTAAATTGATGGGCAGCTTCCGCCTCTATCGCCGCGTCCACATCTTTTCCGGCCTGACGGTCAACGTTTTGCGCTCCGGGCCCAGTCTCAGCGTCGAAGTCCGCGGCGCCCACGTCACCCTCGGCCGGCGCGGCGTCACCAGGACGGTTGGGATCCCGGGAACCGGCATCTACTACACCAGCCGGAGCGGCTATCACACCGGGGTGCATTCGGCGCACCGGGACTCATGTCCCGCAGAGTTCGATGGAATATCAATGCTCGCACGGCCGGGTGGATCATTGTGGCGGTCGTGGTCGGGGCGGTGGTTGCGCTTGTGGTGATGGGGCGTTAGAAGTCCGTATCCAAGTCTCCAAGCTGGGCGATTGTTCTAAACAAATGTTTCTTAAGCAGGCGGGCCAGCGGTTCTCGAATACCGATGTCGGTGACATCGATAGCGAGCGGCTCTTTAGACTGGCCAAGACGAATCACACGCAACTCTACCGCCTTCTGCCCAGGTATCAATGGGCAAACTTCCGTCAGGACGGCATCGCTGTAGTCCAATGGGTCGCCCGGCGTTGGTTGATATGCATCACCGCTCACTCTGGCGGGATTCGGCGGCCATTTCACCTTGGGGTGGTCTTTTAACTTAGTTCCCATGGTCGCCCTCCTCTCAGACAGACCGTTCAGACTCGCGACGCGATATTAATCGGATCCTTGGAGGAATAATTGAGCATAATGGTTTACGCCGACCTGATGATCGCTCACCGACACATTCCATCGCCCTGAAGTGTCTGACCAGGCGCGCATATAACTGTGGTAGTGACCGAAGTCTGCCGTGTGGGAACAGTTTCGGCCGGTGCACAGGCCGCAAGGAACATCGCCGTCAGAATCAACATGCTGAGCCGTCTAATCATAGACCTTACCTCATCCACAATGGTCAATGTTGCCGCGTTCGAAGGTCAAGGAATTAGCTGGTGGCTCATGGCCTCGTCGAGCGACACCTCTGCGATGGGCTTGCACTACAACAGCTCCGACGTGGGTTATGAACGGCTCAATTCGAGGCGTCAAAAGAAAATTTCCGTGAAAAGCGGCGGAGCCCGCAGATCGCGGTGCGATTTTTGATGCGCGCCGCGACCGCCGCCACGGATCGGGATTAGGTCGAGTTTCAAACTCGGGAAGGAGATGCTCATGTCACCGCCCCGGTCGTTGGCGATTTTGCTTTCCATTTCCGTGCTGGCGATAGGAGCAGGGATTGCGCGCTCACAGGATGCGACCACCACCGCTCGACAGGCCTTAGGTGCCTTCCCCTGTCCGAGCGGTGATTCGAGTTGCAGAAATGACGTCTCACCCACTGCGAAAAAACGCTCAAGCGAAAACAACGCAAACGCGGCGATAGTGCTGAGGTAAAAAACTCGGAGGCAGATTTCAACCCTAACCAGAAGATAGAGGAGGCGCCGCCGAACGATCCGTACTACACGGACCCAGGCCCTGAGAATTGAATCGAATAAGCGATGCCGCGGACTGCATCGATAATCGACGAAGGCTTCCTCGTCGTGCGCTATCTGTACGAGCAGCGCCCCGACGGGCGATATGTTCCGATGGTCAGCGTCCAACTGCCCGACAAGGTGGAGCCCGTCATCATCACGGACCCTGAAGGCCGGACCTATCGCGACCTAAATCGCGCGCTGGAAATGGATTTCTGGCTGCTCACCCGATGGCGATCTAAGCACGCGCCCAAAGCTGCAGGTTGTCGTGACGCCGACGTGACAACCATGGCGATCGTCTATTCGCCGCTTACTTGCACGTCCCATCGCTCTGAAGCGTCTGCCCGGCCGGACAAGTTGTCGTGGTCGTTGTCGTGGTTTTCTGCTCAGGCGCAGATGGGGGAGCGGTTGTGGTCGTGGTCGTGGTCTTCTCCTCGGGCGCAGATGGGGGAGCGTTACAGGCTCCGAGCAACGTTACCGCGAGAATCAATATGCCAAGCATTTTAGTCATAAAGACTTTACCTCATCTCCAATGGTCACCGTTGCCACGTTCAAAGGTCAAGGAATTAGCTGGTGTCGCATGAGTCTCGGGAACGAAATCAGTGCTTTCCTCTCAGCTCTGGCGAAGCTTCAAGATGTTCCGGGAGAAAGGCCAGGACGGTTCGGTCGGCCACCTGGTCGACATGATCCTTGTCGGTCCAGATGGGAGGGAGATGCGCGAATATGATGGTGAGATCGTAAAGCCAAAAGAAATCGTCGATGACGTACGCAAGGCTCTGAGCGAGGTTGAAACGAACAAACAGACCAGAAGACGTGACGGTTGAGGGCACGACGTCGCCCCACCCTATGTCTTTCAGATGGAAAAGGCGGAACTGGTGTTCGATGACCTGCCACACTGGAAGCCGGTCATTTTCAAGTCTTTGGAAAGAGCGCAAGCGGGCATACCGCGATGCCGAGATTCGAAGGCGCTGCGCTACGACGTGGTTGAAGATCCTCTTCCGCGCTATTTCCACAAACGATGGGACTTGGTGAAGGTCGAAAAGACGGCGCTTGAGACAGGCTTTTTCGCCAGCAGGACAGATGGGCTTCGCCCGCCAAATAATGCAGAGGAACTGCTGGTGGCGAATACATAAAGAAATATATTTATCGACGGAGCGATGGTTTCCGTGCCGCTACACAAGCATCGCAAGCCCGGACCCGTGCTTTCGCGCGCGTCATCGGACCCTGGCTGGTCATCGTCCCCGGCATCATCGCGCTGCGAGCGTCGGAGATGGGCGGGCTCGCAACCGAATTCTTCAAGAGCGGGCTATCCGTATGGTTCGCGAGTGCGCTGCTGCTGTTCGGGGGACTGCTGATCATCGCTCTTCATCAGTACTGGTCGAACGCGGCGGCGGTATTGATCTCGCTGTTCGGCTGAGATCCTAGCACTTCGAGGCTTAATGCTCATGGCAGCTCCCGGAATTGTTTATGTTCGCTAACAAGTCTGCTTCGGCGGTCGGTTTGGCGGCGGCAGATCCAACGAGGGATGGCGAAATGGTTATGATCCCGCTTGGCCCCGGTCTCCGACCCGAAATGGCTGCGCGAATCCTCGATCCGCAGCAGATGGACGTACTATCGTTCGGAACCGACTATGAAGTTCAGCTGCCGGCCCATGCTGGAGGTTGGTTTAACCGAAGCTCCGCCGGCGGACACGCCTTGCTTCGTCCTTCCGCACGGGGCCCGTCGGACCAGAGGCTGTTCTTAAGAGCCAATTTCAGCCCCGGACTGTGAGTTAGGCCATGTTACATCGACATGAAGGAACGCCGAATCCTTGCCTCTACGAGCCAGCTTCGTCCCGCGTTCCTAATACCGCCAAGCATCTTCGGCTATGCGGTCGAGTGGGCACTTTTCACGAAAGAGATCGAACCGTGCGTCATATTATCCTATCAGCATAAGTCCGTGTTGATCTCGCTCGGCGACAGCTTGCTTCGATACGAACCGAAATCTCGACCTCATTTGGCGCAAACGCTTTCTGAAGTTTTCCGCAAGCCGGTCCGAGCCTTGCGCAGAGATCAAGATGAACGCGGGCGACCGTTCGAATATCGCCTTCGCTCACAGCGCGAACACTCTTTAGATAAGCGATTGGCCGATCGCGCGCTCCGGTCGTAGAGGCTCTTGGGCGACCCTGCCGAGTCAACCTCAGAAGGCAATTCATCCAGCAAGAACAGGTCGAGAAAGATTACATCCGCTATAGCAACTACCTCTGGATCCGAATCGGAACCAAGACGCATGATTGTCGCGCCCGTGCCTTTTCAGAAGCTCCTCTAGTGGCTTCAGCTGAGTTAGTTTGCTTACCCTATCGAGCTCTACTCCAGCGAAGAGCTTCCCCAGAGTCTCCCTAGCGTCTTCTGCGATTACGTCTCCACCCTCAGCTCCAACGCGGAGCTTCCAAAGCGCATGCGTGAGGCGTTCAGTTGCTTTAGCTGTGGCTAATTTTTAACCTCTCTGTAATCAGCGTCGACGACGTCATCCTTGCCGCCTGCGCCTTGCTCCGCGCCATCCCCCTGACCGCCTTGGGTCTGTCCGCCGGAACCGTGTTGCGAGCGCGTCTTGTTGTACATGATTTCCGCCAGCTTGTTCGAAGCCGTAGTGAGAGCTTCCGCGGCGCGCTCGATTTCGCTGGGGTCCTGCGAGTGCAGCCTCGATTTGGCCGCGGCGACGGCGTCCCAAATCGACTGCCTGGTGCTCGCATCCAGCTCATTACCATGTTCCTGGAGCGCTTTCTCGGTAGTATATATGAGGCCGTCAAGTTTGTTGCGGGCCTCGATTGCGGCGCGTTTGCGTTTGTCTTCGTCGGCGTGCTTCTCGGCGTCGCGCATCATCCGCTTGATCTCCTCCTCGGTCAGGCCCGAAGACGCCGCGATGCGGATGGCTTGCTGCTTGCCGGTGCCGAGATCCTTGGCCGGCACGTTGACGATGCCGTTGGCGTCGATGTCGAAGGTCACCTCGATCTGCGGCACGCCCCGCGGAGCCGGCGGAATGCCGACCAGCTCGAACCGGCCCAGGGTCTTGTTGTCCGCCGCCATCTCGCGCTCGCCCTGGAGGACGTGGACGTTCACCGCGGGCTGGTTGTCCATGGCGGTGGAGAAGATCTGCGACTTCTTGCAGGGGATGGTGGTGTTCTTGTCGATGATCTTGGTGAACACGCCGCCGGCGGTCTCGACGCCCAGCGAGAGCGGGGTGACGTCGAGCAGCAGCACGTCCTTGACCTCGCCCTTGAGCACGCCACCCTGGATCGCGGCGCCGATGGCCACCACCTCGTCGGGGTTGACGCCCTTGTGGACCTTCCCTGCCGAAGAACTCGCGCACCCGCTTCTGCACCCGCGGCATGCGCGTCATGCCGCCGACCAGGATCACCTCGTCGATTTGCTGGTCGTGAGCCCGGCGTCCTTGCAACGCCAGTCCTGCAGGGCTCTCAAGCGCGGTCGATCAGGTCTGCGCACAGCTCCTCGAGCTGGGCGCGGGTCAGCTTCATGTTGAGGTGCTTGGGGCCGGTTTGGTCGGCGCAGATGAAGGGGAGGTTGACCTCGGTCTCCTTCGCGGACGACAGCTCGTGCTTGGCCTTCTCGGCCGCCTCCTTGAGCCGCTGCAGCGCCATCCGGTCCTTCTGAGATCGATCCCTGGTCTTTCCTGAATTCGTCCGCCAGGTAGTCGATGATGCGCTGGTCGAAGTCCTCGCCGCCGAGGAAGGTGTCGCCGTTGGTGGCCTTCACCTCGAACACGCCGCTGTTGAGCTCGAGGACCGAGATGTCGAAGGTGCCGCCGCCGAGGTCGTAGACCGCGATCTTCTCGTCGCTTCTTCTTGGTCCAGCCCGTAGGCCAGCGCGGCCGCGGTGGGCTCGTTGATGATGCGCAGCACGTTGAGGCCGGCGATGCGGCCGGCGTCCTTGGTGGCCTGCCGCTGGCCGTCGTTGAAGTAGGCGGGAACGGTGATGACCGCCTCGGATACCTGCTCGCCCAGGTAGTCCTCGGCGGTCTGTTTCATCTTCATCAGAATCATAGCCGAGATTTCCGCGGGGCTGTAGGGCTTGCCGCGGACCTCCACCCAGGCCGCGCCGTCGTTGGGCTTGACCACTTTGTAGGGCAGGACCTTGATCGCTTTCTGGACCTCCGGGTCCTCGAACTCCGGCCGATGAGGCGCTTGACGGCATAGATGGTGTTGCTCGGATTGGTGATCGCTTGCCGCTTGGCGATCTGCCCCACCAGGCGCTCATCGGTCTCGGTGAAAGCCACCATCGAGGGCGTGGTGCGGCTGCCCTCGGAGTTGGGGATCACCATTGGCTCGCCGCCTTCCATCACGGCGACGCAGCTATTAGTTGTTCCGAGGTCGATACCGATTACTTTAGCCATTTGGTTTCCTCTTCTCTCCAGGATCGCCGAAAGACAGCCAGGATTAACCAGACCAGGCAGTAACGCGATGATTCTTCGTACTTACTCATTAGGCAGTGCAATGAACGCACCGCTCGTTGGCGACCTTTGTGGAGCACAAGAAAACATCTAATGGTGCATTGGCCACACAAGGGTCGCGCAGAACCTTGGCCCCGAACATCTCCACCCGTGCCGGCTGATTCAGACTGTTTCGGGGTCTAACAAAGGAGCCTCGCCGATTAAGAGGTCAATCGGTTATCAGCCGCAACGTAGTCGGAAGGACCTCGGGCCGCACCATATCCTTGGCATAGGGGCTACCCCGATACTTTTCGCGGTACGCGCTGCTGACTTTCTCGATTAGCGTCGGCTCCGTGACCGGTACCGCCTTTACGCGAATAGTCATTCCCGCCGCCTCGATATCAGCTCTGGGATTAGCGAGAATATTCTGGTACCAGCGCCCCTTGGGTCCGGTGAACGACCTGACGAATACGGCGCCATCGACGACCACCACCCAGATTGTCGCTCGATGCGTCTGCTCGTCCGCCGTTCTTGTTACGATTCGAATCTCTTCGATTTTCTCGAGTTGGTCCAGGATCTCCGAATCGAACGTCGTATCTGCATTTTGATTTTGTCCGGATCCCACCGGGTGTTTTTGAGCACATTGCCTGCGAGACCTCGAACCGGCAACAATCGTTTTCATCGACCAAGTTCTCCTTCAGGAAGTTCCCTTCAGAATGTTAGCCGCGCCCGGAATACGGCAACGGGACATGAAGCTAGCGGGAAGCAGAATTCATAGCGCGGTGACGATGGTGACCCGCGTGGAGCCGCGCCTCGGCGCCAGGCACCACAGCAAGGTAATTATCCGGATTACTTGCCATATCCTGCCGAATGTCCGGATGGGCGTTGAAAAACTCCTTCAGATCCGGATAATTGGCAAGATACCTCGAACTGTTGATCAGTTCGGGTTTGCGGCTCAACTCCTTCGCGATCTCCGGATGACTCAGCTGAAACTCATCCCACGCTTTATACCGCTGCATGGGGATATCGGAGGGATCGGCACCGCCCGCTACGATCACCGCATTGCCGGTTGACACCGCTGGGGCGCTCGTCGTCGCGCCTTCGTTGGTTTGCGCAAACACCGGCGCGGCCATCATGCTCACTACCGTAACAGCTATTAGAACGGAAATAATCTTTGGCGTAGTACTCTCCTTGCCAGAGGTTGAATCCTCTTGAGATGCCAATTGTATGCCACTGAACAAACAATTCGGCCGTCCCGAAGGATTTGCGTCACTGTTCGGAGGTTCGGCAGCTATTCGTGGCTGTTTCGTCGCAACCAGCCGAGTGGTGGTCGGAGATGGACAGGAACGGAATTTGTGGCAAGCAAAGTAGGAGTTTCCGGACCGCCCGGAAGAAACCAGCGACTCGGTCGCTGGTCCGGCAGCGGCTCAATAAAAGTGATAGGGGCTTTCAGGCTGTGTCCGCAACGCAGACGAAGGTTGCGAACGAAGGGAATCTTCAGAGTGGAACAACGGATTTGTCGGACACCGTCAACATCGGGCAGTGGGACTCGTGTATAAGCCGCTCGGCCACGCCTCCGGTTAAAAGGTGCAACACTCCGGTCTGGCCATGAGTCGCCATCACCACCAGGTTGATTTCCAACTCCCGTTCCGCCTTCAAGATGACCTCATCGATGGGACTGCCGAGGCGCACGAGCATCACGTGCCGCACGCCTTCCAATTGGGCCCGAGAGATGCCGTCTAATCGCAATTGGGCGAGCCTCTCGTCGTGGTAGATCCTGGAGGCGCCGCCGACCTGAAACGGATCAACGCGATCGGATACTACATGCACAACATGCAACACTCCGCCGTTTTCCTGGACGATCTGTTTGGCCAGAGGAAGCGCTGCCAGGGAGGCGTCTTCGAATTCAACCGGGCATAGGATGTTCTGAAAGTGTTTTAGCATGTGAGTCCTCGTTTGCGCTCATTTTTCGCGCGATTGCGGATTGGTTCTGCAAACGGCCGGCCAATTCCAGAGGCTCGGTCTGGTTGGCCTGGAATCGGGGAAGTTCGCCCGAATCGCGAAAAGGAGGCGCGCCCTGAACTCTTGCAGACCCGTCGCCAAATGCCGCACCGAAGATCGGGCGCGAACCTACGGTTAGGGATGAAAGCGGACGTGTGGCGGGTGCTTCCTCAATGGTGGGGCAGGCGCCACACCGGCCCAGGTTTGGAAGACAGTGTACTCACTACAGTATCCGGGCACACCTGTTGCTGGGACATTGGACGTGCTGTAAGGGCCGCACGGATCTATCAGGGGCACAGCGGCGACGCTTTCTTGCGCGATTAACCCAGAGACAGATTGGGTCTTCATCGAGGAGGAAATGATAATGGCAAACGCAGTTCAGTATGGAATCCGGCACAGCAACTGGAAAATGTGTGGCGTGACTTCGATGACCTCTTGGAAAACTACTTCGGTGTAAGCCCGAGGCGGTCGCCGATGCTTGCCCAGGCACTAAGCGAACCGCGAATTGAGTCCTTCATCGAGGGGGACAAGCTAATGGTGCGGGCCGAAATGCCGGGCGTGGACCCCAAGAACATCGAGGTAACTACCGTCGGAAACATGTTGACCATCCGCGCCACAAAAGAGGAGCGGCATGACGACAAGGGGCGCAATTTTGTTTGGCAGGAAATCAGTTACGCCAGAATCGAACGGTCGATACCGCTGCCGCCTGGGACAACCGGCGAAGGGATCCAAGCGTCGTACCGAAACGGGATCCTGGAGATCGCAGTGCCGATTCCGAAGGAACTCGCGAGTCGAAAAGTGCCTGTTCTGACCGATAACGGCGGCGCTGGAGCGCGGCGCGAGGAAGGCAAGCAGTGATAGCACCCAAATCATACGCCACACTCGGCCTAGGTTAGACGGAATGTCGTTTCCCAGCTCAAGCCGGCCGGTTCTTCGCGCCGCATGAGGGGTGTGTGGTACCTGCCTCACCATGGACCGGCAGGGCCACACATCCTTCGCCGGTCCGTATTATGTATTATGGCTCGGTTGATTCATGGAATCTGCGCGATCACTACATGTTCGAAACCCTGCAGCGGCGCTAGGCAGCAAAGGAGTTGTCTGGGCGCATAATTCGCATGTCGGAAACGCGGCCTTCACCGAAATGGGAGCGCGCGGCGAATTCAATATAGGACAGCTATCGCGGTTGCGCTTCGGGGAGTCCGCGTTTCTGATCAGCTTCGGCACTGAACACGGAACCGTCGCGGCCTCATCGGAATGGGACGGCCCGATGGAGCTTAAAACAGGTAAGACCCTCGCACGAGGCCAGCTATGAGCGACTGTGCCAGGACTCGCGCGTGGCGGGATTCACGATGCTTTCGGGAACCGCGCCGGCAAGTGCTGCGTGAGGCGCTGATGGCGCCGCGGCTGGAGCGTGCAATCGGCGTCATTTACAGGCCGGAATCCGAACTGATGAGCCACTACTTTGAAGCCTGCCTGCCGCTGCAGTTCGATGAATTCATCTGGTTCGACGGGACACACGCGGTGACGCCGCTTCCGACGTCGCCCGCTCCCAAATTGCCGGAAACCTATCCCTTCGGAGTGTAGACCCACGGCTGAACCCCCTTTAAAAGCTTAGCTCTGATCGTCGGCCCCAACCTGGAGGAACCCATGAGCGTGCGAGCAATTCCCTGCATTCTATTTCTATTCGCGGCACTGATCCTCGCCCCAGTCTCGAGCCTCGCCAGGGTCGGCATAGTGGTTGGGATCGCGCCGCCCGCGCCCGTGGTCGAGACGGCCCCCCCTCCTCCGCCGCCGCCCGCGAATGTCTGGCAGCCGGGCTACTGGGCCTGGGACGGCACCAAATATGTCTGGGTGCCGGGGGTATACACGGTGGCACCTTATCCGGGCGCCGTGTGGGTCGCGGGTCACTGGGTTAGACACGGCCGCGGCTGGGGTTGGCATGACGGCCACTGGCGGTGACCGACAGCCTTTTGCCGAGTGTCTCCTCAGGAGCTGAAAGCTACACTGAACTTTTTGAGCTAATTTCCCGCGCGCCGCTTGCGCGGGAAGAGACCGATCACCGGCGAGGAATTCAACCGGCGCGAAAGGCGCGGCCAGATCGCCGGGTCAAAAAAAAGAGCAGAGCATCATCGCGATGCTCTGCTGGAAAGATTCCGGCCGCGTCCTACTCTCCCGTGCCCGCCACTCGTGCCGCCATCGGGCACAGTCGGCGCTGAGGGGCTTAACTCCCGTGTTCGGGGTGGGAAACGGTGTTACACCCTCGCTGTGGCGACCGGAAAATTTGCCGTCCCGGCCCAAGTCTTTAATTCTGGATCTACGGACGGGCGAAATTTCCGATCAACTGAATAAGCAGGGATCTACGAGCAGCAGATTCAAGAGCAAGCAGCGATGCGGATTTAACAGTCTTATGATGGCACGTCCCACAGCTGATTCCCCATTGGTAAATGGACGCGGGCCTTACGCGCCTGCTCTCGCAAAAAAATCCGGAGCGCGCTTTGGCCCTGGCGGCAGTCAGCGACGCGATCGAAGACACCAAGCGCACGTCTGAGATAATTCGGTGGGTCCGCTTTCTGTTCAAGGGACATGCGGAGCGCAAAAATCGCGATCCGCATTTAAATTAAATCGGGGCGCCACTGCGCAGCCTACGACATTCGGTTCGCGTGCCGCCGGCGGCCTAATCGGTGTGCGCTGCTGCCCTTAATTCCTCGAGCATGCCGTGCAGGTGGGCTGCCGCGCGTTCCACGTCGAAATATTTGAACTGACCCGCCCGGCTTTCCGCTGAAAGCACCCCGCAACGATGGACGGCTATGAAATCGCCGTAGGGAAACTTGTATCTCCGCTTGGTATTTGGTTTCGCCTCGTAGTCGATGCCGAGATACCATTTGCCATAGGCCTCGAAGCCGTGTTCGCGGATGAATTCGTTCTCCTGTTCCGCCGAGGGTCTATGTTCGCTCCAGGCGTCTCGATCATCAAGTACAACCTTGCCTTGAGTAATGATTTTTTTGGCGAACGCGAATGCGTCCCTGTTCAATGTCACCGCCATCTTGGTTCCCCGGCCAATGGCTAAAGGGGCGGCGCTGTTACTGCGTGCTTCGGGCCGCCCACTGTTATAGCGGCTAATGCCCGCGGCGAATATCAAGCGGCCTGGCCCGGCTCCCTAATCGGGATAATCTTCGGCTGATTGGCCAAGGCCTTGGTCGCGTGAACCTTCAAAATCCCGTTTTCAAACGTGGCCCGCACCTTGTCAGGATCTATTTCCATCGGGAACTCGAACAATCGAGACCATGAGCGCATCTCTTGTTCGCGCAGGATGTATCTGCGCCCAGAACCGTCCTGCTGCTGCCGGTTAACAGACACGCGCACTGATTCGGGTGCGGCTTCAACGATGACCTCTTCAGGCTTCACGCCGGGAACGTGTATCTCGATGATGTATGCCTCGCCGCCCGCGGGTTCATACACATCAGCCGTGGTGGGCGGTGGAGGCAAGGCTGGCCTCATGGGCATATTCAGCCAATTCCACTGCTGTGCCATGTTATACCTCCATTCAGACCGTGTTCTTCGCCGACGCAAGGTTTGCGCCGGAAACTGGGCTCGTTCTTCATCCGTGGTGCGCGCGGCCCGGTACTGCCAAGCGACGATCTGCCCGCATCTCGATCAACGCCTAACGGAGATTTGGCGCGATCAGCCGAGATGGGCTTCGACGAACCATAGATACTTGTCCACGCCGCGAGAGATTTCGGTGAAGATGTCCGCGGTGTCGCGGTCGTGCAGCTCGTCCGCCTGGTCAATCGCGTGACGTACACCCTTTCCAAAGGCAGCCAACGCGGAGGAGAGCGCATCGACGTGATGGTGCTCGTCCGAGATCTCAGGCGGATACTCGCTTAGTGCCGAGTGCTTGGCGGCAAGCCGAATTGTGCCCTGGGCCGTACCGGCAAGTTGCACGACACGCTCCGCGATTAGGTCCATATACTCCTCGACCGAATCGACAATCTCGTCGAAGAGCTTGTGCAGCGCGATAAAACTGGGACCCCTGACGTTCCAATGCGCTTGCTTGGCCTGATGCATCAGATCGATCGCGTCTGCCAGCCGCGCGTTGAGCAGGCTCACAGCCGCCGAGCGCGTTGCTTCGGAAAGGTCATTCTTTGTTCTGTGCATGGCCTTCACCTCTGTTTGATGTGGAGCAATTGCCTCACCTGCTGATGCTCAATATCCACAGTGCTTCCCAAAAGAACCGCGTCCAAAAGCCAAATTGGGACGGAACATCGGCCAAGGGAAGCTCAGCCGTGCAGCCATACAAGCAAACTACGCGCCGAGAGTCGGACTCGGAACGGTAGTCATGTGGCCGGTTATCTCCACAATTATGGTGACGCAAGGGGGGCACGGCAGATTCGAGGTTTGGCCGCCAGGCAGCGTTTGCCAATGATAGATACTGCCGCCCGCATCTGGCACGCCGGTTGCGCGTTGATCTTCGCCCGTTCTGGCGCCAGGGTCAACTGACAAGGCATGAAAGCGAACGAAGAAAACTCCGCGGCGGCCGAATCCGGCCTCTTGGAGCCAGCGTTGCGGGAGGCTATGCCCATGGAATCCCAGTTCCTGGACAAGTCATCTGAACGCATGTGGAGACCTGTGCCGGATGAACCGTCAGGATGGTTTCGCGATCTAATTCGCCGTCGCCCGTGGCAAATCGTGACCGCAATTGCTGCCGCGGCAATTCTTGCTGTAGCCGGGCGCTATTTGTGGAATTATCTGCACTCCTACGAGTGGACCGACGACGCGCAGATCGACGGCCATCTCAATCCGATTAGCCCGCGAATCAACGGCACCATCGTTCAGGTCCATGTCGAGGACACGTACCACGTGAACAAGGGAGATCCCTTGGTCGACATCGATCCCCGCGACTACCAGGTAGCGCTCGATCTGGCCTGCGCCAATCTGGGACAGGCCCAGGCCGCCCTGGTCGCGGCGCGTCATGATTACGGCGTAGCCGCCGCCAACCTGACGCAGGCCGTGGCGACCAACACCAAGGCCCAACGAGACCTCGATCGTTATCACCAACTTTACACAGAGAAAGTAATTTCGCGCGAACAGTACGAGGACCAGGTTAGGATCGCGCAAGTCGATGACGCGCAGGTGCTTTCGGCTCGCGCCAGCGAAGGCGCGGCGGCGACACTGGTCAACCAGCGCGAGGCGGCGGCCGCCGCGGCGCAGGCCGCGCTGGACCAGGCTGGACTTAACCTGAGCTATACGCACATCGTAGCGCCGGTTGCGGGTGTGATCGGAGAGAAGACCGTTGAAGTGGGAGAGCAGGTGGAGCCGGGTCAGGGATTGCTCGCAATCGTTCAACTCGACGATATCTGGGTTACAGCAAATTTCAGAGAGAACCAGTTGCGCGAGATGCATCGCGGCCAGGGGGTGACGATCCACGTTGACGCCACCGACGCCGAATAAATAATGGCTACATCGAGGGTATGGGCGGCGCCAGCGGCGACAAGTTCTCCCTTCTGCCGCCGGAAAATGCTACCGGCAACTACGTCAAAGTTGTGCAGCGCCTTCCGGTGAGGCTGCGCTTTAGCCAGGGCGAGGACCCGAATCGCCGGCTGCGGCCAGGGATGTCTGTAGAGCCCACGGTCTGGTTGGCCGGCCGCTGATGGCGGACCCAGGTGCCGGCAATGGCTGTCGCTCCCAAGCCTGCGCGCCCGACCCCCGCGCCTGTATCCACCCCACCCGCCACCCACAATCCCTGGTTAATTGCGCTCACCGTAGCGCTGGCGGCGTTCATGGAGGTGCTCGATACGAGCATCGCCAACGTGGCGCTGCCGCACATGGCTGGCGGACTCTCCGCCAGCGTTGATGACGCCACGTGGGTACTCAACGCTGGCGGACTCTCCGCCAGCGTTGATGACGCCACGTGGGTACTCACTTCCTACCTGGTCTCGAACGCCGCGGTGCTCCCAATCAGCGGATGGCTCTCCACCGTCTTCGGCCGCAAACGCTTCTGTATGGCTTGCGTGGTGATTTTCACCGTCAGTTCGTTTATGTGTGGCATGGCAACAACGTTAGGAACGTTGGTTCTATTCCGCATTATCCAAGGCGCGGGTGGTGGCGGTTTGCAGCCGGTGTCGCAGGCCATCATCGCCGACACATTTATTCCCGAGATGCTGGGAATGGCATTCGCTATCTATGGGATGGCTGTGGTCGTCGCGCCTGCGATTGGTCCTACCTCGGGCGGTTGGATCACCGATAACTACAACTGGCGCTGGATTTTCTTCATCAATATTCCGGTGGGGACTCTCTCCTTGATCTTCACTTCATTGCTGATTCAGGACCCTGAGTATCTGCGCGAACAAATGCACCGGGCGCGCCAGCACCTGAACATCGACTATGTCGGCATCGCCCTGCTTGTGCTGTGCCTGGGATCGCTTCAGGTGATGCTGGACAGAGGCCAGGAAGACGATTGGTTCAATTCACACGTGATAACAACTCTTGCCGTGACGTTTGCTGCGAGCCTGTTGTTGTTTGTGGCCTGGGAGCTTCGCACGAGTAAGCCGGTGATCGATCTGCGCCTGCTTAAAAATCGAACTTTTGCCACCGCGAATTTGCTGATCTTCGTCTTCGGCGTGGAACTCTATGCGGCCACGGTCATGGTCCCTCAATTCCTGCAGAGTTTCATGGGTTACACCGCGGAACTGGCGGGTATGGCGTTGTCACCGGGAGCGGTGCTGGTGATGGTAATGTTGCCCTTCGTGGGCCGCCTCATCAACAAAATACAAACCCAATGGATTATCGCCACGGGTTTTGTCATCAGCGCGCTCGCCTTGTTTCATATGACGACCTTGAATCGCCAGATCGACTTCAAGACTGCCATGATGTACCGCGTTTACCAATCCATGGGACTTACGCTGCTCTTCATACCGATCAATACGGTGGCATTCGCGGCGATTCCCGCGCAAAAGAGCGGCGAGGCATCCGGGATGATCAACCTGTTTCGCAATATCGGCGGCAGTGTGGGCATCTCGTTGGTTGAAACCATGATTGCGCGCCGTGCGCAATTCCATCAGCAGCGCTTCGTCGTGCACGTCACCCCTTACGCTTACTCGATCCACGATGCCATTCTCCGCATCGTACCGATATTGTTTCACCATGGGCTTAGCCATCCGCAGCGCTCAGGCAGACTTACGCGCGGGTTTACGAGGCAACTGTCGCGCAGGCGACAGTTCTGGCTTACATCGACGCTGCGTGGCTAATCGGCAGCGCCTGTCTTCTAATGGCGCCGATGGCGTTGCTTCTCAAGCAGAGCAATCGGCGCCAGGCGCGCCTGGATCCGCATGCCTAGCGGGCTGCTGGAAGCGCGCTTATAAGCCGCGTCTGACACCATGATCGGACGAGATAACGGGGGTTAGCGGCTGCATTCGTATGTTCCACATCGTTGTAGGGAACTCTCTACAATGATGAGGCAGATGCCACCCGGATCTTTCGCCGTCTGAGGTCTAGGCTCGCTCCGTCACGCCGGCAGTGTATTGGCGCAATAATTGCTCAGCCTGCTGCCCGATAACTCACCAATTCGCCAAAGCGCACTTTATCACGATCACGAGACACAACACTCAAATAAGGAGCCGGTAAAAATCATGGCAATTATAGCAGCGCCCCACCTTGTCCTCCTGATTTCAAAGCGCGACCACATACAGGGGCCAATCAACGCCCCGGCGAAACTGGTGGAATATGGTGATTATGAATGTCCCTTTTGCGGTCAAGCCCACCTGATAGTGAAGGAAGTGCAGCAGCTACTGGGGAACCAACTCTGCTTCGTTTTTCGCAACTTTCCTATGAATGTCGCGCATCCTCACGCCGAGCATGCGGCGGAAGCGGCAGAGGCAGCGGGGGCCCAGGGTATGTTCTGGGAGATGCACGACACCCTATATGAAAATCAGGATGCGCTCGAAGACAAAGATCTGGCGGCATATGCGGCGAGCCTGGGTTTGGATATAGCTCGTTTCAATCTTGACATGGCCACGCATCGCTTCGCACCCCGCGTACGCGAAGACTTCCTGAGCGGCGTGAGAAGCGGCGTCAATGGCACGCCGACTTTCTTCATCAACGGTATCCGGCACGACGGGGGCTGGGATCTCCGCTCGTTGGTATCTCGTATCCGGGAACTCACTGAATAGCGTTTCGGGACCGAAGCCCCTGAGGCTCAAGTCGGGAGAGATCGCTTGCAGACTCAGGGTATCAGAACCTGAGCTTCGGTCTCGATAAAACGAGGCTCACTTTCTTCCAACTCGGCCAGAAGGGTTCGTTCGCCCACGCCGCGGCGAGACAGTTCAAAACGCAAATATGACGGCCACAGAACTGATTCGAGTTTGTCGAACAAGGTGGAGTCCCGCCATTCATGGCGGAGCGTATCAATGGTCCCATTCTGACGATTGTAGAAATAGTATCGCGCGGCGTACTTGGCTATAGGTGTGTCCCACAGCACTGCGTCATCGGGCGCCTCATTTTTTTGAAAGGCGGCAAGATCCTCCAGGAATTCGAGAATTGGCATCGCCGTGGAGAAATTTCGGGGGTCGTCCGCCCAGCGGGATCGCAGCGATCTCAAACGCGGCGACTCCCATTGCGTTTTGAGCCGCAGAAGTGCCCGCATCTGGTTTTGTTTTATCAGCAGGTCGGCCTGCCGCAGAATGACCCCTGCGGTGACGAAGCCCGCAAGTGCGACCGCGCCGAGAGCAATCAGGCTACCCATTTCCATAGCAACACCTCCATCTATATCGCCCTATATCGCCGGGCTTTCCTGCTGCCGTCCCGTCAATGACTTAAGGTGAGTGCCCCCGGCAGCAAGAAATAAGAACCTGCGCATTCGTATCCACCGGCTCGGCGCTTGACCTGGCTTGCGGTCCTATTTCGTTCCGCGCTCTTCTCGAAGCATGCGTTCGATCTCTTGCAGTTCCCGGTTTCTCTTTATGTCGATGACCGGAAATTTCAGGTCCATCCCATGCAACGTCTCGAAGAGTGCTCCGGCCACCACTAATTGCGCAAACCATTTGTGATCCGCCGGAACCACGAACCATGGCGCGTGCCTGGAAGCGGTGGCCTGAATCATCCGCTCGTAAGCATTCATATAATCATCCCAGTATTGCCTTTCGCGGATGTCGTTGGGCGAAAACTTCCAGTTTTTTTCCGGCTCTTCCAGCCGTTTGAGGAAACGCTTGCGTTGCTCTTCGTATGAGAGGTTGAGGAAAAATTTGTTGACCGCGATACCGTTCTGGTTGAGGTAAGTTTCGTATTCGTTGATCTGTTTGTAACGGCCCTGCCATAGGTCGTGACCTGTCACTTCGGCTGGCAGGCGTTCGAGATCCAAGAACTCGGGGTGGACCCGCACGACCAGAACTTCCTCATAGTAGGAACGGTTGAAGATACCAAAACAGCCCCGCCCAGGCAGCGCCTGGTGGCACCGCCACAGATAATCATGGTCCAGCTCCTGATTCGACGGTTGCTTGAAGGCGGCCACATGGCAGGCTTGAGGATTGACTCCCGACATCACGTGTTTGATAGCGCTGTCCTTGCCCGACGCATCCATACCTTGAAGTATCATCAGGAGGGCCCAGGTATGTTGCGCAAATAGTCTTTCGTGGTATTGGTCCAGCAACTCGACTCCCTGGCGAAGGAGTTCCTTGGTCTCGCTCTTCTCCTCGGGGTCAAAGGGGTCCGTATCGGTGGGATCGAAATCCTTTAGGCGGAACTTCTCTCCGTTGGTGACGCGATAAGGCGCTATTACCTTGGAGATCCTGACCCGGTCCAGCTTCCATCGTTCTTCCATTAGTGCTGTTTTTCTCCCGTCCCAGTCTGGGCGGTCAGGTCAGCAGTGTCTGCACAATAGCGCGGGCAAGAGTCAGGGCGTCTATAAAACTGGTATCGCGTGTAGGCACCGCGAGCTGACGTGCAACAGCAACCGCCCGGGGCACAGACGGCAGCATAATAGCTTGCGAGTACGCATTGGAGGATTCATAGACCACCATTTGGCGCTCGGGGCTGGTGCGACGGAAATGTGCTGTTTTGTTGAGGCCACCGTCCCGCCATCCTACTTCGACCCCGGCGACTTCGTAGCCCGGTTGATTCGCAGGCCTGAGTGTTACCCTGAGCGGTGTTCCCGTAGTTTCCGACACCCAATCCATCTCCGCGGCCGCGTTGAAGGTGGATGTCCCTGGACGTAAGCCGAAGCACCCCGCGAACCATGCGATGAAGAGCCAGGCCGGCACGGATGCGCCAACCCCGTGCTGAATGGTGAGGCTTTGAAGGTCTGCGGGGGCTTTACCTGCAAGGGCTGCGTCCAGCGCCTCGCTCAATATTAGCCGCCAGGGATCGAGACGGTTCCAGGCAAGATCGACAAGGGTCTTATCGGACGGGGCCGATACGATCCAGCCAGCCATTGCGGCCACACCGCCGGCAGCATCGGTCCACCCGAAGCTGTCGTAGATTAGCTGGTGCGCCATATCCGACAGGCTATCGAAAAGTTCGCCCGAACTCGGCGGTGCCGCTTGTGGAACCCACCAAAGCGCAGATGGCAGGCCGCCGATCAGCAAGGTGGGAGCGACTGATGTCAAACGCCGGTCGGGGGCCGCTCCCGCGCGAATTGTCACTTGCTCGGCGATCACTTGCCGATCCTCGCCGATGTGGGTCGAAACTTCGGTCTCAACCCTATCGGTGCCATCAGTGTGGTCTTGTACAAACAGCAGGACGCGGCACGGATGGTATTGCACGAGGGTGGCGAGGTCGCGCTCCATCTGTTCACCTTCGGCGCGGGAAGAGCAGAGCACGATCAGATTTGATCTGCATGCGCGCGTCAGGGGTGTCCGGGCTTCTCCGCCATCGTCAGGATGTTGCCACAGACGGTCGAGTTCACCGTCAACCGCGTCGAGCCTTACGCGCCTGGGCGGATGAGTGAAGACGTTGAGGAACCTGCTCACGCCATTCTCCACTTCCGCCCGTCCAACTCGATCAATCCGTTAGCTTCGCGCGGACCCCAACTGCCGGCCGGATATTGAGACAGCGAGCTTACATTCTGTTTTTGCCATGCGCGCTGGATCGTGTCGACCCAGGCCCACGCGGATTCGATCTCGTCGCGCCGCATGAATAACGTCTGGTCGCCGGCTATCACGTCGAACAGCAGCCTCTCGTACGCCTCCGGCGCGCTATTCTCGCCGAACGCCGCACCATAACGGAAAGCCATCATGACTGGAACAACGTGGATCTTCGAACCGGGAAGCTTCGCCGAAAACGTTAGCGCGATCCCCTCGTTCGGCTGGATTCTGAAAACCAGCGTATTGGGCTCGACGCGTTGG
This sequence comes from uncultured Pseudomonadota bacterium, assembly GCA_963824565.1. Classification (GTDB taxonomy): domain Bacteria; phylum Desulfobacterota; class Binatia; order Binatales; family Binataceae; genus JAJPJA01. The sequence goes on along the minus strand of CAWGQB010000036.1, from coordinate 46,811 downwards.
TTGGGATTGGCGTTGAATAGTACGTGCGGCACTTCCTTGAAATGCACTGCTATCTCGGTAACACGTTTGGGCAGGCGCTTGCCGGTGCGTAAGTAGAAGGGCACCCCGGCCCATCGGAAGTTGTCAATAAACGCTTTGATGGCAACGAAGGTCTCGGTGGTGGAGTCGGGCCCTACTCCACTCTCACTGCGGTAGCCAGGCACCGGCTCGCCCATTACGTAGCCGGGACCGTACTGTGCGCGCACAACCTGCCGGTCGATGTCGCGCTTCTGGATTGGCCGCAAACATCGCAAGAGCGTTACCTTCTGGTCGCGTACCGCATCGGCGTTGATCGACCAGGGCGCCTCCATCGCGGTCATACACAATAGCTGCAGCATGTGATTCTGGATCATGTCCCTGAGCGCACCGGCCTCGTCGTAGTAATTGCTGCGGGTTCCAACACCTTCCATTTCAGCGACTGTTATCTGGACGTGGTCGACGTGCTGCCGGTTCCAGATCGGCTCGAAAATGGCATCGGCGAAACGCGTCACCAAAATGTTCTGTACGGCTTCCTTACCCAAGTAGTGATCGGTACGGTAGATCTGGGCCTCGTCAAGAATCTCCAGCAGCGTCCGATTGAGCCTGACGGCGCTTTCCAGATCGACCCCAAACGGCTTTTCGATGACCAGGCGCGAGAAGGGTTCGCGGTCGGAATGCCGATAGATGAGGCCAGTTGTCTTGAATTGCCGCGCGCCGGTGTCGAAAAGGCGCGGCGGTATGGAGAGGTAGAAGATGCGGTTACTTCCAGTCCCGGTCTCGAACTCGATGTGCTCGAGTCGATTCTTCAACCGGTCGCAGTCCGCATCGCTTTCGAGCGACCCCGGCAAGAAAAATATCGAACGCTGGAAAATCGACCAGTGCTCCTCGTCAAGTGGGCGGCGAGAGAATTGCCGGATGGCCTCGGCGCTGAATTTGCGATAAGAAGCGTCATCCATTTGGCTTCGGCCGAAGCCAACGAGCGCGAAATGGAGCGGCAGAAGGTTGTCCAGAGCGAGATTATAGATAGCCGGGATAAGCTTGCGGCGTGTCAAATCGCCCGTAGCGCCAATAATCACATAGACACATGGCCGCACTCGGCGGTTCTCGTCCAAATCGCCGGTCAGGCTCGGCCCTGGCACGTTTCCAGAGCGCTCAAAGGCGTTCTCAGGCGACCCGGTTACACTTAAGTGTTGCATATCCCGATGACTTGCGGCAGCGCGCCGGTCTGAGACGGAATGCAGTTCCGGCGCTGTTCGAAGCGGTGAAGGTGCCGACGGAGTTAGCATCCCAATAGTCTTACTGCATTCTCAATTACGCTTTCGACAGTGAAGCCAAAATGCTTGAGTCCGTTCTGATTAGGGTCCGGAAACGCCGAATGTAGTCATTCCTTATTAGTCACAGTACCTGGTGTTGAATCCACTGGTCCGCTCCAGGCTTCGATAACGGCGTCGGGATGGCGATTGCCGCCAGGGATGCCCTGAGTTCGCTCTCTGCATCGCGTTGATCGCGAGCTCCCGGATCGAGTTTGTGCAGAATCGGTCGAGTCTGACTTCGAAATACCGGCTGTTGCGGCTTTCGAAGCGACTGCCATGCTATTCCTCGCGGTCTGCAACTACGCATTTGACAAACCGCGCTAACTAACCCTCACGCTGAGTGCCCAAGCAATCGAGCAACGCGCGGGCAGTCGGGTCCGCCGACGCAGGGTTTTGACCGGTGACGAGATTGCGGTCGGTAACGGCGTATGGCGACCACGGCTTTGTGGCCTCGTAGCGGGCGCCGTGTTGTTCGAGCTTGGTCTGTAGGTACCATTTAAGCTTGTGGGCTACCGGCGTTTGCTCCTCTTCAGCATTGGAGAAACCGGTCAAACGATAGCCGTTAAAGGGCCAGTCGTCGGCACCGGCCGCCAGCAGCGCGGCGGGTCCGTGGCAAAGCGCGGAAACCAGCCTGTTGCCGCGGGCAAATGAGCGAACCAGGGCCCCGACATGTGGGGAGGCGGCCAGGTCTTCCATCGGACCATGACCGCCCGGAAAGAAGATCGCGCCGTAGGCGGCGGCGCGCGCCTCGTCAATGGTTTCGAGCCTGAGCGGTTTGTTGAGCCCTGGGATTGCTTTGAGCGCTTGTGCGATCGCGCGAGCTTTCGCCGCGTCCCCGCCATGATACTGCGGATCCAGGCTTGCCTTATCGAGTGGTGCGGGCACGCCGCCCGGCGTTGCGATATCCACCTCGACGCCGGCGTCAGTGAACATGCGGTAGGGCACCAGAACTTCGTCGGCCCAATAGCCGGTTGGATGACGTGAACCATCCTTGAGCGTGATGTAGTTCGCGCCTGTGATGACCATTAGAATATGAGCCACGAGCTATCTCCTTTCAGAGTCTTGCTTAATCAAGGGTCTTCCGATCGATGGCGGTTGGGTTTTACCAGCGGGGAAGGCCTGCCAATCCTTCGAACTCCGCGAGTAAACGCTGCTCAGCCTGTCCCTGCACAAACTCCAGCCGCGCACCATAAGCCGGCAGGAGGTCCGGCAATACCTCGCGCAAAGGCACCTCTTTCACTTCTTGTCCGGGACAGAACGCTTCTGCCTCCTTGGGGTCTTTAACTACCAAGCCGCCGGCGCAGCGCCACACGCTTCCGTTCAAGTTCCAGGGAGCCACGACGAGGTGGAGTCTGCCCATCTGGAGCTGTTGCAAAATCCCAGGCCCCCATCTTCCCTTTTCGCGAACCTCCTGTAACAGGGCCAGCTCCTGTGCCTGCATGCTATCGGCGATCGCGGGAGCGACGTGCTTGAGTACTTCAACCGCACTCGTCCCGGGATTAGGGAGAGATGGTACCCGGGCAACGGTTCTTTGCCTTAGGTTTTTGGGCATACTCTGCACGAAGAAGTGCGTGTCTTCGTCCGGGCCAATGAGAATCAAGACGTCAATACGCCGCTGTTCGACCAGCTTCTGAAGAACCAGGGCGGCGCGTTTGTAGAAGCGTTGAACCCACGCCTCGATATGCCGCTCGAACTGATCCCCTCTGGCCCCGCCGCGTAAGAGCACCCCCACTTGCTGATAGAGCGCAGCCGGCCGAGTGTCGATCTTGTGTGATTCAAGACTGCCGAGATCGAGGAAGGCATCTCCAATCTCTTCGATATCTCCCAGGAATACTTCAAAGAAGCGCCATTTCTTGTGGTCTATGAACACTACTTCATAGCGCTGGTATTCATCCATTATGTAAAGAAGCGGAAATACATAGGGATCGCCCCAGCGCCCTTCAATGCGGCCATGAGCGAGATCGACGACCGGTGGGTCGACATGCAAGCTATATAGCCGAATGAAATCCGACGCCGCGAAGACCACGTATGTGCGCGCGTCTGGACGCCTCGATTCCAGTACATCAATCACTTTCGCCGTAATATCACGAGGAACCTGAAGTTCTTTTAAGGTATTCTTGAGTCGTGGCAGCCATGCCCGTTCCGCATTCTCCGGCCTGCCGGGATTGACGTCCACATACAGCGAGAGCACCGGGGTGGCATGCGGTACTACAGTCTCCTTGACGAAACGGATGTCATCTTCACGCAGCAAGGTGATCCCCTCAATCGCGCTACGCCAGACACCTGACGAGGCTTGGCTACGGCTGGAGTTTCCGCGCGCTAGCGTCTGACCTTTCTCTTCCCACCGCGAGCCGCAGAGCAAAACAAACTTCAGCCGGCGGGTTCAAACCTCCGCATTGGCTCAATTCGCACGGTGAGCCGCGCCGTCCGGCTCCTTCGCCTGCGCCTCTGCTTGGCCCGAACACATCACCTCAAGCGCCGCGAGAATGCCATCGGCGCCGGGATTGACGCCGATCGGCGACACATAACTCCAAACAATCGTGCCCTCCGGGTCGATCACAAAAAGGGCCCTCTCGCAGACGCCCTCCTGCTGCCTGTAAACGCCGTAGGTTCGCGCGACGGCGCCCTTGGGTTCAAAGTCCGCCAATAGGGGGAACCGGAGCTTGCGATCTTTGGCGAACGCAGTGTGGCACCAGGCACCATCGACCGAGATGCCAAGAAGGGCGGTGTTGAAGCGGCGGAACTCCGGCAGGATCTCGTTGTACAGCCCCATCTGATCTCCGCACACGGGACTCCAGTCGGCCGGATAGAAGGCTAGAATCATGGGCTGCCCGCGAAACTCGCTTAGCGAGACGCATTGATCGGGGGTGCTGTGGAGGCTGAAGTCCGGGGCCGGGGTCCCCGGTCCTAACGCCGAGGTCCGGTTTCCAGTCTCGTTAGCCGCCGCTTTGTTTTCTTTCATGGCTTAGATTCCTTTGATTTCTCCGAGCAGGCGAATTACCTGGAAATGCCTATTAACGTGCGGTTGCATTCATTCGTTGCCGGTGCTGAAAGCGACAATTTCTATGGATTCACCACGATTCTGTTTTCCACTTCATTGACGTCGGCCGCACGCCACGCTGCCTGTTCCGCCTCCTCGCGTTCAGCCCAGGAACGCACACTGCCAGTGAGAATCACCTTGCTGCCCACGGTCTCAACCGACATCTTCATTGCATCTAACAGGGCACTGCGTTTGAGCGCCTCCTCGATCTTGGCCTTAACGTCCGAAGGTGACACTCGAGTTGCGACGGTGAGGTTGTTGGTGACACCTCGAACTCCGGTCAGGTAGCGGACATCGCTTTCGGCGGAGCTCTTTTGGTAGTAGCCGTCGACGGTCCCTTCGAGGGTGATCCACCCGTGGTCGACGATGATCTTGATCCGATCGTAAGGCACTCTGGTGTCCGCCTTCAGCGCCAGCCTGGCGGCCTCCGCGATGTCGGCGTCGGTTCGCTCGCTGCTGAGCTTGACCTCGATGTCATTTACCAGCGCGGTGACGCCGGCGACCCGCTTGGCGATGCGCTCGGCGGCCCACTTGTCGCTGTATTTGCGGACATAGCCGGTGAGCGTCACGACGCCGTTTTTGGCGGCGACCGCAATGTCACGAGCGTCGATGCTGGCATCCCATTCGAGCTCGCGCTCCACGTCGCGCCGCAATTCCGAATCAGTTTTCATGTGCAGCATTCCTCCCGGGATACTACGATTGGAATTAGCGTTTTCCGTGCCATGGCGAGCGGCGCCGGGGCACGTCTCTACCCGGAGTGCTGAGCACTAACAAAGCCGAGCTTCGGAAGGTGCGGATCCGGTTCGTCTGGGGACTCACGACAGTCGAGAAGCAGGGGTGTAGCCGTAGCTCCAATCACTGTGGCCCCTGCTCCACAAGTGATTATGCAGCTAGCGATCACTGGTTTGCAGCAGCCAGGCATGGCGGCGTCTGATGATGGCACGAGCGGTGCTTCAACTCGGGGAGTTTCAAACTCCCACGCTGGATGATCATCCTGTGGACGCTCCCGATGGAAATGATATTTGTTCGAATCAGCAAAGGAGGCGGACAATGCCACATCCTATCGAACCTTGTCCCTGCGGATCTCTGAAGCTCTACAAAGATTGTTGCGGCAAGAAGACGAATTAGTCTACACGATTTTCCCGGATTTCACCTCTTCCAACAACGAAAGTTGAGCCAGTGCCGCGCCGCCTGCGGCAGTGGCCAGCAACCTTTAGAGGAAATCGACGCTTAGAGCGGCCGGCGATAGGGCACTGCCTGGACGTGTCGTTCGGCAGGCTGTACGAGGGCGTGAGGAACCACAGGTCGCGGTTTGCGCGCAGCCGGCGGCAAAACGGCGTAAGGAACTGAAAGCGGCGGCGTGCGTGCGTTCGGCGATATCGTTGCGTAATGAAATGGAGGAAGCGGTCTGGGTCCTCCAGGCAGCATCGCGCTGTCAGGAACCGGACTTAGAGGCGGCTCGCTGACGGGCCATGCGGAGTAACGCCGCCCGTTGTTGCGCGGCACGGATAGCTGCCTCGCCCTCTTGCGCTGGCCTGTTGCGCAGCGTTAAGGCTGGTGCTTCACGCTCCTCAATCGCTCGCAGCTCCCCCATCACCAATCCGCCGAGCGCCAAACGTGGACCGTGTCCCAATCACCCCACCACGTGGGGTGATGGCGCCTCACCCAATCCGGTTGTTCGTCCACCACCAGCCCGCGTCGTGCCGTTGATGACTTTCGCCATAGTCCGCTAAATCCGGCCCCGCGCTTTGACACTGGGCGGAGGCTTTCGTTATTCGATGAACCGTCGGGCGCCGCCACCTGCCTGAAGTTGCTAGTGCGCGTGGCGGCGCCTTCGTCGGCGGATCGCCCGAGGTAAATTACGGCATAACTACAATCTTGTTATTGACTTCGGTGACGCCAGGCGCCCGCCAGGCCGCTCTCTCGGCTTCCTCACGCTCGGCCCATGAACGCACGGTTCCGCTCAGAACCACCTTGGCACCCACGGCCTCCACCGAGATCTTCATTGCGTCGAGTTCCGCGCTGCGTTTGAGCGCTTCTTCGATTTTGGCTTTCACTTCCGAGGGCGACACTCGAGGCACGACGGTGATACTGTTGGTGACACCCCGTACGCCCTTTATGTAACGGACGTCGCTTTCGGCCGCTGCCTTCAGATAGTAGGCGCCGACCGTTCCTTCCAGCGTGATCCAGCCATGATCGACGATCACCTTGATCCCATCGTAGGGCAATCGGCTGTCCGTCCGAAGCGCCGTGCGGGCATCTTCGGCAATGTCTTTGTCGGTTCGGTCGCTGCTGAGCCTGACCTCGATGTCATTTACCAGCGCGGTGACGCCGGCGACCCGCTTGGCGATGCGCTCGGCGGCCCACTTGTCGCTGTACCTGGGGACATGGCCCGTGAGCGTCACGACGCCGTTTTTGACCGCGACCGCAATGTCGCGAGCATCAATGCCGGGGTCCCATTCGAGTTCGCGCTCGACGTCGCGCCGCAATTCAGAATCGGTTTTCATGTGCAGCATTCCTCCCGGAGTATTCGTGGTTGAGATGCTGCGTTTTTCGTGCCATGGCACGAGGCCGGCGTGGCAGGCTGCGCCTGCAAGCATAGCGGTATCTGTCTTTTAGGGCTGCCAGAGTCTTTCGCGGCGGCTTGTTGGCATTCCTCGTCGATATGAGCGCGGTGTAGCCTCTGCGGCATCACTGTGGCCCCTGCTCCACACACGAAAAGGATCTCGGCTTGACTTTGTGCGAGATGAAAGTAGCGGATTAGAGACGGCTTACATTCGTTAGGATACTCCGTCGAGAGCTCGGTGCTCTCGACGGAGTTGGGAGCGCAGGCGGCGGCCGGAAGAGCAAACACGGTTAGGAGGTGCCGGCGCCGGACTGATGAACCTCCGGCACGCCGCCAGCAAAATGTGCCGTCTGTAAGTTGCGCGTTGTAGCAAGCGAAGGCTTAGTTTACGCGCACCTGCACCTGCTTTGCCTTGGAGTCCTCGGTCTTCGGCAGAACCACCCGCAGCAGGCCGTTGTGGTAGTTGGCCTTGGCCTTTTGCACATCAATCCTGGATGGAAGCGGGATAACGCGCACAAAGCTGCCAAACTGCCGTTCCGCGACGAAGAAGCCCTGCCGGCGCTCCTCAACCTCGAGTTTCTTCTGGCCGCGGAGGATCACGCGATCAGCCAGTACTTCAACCGCAAAGTCCTCGCGGTTGAGTCCAGGCATTTCGGCCAGGAGGACGAGTTCATCGCCGTTGTCTTCCACGTCGATCGGTGGACCTCCGTTGGTGAAAACGCCCGGGAACGACGTCCGCCCGTCCCCTCCATCTACGCCTCCACTCACGCGCACCGGAACTGCGCCGTTGCCATTATGCGAGCGCCGGTGCAACCAGCGGTCTAGCGCACCATGAATGTCCTCGCGCAGTTGCTCCAGCGCCTTCTTCCATGATTGCGGAGCCTGCTTCAATGATTCAGGCAGCAGTTGAGCCATATATGCCACCTCCTGATCGGTGCCTGGCCACACCAAGGTAATGATCGATCTGACGTGCCTCGATCAACTGACCATGACCTCAACCTTCCTGGGCTGGTGTTCCTCCGCTCGCGGAAGGTTCAGCTTTAGGACGCCGTATTTGAGTTCAGCGTTAATTTTTTCCGTATCGATCTGGTCGCCTAATTCAAACTGCCGGAAGTAAGAGGCAAGGTCGTATTCACGGTACACAGGATCCCCGGGGACGGTATGGGCCGATCTTCCTGCAATGGTCAGTACACCGTTCTCGATACGAACCTCGAGGTTTTCCTTATCTACGCCCGGCATGTCGGCCCACAAGACCAGACTTTCGGGAGTCTCGTAAATGTCAACCGGGGGAGGTACATGACGCTCCTGGTCGCGCGTTAACTCTCCTCCGTTCGTTTTTACTGCGCTGGGTATCGGTGTAGTTTGCTCTGCCATGGCCTTTCCTCCTCGATTTTTAAGAACGCGAACGCCGCGCATCAGGAGACCTGGACGTTGATCTGCTTTGGCTTCGCCTTTTCCGACTTGGGCAGCTTGATCAGCAGGAGCCCGTTCTTGTATTCGGCGCTGATCCCTTTCTCGTCGATTTCGACCGGCAGATTGATGGCTCGCGAGAACTTACCAGCCGCCCGCTCCTCGCGATGGTACGCTTCTGGTTTCATCTCAGCAGGCGGTCCCATCTTTTCGCCGGTGATCGTCAGCGTGTTTTGCACCACCGTAATGTTCAATGATTTCGGATCGATTCCGGGCGCCATCGCTTCCACGTAGAGGTTGTCCCGGTCCTCTTGCAGATTCACCAGCGGGTAAGCACGCTGCCACCGGCCCGGCAGAAAGGCGGCGCGCGTCAAGGGCATCGAGTCGAATCCCTCAAATGCCCGATCGATCTCGCGGCGCAACGCATTGATGTCATTAGATGGATCGCGACGTAACTGACCCACGTCATAGAATTGATCGGTTTGGCTCATACACCTCTTCTCCTTGCCGGCGGCAAACTATTGATCACGCCGCCTTTGTTTGAATTTCGGAGCAAAGAACGGGCCGCACCCGGCTGGCCCTTCAACCGGATCCTCCGAGGATAGGACAGGCTCCTCGGTTGGATCATCTGCGCTCGACACACTCCACCCGCTGCGCCGGTGGTCTGGTCAGCTCACAGCCGACGGTTAGCGCGATTGCCGAAGCCGCCGAACGGGAGCTTTGCGGAAGCGTGGCAGCGGATGGTGACGCCACCCGTCTTCCTTCATGCGCGCCCCGAGCCATCGAAGGGATTTCCTCAGAATCCGCGCATCTATGCCGAAACTCTCGCACAGACTCTTGAAAGAAAAGACGCTCGACCGCTCGGGTGCGTCGAACCACAGCTCGAGTTCATTCAGTTCCTGGCGCTCGTGAAAATTCCGAACGTTGGTACACTTAAGATAGCGCTGAATGCCGTCCTCCAGAACGGCGAACATCAAGGCTTCTTCGCCCTGCAGGATATCGCGGCTGATGATATGGTCGTAAAACTGGATCGGGAGAAGGCATGAGCTCGCGAACAATACCGCCTCCAGGTCCTCGCGGTTAAGCAGCGGGCGTGTCGGGAAGGAACTTCGCTGGTCCCGATGACTCGGTGTGGACGGATGCCGGAAGTCGGCCACATGGACTATCATACTTCTACTCCTCTCTCGAAGTCCACTGTGCTTCCTGCAAACCGCTGGCCAAAATGTTTCTTCACCAACCGGAAAGATGGCGGCCTAAAATATGTAGGTCGTCTTCTACAGGAGTGAGGCAAATGCCACACTCCGACGCGTTGCGGCTGGCTCAAGATTTAAGACAACGGGGTTTGGTTCACGTGCTACTGCATTGCGGGTAACCTGTGCCCGGCTTTGCCTATGTCATTCAAACAAGAATGCGCGAGAATGACGTTGACAGGCAGGGACTATGGCGGACTCGACGCCGCGGGCGCACAGCAGCTTGGTACTTTGGGCTTCTCTTTTCTCCGACGATTTAAGCTCGGGTTAACTGCTTTGCGGGTCCACGGGTTCACAGCCGTGACAGGCGTGGCGGGCGATTTTGATCAGTCGAGTGCCGTCGGCTGAGGCCATTCCTTTTCGAGAATCTTTGTCACTACCAGCCTTTTTCCTTGCTTAACAAGTTTTCCCGCTTTAGCGAGCATACCTATTTCCATGGTTACTTTCTGACGGGAAACGCCAATCAGTTGTCCCAGATCGTGTCGGGTGAGGGTCAAAGTGATGATCGTCCCTCTGGAGTCTTTAACTCCGAACTTGCGGCTCAACTCCACCAGCATCGCACCCAGCCGGCCGCGAGCCGCATACTTCGTGGTAGTCGAAAACCAGGAGGGAGGCCCCATCCACCATCGCCCAATGCTGAGCTCCAGTATGAGCCGGAACTTTTCAAGCGGAACTCCGACCACAAGCTCAGAGAATGTTTTTGGCCGGAGCTTGGCGATCACGCAATCGGTGAGAGCCGTGCATTGAAGGCTCGCTTGATCCGGCAGCAGAGCGCCAAGGTTGAAAACCTCGCCAGCGGTGATGATTCCCCGGAACATCGGGCCAAACGAATTATGACGGGCGTTCAATGCAGCGACGCCCGAGACGAGTACGTATACATAGCCCCCATGGGACTTTTCCAGTTGAAGCGTGCGCAAGCGCGCGAGCCGGATTGTTGTTATTTGGGCTGCCACATCGCTGAGGATTTCCGCAGGTAACCGTCCAAATAGCATGAGCCTGCGGAGCGCATCGGCGCTCACTGGCGTTGTCTTCATGGCCTACACTCCAGCCAAGCGCGTTTCATCAGCCGAGCCCGAGGTAGATGTTTCGCCCCTTGCAGGGGTGGTTGCGCGAAGGGACTACCCGTTGCACAGCAAAGGGCCAGGTCCTGGCGCGGCCTTCCGCCAGGATGCTGGAAGCACGGATTTAGCGCGGCACGGCGAACCGCCATCGGCGCGCGCGAGCGGCATCTGCCGCGCAGCATGGCTTGAATTCCATTCTTGCAGCAAAGCTCGTTTACAGCTTGTAGCGATCGAGTCACTTCCCCCTCGCCAAGGGCAGTCAGCTCAGCACCGAGGTCCGAGTGCCGACAATTCGTTGAACCGGCTTGCTTCGATCCCCCGTCTCGTTCTTGTTGACGCCAGATGAGCGCCGACCTTGTGAGAACCGGCTCCAAAGATAGATGCCGTGCCTTCCTTCCCAAGGCAACATGTTTGACTCCATGGTCAGCCTTTGAAAACGTCAAAATGTCATCTGTAAGACATTATCATGCTCTTCTTTTCGTTTTCATCGTACCGGTCCGGTGATAGCTTTGGATTGTAAATCCGCGCTAAAGGACGCCTAATATCGGCACGTAAATTGCGTGCGGGCTGCCGCCTTTCTTAACCGGACCGGTCGCACCAGCTCCGGCCCACGCCGATAGTTCGGATTACTCGGTTCCCAACGAAAGGGGCCTCGATCCTTTAAGACAACCTGCTGGTGCGGGGATGTGCGCGCGCCCCCCATGAGAGAGTGTGCCAACCATCAAGTCTCGGAGTCGCTATCCGGTGAAGGCGAGATGGCTTCGCGCATGCGCTCCTTTGACTGGGGCAGCACGGCTCTGGGTCCAGTAGCGTCCTGGCCGCAGAGCCTGCGGACCGTCATAAACATCCTCCTTACCTCTCGCTATCCAATGTGGGTTGGCTGGGGAGAGCAGCTCACGTTCTTTTACAACGACGCGTACCGGCCCACGCTGGGCATCAAGCATCCATGGGCGCTGGGCAGTCCGGCGCACGCGGTATGGTCGGAGATTTGGCCGGTTATCGGCCCACGTATCGACTCCGTTTTATCAACCGGTAAAGCGACATACGACGAGGGCCTGGCGCTGTTTCTGGAGCGCAGCGGATTCCCGGAAGAGACTTACCACACTTTTTCGTACAGCCCGCTGGTGGATGATGACGGACGCGTCAATGGGATGCTGTGCGTGGTCTCCGAGGATACCGAGCGGGTTATCGGCGAGCGGCGTATGACGACGTTGCGTCAATTCGCCTCCGAGATTGCGGCGGCCAACACGCAGGACAAGGTGTTAGCCGCAGTCGAAGATCAAATCGGCGCCGCTTCCAAAGATCTGCCGTTCACGCTTACGTATCTATTCGATGGCGCGGACAGCCGGCGTGCACGCCTGGTTTGTGCAACTGGTATCGCGCCAGGCCATCCGGGCGCACCTGCCACGATCGAAGCCGGAACAAACGAAGAAATGTGGCCGGCGGGCGAGATTCTCGAGCATTCACGCCCCATCGAGGTACCCATCGCAACCGCCGCAGGGATGCCATTTCCCACCGGCGCCTGGGAGACGCCTCCCACGCAAGCGATCGTAGTGCCGATCAAACAGCGGCGGCAGGGACCTCCGGCCGGGTTTCTTGTCGCCGCGGTCAACCCATACCGGTGCTACGACGCGGCCTATGCCGGTTTCATTGATCTCATCGCGGGTCAACTCGCGGCGGCCGTCGCGAATGTCCAAGCCCGCGAGGAAGAACAGGAGCGCGCCAAGGCGCTGGCGGAACTCGATCGTGCAAAGACAGCTTTTTTTGGCAATGTCAGCCACGAGTTCCGCACCCCACTTAACTTGATGCTTGGTCCCATTGAGGACATGGTAAGGCGTGCGAACGGCGCTGTGACCGTGACCCACGAGGACCTGGACCTGATACATCGCAATGTCCTGCGATTGCTCAAGCTCGTCAACGCGCTGTTGGATTTCTCGCGGATCGAGGCGGGCCGCACAGAGGCTTCGTTCTTGCCCAGCGATTTGCCGCGCTTCACCGCCGAGCTGGCGAGCGTTTTCCGTTCCGCGATTGAGAAGGCCGGCCTCGGGTTTTCAGTAAATTGTCCGGCGCTAAGCGAACCGGTTTATGTGGACCGGGCGATGTGGGAGAAGATCGTCCTCAATCTACTCTCGAATGCATTCAAGTTCACCTTCGAAGGGGAAATTGCGGTCTCGCTCCACAGGGTCGGTGATCATGTCGAACTTTCTGTTTCCGACTCGGGAATTGGCATTCCCGAGCACGAACTGCCGCGTCTGTTCGACCGCTTTCACCGGGTCTCGGGTGTGCAAGGCCGGACGTATGAGGGCTCCGGCATCGGCCTGGCGCTGGTACAGGACCTGGTCAAGCTCCATAAGGGCAGCGTGCGCGTTGAGAGTACTTACCGCAAGGGCAGCCGTTTCACGGTATCCATTCCCTTGGGGTGGGAGCATCTACCGGGTGAGCCTCTCGCCGGGCCAAAACAATCTTTTACTGTCGGGGCTAAGGCGTACGCGGCAGAGGCCATGCACTGGCTGCCGGATTCTTCAAGTGCGGCTGATGTCCATGAAGGAGTGCTGCGGATTCCGGGCACGAATGGCGGCAATACTCGTGTACAATCCGGCCGCCGCCGGATTCTGCTCGCCGATGACAATGCTGACATGCGCCAGTATTTGCGGCGGCTGCTCTCCCCGGGTTACGAGGTCCATCCGGTCGACGACGGCGAAGCCGCTCTCGCGGCGGCGCTGAAGGATCCCCCCGACCTGGTCTTGACCGATATCATGATGCCCGGAATGGATGGCTTCGCCTTGCTTCAGGCATTGCGAAGCGATCCCCGCACCAGCACTATTCCGGTGATCCTGCTGTCGGCGCGGGCGGGTGAAGAGTCGCAGGTGGAGGGGCTTCAGGGCGGCGCTGCCGACTACCTGATTAAGCCGTTCAGCGCGCGCGAACTGCTCGCCCGCGTGAGCGCCCGCCTGGAAATCACGGGCAAAAATCAAGAGACCATCGAGCGCGAACGCGAGTTGCGCAAATCGGCTGAGGAAGCCGAAGGCATGACCCGGCTGCACGATTATACGCGCCTGCTGGCAAAAACCGAACTTCAGCCTGTTCTGGAAGAGGTCCTCGACGCCACGATTTCCTTGCTGAACGCCGACTTCGGCAACGTACAGCTCTATGATCCTCAGACGAACGCGTTAAAGATCGTTGCGCAACGTGGCTTCCAGCAGGAATTTATCGATTACTTCGACAGCGTGCGCGAAGGCGCCGCCTGCGGCGCGGCGCTTGAGCGGCGCGAGCGGGTCATCGTCGAAGACGTTCTGACCGATCCACTCTTTGAGCCGCACCTCAAAATCGTAGTTGCTGCCGGCTATCGTGCGGTTCAATCCACGCCGTTATTCGGCCACGACGGTGACCTACTGGGTGTGATCTCGGCGCACTTTCGTCAGCCGCACCGTCCGTCCGAGCGCGAGCTGCGCTTGCTAGATCTGTACGCCCGGGTGGCGGCGGATATGATCGAACACAAGCGCGCCGAGGCGGCGTTGCGCGCGAGCGAGGATCGCTTCCGGCGTTACTTCGAACTGGGGCTGATTGGCATGGCGGCGACGTCATCAACCAAGGGGGTTCTCGAAGTCAACGACGAGCTGTGCCGTATACTGGGTTATGAGCGCAGCGAGTTGCTGCAAAAGACCTGGGCGGAACTGACGCATCCGGACGATCTCGCCGCCGATGTTGCACAATTTAATCGCGTCATCGCCGGCGAGATTGACGGCTACTCCCTGGACAAACGGTGGATCCGCAAGGATGGGCGGGTCATTGATACCATAATGGCGGCGAACTGCCTTCGGCGTGCCGACGGTTCGGTGGACTACCTCGTAGGATTGGTTCAGGACATCACCGAGCGCAAGCGGGCCGAAACCGAAACGGTGGCCTTGAAGAATGCCCTGGCGGCGGAACTGTCAGCCATGATCCGCCTGCACGAGTTCAGCACCCGGCTGCTGACGACCACCGAGCTCAAACCGCTCCTGGAAGAAGTCCTGAATGCGATCATGTCCATACAAGAGGCTAACTTTGGCTGCGTCCAGTTGTACAACACGGAAACAAAAGCATTGGAGATAGTGGCGCAGCGCGGCTTTCAGCAGGACTTTTTGCATCACTTCGGGAGCGTGCCTTACGGTGAATCAGCCGGGGACGCGTCGCGGCATTGGAAACCGTTGATTATCGAGGATGTTCAGACCGATCCCGCATTCGCGTCGTACCGCCAGATCGCAGCGGACGGTGGCGTTCGCGCGGTGCAGTCGACGCCCTTGTTCAGCCGCCGCGGCGAGCTTCTCGGGATGATGTCGACTTACTTCCGGCAACCGCATCGGCCATCAGAGGGTGACTTGCTATTAACCGATCTTTACGCGGTGCATGCCGCCGAGATGATCGAACGCAAACAGAACGAGACGGCACTGCTCCGCTACCAGCAGGAACTGCAGGCGCTGACGGCGAGGCTCATCGAAACTCAGGAGATGGAGAGCAAGTACCTGGCCCGCGAACTCCACGATGCGGTCAGCCAGAAACTGGCGGTACTCGGAATGGACATGGGGAAACTCGCACAGGCCGCCCGCACATCTTCGAGGGAGCTTCGTGGCCGGCTGCTCGACTTTACGGACCAAATCGCCTTGGTGGCGAAGGACCTGCATCGAGTATCGCGGCAGCTTCACCCCGCCATCCTGGACGACCTCGGGTTGAGCGCGGCACTCAAAAATGAATGTATAGCTTTCACGGAACAGCACGGCGTTCCCACCCGGTTTGACGCGGACGGCATTCTACCGGCGCTCCCCGGAGATATTTCGCTGTGCCTGTATCGGGTGGCGCAGGAAGGCTTGCGGAACATTGGCAAGCACGCCGGAGCGGTCGAAGTTCATGTCACTTTGAGCGGTAGTCCCGGCGAGATCGCGCTGGAAATAGATGACGCCGGCGGAGGCTTCGATGTTGAAAAACTTAAGGGAGGCGGAGGTCTGGGCCTGGTCAGCATGGAGGAACGGGTCAGGCTGGTGAACGGCTGGTTTTCCATCCGGTCTCAGCTCGGAAAGGGCACGCGGGTGAGGGTTCGCGTTCCATTGCCGGATGGCGAATCATGAAGCGAAGGACCGTATTGTTGGCCGACGACCATGCGATTGTGGTCGAAGGTCTGCGCCGGGTCCTTGAGCCTGAGTTCGACGTCATAGGTGTGGCGGTCGATGGGCGATCGCTGGTGATCGCCGCTGCGACCCTCAATCCCGATGTGATCATCATCGATGTCTCGATGCCAATGCTGAATGGTATCGAGGCCGCCCGTCAGATCCGCAAGACCAACATCCACGCCAAGATTGTTTTCCTGAGCATGCATCCGGACGTGATCTATATCTCGGAGGCGCTACAGGCAGGCGGCTCGGCCTATGTTCTAAAAAACTCAGCCGGGACAGAGATCCCGGCGGCTATCAAAGAGGTGCTGCGCGGAGGAATATACCTGTCGCCGTCCATCGATAACGCCGCCTTGAAAGCTCAGGTGAGAAGGTCGCAACACGTCCCGGACATTATGACCCGGCGGCAGCGCGAGATAGTACAGTTGGTGGCCGAAGGACGCAGTACAAAAGAAATCGCGGAAATATTACGGATATCACCAAGAACAGTTGAATTTCACCGTTATCGCATAATGGAGTCGCTCGATCTGCACAGCGTTGCCGACATAGTCCAATATGCCATCAAACACCACATCGTATGAAGGAAAAGCGTCGCGCACCGAACTAAGAAAACCACGTATTTTTACGAGCTAGAAAATCAAGTCCTGGTTCGTTAAAAAAAGGCGTGGTTCGCCAGCACCATGTGACCGGAGTTATCGAATACAGTCTGAAAAGAGGATTTCGGAGCGGGAAGGGAGGTTACCATGTTCTCCACCGTTCACGAAGGCAAACAGTCAATTTGGTTTGCTGTTAGGAGGCTCCTCGGAAACGTCACGTCTGCCCTTTCTTTGGTACAGACTGCTCTTTCCGGGCGGGAGCGGAAAACAAGTCCAGTCATGAAGACGGGCCCGATTCGTATTCAGAACGTTCACCTATGGGCGGAGGCAAGTGTGATGTAAGTCGTGCCGGCTGAAGCCAGGAATCGCGCGGGAGGGGGCACGAACATGGACGAATTCTTAAGCAAATTATTTTCCTCGGATTTCATGCCGCACGGCGACTGCTATTTATGGCAGCCACAGATCGTCTGGTTGCACGCCATATCGGACACACTTATAGCCTTTTCCTATTATCTTATCCCCCTGGCCCTGGTTTACTTTGTTCGTAACGGCCTCGACCTGCAACGTGCGATGAAGGAGCAGGGCCTTCGGATGCCGATCATCTTCATCACCGGCCACGGCGATATTCCGATGACAGTCCAGGCCATGAAGGCCGGGGCGGTGGAGTTCCTCACCAAACCGTTTCGCGATCAGGATCTTCTGGACGCGGTCCAAAAAGCGCTCGAACGCGACAGCGCCAAGCGGCTGCAGGACAAGGGGATCGACGACCTCCGCAAACGCTTCGGCACTCTGACCGGGCGCGAGCGCGAAGTGATGAAGCTGGTCGTTTCCGGCCTTCTTAACAAGCAGGTCGCGGGCGAATTGGGCACCAGCGAGGTGACGGTCAAAGTCCAGCGGGCCCAGGTGATGCAGAAAATGGGAGCGGACTCTCTGGCTGACCTGGTCAGAATGGCCGAAAAACTGGGAACTCTGGCCGGTAACTCTTAGTCTTTGTATGCGGTGAATTATACGAAGTATCAAGGCGGCTATACCAACGTACAATGGACGCCCATCCGCTGTCAGCGTCATTCTCGCTTTCATCGGATGAAGGTAGCGTCATGAACAAGATCAATAACAGAGATGAGCGAGACGACGCTGCGGCCACTATCGCCATCGTCGACGACGATGAGTCAGTACGCCTAGCTCTGAAAAGCCTCTTCAGATCAATGGGCTTCAAGGCCCTCGACTTTCCTTCCGGTGAAGACTTCCTGAAAGCCGATGGCCCGCGCGATACAGGATGCCTGATTCTGGACGTGCGAATGAGCGGGATGGATAATGGACTTGAGCTGCAACGGCGGCTGGCGGCGGGCGCATGCCGGATCCCGATCGTTTTCATCGCCGGTGGGGCGGATGAGGCAACCCGCGCGCGCACTGAAACAGGGCGCCATCGATTTTTTGTCCAAACCCTTCACCGACCAGGAGTCGCTGGATGCGGTGGATGTGGCGTTCGGGGTCGGCGAAGAAAAAAAATAGAAGCATCCACTCGCTCCTTCGGCGAGTGCAACGTTCAGTCGAAAAGTAAATAGGATCCGAAACGGAACGTCGGCCGGCGTGAGCAGAAGCTCGACCGCCCGACGAGTGTCGCCTGGCGGACACTCGCAAACGGCGAATAGAAGGTGATGATCATGGCACCTCGCGTTCTCGTCTTTCATCGCGATCTAAACTCCGCTCGATCCAACCAGCAGATGTTGGATTCCTCTGGTTTTCAATGTGAGATTGCGGCAACGGCCGACGAGGCAGTGAAGTTGCTGGGATCGCACCCCTACCAACTGTTGCTGCTGGATCAAAGACATAGCCCGGTGGACTCTCAGCCCGAGAGTTACCCCGGTCCCGGTCAACCCGTCGTGGCGGTCACGACCTACGATAACTTGAGCGCCGCGGTGACTGCGCTGACCGCCAGCAGCGCGCGCGGAGCTGCCGAAAATGCCGTTGCCGATCCGAGGCTTCTCTTACGCTCTCTCGGATTCTTTGACGAGCGTCTGCCGGCGGCGGCGATCCTGTCGGGAATGGTCGGCGAAAGTTCCGCGCTCAAGGAGGCGCTTGTACGCTCACACAGGGCTGCGCGTTCCGAGGCCAGCATCCTGCTCTACGGAGAATCCGGTACCGGCAAGGAACTTGCCGCGACAGCAATACACAACGCCAGCTCCCGGCACGCAAATCCATTCGTAGCGGTCGATTGCGCCGCACTGCCCGAGAACCTCCTCGAGGCCGAACTCTTC
The DNA here is from genome assembly GCA_963824565.1 of uncultured Pseudomonadota bacterium. Taxonomy (GTDB): domain Bacteria; phylum Desulfobacterota; class Binatia; order Binatales; family Binataceae; genus JAJPJA01. The sequence continues at coordinate 28,155 of CAWGQB010000036.1, read as the reverse complement.
GGATACGAGAAGGGAGCGTTCACGGGTGCGCTCAAAACCAAGCCTGGTTTGATGGAGTTGGCCGATCACGGAACCCTGTTCCTGGACGAAGTCGGTGAAATACCGATCACCCTGCAGGCAAAGTTGTTGCGCGCCCTGCAGGAGAACGCGCATCGCCGCCTGGGGGGCACCGGTACTGTTGAGTTTGATGCGAGGATTATCGCGGCCACAAATCGCGATCTTCCCGAGTGCGTCAAGCAAGGGACGTTTCGAGAGGACCTTTTCTTCCGCCTCAATGTGATTCCGGTCCGGCTGCCGGCGCTCAGAGAAAGAGCGGGGGACATCCCGCTCATCGCAAGGTATATCCTTGAAAAGTATTGCGAGCGCGATACCGGAACAGTCAAAACCCTGGACAATGAAGTGCTCGAGGCGTTTCAGAGATATCCATGGCCGGGCAATGTGCGAGAACTGGAAAACGTCGTGCGCCGGATGTGCATCATGGCCGAAGGCACCACAGTAACTACGCGCGAGCTGCCCGCGGAAATTCTCGATACGGCAAACGAATATTCCCGGCCAGCCGTCGCTGACGATGGCGTAGTATGGAGTCTCACCTTCATGGAGGCCAGAAGGCGCCATGTCAATCAGTTCGAGGAGGCCTATTTGCGCAATCTACTCGAGCGATGCACGGGTAATATTTCGCGCGCCGCGGAGGCCGCGGATGTCGATCGCAAGACTTTTTATCGCCTGCTGCGCAAGCACAATCTGCAACGGCCGCTTTTGCAAGACCGGTCCGATCGATCCGAGCAGGTTGGCCGCCATGTTGCTGTGGAATGAGCGTGGAGTATTACGCGCAGGTTATCGCGCCCATCATCAATGCCTTTTCGACGCTCATTCTGGTGATGGTGACCGCGGTATACGTGTGGCTGACCAAGCGGGTCGTGGACGAGTCGGTGCGTCAGAACCGCCCCTACATCTTTCTCCGATCGGACAATGCCGGCAATCGGCACGATCTCCTGCTGGTGAACACCGGCAACCGCGTCGCACGCGATATAGGAATCGACATCCTGCGCGACGCGAGCATCTCTGTAAACGTCTTCACGGACAACGCGACCACCGAAGAAGGCTCCCTGATTTCGAATCTTGCGATGTGCCGCGAAGGTGTACCGACCCTACCGCCGGAAGGAGAGATGACAGTTGGTTTCATCCAACTGCCCAAGCAAGGCCTGACGCCTCAGCGGCTCGAATACGCCGTCCGCTATCACGACGGAATCGGACGCGAGTACCAGGAAAGCCTGGTCCTGCACTATTGGTGGTGAAGTCGAATCCTTAGGCATGATAACTGTACCAGCATCTTTACGGCGTTGAAAACATGTACTCAGAGGAGGTTGCAGATGTCTGACCTCGGTAGCTTCATTTCGTCGTTGTTCTGGTTGTTCTTCATATTCTCCGCGATACAGCCGTACCTGGAGCAGCGCATGCTCGACGCGGCCCTGGCGCGCCGAATTGCCCGGTTCCAGCGAAAGCGGGATTCGCGCGTGATCACCATGGTCCACCGTCAGGAGACCATGCGGTGGCTCGGCTTTCCTATCGTACGCTACATCGACATCAATGACTCCGAGGATGTGTTGCGCGCCATCCGTATGACCGATGCCGACGTGCCGATCGATATCGTCCTCCATACCCCGGGTGGCCTGGTGCTGGCCGCGCTCCAGATCGCCCGCGCGCTCCGAGAGCATCCCGGAAGGGTCACCGCTTTTGTACCCCATTACGCCATGTCCGGCGGTACGCTGATCTGTCTGGCCGCCAACGAGATTGTGATGTCATCCCATGCCGTAATCGGACCGATCGATCCGCAGCTCGGAAATTCTCCGGCCGCCTCGCTGATCAAGGTGGTCGAGCAAAAGCCGATTGCCGAGGTCGATGACCAGACGCTGGTGATGGCTGACGTCGGACGCAAAGCAATAGAGCAGGTCAGATGCGCAGCGCGCGAATTGCTGCAGGGCAGGTTGCCTCAGGAGCAGGCTAACGAGCTGGCAACCAAGCTCTCCGAGGGGAGGTGGACGCATGATTACCCGATCTCCGCAGCGGAGGCGAAGTCGATGGGCCTCAATGTGAGTACAAGCATGCCAGCGGAGGTCCTTGATCTTATGTCGCTTTATCCTCAACCAACGCGCACCCAGGGAGGAGTCGAGTATCTGCCCGTGCCGCGGCAGCGCGAGGCCGCGCGTCGCGCTTACGGGAGCGTTGAATAAAAGCGTTTTCGCGGGTTGTGTGCGAAGGCGTTTGCGCCGACTCCCCATGCAAACCGCTAAGCGAAGCGCGCGCCGATGGATACCGAACGATCAGGACCGGAAGAAGCCTCGAACCCCGAGTTCGTCGAGGTGAAACAGCAAATCGGCGGGATCATCGTAGACCCGATAAGCGCCGGCCTTTTCCAATTCTTCCTGGCCATAACCGCCGCACAGGAGGCCAACTCCGATAGCGCCCGCCCGCCTGGCAGCGAGCAAATCCCATATGCTGTCGCCGACCACGACGGTGTCCGTAGCGCTGACACCCAGACGCCTCATTGCTTCCAGGAACAAATCGGGGTTTGGCTTGGCGTGAGCCACCTGTTCGCGGGTCACGACCACTGCAGGGCCGGAAATGGCAAGCAACTCGATCGTCGGCCTGGCGGATTCTGATGTGCTGCTGGTGGCGATCGCCCAGGGCACACGCTGCTCCGTCAGGTAGGCAAGCAACCGCGTCGCCCCCGGGAGAGGACGCACCTGATGTATCCGCCGCCGGTAGGCTTCTGTATGCGCCTGCTGAAGGCGAGCCGTTGCAGCGGCGTCAAAGGCTCTGCCGGTCTCGCGGAGCAATGCTTGTGCGAATAGGCCGCCGCTCATCCCGATCTTGCGATGGATGCGCCAGACCGACAATTCGATGCCCTGTTCCTGCAGCGCTTCATGCCAGGAGAGAACGTGCTGGTAAACGCAGTCCACCAGCGTTCCATCGAGATCGAAAACCACGGACGCTGATTGCGATTCCATTTAAAGCCTCTGTGACTGGCCGTGAACTCTTCCTTTTCCGGCGCAGCGATCGCGCGCAGGAAAGCGGCACCGGCTCTCGCACGTCGCAATCTCTGTTGAGACTCCGGATACGCACCCGGCCGCCGCTGAATTTCAGATCCTGACCTCCAGCCTGTTATCGACTTCGGATATGCCGGGCGCGCGCCAGGCGGCGCGCTCGGCTTCTTCGCGCTCGGCCCAGGAACGCACAGTCCCGGCAAGAATAACCTTATTGCCGCGCGTCTCCACGTTAATGTTCATGGCATCGACTTCGGCGCTGCGTTCGAGCGCCTCCTCGATTTTGCTTTTGACTTCCGCGGGTAAAACCACCGGCGGGGTTACTACAATCCAATTCCTTATGCCCTTGACGCCTGCCAGGTTACGCACCGCGCTTTCTGCCGCCGATTTTTGAAAGTAATAGTCGAACTGTCCTTCGAGTTCTATCCAACCGTTCTTCACCGCCACCTTGATACGATCGGTGGGAATCCTGTCATCGACTCCAAGCGCCAGGGCTGCCGCTTCGGCGATGTCGCTATCGGTGCGTTCGCTCAAGAGATTAACCCTGATGTCATTGGCCACCGCCGCCACGCCCGCGACCCGTTTCGCAATGCTCTCGGCGCGCCACTTTTCATGGAAGCTGCCAACGGTTCCGGTTAGCGTTATCACCCCGTTTTTCGCCGCTACCGCGACGTGTCGGACATCAATGCCCGGATCCCAGGCGAGTTCACGTTCAACCGCCTGGCGCAATTCCAGATCAGTGTTCATATTCGCTGCCTCCTTTCGCCTGGAAAAAGCGGAAGACTGCGTTTTTCATGCCCAGACCAGCGCTCCTTTGTTTTGTTGTGCAAGCGGGTTTAAGCGAGGTTCCCAACCCAACACACAGGCCGGCAATATGTGGCCCCTGCACCACAAGTGTGGTGTGCGCTCTACAATTCCGGTTCGCGAGTGCATTCAAAAGCTTCTCATGCAAAAGCTTCTGATGCAGTTCTCATCTTCAGCCGTACCGTAATTTCTCCGTGGTCCGGACCTTGCGTTCTTACAGTTCTGAAACCTGGTGGGACCTTGGAAGGAACGGCTATGGAAGCGTACCTGATTCCTGAAACGAGAGAGATCGCCACCATGTCGCGATCGCGCTGTCAGCAAATGCAAATCCGGCTGAAGAATGAAATATCATTCGCGCGTGGCGACGAGACCATTGGCGGCCATTCACGCGAAAATGACATAGCCGCTTACAAGGCGGCGGTTTCCGCGATTGAGCGCCGGTTGCGTGAATTTGGCGGATGGCGGTGAAGCTGCCGCCGGGATAAGCATCTGTGACTGAGCGGGATCGGTCTGAAAGAAACGGCGAGAGATGGCCGCGCGAGAGCAATGACCCGTATCAATTCACGGGGTTCAGCACCTGATTCAGCTCAACCTCTGACGTTTGCCGGGCTCCCTACTCATGACCCTGCGCATTGAAGACTACGCGCTGATTGGAAACATGCGAACGGCCGCGTTGGTGGGCAAAAACGGTTCCATCGACTGGCTGCCCGTTCCGCGTTTCGATTCCGGAGCATGTTTCGCAGCTCTGCTGGGTACTGTCGACAATGGCTGCTGGCTGATCGCCCCGCAAGGCGAAGCACGCAGTGTAAGCCGCCGCTATCGCGATGATACGCTGATCCTCGAAACCCGCTTTGTTACCGAAACCGGCGCGGTGACGCTGGTGGATTTCATGCCCGTCGCGGAGCGGCGCGACCAGATCGATGTGGTCCGGATCGTGATCTGTACGCGTGGTTCCGTCGCGATGCGAATGGAGGTGCTGTTCAGATTTGACTATGGCCATGTAGTGCCGTGGGTAAGGCGCCGCGATTACGGTCTCAATGCTATCGCAGGCCCCGACGCCGTCCAATTCCGGACACCCGTGCCGATTCGCAACCAGGCTTTCAGGACTACGGCCGAATTCACCGTCGGTGAGGGGCAGTCACTGCCCTTCGTTATGACCTGGTATCCGTCGCACGAGCCGCCGCCGCGCGCGAAGCACTGGCAGCAAATGCTTTCGTCAACCGACTCATGGTGGCGCGAATGGTCTTCGCGATCCGACTCCAGTGGTGAATGGGCGAGCGTCGTGAAGCGCTCCCTGATAACGCTTAAGGCCCTTACTTATGCTCCAACCGGGGGAATCGTGGCGTCGCCTACAACGTCTTTGCCTGAGATGCCTAAGGGAAACCGCAATTGGGATTACCGCTTCTGTTGGCTGCGGGACGCGACCTTCACGCTTTATGCGCTGCTGACTTCCGGCTATACGCTGGAGGCGCGGGCGTGGCGGGAATGGCTGCTGAGAAGCGTCGCGGGCCGGCCCCAAGAGCTGCAAATCATGTACGGCATTTCGGGTGAACGGCGACTGTGGGAACTCGAAGTCCCCTGGCTCGACGGCTATGAAGGCAGCCGCCCTGTTCGGCTGGGCAACGCGGCGCATGAGCAGCTGCAGCTCGATGTCTATGGTGAACTGATGGACACCTGCTATGCCGCTCGAAGGCTCGGTTTGGAACACAACGAAGAGGGCTGGCTGGTGCAAAAAGTGCTGATGGATTTCCTTGAATCGGCATGGAGCAGTCCGGACAACGGGTTCTGGGAGGTAAGAGGACCGCGGCGTCATTTCACGCATTCAAAGGTTATGGCCTGGGTGGCGATGGACCGGGCGGTGCGGATGGTGGAGCGCTTCAAATTGGACGGTCCGGTGGAACGATGGCGCGCGTTGAGCGCCAAAATCCACCGTGATATCAGCACGTATGGGTTCAATCCGGAGCTTAACGCCTTCGTGCAGTATTACGGCGGCACCGAACTGGACGCGGCGCTGCTGATGATTCCGTTGGTGGGATTCCTGCCCGCGGCCGATCCGCGCGTGGTCGGAACCGTCGCGGCGATCCAGCGCGAATTGCTCTCCGACGGACTTGTCAGACGTTATTCCACCAAACCCGACATCGATGGATTGCCGCCCGGCGAAGGTGCCTTTCTGTCCTGTACTTTTTGGCTCGCTGATAATCTCGTGATAGCGGGCCGCCATGATGAAGCCCGCGAAATCTTCGAGCGATTGCTGTCAACCTGTAACGATGTGGGCCTGCTGTCGGAGGAATATGATCCACTAAGCGGGCGTTTACTCGGCAACTTTCCGCACGTGCTATCGCATGTCAGTCTGATCAACACCGCCAACAATCTGCGTTTGGCGCCATCGCCCGCACAACATCGCGCGGAGCCCGAGCGACCAGCGGCCGGAAAGTAACAATGAGCCGCAAAACCAAGCAACAAAGTGACAGGCCAGGTGTTACGCCACCCTTCGACTCCAATCAAGAGCCGCCAGAGAGCGGCTCCGGCGCGCTCGCGAACGATCCATTCTGGAAAAAGGCGTGGAGGTGGACGGGAAGAAACAACAGCCAACTGCTTCTCGTGGTAGCCTTGCTCCTGTTCGCCGTGAACGCCGGCCTCTGGGTGACAGGCAAAGCGGCCCTAACCTATGGGACCCGCGCGTTCATGTATTGCAAACAAGCTATCATAGTACATTACGAAGCGGTCATGGCCAGGGATTGAGACTCCTGAGATGGTTGTGGTTGCGAGCTACAACCTCAAGGAGGATCCCCAACCATGACCGAATGTAACCGTATGCCTGAGGCGATGACGTTGGTAGCGATCGATATCGCCAAGAGTTACCACGAAGTCCTGGTCGAGCCACCGCCACCTGCTCGACGTCGGCGCTTTCGTGTCGCCAACACCCTGCCGGAGTATCAGCGGCTAGCGATATATCTGCGCCAGCTCGCTACTCGGGTACTGGTCGGATTCGAGGCAACCAGCAACTACCATCGAACGTTGGCCTACTTCCTTCACCGCCAGGGTTTCGACCTGCGCCTGATTCCCACGTTGGCGCTCGCTCGCACCCGCGAGGCAATGCACAACTCGTGGGATAAGAACACCCCAAAGACGCGCAGGTAATTCTGCATCTTCTCAAAACCGGCTTGAGCCAGACGTGGCATGACCCGTTACTCAGCGGCACTAATGATGCCCAGGAATTATCGAAGACCTATCACCAGGTCACGCTGGCAAGGACGCGCGTCTGGCACAGCCTGCGCAATCATTATTTTTCCTTGTATTTCCCCGAAATCGAGAGCTTTATCCGCTCGAACCACAGCGATTGGCTCATCCAGCTGTTGCTGCTTTTTCCCACCCCCGGAGCGGTAACTGCGCTGCCCCGTGAAGAATTCATTGCCCAGGCCTGGGGCATAATCGGCCGGAAGGTCCACAAGGCGGATCTGCTCGCTAACATCTATATCGCCGCTCAGTGTTCGGTCGGGCTGCCGGTCACGATCGACAGTCCCGCGATCTCGATGTTCCGTCTAATGCTCGAGCAGTATCTGACCCTCGGGCGCTTACGTGAGCAGATTGCAGCACAGGCCGAAATGGCTTTAGCCGGCGATTCTGATTGCCGGCGCATGATGACCGCACCGGGCATCGGACCCACGACTGCATTGACTATTGTGGCTGAAGCCGGCGATTTGCGCCGTTTCGTCCATTACCGCCAGTTCCTGAAGTTCTGCGGGATGAGCCTGTCGACTCAACAGTCCGGACGCTTTCGCGGCCAAAGCCGGCTCTCCAAGTATGGCAATGCTCGTTTGCGGACCGCGTTCTGGATGGCAGCCAAAGTCGCCGTGCGTATGCGCGAAAATAGCATACGGCGCAAGTTCGATCGCTATGTTGCGCGCCAACCCGCTCGATGCTGACCTGCGCCGTAAAGCGTACACCGCGGTCGCCGCCAAGCTGGCGCGCATTGTTTACGGATTGATCAAAAACGAAACTGATTATCGCCCCTTCTTCGAAGAGGCGATTCCGGGTGGATGAGCCTTATCTTACGTGCTGTCGTTGGGGCGGTTTCTCCGACCCCGTAGATAATGTTTGGGCCTTCCACCCGGATTGGCACTCTGTTTTGAGTACGGTCAGGGCCGCGGCCAACGGCCGCTGGACCCTATGTTAATTATGGTCAGAGCCTTTTCCGTCGCAGGTGGATACCACCCGTGCCGCTCGTTGCCGAGATTACTTAGCTTGCTCTGCAAGCCGTCACAGAATCTCGCCCTGGCCCGAATATTGACTGCCGCTTTAGTACGTTGTCGGCGGTGGAAGTAAGCCTCGACAACCGACGCAGGCGGCTACCTTGGCAGTGTCGTTCCGGAACTCCGGAAAATCCCCGGCCAGAAAGGTTGCCGTGAACGTAAACTTTTGCAGCGAGCCGGAGCAACTACCGCAGGATTTCAGTTATCCTCTGGGCAAGCCGCAACCGCCAATGTTAGTCGCCCCTGAAAGCGCCGCGCAGGTAGATATGTTGTTGCCTGAACCCCTGCTGCTCGACATTGAAACAAATAAGCGCAAGCTCTTTGTGTATGGGGATGTCCTGTACAAAGACATTTTCAACACCTGGCACAAGACGGAGTTCTGCCTGCGATACGGAGGGTTCGTGCTCAATGAGGATAATCTTCAGATCCAGACGCATCTTTTTTTCAATTGTGAACAACACAATTGCGACGATAAAGACTGTCCGGAACAATGGGGCAGCAACGATGCGGGCTGTCGACACTTCTGGGAACCAGCAGGGGGTTAAGTAACCGCGGGGAACAGATCAATAATCCGACCTCAAACCAATGTATCCGCTTCAACGCATCAACGGCCCGCACAGCGCCATGAGGATCATCGCTGCTCCTGTAATTGCGAAGGCCAGCCACCAGGCTAGCCATGCATGCTGCAGGAGAATGGCGGCGGCGACCAGCAATACGCAGCCTATTAGTGCGATCGAGGCCATGACCAACTGCCACAGCCCAGTGTTCGAGGACCGAGGTAAGTGTTGGCTCGATGCTGGCACGCATCAGCCGGGCTTCGGCTTCGAGAACCCGAGTGAAATCCAGGATCAGTTGGCCGAACAACTCGGGCCAGCTATGGGTCTGGTCCTGTTCCTGGATCGGTCGCCGATCGTTATCGAGCGCCATTTTTATGGTCGCTTGCCTGTTCGAGGGCCGGCTCCATCAAAGCCCCGCCTACCGCCAACATTCCAAATATCAAGGCCGGTATCCGGCTGGCGCCCGCGGCAAAACCCAAGCCATCGCTCCGAACTACGCTGGAATAGGATGGCGGCGAATCGGCTCTTCAGGGAGTAAGAGTTCCTGTGCGGTCGCAGTTGCCTTGCGGTTCATCTCGTCCAGGGTGTGAACGAGATGTTCGCGCGCCTGCTCCAGATCGCGTTCGATTTCCACGATATCGCTCATGACTGCTTCAATGCCTCCGACAATGGATGAACGCACGTCATCGCTCCATCCTCAACGGCCTAGCCGATGCTTAGCGCAGGTGAGTCATCCGGCTCTACATTTTCGGCGTTGAACAGCGTGACGTCGTTCTCCAGATCTGCCGGACCGGATCCCGAAGTGGGCTCGGGCAAAATCGCTTAAGGGCTTATTCTGCGAGCATCCGACATGGCCTAAGACGGGCTCTGCATGCCGGCGATCAAAACCGCCACCACTCCGGTTAAAAAGATCCCGTCAAAAGTGCCGGCCCCACCGATCGAAGCGACCGGTGCTCCAAGATCGGAAAGTCTATAAAGATTGGTTAGGTCTGCACCAATAAGCGTACCAAGGACGCCGCTTGCGTATGCGACCACATGCGCATGGCGCCGGACTTGCAGGATACTGGCAAGGAAAAGCGCTGTGAACGCCGCGACCAGCGGCGGTATGAATAATGGAACGGCAATTCCCATACCTGACACCGGATAGGCGAAAAGATGAGTAATTGCCGCGACAATCACCGTACCGAGCAATGCCGGCACAATCGCGCTCGGGGCGCGGAGCAAAGCATAACCGGCGACAGTGATGGGGACGATCGCGCCGCCCACATTGATCGCAACCGTCGTCTTCGGTCCGGCGTATTGGAAAGGAATTGCGTAAGTGAAATTCAGATCGCTTATAGAATTGTCCGGGACCGGGCCTGAGTTTATGGAGTAGAGTGGAATGTTGATGTAACTGCCGAGGATGCTCATCAGCAAGGCAAAGAGCGCGGCCCTGGGAGAAAGCCCCAGGACGGAAAAAGTGTAACCGATCACTTGGATCTCGAACAGCAGGAAGAGTCCCGCAAGTATGGCTAAGCAGATGAGGATGTAGATTGCGAGAAAAGGTGCGAATATCATGGGCAAATCCTACCTGCGATTCGAGCAACTCATGTGCCTGTCCGTACTCCACGTCCAGCAGAAAGCCGGTATGGAGTGTCGAAAGGTGTCCGCCCAGCGTCTCCGTTGCGGCGACTGCGGCATCATCATTCGATGCCCCGCTGATACGGCCACGGGCGCGATCTCCGCGATATTCGGTCGAGCGCGGGCGGCCAGGAGCGCCCGCGCTGGAGCATAATCAGCCGGGCGGCTGGAGCCTTGCCTCAAGATGCTTCTCGCGCGCCTCCAGGTTCTGCAGTTCGTTGCCCACCAGCAGTTCGTGGAGGTGAAATTGAACGAGGGAAAATTCACGATTTTCTCGTTGGCAGCTGGGTCGAGAGATCCTCGGAAAGTACGCGGGGGAAGTCTTTGCGGAGCGGGTGATCGGGAAGCATTACCGGACCCATGCCCAGTATGACTGCGCGTGTATGTCCTGATTGGTATGCGGGTTTGCCGGCATCGGCGTCAGCAGGAAGAACCTGGACCTGTCCCGGACCGGCGTCAGCAGGGTACATCCGGTGACAGCGACCGCGACAATCCAAAGGAGGGTCAACTGTTTCATCGCTCGTCCTGAGCCACTGCTCTGCCACGTATGAGAACACTGGGGTCACGTTCGAGCAGATCGGAGAGCGCCTTAATCGATCGTGCGGTGCTCGCAATGTTCTCCAGCGCCTCGCTGAGCTGATAGGTAACCGGAGAGGCAGGGTCGAGCACCTTTCTGGCCTCGTCGAGAGCAAGCTGTCCCGATACGAACGCCTGTTGCGCGGCCGCCATTGCGACCCGCGCCTGGCGCATAGTGACAGCGGTGCTTTCGGAGGCTGCGCGCATGCTGGTAGACAGTGGAACGACCTGAGCCCTGACTGTGTCCATCATCCGTTTGGCGCTTTGTGCCGCCTCATCCGTGGATTTGGCCGTTTTCCGGAGTTGGTCGATTGTGGCCTGAAGTTGAGGCGAGTGGGCCAGATCGCTGATCGAATCGGTCATCTCCACCATCGATCGGCTCACCGCCGGGAAGTCGACCTGGCTCAGCCTGGACACGACCTTACGGAACTCCTCCTGCACCTGTTCGAGCATGGTAGGCTGGGTGGGTATCTCTTGGAAACCCGAATTGGGGGGCAGAACAAAATGGGGTGTCGTTCCCGGATACATATCGAGATCGACATAGACCATACCGGTCAGCAGGCTTTCGAACGCAAGTTGTCCACGCAAGCCCGCGGCGATTAGCCTTTTTAGGTTGCGGGGGTCGTCCAGGTCAAGCGCCTTGCCACCATGGCTTATGATCTTGTTTTCATCCAACTCGATTAAAACCGGCACCCGGATCATAGCTGGGTTGTTGACTCGGATCGCATTCTCCACCTGGCTGAGGCTGAGCAGAATCCTGTTTACAGAGCCTATTTCCACGCCATGGAACTTTACCGGCGCGTCCACGTTCAGTCCGTTGACGTTGCTCCGAAAGTAAAGCACATAGATGTGACGATGGTGGAATAGCTGGCCCGAACCTAGCATCGTTATCGCGACCGCTATCAGGACCAATGCGCCAATCACGAAGGTCCCTATAAGCGCCGGATTGATTCGTTTACTCATGGTATTGCACCGGTCCTGAGCCCCGTTCTCCCCTGGTCAGGAAGTACTGCACTCTGGGATCGTCGCTGTGTTCGCGCAGTTCCCTGGGATTGCCTGATGCGATGGCGGTATGGCTTTCCGCGTCAAGCAAGATGCTGTTGTCGCCGATGGCGAAGATGCTGGCCAACTCGTGGGATACCACCACCACGGTCGCCCCCAGGCTGTCGCGCAGCTCCAGGATTAAGAGGTCGAGCATGCGCGAGGCGATTGGGTCGAGCCCGGCCGCCGGCTCATCGAAAAACAGGATCTCGGGATCAAGCGCGATCGCCCGCGCCAGTGCCGCGCGCTTTTGCATCCCGCCGCTGAGCTGGGAGGGATAGAAATCTTCGAACCCCTTGAGTCCCACCATCGCCAACTTCACCGGGGCCACCTCGCGGATTTCGTCCTCGCTCAGCTTGGTGAACTCCGCCAACGGCAGGCCGACATTTTCAGCCAAGGTCATCGAACTCCACAACGCGCCGCCCTGGTAGGTGACGCCAAAGCGGCGCAGCATCCGTAACCGTTCCTCGGGGCTCGATTTGGTGAAATTCACGCCGTTGTAGAAGATCTCGCCGCTGACCGGCTCCAGCAGGCCGACCAGATGGCGCAGCAGGGTGCTTTTTCCGCACCCACTGCAGCCCATGATGATAAAGATTTCCTTGTGCTTGACGGTGAAGTTGATGTCTCTCAGCACCACGAAGTTGCCGTAGGTCATCGTCAGGTTGCGCACCTCGATACGTGGCGCCAAGTCCATGGCCGGGCTGGTTTGGACCTTGTCCGCCGCCATCAAATACCAAGAAGGCTGAAGATGAAGGCGAAGATGCCGCAGGCGGCGACGACCAGGACGATACTGTTCACCACCGCGGCGGTCGCGGCGTCACCCACGGCCGAGGAACTGGACCCGCATTGAAAGCCCCGCAGGCATCCGCAGAGTGCGATCAGGACGCCGTAGGTTGTGGCCTTGAAAAGACCGCCGAATAAGCTGGTCAGATCGATCGCGTGAACTGACATATCGAGGTAAGTGCGGAGCGAAAGATGCAACATCACGCTGCCCACTGCCGCGCCACCCATGATTCCGAGAAAGTCGGAGTAGGCGCACAGCAGTGGCATCATCAGGACCAGCGCAATCACGCGGGGAAGGACGAGAAATTCCATCGGCGAGATGCCCATGGTCCGCAACGCGTCGATCTCCTGGGTTATCTTCATCGTTCCCAATTGCGCGGCGAAGGCGGCGCCGGTGCGGCCGGACATGATGATCGCCGTCATCATCGCGCCCATCTCACGCACCATCGCGACTGCCACCAGGTTGGCCACAAAGATTTGGGCGCCAACCCGTTGCAGTTGCACAGCCCCCATGAACGCTATGATCACGCCGACCAAAACGCTGATAACCGAAACGATCACCAGCGCGTTGGCTCCGCATTGCTGGATAGTCAGCACAAGGTCTGACACCAGGTAGCGCGCCCGTCCGCGCAGCAGGTTGGCAAACGCGACAGTGAGATCGCCCACGAAAGCGTCGTACACTGACAGGACGTAGCCGATGACAGCTTCGCCGATGCGCGTCCGCAGCCCGGACTCCTGAGCGCCGGAGCGCCCAGCGCGGACTGCGGGTGCCGCCTCGGCGAGCTGCAGCAGGCGCTTAAGCCCGGCAGGTAGACCACTGCGGTCGGCGGGAATTCCACGAGCGCGGCACAACTCGTTGACCTTGGCCAGGAATGTCACCAAGGCGCTGTCCCACGGGCCCGGCTCACTGGCGTCAAAAGCGACCCGTTTTGGTGCCGGCGACGCCGCGAGTTCGCGTTCCACGGTCGCGGTTGATGGAATGCCCAGCTCCAACGACCAGACTCCGCCGAGCCGGATCAACAGCGTGTCGCCCTCGCGTCGCAGTAACACGACGCTTTTGTGTGCTGCCGCGCCTGCGTCATGCTCCGTTCTGGAGCCGCCAGCTTCGGGAGTTTCTAGATCGAGAAGAGGCGCTTGGCTGCGAGCTTGAGGCATTGCCCTCTCGGCCTGCTCACGACCAATGTTCGGTTGGCCGCGGTGGCAATTGACTCTCGGAAGCGGTCGAGGTCGTGATAAAGTCAGCGGCCGTCTCGGCGGCCTCGGTCAGCGTATTTGTGCCGCGCGCCTGTCCCTGAACCCGGGCACCGTTTAAGAGCGCGGGTGAAGCGACAGCAACGTTATTGCGCGCCTCGCTCCTGTTCCGTCGGAAACGTCGGTCGTCATCGAGCGCGATGGCTTTCCATGTGCACCGTCAAAACGGCGATGCCGGCGCTCGGGTGCTTTCTCAACCCTCCACGACGCCCAAAATCTCTTCTTCGCGAAGGACGAGGTGCTCTTCCGCGTCGATCACGATGTCGTTGCCCGCATACTTGCTAAAGAGAATCGTGTCTCCGGGCTTGACCTCGGGCGGAATGAGCTTGCCGTCGTGTACAATCTTGCCTTTACCCGTTGCGACCACCTTCCCCTCTTGGGGCTTCTCTTTGGCGGTGTCGGGTATAATAATGCCACCCTTGGTCTTCTCCGTTTCCCGGACCCTCTTAACCAGAACGCGGTCTGCTAAAGGCCTGACTTTCATTGCTACACCCTTCTTCGAAGAAATGACCTCAAGACGAACACCATCATATTCCCAAGCTGAAACTGCGGATCTGCCTAACAGCGTCAATTAAACACCTAACTGCCATGACTACGTTTCCCGAATGCTGAAGAGAACTATACCGCGGTAGTCCACGCTGAAAGTGGTATCTCCAGCCCGCGCTCCAACAAGGCGACATCCTTGCGCGGCCACACCGGCCGTTGCCCCCGTGACCGCTCGTCCCAGCGGAAAAAACCGCGTTTCCTCAATCTCTGAGCAAAAGGCACGCCAGAGTCCGGAATTGCAGCCGCCGGCGCCGTTACAGCCAACGCGGGGTCTCGCTTTTGCCGACCGCTGGCTTGTCCAATGCGGACTTTCTTCTTTAGTGGTGAGGCAGATGCCACACCCGATTACGCGAAGTGCCTTCAACGATTTCCAAGCCTGCAAACTAAAGCCTGATTCCGTGGGTCGGGGCAAAACCGAAATCTTGATCACGTTGGCCGGGATTTCGCAGGGTGACGAGGTTTAAACATTCACGAAAAGGCACAAGCCTTGAAATTCCAGACTACATACAGGCACATATCGGATTCTCAACAACGGCAATTGGCCGAAGAATGGAGGCCTTGGCACCTGGAGCAGCATCTGGCCCACTTCGAGCCGGACTTTGTGGAGCTTCATGCCATCCTGGAGAAAAGCACCCACCACAAAAACCTGCATCGAGTCGCGCTCAGGTTGAATGTGCCCGGCGGATTGCTAACGAGCGAGAACACTGCGGACTCCATGATGGCGGCTGCCAAAGCGGCCCTCACCGAACTGGAGCGGCAATTGATCGAGCGCCTGGAGCGAATGCGTGGGGAAGATGAGTGGCGCCGGAAGGAGCGGCGCGAGCGGTTGCGCCGGCTACTAGCAGCGGTTGCCGGGCGTCCGCAGAAAGAGCGCGATCTCTTCAGACAACTCATCCGGCCGCACTTGCCCATTCTCAGGCGCTTTGTGCGATTTGAACTAAGCCACCTTCGAGCTCGCGATGTAATCACCACGAATGAACCGACGTTCGAGGACCTTATGGACGAGGTGCTGGCGCGAGCCTACCGCACGCTCCAGGCGCATCAAGACCCACGCGAAGCGGCGCATTGGCTATTTAAGATCGCGGTTGACGTACTGACCGAGGAGGCGCGGCGCAGCCGGCTGCGCAACCGAACGCTCTCGCTGGAGGGGCGACCACCGCGCGCGAACCCACCGACTTCGACGACTTCGGCGAGAGCTTCTACGAATTCTACCAACCCGACGATTTGTTTAACGTTGAAGACCTTGTAGCCGCCCCTTTCACCGATCCAGAGGAAGCGGCCTCTCAGAAGGAGATAGCAGGGCGTTTTGCGTAGATGCTGGCGAACCTGCCGGCCGATTGGCGCAGGGCGGTAATGCTCGCCCAGGTGGAGGGGATGCCATGGCCGGCGGTCGCCAAAGCACTGGGGTCGAGCGAGGCAAAAGTCCGCGAATCGCTGAAGAACGCGAACGCGTATCTCAGGGGTGAGCTGGCTAATCTCGGTGTCGACATATCCAGCATCGAGGAGCCATTGAGCTACATCGCTCAAAGCCCTGCTGCCGCGCCAGCGTTGGAAGGCCGAGCTTGATGAGGCTCTCAAGCAATCATCGGACGCCTGATGTCACCAAGGAAGCGGCTACAACTCTTCCCTGGGCGACGCCCGGTTTAGCAGATAGATCGAGAAAGCGAATACTAACATCATAAATCCAAGCAACCCCAGTTCGATCATAGCGCTGCGGAAGGCTATTTCCCCCGGGCCGGTCGCATGGCCCTGCGTGGCGAGATTCGCCGCCTCCATCGTGATCACCAGAACGCGCCGAACCGACGCTATCAGTGCAATGATCAGAAACGGCTTTACCAACATGAATTCTTTGGAATGAATCGAGATTCGGACGGTGTGCAGGATCTCAACCAGCATCAACACGAACAGTAGCCGATCGAGCATCAACAGACCGTAGTCGGTGAACGTAGAGGCTGTGATACCCCGCCATAGGATTACGCCGGTCTCACACACCGCGACTATCGCGGCTGCCGACAGCAGGATAGCTACGGCGACATAGAAAATCGCTTCCAGCAAGTACAGATGTTGGGAAAAGTTGGTACGCAGATTTTCTTCAATTTTTCCCAGGTCAAGATTTGTGTGGACGCTGGCAGCCATTTTAAAACATCTTCCGTGAGGCTATGCAATACTCCGGCCTCAATCGGAGTTTCGTCAGACTTTCAATTCCCGACCGCTTATCAGCCGTCGGGGGTATCGGTGATCCGGTTACGAGCTCTTAATTCGATGCCGATGCTGTGGCATTTGCGTCCCCCGTGTGGGGGCGAGTCCACATCGCGGATCTGCCTCCTTGGGGCCGGGCCGCTTTGCTTGCTTGCGAGGATTGGCCATATCCGGAAAACGTCACAAATCATCAGCGGAGCGCTGCGATTCTGAACCCCGGAAATTTGACGATCAAACGCGGTCCGCAACGCTGTGCGGCACCGCTTTTGCACGCCACTTATAGCGCTCCCACGCGCGGATAGTTCCCTAACCGTGACAGCAAGCTGACTGAGGACAACAGGAGAAGAGAACATGCAAGCGTTATGGGTCGCCGCAAGAGGTTTGTTGGCTGTTGCGTTCGTGAGTGCGCTGCTGGTATTGCCAGCGTATGTGGGAAAGGCCGGAGACGACGCGGCCGGCACACAAGCGCAATCAACCCAGGGCAACGGCGACAAAATGCAGCTCTCGCTTCTGGGGACCGAGACTCATGCAAGCCAGGGCCACAACACTTCATGTGAAATCAAGGATTGTGGACCGGTCAAACTGCATTGCGAGATCAGCTGTTTCGACGCACGGGCTGTTTGCTCCTGCAATTGTGACAAAAGATTCCTCGGAATCTGCAGTGAGCTGAAGGAAAGCTGCGAGTGCAGATAGGTTTTCCAGGCGTGCATCGGCCGGGCGAACCCTTCCCTGCCGGCCGATTCCCAACACATTTGCTGCAGCCCGCCGATGCACGCCGCAAGTGGAACAATTTCCTGGAAGAGGGTAGCCCATCATGACCGCAGAACTGAACTGGAAAGCGTACGATTTTGCCAGGGACCTCGTCGCCGACAAAAAAGTCGCGATCGACGAAAGGGATGCCAGGAGCGAACACAACCTTCCACGCAGCAGGAGAATGACTTCATACGCCTGCATGGCTATGACGAATACGCCAAGTGGCACTTGGGCATCGACCCGGAAGAACCTGAAGACAGCAAGGCCAGGTACAAGTTTCCTTATGGCGACTTCAAGGCATCGATGTGCGGTAATATCCGTGGAGAGCCGCGCGGGGCAGTATAAACACTATGACATCGAGAAAGCGGCTCACAACCTGCACGAAATGATCGACGAATTGAAGAACAAACGTCAGAGAGCACGAGCCTCGGCGTAATCAAGGTCCCGATCCGACGCGACAACTTCCTGCGGTAGTATTCCGCGACTGTTGACCCATGCTGTCCACTTGCCGTCACGCTCGAACCCAAAGGCCGCCGCGCGAGACAAGAGGTCCGAATTATGAGGTGCCTCTGCGAACGATGCGATTAAGAGGTAGCGCAAGGCGAGCGGTTTTGCAGCACCGCCCGCGGGGAGGAAATCCAAGAGGACGAGGGCCTATAACTCTGCCCGCGCGACCAATGCAGCGGCCACGAAGAAGAGATCGAACCGTGATGCACATCCGTCAAGCCCTAACCCAGCGTCGAGCGGCAACCGCGATGAGCATCATAAAGCCGGGATGCAAAGCCAACTCACATCAACCTTAACATTGCGACAGTCAAGCCGCTGCGGCACAGCAAGAAGAGGTTTTACTACTGCCACTGCTCTCCGTAATCGCCAAGGACCGCGTGAGAGCTTCAGCGCCCGACCCGTTTTAGTGAAAGGGCGCCGCGCGTTAAATCTTCTACCGTTTGGTCATCTAACCGACGGCGTTGGCGCCGTGAGATACGCTTTATTGTCCGTCCTTTAGCCTATAGCAGGGTGCCGAGTGCGCCGAGATAAACCGGCGTGGAGTCGTGAATGAAAGAGTCACACAGGAAAGGAGTAGCGAACCATCCTGACCCCGAGTCATGCGTGGCCGGCCGCGAGGCTGCCATTGAAGCGTTGACAGGGGCACATGCAGGCCGGGTATTGAGCTGCGAAATAATCGCGACCAGGGTGCCGACGTCGTTCTGCATGGCGGAAGGCAATATCGGCGGAGGCGCTATCGCAAGTATCCGCAGGACCCTGCGCAGTCTGAGACCCCAGGCATGTATGGAAACTCCACGCGCGAGAACCGGGAGACCCCATCGATGCCCGCCGGGGAAGATGCGGCGGGCCGGCTGGAGAAGGCCTTGAGCCCGAAGTCCAACATGCACGTTGGTGGGGAGTCGGACGGTCGCATACTACCTGCGAAGTGCCCGAACAAGGGTGAGCAAGCACCGGCGGAGGGCGTGGAGGGAAGGCGACCGGCCAAGGAGAACATCGGGCAAGCGACCCCGCCCCGGACCCAGAGCCGGACCAGCGAGTTGAGCGTCTTGCGCGGTGTGCGTGAAGTAGCAGGGAGAGACAAGCGGACGCGGTTCAGCGCGTTGCTCCACCATGTCACGACCGCGCTGCTGCGGAGGAGCTACTACTCGCTGAAGCGGGAGGCGGCACCCGGAGTCGATGGTGTGACTTGGCAAGAGTACGAGACGGGCCTGGACGAGAAGCTGGCGGACTTGCATCGTCGCATCCATCAGGGAACGTATCGCGCGCAGCCTTCCAAGAGAGCCTGCATCCCGAAAGCCGATGGACGACGACGTCTCTTGGGCATTGCAGCTTTGGAGGATAAGATTGTCCAGCGCGCGGTAGTGGTGGTCCTCAACCAGATATACGAAGAGGACTTCCTGGGGTTCTCCTACGGGTTCCGACCTGGGCGCAGTCAGCACCAAGCGTTGGATGCGCTGTGGGTCGGGATTATGCGCAAGAAGTGAACTAGTTAATTAGCGCCTGGAGTGCCTGGCGCGGCCCGATGCTGACGCACCTTGACCGCGCTGATGGTCACGCCGAGCTTGCGCGCCGCTTGTTCCTTGAGATCCTCTGTGTTGCGCCGACCCTTCCAGCGGGCGATTGGGAGGAATATGGAGAAAGCTGAGGTAAAGAGATCGGTCGATGGCCGCAATCGTCAGACTGTTAGATCTCGCGGGCTATGTTGGGCTGCTCCTTTGGGGCACGCACATGGTCACCACCGGTGTGCTGCGCGGTTACAGCAGCAACTTCCGGCGCTGGCTCGGACAGAGCCTCGACCATCGTGTGAATGCGTTCCTGGTCGGACTGGCTGTTACCGCCGCGCTGCAAAGCAGCACCGCGACCGGGCTGATGGCGACTTCGTTTACCGCCAGCGGCATGCTGGACCTGGTTCCGGGCCTGACAGTTATGCTGGGGGCCAATGTCGGCACGACGCTGGTGGTCCAGGTTTTGTCGTTCGACATCGCGGTGGTGGCGCCGATTTTCATCCTGGCCGGCTTTGTACTGTTTAATCGATGGCACGAGGGTCACCTCAAGAATCTCGGCCGGGTGGCGATTGGGCTGGGACTGATGCTGCTCGCGCTCCATCTGCTGGTAACCACGATGGCGCCGATCGAGAAAGGGGCGCAGCTTCGGCCGATCATCGAGGCGCTCGTCAGCATGCCACTGTTGGCACTGTTGCTGGCCGCGGTCGTGACTTGGTTCTGTCACTCCAGCGTCGCGACCGTGCTATTCGTCGTATCGTTGATCAAGTCGGGCGTCATCGGGGTGCCGCCGGCCCTGGCGCTGGTGCTGGGCGCCAACCTGGGGGCGACGCTCCCGCCCTTGCTGGAAGCGGGTTCGCCGGTCGCGCGCCGGCTGCCGTTGGGCAACATGCTGATCCGCGCGACGGGTTGTGTGGTCGCATTGCCGCTATTGGATCCGATCGCGCGACTGCTGGCGCGAGTCGAGGCGAACCCCGCCCGTATCGCGGTGAACTTTCACACCGCGTTCAATCTCGCGCTCGCACTGGCGTTCATCGCGCCGATCGGCACTATCGCCAGGTTGCTGGTTCGATTGCTCCCCGATCCGGCTCGCGATGCCGACCCCGGAGCGCCGCAATATCTGGAGGACGCCGCTCTAGATACCGCGAGCGTCGCACTGGCAAACGCAACGCGCGAGGCGCTGCGGATGGCGGACATGGTCCAGGCGATGCTCAAGGGCGCACTCGAAGTCTTTCGCCACGCAGATCGGAAGCGGGCTTCGGAAACCAGCCGCGTCAATCAGTCGCTCGACCGCCTCGGTATCGCAGTGCGGCGTTACCTTGCGCGACTCGGCGGCGGCGGCGAATTGAACGAAGAAGACAGTTTCAGAAGTCAGGAAATTTTCACTTTCACGATCAATCTGGACTATGTCGGCGACATTGTCGCCAATAGCGTCATGGAATTTTCCACGACTCGGCTAAAGCAGGGTCGACCGCTCGCGGCGGAGCAGTTGGATGAAATCGCTGCGATGCGAGCCGAGGTGGTCGAAAGCCTGAATCTCGGGGTCGCGGTCTTTCTGCACGGTGACGCGCAGGTGGCGCGACAACTCGTGGCGCGCAAGACCGTGATTTCGGAGATGGAAACCAGGGCGACCGAACGCTACTTCCAGCATCTGCGCGAACGGCGCGGCGAGGACGGCAGCGCAGACGATTTTAATATGCGAATTCTGCGCGATTTGAAACGAGTTCATTCACTGATAGTGGCGCTTGCCTATCCGATTCTGGATCGCCCAGGCCACCTGCAGAACCGGATCATCCCTGGCCCGCGCGTGGCGCGGGACACGCCCAAACGGATTGACACCGGTCCCTATACTCTTTGGGACATTAAAGCTGGTAAAGCTTCCGTGCGTTGTCCCACATGATCTTTCGTTTGCTGTCCCCGGAAACGCCGGCCAATTCGACCAGGTCATCAATTGCGCGCGCGTACCGATGCCCTTCGGGGTGACCGAAGTCGGTCGCCACGACGATGTTGTCGTCGCCCAATGAATCGATGACCGATTTGATTCCGGGATCGTCGGGATCGGCCGAGATAAAACATTGGCGCCGAAAATAATCGGCCGGATGCATCGGCAGCCCCGGCACATCCATCCCACGGTTGCCGCCCTGGACGCTCACCGCCAGACGATCCATCCAGAACGGCACCCATCCAGCTCCGCACTCTAGATGCACCACGCGCAGCGTGGGATGGCGCTGGAGCACGCCGCTGCTCGTCGAGCACTTCATCAAGAAGTTCAATCAAGATCACGGCAGGGCCGTTCAGGAGGTGGCGCGAGACTGCATGGCCGTCCTAAGGAGTTACAGCTGGCCCGGCAATGTTCGTCAATTACGCAACGTCATTGAGGGTGCCGTGATCCTGTGCCGTTCTTCCACTCTTTCGCTTCAGGATCTACCGAAGCTGGCTTCGCCCGGCAAACCGCAGGAACCAGTGTTAATCGTACCCATGGGCTCATCTCGTCATCAAGTCGAGCGGGATTTGATCGTCCAAACTCTGGCCTATGCCGGCGGCGACAAGACCCGCACCGCCGATTCTGGGATGAGCCGCGGCACCCTGTACAACCGGCTCAAAACGCACAACTTGCACGAAACGAATGGCCGCTCCAATAGCCGCGGCTATCGCCGCCGCGCGAAATGGCCAATCGTGAAAATTAAATGACAAGAGACGTAACGTCTGGCTGGGTAATTCTTTGCGACAAGAGGGCTTTTAGCAGCGTTTGGCCGGTACACCCCTGAGAGAGTCGCCTCCCGCCTGCTGGATAACCTCCACCGTCAGGCTTCCGTTGGACTTGCAGGACCTTCAGTATGGCTGCAGCGACAGGCGGGTTTACGCCGGCGCATTTGCAACCTTAACGAAAAGGCTTCGGGTGCGAACCCGAACCGATCCCGATTACCCAGGCCCTTCCCTGTTAACCTACAATAAGCAGATACTGATTAATAATCTAATTCAGGTTCCCATTCCTGAAGACCGTCAATTTTACACATTATAACGTCCTTTATCAGCGCCGAGTGTTGCTAAGCAGGGAAGAGCGCCGAAAACGTGGGTGCGAGCGCGAAGGGTAGATGCCGCTTGCGCCGACGAACGGACTCCGCATTCAGGAAGGCAGGCTTTGAACGAGCCGCGAGGAGGGTTCCGGCTTGCCGCGTTCCATGTAACCCGGCCTCTTAAGGAGCGTCGCTGACACGCCGGCTCGTCACGGCTCTACCCATCGGCGATTCTTACGCATCGTACATCGCCACCGACCTTGACGCGGTGAAGTCACCTGAGTGCATCAAATTTCCAGATTGTAGTCGGCGAAGAATTTGCCTGCATTGTGCTTTTGGGTTGTCAACTTATAATAGGCTGCAAGGGGTACCCGACCCTGCTGACATTGGAGAAGGATTTTGGGGGGTTTCCGGGAGGACACCTTTCACTTTGGGACTATGAATGGCGCAGACAACTCGGCGTGATTGTTTCCGACCGGATCGAGAAGCACTGCGGATTTTTGTAATTACCGCGAAGGGCGAGGGTACAGCGAGCAGGCTTTCTTACCGAGCCGAGCACTTGCTTTGGGGAATCGCAGCGGGAGTGGGGGTGCCTATTTTTGATAGCGGCGATCTCATCATGGGAAATTTGGGGGAGGTTGCAGTGTTTCGTAGTGGCGTCCAGATTGCCCCAGGGCTTCAGCGAATGTTTCCAACATACGGAGTTCCCGCTCCGCAAGCGACAGTAGAGGACCTCCGCGCCGCCGCTCGGATCGCCGCCTCGATTCGAACAAATGGACGAAGAAAGGGAGAAAGACCTCTGAAACTCGACCAACCCCTTTTAGCTCTCTCTACTTTCGGATATGGAGCGGCATAGCGGGATTTCAATTAGGGATAAGGCAAGCAGACCCGGCTGAACGCTTGCACCAGTTTGTTAGAGCAATCGAGTCCTTTTTTCAGCTGATAAAACTTACGGTAGAAATGACCTGGTCGCTTGCTTGTCGCCTCTGGATTGTTCCTCACAAAGACAACGGGGACACAGTGCTTCAGCTTTACTTTCGGAGTGCCGCGGAACATCATCGAATCTTCGACAAAAAAGCAATAGAAATCTTCCGGCAGGAGCCGATCCGAACGCAATTGCGTTGCAGCGCACCAGACAGGCGGAAGCGTTGGCACGCGAGTTCTACCGTCGATTTCTGGGGCAGAGTTCGAGCAATTTGTCTCCCTTCAGAGATGAGGCCTCACAAGATGCTTTTTGGTTAAACCTTCCTGCCGCTCTGACGATTTGGGCTTCGCTCTTCGATCTTCAGGCGATTACTTGAAATAGGGAGACTGGTCGCGCAACCCGAACCACATTAGCAACTTTCAGGTGGCGCCCTCCCCACAGCTCCAAATTAGCGGGAGTTTTTTGGAGGCCATGGCGGTGCAACTTCACCATCCACCGCGAAGCGCAAATTTCGAAATTCCTTCACATACCACTCACCGTACCGCGTTTTTTCTTTTGGTCGGTACCTCTCAATGATTAATCGATTAGCCGCCACCGAGAAATCGACTGCATGGCTTACCGTTTGCGGGATAATTTCAGGGTTCCGGATCGGTCGGACCGCAGGACCTCCCGGCCGCGCCGCGACGAGATTGCCAAGAAGAGCATCCTTCGCATAGGCGAGTATCGATAACCCACCATACAACACTTCGTATGTTCCTTCGCGGTCAACTTCATGGGCCAGGCCTCGAAGATTACGCGGGCCACCAAATAGCTGATACCAATGTGGTGGACGTTTCCCACTCATCCTTTGGTACTCTGCGTACACCTCGGCGTATCCAGGTTGTGCGAGGCCGGACTTCAGCCGCTCAATCGACTCAGCACGTGGCGTCGGATTCTGCATGTAGGCGCAGTTAGGATCTGACGCAATAGCTTGCGGGTATCTCTGCCCAGGCTTGGTTGACGGATCCAGGGTTTCATAAAACCTGATGCGATCGGCGAAAGCGGACACCAAGTAAGCGTGTCCGCGACGCACCGTGTCCGTCTTTAGGATGTAACAGAGCGCCAGAAGCGCCTCGAAAATCGCACGCACCTGAAGTTCTGCTGGGGCGGTGCGGACTCTGCCACGAGCACGCCAACCGCGTCTAACATTTCCAACAAGTGGTAATACACAAACAGAATGGCGATGTTCTCGTCGCCACCCTCGGGCCGATAAGCGCATCTCACGAACAGTGCGTGGCCGTAATTCCGTACCTCCTCTATCAGGGCGACGCCAGCGTCGATGCGTTCCTTGCCACTGACTTTTGATAGATCCGGATCGAACAATTGCTTGAATTGATCAGTTGGCATTTTCGACCCCCCCAGTCACTTGAGGCCAGCACGCGCTGTCTGTCACCCGGCTTCCCGTATCTCAAGCTCGAAGCGGTCGGGTTTTCTCTCTGCCCTAAACAGCGGTACCTGAGCTCCAGCCATTTTCAACCATTCCCGTAACTGCTGCTAATCTTGGCGGTTAATTTCGCAACCAAAAATCACGCCAGCCAGCGACCCGAACGCAGCGGATGCCAGCCGTGGCCTGTTACATCTTGCAATGGCGCCGGAGGCACGAGGACGCGCCACTCGCGCTCATAGCTCCAGTGCCTCGACTTGGTAAAAACGCAAGTGCCCCATGCCTTATGCGGGTCTAAAAACAGGTTTAGCGTCGGGACGGAATCGGCGTAGTCGACCGGCGCGGGCTCGTACTCATAGGAGTGAGATGAATCCTGCCCATAATATGGCGCTGGATAATTCTCCTTGAATACTTGAGTGAATCTCAATGCCGACCGTCGAAACCTCAGGCAGATGCCCCGACGGCTGTCCGCTTAATGTGACCACATCAGGAGTTCATCGCTCACCTCGTTGAAACAAAGCATGCCGCTTTTCGGGATCAGTTCACGCTGCGTGTATTCGACATGCTTTTTTGCCAAGTCGCCAGCGTTGGGCAAAAGCTTTTCAACCGCCTGCGCGCGCTCGGCCGGGGTGAGTGTCGGATAGGTAGTCGGAACATAACTGCTCTCAAGCCACTTCCGCTTGTCGATTTCTGTTCCCTCAATCCTCGGCGGCAGCTTGCAATCGAAAGGGTCGTTAAACCAAGCGGGAGAAGAAAAACGGATCTGGCCATACACCAAAATCCGTTCCACATCCTTGCGTGAATAACCGCGCAGGGACCGGTACCTGTAAAGAAATTCAACCTGGTCAGCCATGGCACCGTCTTCGCGCCATCGCCTCGCCTTAATACCTCACCCTAAACGTCGGGCTGTCCTCTGGGCGCACTTTCCGGCGATCATAGAGGCGCGTGGTGGAAACGTTGGCGTGACCGAGCCATCCTGGACCTTGGCGATATCCGCCTCGGGGAGAGGGCGTTGGTGGCTGCTGTGGCGCGCAAGGAATGCACGCAGAGCCCGTTCACCTCGGCGCTGACCCCCGGTCTCAAAGCGGTATTTTAGGATGGTGTTGCGGTAGATCGAGTTGGCATTGAGCGGCTTCTCCAGCTCCTTGGTGCGTTTGTCGGTCACCGGGCGGAACACGGGGCCGGCGGTGTCGTCGGCGTGGCCGGCGAGGGCCAGGTCTTCCTCGATTAGACGCCGCATCATCGCATCCACCGGCACGAATCGGACCTTGCCGCGCTTGCCCCTGACCCGGAAGTGCATCACGCCCTGACGGCTCTGAATGTCCCGGACCTTTAGCCCGCTCAGTTCCTCGCGCCGGATGCCGTGATAGAGCGGGGTGGCCAGGATGGTACGATCGCTCACGTTCTTGAGCGTGTCACCGGGCGGGGCCTGCGCCGGCTTTGGCGCCTGAGCATCGCCGAGCGCAGATGTACTGCCTTCATTGCGGTTCGCCACAGGACCCTTCAGCCCGTCGACGCATTGCCGGAGACGGCGTTGTGCTGACACGAGTAATCGAATAGACAAAACAGGGCCGAGAGCCGACAGCTTGCACAGGACCTGGCGGGCGACAACCCGAGGGATTTGAGGTCCATCCCCCTGGCGATGACAAGGGCGCGAACCACGGAGCGCTGCTCCGCGGACCCAGACAGCCGGTAAAGGCGCTGAACTCAGTGATATCGATCCTATAGAGCGGCCGGGTCTTGGCATTGGTGATGCTAGTAAGCCATTCGGGCTCCGTCGGCACGTCCGCGAGATCGCGGTACTGTTGGCGTGACCGCCCTTTTCCCGGCCACAGCGCCCACGTTTCCAATTTCCACCAGGTCCTTCGTCATAAGCACCCCCGGCGTGTTTCTAATCCGATAATCGATTATCGGCGTAGAAAACAACCAAATCCACAGTCCCTTCCGGCGCTGAAACGCGGCGGTTTCAGACCATTAATCGCTTACGGGTCGAACGGTCAGTTCGATGGCGAAAGACTTGCCTCCTGGCTGCAAAGGCATTGATGGCCCCTTTGTTTAACGTCAATCATATTGGCCGATCGCATTGACTCACGATTTTGGTTACTCGGAGCGGCCCGGTTGCCTACTTAAACTGTTACCCATCATCAGCGAACTTGGTGAGGGGCGACGCAAGAGATGGCGAGGCGATTGAGCGTAGCGACACGCAGGGAGTAAAAAGAGGCAATTGGGGAGCGCTACGGTCCCGGTAGATGGGAACCGCGTCAGCTCATGGACGAATTCACGCAGGTAACGGGCTATCAGCGCAAGCACGCGCTACGGATACTGCATCGGCCGTTCGTTGCCCGACCACCAGGACCGCGCCCACGGATTTAGGATGAGGCGGTAGGTCAGGCCCTGGCGCTACTATGTGGGAGGCGGCCGATCGGATGTGCGACAAGCGGCTCAAAGCGCCGATCGAGAGATGGAGCGGCACGGCGGGAGAGCGGCAACCCGTTCGACTTTTGTGTCCCTTCAGGATACTTCCGTCCCTGGGTAGTGCTCTACCTCTGTGTTGCTTAGCCGCGCGGACGCTGTCGGGCGGTCGGGCGTGGGTGAGTCCGAGGGTTGACTAATGACGTGTACCCATCATTTATTAGCTCGCGTGCAAAATCAAAGTCGTTCTTTGTAGAAAATACAAACCTGGCGGCATTGCAAACTTGGCCACTGTTCTCATGTGTCGCGGTAGGGACGTCGGTTGGCCCGGCGCCCCCCGCACAGATCCGTACGTGCAGAATTGCTGCATACGGCTCCTACCTCGGATACCTGGCGTCGAAGCGCAGGCTGGGATTAGGGTGAAGGATTTTGGCACTCGGAATCCAGCGATCGAGCAACGGCCAGAGCCGCTTCCATGTCATCCGGTCACGCTGGCTCCGTCGCCGCAGCGCACGGTACCAGTGCCAGATTACCTGGCCCCGAAAGCTGTTGAGACTATCCATGTTGCCGGGCACTGCATGATAGTTGAAGTAACTTGTACTACGGACCTCAACCACGCCCCGACTTCGGCGACCGGCTGGTGCCAGCGTCGCCGCAACTCCTGTTTCAGCTCACTGAGCTTGGCGCGGAGTCGCTTCTGGATGGTCTTGCGCTTGACGAGAAAGCGGCCGGTCTTCCGGGTCTCCCCACAGATATGCGTGAAACCCAGAAAGTTGAACACCTCCGGCTTGCCCTCGCCGCGCTGCTTGGGGTGTTCGGCTGCATGACGCCCGAACTCAAGCAGGCGCGTCTTGTCCGGGTGTAGTTCCAGCCCGAACTTTTGCAAACGCTCCTGCCATTGCTGGACGAACCGCTCGGCGTCGGCACGATGCTCGAATCCTG
>CAWGQB010000035.1:0-91901 GCA_963824565.1 uncultured Pseudomonadota bacterium | reverse complement strand
GTAGTATGCGTCAACTTGACACAAAGGTCCTGCGTGTCCCCTGATTACAGTACCCATCGGATGAAGGGAAAGGACCTTGAGGCATGGATATGGAAACGAATACTGACGCAGCCGTTACCGGCGCCGACCTATATAACAAGCTAAGCGTGCTCGGCCAATACGATTACGACCGCGAGTCGTGCGCTCGCTACGCCTCAATCATCGAGGAAATCCATCACCTGAAAGCCGCGCGCAAGGCGGTCGTCCTGGCTCACAATTACCAGCGGCCCGAGATTTTCGAGGTCGCCGACTACATCGGCGATTCCCTGGAGCTGGCGCGGAAGGCCAAGGAGGTGCGCGACGCGGAAATAATCGTCTTCTGCGGCGTCCATTTCATGGCCGAAACCGCCAAGGTGTTCAACCCCGACCGCCTGGTGCTGCTGCCGGACATGAGAGCGGGATGCTCACTGGCCGATAGCGTGACCGCGGAGGCTCTGGCTGAGCGCAAGGCCGAACTGCTGGGCGTGTATCCCGACCTCAAAGTGGTCTCCTACGTAAACTGCACCGCCGACGTAAAGGCGCTGTCCGACGCGTGCTGCACTTCGGCCAACGCGTCGAAAATCGTCAATGCGATCGACTCGGATCATATCCTGTTCGTCCCCGACCAGAACCTCGCCAATTACGTGCAAGGTCAGACCGCTAAGCAGATTATTTCCTGGGACGGCAACTGCTACGTGCATCATCAGATAACGGTGGCCGAGGTAGAGAAGGTCAAACGCGGACTGCCCGGAGTCAAGGTCCTGGCCCATCCGGAATGCCGCGCCGACGTCTTGGCAATCGCCGACGCGGTATTGTCGACCAGTGCGATGGTGCGGTACGCGGAGCAGAGTGACGCGACCGAATTCCTGATTGTGACCGAATGTGGGCTGTCGGACCGCTTGCTGCTGGAAATCCCTAACAAGCATTTTTACAAGGCCTGCAAGCTCTGCCGATATATGAAAATGATCACCCTGGAGGGGACGCTCGATTCGCTGCGTCACCTGCGCTACCCGATCGAGCTTAGCGAAGAGGTTCGCGAAGGCGCGCGCCGCGCGCTCGAGCGGATGCTGGAACTGAGCGCCTGAGCCGGTGGGGAACAAAACTCAGGGGAAATTGTCGTGGAGCAGCAAACAACGCAGACCGACGGCGGTAAAGGACCCCTTGAACAGGCGGCGCCGGTTAGCCACGCCATCGTTTCGAACGGCCCAGAGTAGCAGTCGACACGGTAGTCTTCGTGGTCGATAAGGGCCGGCTGAAAACCTACCTGGCCCAGCTAAAGGCCGGGCCGCTGCGCGGCAAATGGGCATTTCCGGGAGGCTTGGTAAGGGTCGGTGAGCTGCTCGATGACGCCGTCAACCGCGAACTGCGCTCCGCGACCGGTCTTAGCTGCACGTACCTGGAGCAACTCTTTACCTTTGGCGATCCGTCGCGCGACCCCCGTTCCCACGTGGTTTCGGTAGCCTATATGGCGTTGATTTCCGACCCGCGCGGATCATCGCCCCGTCGGGGAAATACGCCGGCGGCGGTTGGTTCGAGGTTCCGGACCAGTTGCCGCCGCTGGCTTACGATCACATGCAGATGGCCCACTACGCGTTCTCGCGTTTGAAAGCCAAACTCGAGTACACCAATATCGCGGCGTTCCTGTTGCCGCTGTCGTTCACGTTCAAGGAATTGGAAGATTTGTACGGCGCAATCCTGGGACGCAGCCTGGATCGGCGGAATTTCCGCCGCCGGCTATTCTCGATGGACCTGCTGAAAAAGCTGCCGGCGGAGCGGCGCGGTCCCCATCGCCCGGCCGCGCTCTACAGCTTTCAAAGGCATAGCCCGCAGGTCGTGCAAATGTTGTAAAGTGATATACTGTTAATAGGAAAGCCGTGAACATGAGCCGAAAAAAGGGGCTTTTGATAGCGAGTGCCGCCACCGTGCTACTGGTGGCAATCTGTTTTGGGGCGAGCGCTATCTTCCAGCATCGGACCGCCGATAACCACGGCGACTACCGCAATGCCGGGACGCTGGATCCGGCCCTGTACAAGGGCCCCGCACACGACGCCTACATGGTCGCGCGCCAACACCCCGAATTGTTGGCCCAGCTCCATTGCTATTGCGGATGCGACCAGTTCCATGGTCATAAAAATCTGCTCGACTGCTTCCGCGACACTCACGGCGGCCATTGCGCGATTTGCGTCGGAGAGGCGATCGACGCGGGCCGCATGTACGAGGCGGGAACCCCGGTCGACCAGATCCGCGACGCCCTGCGGGCGCGCTACAATCGGCGTGAGAGCTGAGTCTTGGTAGGTATCCTCTCGACATACATCGAGCACTTCACCTACCTCGGGTTGCTGATTGTGCTGATGCTGTGCGGCCTGGGATTGCCCGTGCCTGAGGATGCCGTGTTACTGACCGGCGGTTTTTTGGCGCATCGGGGTCTGATTCAGTATCCAATCACCTTGGCGGTGTCATTTGTCGGCGTGATCACTGGGGATTGCTCGCTGTACTTCCTTGGGCGGCACTTCGGCACCGGTTTGTTGCGCTACTTCGGTCTGTCGCATCCCGGCTCCCAAAGAAGCATCGTGCGGATGCGCAAGTTCATGGACCGTCATGGCCATCGAGCGGTATTTTACGCCCGCTTTCTGGCCGGGTTGCGCGCCCTGGTTTATTTGAGCGCCGGGTCGCTGGGTGTGCCGATCTCGCGCTTTTTGATGTACGATCTGCTGGGAGCGCTGATTTCGGTGCCCCTGGTGGTTTCGCTTGGATACCTGTTCGGCAACCAGATTGAACATATCCTCCACTACATCGGCGGCATTCAGCGGGCACTGCTGATAATTGCCGGTTTGTCTGTTCTGATATGGCTGACACGGTTGTTGGTGACGTCCAAGCCTCCCGGGCAGAACAAAGCACCCCAGCCGGAAGCGGACTAAAGCAGCTTATCCCGCACGACGCGCCTGGGGCCCAATTCCCGCGGGCCCGTTTGACCCGAATGGCGGGGAACCGGTGATGAAACTCAGGTTTCCAGCGTTAAGTCTCAAAGCCAAACTACTGCTCATTATCGTGGTCTTGCTGGCAGCCACGCTGGGCGCGGAGGTGGTCATCAGCCTGAGCACGCAGCAGGCGATCGCGAACGCCACGCGCGAGAACGTCAAAGACCTGGCGGGCGCGATCCAAATCAGCGTGCAGGAACTGACCGCTGTCGGCAGTACCGACCGCGAACGGCTGCAGAACTACGTGCGCAACCTCCACAACAAGGGCCTGGAGGTATCGATTGCCTCCAGCGAGAACCTGATTATCAACAGCTCCAACCCCAAGCTAATCGGGGCCTCGCTCAATCCCCGCTCCAAGCAGGTCGTCATCAACGAGCATCTGGGTGCCGCCGACGCGCGCCGTCCAGCATCCTACGACTTGGTCCCGATGGAGCGCGAAAGCACCGTTTATCTGATCCCGGTGGTCGTCGAGGACCATCTGATGGGCTACGTTCAAGTGATCGCGAATTTCGGCGACTACACCGAGCTGCTCAGGCAGGCGCGCACCAAGCTTATAACTCTGGCCCTGGTGATCTTCGCGGTCGGCATCGTGTTTTCCTATGCGCTGGCGTATCGCTACACGCGGCCGATCAATGTGATCGCGGCGGCGGCCCAGAATATCGCCGCGCGTGGACTGGAGCCGGTGCCCGAGGTGCGCCGGCGCGATGAAATCGGACTGCTGACCCGCAGCTTCAACGAGATGGTCGCGCAACTGCGCCGCGCGCGCGAGCGCGAGCAGGAACTCAACCGGCTCGAGCACTTCACGGCCCTGGGTCAGTTGGCCGGCGGCCTGGCGCACGAGATCAAGAATCCGTTGCACTTCATCAGCCTGGCGGTGGATCAAATCCGTACGCGCTATGCGGGGCAGCTCAATCAGGAGCGCGAGAATTTCCTGCGCCAAATTGCGATGATCAAGGGCGAAATCCATCGAACCTCCGGGCTGATTCAGAATTTTCTCCACTACGGCAAGCCGATCGAGATCCGCACCGCGCCAACCGATCTCCAGGCGATTGTGAGCGACGTGCTAGCGCTGTCGGAATCGCGGCTCAAAAGCCAGGGAATCGAGGTCATCGAAAGCAACGGTTGGACTCCCACGGTGCTCAATGTCGACGCCGAAAAGATTCGCACCTGCTTCCTCAATGTAATCGCCAACGCCACCCAGGCGATGCCCGACGGCGGCAAGCTCAAGATCGACTTTGCGCGGCGCAACGGCGAGTTGCAGGTGAGCTTTGCCGACACCGGGGTGGGCATCGAGCCCGAGGTCGTTGGCCGCGTGTTCGAGCCGTTCTTTACCACCAAGCGCGAAGGCATCGGAATCGGACTGTTCCTGTCCAAGAGCATCATGGAAAAACACGGGGGACAAATTAAAATCGAGCCCAGTTCGCCGCCGCCGGGCGCGGTTGTCACCTTCTCATTTCCGCTAAATGGCGCGCGCCCGCAGGCATGAATCATGAAAAAAGCTTCAGTACTGGTAGTCGAAGATAACGACCTGGAACGCCAAATAACGGCGGAGATTCTGCGCGAGGAAGGCTTCGCCGTCGAGGAGGCCCCGGGCGGTAAGCGCGCTTTGGAGCTGCTGACGCTGGGCTCGTTTGACGTGGTGCTGACCGACCTGGTGATGCCGGGGATGTCGGGCGAAGAGCTGCTCGCCACTATCCGTCCAACCTACCCGGCGACGCAGGTCGTGATGGTGACCGCGCACGGCACTATCGACAGCGCGGTCAAGGCGATGAAGGCGGGCGCGTTCTATTACCTGACCAAGCCGACCGACCGCGAGACGCTGGTGATGACGGCGCTGAAAGCGGCCGAACTGGCCAACCTGCAGGAAGAAAACCTGCTGTTGCGCAAACGTCTGGAAGGCAAGCTTCAGATCGAAGGCATCGTTGGGCACGACCCCGAGATCGAGGAAGTGATTAAAATCGTCCGCAAAGTAGCACCTTCCAACTCCACCGTGCTAATCCAGGGTGAGAGCGGCACCGGAAAGGAGATCATCGCGCGCTCGATTCACAAGTTCTCGCCGCGCGCCGCACGCCAGTTCGTGGCGATCAATTGCTCGGCGATTCCCGAGAATCTGATTGAAAATGAGCTGTTCGGACACGAGCGAGGCGCCTTTACCGGCGCCACCGAACGCAAAATCGGGCTGATCGAGGCGGCCGACAAATCGACGTTGTTCCTCGACGAAATCTCCGACCTCGGGTTCGGACTTCAGGCCAAACTACTGCGCGTGTTGCAGGAAAAGGAAGTCCGGCGCGTGGGCGGCAACGAATCCTTCCACGTCGACGTCCGGTTGGTCGCCGCCACCAACCGCAACCTGGCTGAAGAAGTCGCCGAACAGCACTTCCGCGAAGACCTTTATTATCGCGTCAACGTAGTGACCATCACCTTGCCACCGCTGCGTTCGCGCCGCTCCGACATCCCCGAACTGGCCAATCATTTCCTCGTCAAGTACAGCCACCACGCAGCCGGGCGGGTCAAGGAAGTCAGCCGCGAGGCAATGGAAGTGTTGCTCGACTACGCATGGCCCGGCAACATCCGCCAGCTCGAATCGGCGATCGAGCGCGCGGTCCTGCTGTGTGACGGCGACCGCATCACCCCGCGCGACCTGCCCGCCGAGGTTCTGGCCCGCAAGGCCATCGGCCGTCCCGGTGAGCGCAACCGGGTCGAGCGCTTCGAAATCCCCCCGGAAGGAATCAACTTTGACAATCTGGAGCGGGACCTGATCATGCAGGCGATGGAGAAGGCCGAGGGCGTAATCGCCAAGGCCGCCAAGATGCTGGGCATGAGCTATCGCACGCTGCAATACCGGCTGGAAAAATTCGGCGTCAAAAAAGAAGGCCGCGCATTGGATCCGTAGCGCCATTCCGATTGCGGTCGCAGGCCGGCCAACTGGAGTTTGTACGTAGCGCCCGATAGTTTGGATAGTCCTTCTTCCTGATTTAAAGAGTGTCAACAAACAGCTCGATAACCCGTCGCATCAGGTCTAATTAATAGTGGGTCGGGCGTCCCCGCCCGCCTCCCCGCCTTTTCCACCCTCGCGTCCCATGGCGGGCGGGGACGCCCGCCACCAAATCAATTGACCTTTTATATAATAACAACCAGGAGTCCGCTCTTCATTTCGCTGTATTCTCTACCTTTCCATGCTGTTAGGTCTATGGGCGGATATTTAAAAAGCATCTGTAAACTCGAGTGGCGGGCGGAGACGCCCGCCACACTGATCGCCTACCTGGCGCAAACGGGTTTTGGTCATTTATCGACGGTCATTGACCGGAGAGAGGGTCAGCGTGCGGGGATTCTGATTCACGTCGAGCTACTTCGCGGCCGACTTGACGTCCAGGCTAACGTCGCAAGAACCACCCTCGGGACTGTAGCACAGGCTTGCGATCGTACCCGGGGTGCGCTGGTCGCTTGCCGGCCCCGCACAGATCCAATGGCCGCCCGATCCATACAGCGCCACTGCGAAGTAGCGGCCCTGGATCAGGGCTTCGCCCGCGTGCCTTACGCCGGGGCCCAAATCGTAGTTATTGGTAATGCTGAACCCGTCGTGTCCGCCCGATGGATCGAATTGCATCAGGAAGACCTGCCAATGACGGCTATCATGGCTGCTCAGATCCATCTGGGACGGACCGGAGGTCGAAAACACCGGCTTGTCGCGACATAGCCACGGCCGCGGCTCAGCGGCCGAGGCCGCGCCTGCGGCGATCAAGACCAGCACCAGCCCCGACAAAAATCGTATCGGCCCACGCAATCCCGCTGCGCATCCGAGCCGCCGCACAACACTTCTCATGAACGCACCTCAAGCCTCACGAACGCCGGCATCCGGCCGGCTTTAAGAATCATCTCGCGACATTGTAGCTATCGGAGAACCCAAGTTTAATCGCCGGCCACCGCTATCAGTTGCGACATGATATCATGGAGTAGCGAATCCCTGGGCGTGAAGATGGCCTTGACGCCGAGTCGCTTCAGCGCGGCGCGATCGCGGTCGGGGATTATCCCACCCATTATCAGACTCACGTGATCGGCGTGGCGCTCCTTGAGCTGATCCATGATTTCGGCGGCGATCGTCATGTGCGCACCCGCCATACTGCTGACGCCGAGGATTTCCGCGTCTTCCTGCAACGCCACTTCAACCAGTTGCGCCGGGGTTTGCTTGAAGCCCGCGATAATCACTTCCATCCCGGCCTGACGGCATGCGTGGGCGAGCAGCTTGACCGCGTTAACATGACCGTCCAGGCCGGCCTTTCCGAGCGCGATTCGAATCGGCCGCTTCGCTCTGGGCAAGCGGAAAAACTGGACCGCTCCCGCGCTATCCAGCACCGGCGGCACATAGCGTCCGCCGGTCACGCGCTCCAATGATTCAGTCCATTCCCCGACCGTGCCGCCGGCGCGCGCCAGTTCCAAGGTCGACGGCATGATGTCGGCGCCTGCGCCCGCGCGTTCGAGCTGTTCGCGCGCCGCCGCGACCGCTGCAGAGTTGCGTCCGGAGCGCCAGCGCTGGAGGTCCGCGATTCGTGCCGATTCGGCCGCCGTCTGTGCGGCGGTGTCCTCGTAAACCGGCTCGCCGCTGACCAGGCCTATTTCTCCGGTGAAGGCGTTGACGCCAACCTGGGTAATCTCGCCGGCCTCAAGCATCCCCTGGCGCTCGGTGAGGCGCCGCGTGAGCTGCCTGCTGATGATCTCGATTGCCCGTTTGTAGCCTGCCTGGCGCAGTTCCAAGGCAATCGCGCGGGCGCGTCCGCCGATCTCCGCGGTCTGCGCCTCGATCACCTTGCTGCCCTCGAAGATATCTTCGTATCGTCCGACTTCAGTTTCATACATCAGGATTTGCTGGGTGCGCAGACTCAGAAGCTGTTCGGCCTGGTCCGGCAAACCCATCGCCTCGCGGAAGCCGGGAAGCTGCAAAGCGTTAACGCGAGCGTTGGCGGAGAGCACGACCGGCAGCGCCTCGTAGGCAATCCGCACGATGTTGAGTTCGGGCTGCTGCTCGGTCAGGGTCAGTGATCGCACCTGGCATCCGGCCCTGAAGGCGACGTCCTTAATCCCGAATTCTTCGACACAAAGTTCGCGCCAGAGCTTGAAGTACGCCCGCACCTTACAGATTTCCGGCACCAGCTCGATCCCGCTGTTGATAAAGAAGGAGATCCGCCGCACGGTCTGCTCGAATGCCGCCGGTTCAAGGCGCGGCTTGAGCGCGTCGAGCAGCATCAGGGCGTTGCCGAACGCGTAGCCGATTTCTTCGGCCGGACCGGCGCCGCTTTCCATGTAATGGTAGCCGCAACAATTGATCGGGTTCCAATTGGGGACTCGCTCGACGCAAAACCTAATCAATTCAGTCGACAGCCGCAACGATACTTCGGGCTGAAAGATCGAAGTGCCGCGCGCGACGTACTCCTTGAGCAGGTCGTTCTGGGTGGTGCCGCGCAGCTTGTCCCAGGCCACGCCCCGTTTCTCCGCGACCACCAGGTAAAGCGCGAGCAGCCACGGCGCGGTGGCGTTGATCGTCATCGAGGTGTTGATCGCACCCAGATCGATTCCCTCGAACAACGCGTCCATGTCCTGCCAATGCGAAATCGAAACGCCCGCCTTGCCGACCTCACCCCTGGCCAGCGGCGCGTCGCAGTCGAAACCGTTCTGGGTCGGCAGGTCGAACGCGATCGACAACCCGCGCTGCCCCTGCTTCAAGTTTTCGTGAAACCGGCGATTAGCCTGACGCGCATCGCCGAACCCGGCGTAAGTGCGGATAATCCAGGGCTCACGTTGCGGCTTGGCACGGCCTGCGGCGCCGGGAACTGCACCCGGATTGGGATTGGCCATGATGGTTCAGCTCTCCTTGTTACCTGCGCGCGAACTCCTTCTGATGCCTCACCCTGGACACGGACAGAGCACAGAAAGTTAGCTGATTAGAGCCTAACCGAGTCCGATTCAACGAGACAATCCAATCCGGCAAGGTGCAAAATGCCGGACATTGACCGTCCGCTCAATCGATTCGCACCCGCAGTTCGGCGATTCCGCGCACCAGCATCGAGCCCTTGTAGATCGGCTTGGCGCCAGCGTCGGCCAGCCGCAGCCGTGGGAAACGCTCGAACAGGGTTGCGATAGCGGTCGCCATCTTCAGGCGCGATAGATGGGCGCCGATGCAAAAATGGATGCCCTCGCCGAATCCCAGATGCTCGTTGGGATGGCGCGTGATATCGAACACCTCCGGATTGCTGAACTTGGCGGAGTCGCGGTTGGCGGCGGCCATCAGGATCAATACGGGGTTGCCTGCTTCAAGCTTCACTCCCGCGATCTCGGCACCGGGCATCGCGAACCGCGGCATCAGTTGCAGCGAGCTGCAATAGCGCATGATCTCCTCGACCGCTCCATTGATGAGCGCGGGGTTCTCTTTGAGCTGCCGGATCCGTCGCGGATCCTCGAGAAAGGTGTAGATGCCGTTGGCCAGGGTGTTGGCGGTGGTTTCGTCACCGGCCTGGACGATTCCGAAAATCATCGGCAGCAACTCAAACTCGCTGAGCATCCCGTTATCGAACGCCCGGATAATCGAACTGAGTAAATCCTCGCCCAGCGGAGTGCGGCGCCGATGCTCAACCAGCCGGGCTGCGTAATTCTTCTGCTCCGCCCGCGCCTTGGCCACCGACGCCGGAAGCTCGCTGCCGGGCGCCATCGCTGCGAGGTCCATCTGTGCCAGGTTCCAGGTCTTGAACAAGGGATAATCTTCGGGCGGCGCGCCCATGAATCCGATCACAGCCATCAGGGGAAGCCGTCCGGTGAAGGCTTCGACCAGGTCGAACTCGGGACGGTCCGCCACGCGGTCGAGAAGCCGATCGACCAGGCTCTGCACCTGCGGTTTGTACGCGCGAATCGACGCGGGCAGGAAATGGCGGTTGACGATCTGGCGCAGGCGGTCGTGCAACGGCGGATCGGTGAAGGTCATCAACGGAGCGCCGCCGAACAGATCGAGATGCTCGGTGCCGGGGACCGGGGGCGGCAAACTGGAGAAGTGCTGAAAGTCGCGAAACACCGCGGACGCGTCTTGATAGCGCGCAACCAGGGTTGTGAGCACGCCGTTTAGCATCACCTGACGCGGAGCGCCCTCGCGCAGGCGCGCATAATGCGGCCACGGATCGTCCAGGAGGCTCAGATTGGCGGGATCAAGATAGAAATCGCTTTGGACTGATTCTGTCATCGTGGGCCGAAGCTCAATACCGCATTAAACCTGGCTATCCCAAACTGTATGCTTAGGAGATGCCCATAGGATATTAGGTTGCCGGTGCCAGAATGGGAATTACAAGCTGAGAGAATCGTCGACTATAATCCTTAATTCTTTCCTGGCTGCGTGGGAGAGCCTTCCAGCCTGTCGTTCGAGTTTATACGTTTTGAGGTTTGTTTCTGGATACCCTCTCCCTTTATTTGTAAGGGAGAGGGGAGGGTGAGGGTCTCTGCGTGGGAGTATCAAGATTGCCGGGCAGTGAAGTTTGCGCCAAGTTGTTCAAGAATGGTCTCCAGCACTGCATCCGTATTGGTCAGCACCTCGTTGTCCCAAAATCGCATCACGCGAAACCCTAAACGCTCCAAAAAAGCCGGCCGTTCCCGATCCGAATCCACCTTCTCCAGGTGCTGGCCGCCGTCAAGTTCTATGACCAGGCGACGGTCTATACAACAGAAGTCCACAATATATGGGCCTATGGAATATTGGCGCCTGAATTTGGCCGCGGCGAGTTGCCGACCCCGTATCCGCATCCGGCGATGGCGTTCCGCATCGGTCTGAAGCCGGCGCAAATCGCGCGCAAAGGTAGTTAATATAGGTCTTCCAGGATTGACGAAAAGCACCCCTTGGTGAGTTTCCACCATAGCCTCATGGGTGTAACCGAAGACCACAATGTCCACCGGCTTGCCAAAGATGCCCTGTAACGCATCGGGCAGCGACTCTCCAGGAGGGAATGCCCTCCAGATCGCCCCGGGGATGACATCGTCGCCCAAGCTCTTTAAGTCGGGATTACCGCGGTGTGCTTTTCCGTTTACTCTAATGCTGGTACGACGGCGTCCTCGGCGATTCCGCACTCGTTCTTTCCCATGACAAGCCTGAAATAGCCCTGTTCACCCCAGTTTGGCCCGAGGGAACTTTTGAGCAGCCAATACCCTACCGCATTCTTGTCTATACCAAAGCCAACGATCAGAGCGGAAGTGTCCAGCGCCTTGCCACAAAGTCCACTGATGATGCCGCCCTTGTAGGACGGCAATATAAAGCCGTCGATGGCGACTCAGACCGGCTGCCGTTCGACCTGTTCCCGCAGCAATTCTTCATTGTTCTTAAGAATTCGGTAGATTCGCGTCGGTTTGCGGATGGCCGAGAGACATTGTTTGCATTTTCCAACCCTGCCCGTATACGGATAAGCGCTCTCCAGACAGAGACCGAGATCCATCGCATACGTCAAGCCGGCTTCGGCGCGTCCTCCATTGCAGCCGTCGGAGTATGCCGACTTGCCGCAGTCCACCAGCTCCTGCTCTGACAGAGAAGGTAGGGACCCAGTCTCGATCTTTGCCCACCCCTCCAACGCTCCGGTCGCGCTGAAGGCCCAGCTTGAATCGCAAAAACCCTGGTTCTTTACCGGCGTAACTGCGCCCATATCGACCCAGTCCACGATCAGGCCTGAGGCCGCAACCGACGCGACCCCCGAATCCAAGGAACCGGTGTCGTTACTCCCGGAAATGGAAAAGCCGATCTCGCCAGGCTCGGAACTGCCAAAGCCGAAGTTATCCTGCGCCAACACGTCTGTTGCCGTCAGTAGCAATGTGATGAGAAGCAGCAGGCCTTTTCTTAGACTAGTCGTCGAGACTCTTTTCATCATCTCAGGATTCCGATCCAAACTTGGTCGTGCACGAGCAGCCATAACTAGTGCAGCAGCAAATCCAACGGCCATTCCTTACTCGAGAGCGAGGCTTGGAAGTCCAACGCACCATAGCCGTAAACATTGTTGGGCAGCGAAGATCCATTTCGCGCCTCCACAGCTTGGATTGCTCCGCGCTTCGCTGCAACGCGGATTTGGACAGAAACCTGGCCGCAGTACTTTTCCGGACCACCGTCGCTAGGACCCCGTACCACTCATGGAGATGTGCTGGGGTGCCTTAAGGGCATTGTCCATAACTGTCATGGTGGCTGACTCTGCCGCTTTGACGCTGGGTTTGAACGTTCCAGCAATGGTGCACCTAGAGGCCGGTTTCAGAGCGCCCACGCAATTGTCGGTCTGGGTGAAGTCGGCGGCTTCTGGGCCTTCGATCGTTATCCTGTAGATGAAGATCGGCACGACTCCGGTATTGGTCATCGTTACATCGATAGCTGAGCTCTTGGTGCCGACGGCTATGGTTCCGAACGGCATAGCGGTGGCTGACTGGCTTAGCACGCCGGGCTCGGCGTAGGGTTGGAGATACTGAAGAACACGGTTGTTGTCGGTGTCGGTTGTGAAGAGGTTATCCGAACCATCGACCGCTACCGCACTAGGATAAGAGAGCGTCTGAGCACTAGGCGCGGATCCATCCAGGTTGGGCCTGTCCGATAGGAATTGATTCCCCTGGCCGAACACCATGTCAGCGATAGGGGATTTCAGGGGCTGACTGAATCCGAGAATGCGATTATCCACACTGTCACCGACGTACATGCGGCCGTTAGAATCCACCGCGACGCCAAGGGGTTTGCATAGGGTTCCTGCGTCGGTCAGACTGACGACAGGGCAAAAGCGGCTAGTAACAAAGGACGCTTGCCCATACACCTTGTTTGCGGATTGGGTATCGGTGCCCAGCGGTGCATTAAATTCAAGCACCCTATCGTTGTACGTATCGGCGACGATAGATGGCCGGCGCTGTCCAGCGCAAGGCCGCCTGGGGTACACAAAGTCGCTGC
Source organism: uncultured Pseudomonadota bacterium (assembly GCA_963824565.1). GTDB lineage: Bacteria > Desulfobacterota > Binatia > Binatales > Binataceae > JAJPJA01. The sequence continues at coordinate 78,971 of CAWGQB010000035.1, read as the reverse complement.
GGTTGGAGTCGAGTCCTGATTGCATCCCCTGCCGCCGCTGAAGCTCGTTTGACCAAAGAGCTTGTTAGGCAGCGGGATGCTCCCGAAGCCTGCGTTGTATTCGAGCACGCGGCTATGGTTCGAGTCACTGATAAAAACGTTTCCGGCCTTGTCGACAGCTACTCCCAGCGGGAACCAAACTCTCCGGTGTTGCTGGTCCCGAAGTTACCATTCTGGCCGAAAACAGCATTGGCTGACAGATTCGGGTTTTGGCCGCTGAAAGAGGGTCTGGGAAAACGAAGCACGCGATTATTTTTGGAGTCGGCGACAAATACATTGTCCTGACCGTCAACCGCGAGTCCGCTGGGGAAATCCAGCCCATTAGCTGCGATTGATCCACCTTGATTGGGACTATTCCGGTGAAACCCTTCTGACCGATCACTACCGCGGCGGGCTCGCCATTCTGAAAGGATTCGGCATTGCTGTATCCCAGCACCCGGTTGTTTTTGCTATCGGCAACGTAAAGGCGATTCGGAACCGAGCTACGGTCGACCGCAATGCCTATTGGTTGACTATTATAATTGGTTGAATCCACACTGTTAGGCTGATTCTCGACGAAATTGCCCTGCCCGAGGACCAAATTCGCTCTGGGGTTCAATCCGAACGGAGGAGTGAAGCGCAGCAACCGAGAGTTGTTTTGATCGCTGATCCACAGGTTGCCGTTGGTGTCGGACGCCACGCCAGCGGGCTCGCAGAGTGACCTGTCGGAAGCCATGTTGGCCGAGGAGTTCTTGTTGCAGGCATGGCTGGTGAAGTCACCAGCCTGGCCGAAAACCGCAACCGGCACCGGCGAGGCGTCGAACGGCGGCGTGAACTCAAGCACTCGGTTGTTGAGCCGGTCTGCAATAAAAAGATTCCCTGAATTGTCGACAGAGATGCCATAGGGGGAGTCGAATCCGGTTTCGGCCGAACTGGGCAAATCCGTGCCGAAAGAACCGTTTTGGCCAAAGACCCGGTTTGCGGTGGTATCCGGCAGACCGGTAGCGGGCGAGAAAAGGTATTCGAGAGCGCGGGAATTTCCCTCGTCGGTCACGAAGAGGTTCCCGGCTTCATCGAAGGTCAGGAGACCCGGCCCACACAGCGTACAGGCATTGGGCGTGACAGCTTCACTACAACGGCCATTTTCGAAGAGTCCGTGCTGCCCGATAACCAGGTCGGCGACCGCATCGGTCAACAGGGGGATAAAAAAGCGAGGATGCGGTTGTTGCCGTTGTCGGTCACACAGGTTGTCCGATTTGTCTAACTTCACCCCCACGGGGAAGCAGAGGCTGTCAGCATTCGGAGCGGATGCGCCGAAGTTGCAGCGGTTTGAGGTAAAATTGCCAGCTTGACCAAATACCATAAAGGCGCCGAAGTCGCCGGTCTGCCCGGTATGCGCCTTGATTGCGAACGGATCAGCAAAAACCAGCACCCGATGGTTGTAGGTGTCCGCGACATACAGGTTGTGCATTGAGTCGACGGCCAACCCGTGAGGTCGATTCAGGCCGGAGGCGCTCGGTTTCCCCCCGGCGTTTACCCCATTTGAAAAAAAATCCGGTTGGCCAACCACGACGTCTGCGGGCGCGCGATTTGTCAGTGCGTCTACGTTCTCCCATCCAAGAACCCGATGGTTAGACTCGTCACTGAGCCACAATCGATGCGGCGTAGCCTGCGTGTCGATCACAACATCGTTCGGACCGTTGGTGGGTCCGCTGAATGAACGGCCATCAACGCTGTTGGCTCCGTGTTGGACGAAGTCAGATTGACCCAGCACGCCATCGGCGGTCGTATCGCCCGCTGCCGGATCGGCGGACTCGACCCTCGATGCGACCAACAACGTCAGGACGACCAAAAACCAAATGAATTTAGTCGGAATTTCCATTCTCAATTCCGATTTCAGACTCGCACAGGCACCAGATGGTCTGCAAACGCTAAAGTCTGATACTCATCTTTGAGCCAAGGGCTTTCCGGGCGCTCCGAGGACCAGTTCTACCTTCGGTTGGCATGAAACACGCGAAACTGGCTCTTCCCCCCCCCCGATTCCTCAGAACACTTATCCTTCCCTCTCTCCGACGTCACCGAATCTGTCAGGCCCTGTGGTCCCCCTAACCGGCGGGGGTCGGTAGCGCCGCGATCCTGGCCAGCATGCCGTCAAACAGCCGCCGCGTCAGATGACTCTCCGCCAGCAGCAACCAATAGTAGCGGGCATGTTTAATCAAACGGCCGCCGGTTTTCACCACCCGCTGCTGCAAGCTGGTGAGCGACCAGTTGCCTATAGCCTTCGGCAGCGGTCCAGCCACATCTTAATCAGATGCAGCAGCGCTCCGTCGACTACCCGGCGAGCCACCGACTTGAGCAGTTCGGAATGCGGAGGACTATCGAACTAGCTACTGAGATCTGCGTCAAACAACTTTTCCATACCCGGTGTTGACAGCTTATGGACCTGTCGCACCGCATCCAGTGCGCTACGGTCCCGCCGATAGGCATACTGCTCCGGCTGTAGATCCGTCTCGAAAATTGGTTCGAGAACCAGGACTGCCGCCGTCTGCGCCACCCTATCCCGGATAGCGGGTACGCCTAACGATCGCTGCTGTCTTCCGTCCGGCTTGGGTATGTAAACCCGCCGGACCGGGAGTGGTCGATAGGTTCGGCTTTTCAGCTCCTGCGCCACTTCGTCCAACCACCGCGCGGAGTTGCATTAATGCGCCGACGGCGCCGGGGCTTGGCGACGGGCTTGGGCGGCTTGTTCCAGCATCGGCTCCGCGTCGGCTGCCATCCGGCGTGCGACGATGTCGTTGCCGGCTTCGGTGATATGCCACGGGTCGATGAAGTAGGTCTGGCCGCGATCGTTGTCAAGAATCCCGCTGATATCGTTGATGCCGGCGCTTTGCGCCACGCTCGCTATGCGTTTGTAGGTGCCGGTGAAGAATTCCTGGCGGGCGCGCGATCCCGGGAAATGGCGCTCCAACGCGGTCAGCGGGCTTTTGCTGTAAATCACCGGCTGCCAGTAAAACAACGCGCGGAACCCAAAGCGCGTTCCCAGCGTCTGAACCATCTGCTGGTTGAACTGGTAGATGTTCACGACATCCTGTTCCACCGCGTCCGTGCCTTCAAAATCGCTGGGCGGCGCCAGGTAGTCGATCATCCCCTGAGGCGTGATTTCCTTGCGCTCGATGTCCCCGGTGTCCCGATGCTGGACCAGTTTGATCAGATCGAAGAAGCCGGTGTTCATCAAAAAGGTGCGGATTGCGGCCGCGTAGAGTTTCTTGCGGCCTGAAGAACTCGCCATGATTCCGAACTCCTCCGCGCGCAGGAATTCGCTCTGGGTAAGTCCGGCTATTCCATTCTGGTACCCGATGAAAGTGTCGTTGACGCCATCATAAAAAATCACCAGGTCGGGCCGCTGTCCTCTTCTTAACAACTCGTAGAGATAGATTAGCTCCTGGCTGGTGACCCAGCCCATCTGGCCGAAATTATCCACCTCAACGTCGTAGTCGGGATGACCGGCCAGATGCTTGGCCAGCAACGATGGAATCGTGTAATCGTCGCGCGCGCCGGCGCCCCAGGTGGTGGATCCGCCAAAACAGAAGACGTGCAGCAATGGCCGACCATTGCGGGGCGGCTGATTCCAGTTGACGCGGTTGGAATGCTCATCGATGTTGAGGTAGGCGCTGCGCATCGGAGCGGTTTTCCAGTACACGTAGGGATACCATCTCATGCGCACGTTGTGCATCGCCTGGAAATAGGCGGATGCCCACGAGGCGGCGCCCGAGTAGGCGGCGGTTTCAGCGGGCTCGTGGCGTTGGCGCGCCCGACGGATCGCGTTGACCACCGCTCCCGACATCGCGCTGAGCAGCGCGAACAGCAGGATTGTTATCCCAATCTGAATCCAGACGATGGCGGCCCAACGCGCCAACCTTTGCAGCCACCAGCCAACTTTCCCCGTAATCCCCGGTGCGTCAACCATTGCTCCTCAGCCTGATGCATGCTTAAAGAATCGGCCGGACGCAGCCGTCCAGCCTTGCACCTCATGATACGGCATTGCATGGCGAGGGGATATTGATGCTGAGCGTCAGGCCCGGATTGAGCGCCGGACCTGACAATCAGGTTACAGGCGAGGCCGAATGCGCTCTGGCATCCGGCCGCGCCGTGGACCTTACTGGGAAACGGGGACCAACTCGACCCGCCGGTTCTCCGCGCGCCCTTCCGGCGTCGCGTTGCTGGCGACGAAATGGGTCTTGCCGTAGCCGTGGGTAATCAGACGGCTGGACGCGATGCCCTTGCCCTCCAGGTAATTGGCGACCGAATCAGCCCGCCGTTGCGATAGCCCGAGGTTGTAGCGGTAGCTGCCGATTATATCGCAGTAGCCGTCAACATTGATGGTCACGTCCGGATGCTTGCTCAGGATATCGGCCGCTTCGTCCAAAATCGGAGCCGCATCGGCTCTGATATTGGACTTGTTGAAGTCGAAGTGCACACCCCTCAACACGATGCGCTCCTGGGCCACAGGCGGTGGCGGCGGAGGTGGCGGCGGGGGCGGGGGCGGCGGCGGTGCTGCGGCCGGCGGCGGCACCTGGGCGTAATGGTAACCGATGATTCCGCCAATTATACCGCCCGCGACAGCTCCAACTGGACATCCAATTCCATAGGCGGTTGAACTTGTCCCACCACCAGCCCCGGCTGCGGCGCCGCATCCGATCGCGCCGCCGATCATCGTGCCTGCAATCGCGCCGCTGACGAGGCCGTTCTGTTTGGCCTGCGGCATTTGCGTGTACCATCCGCAGCCCGACAAGAGCAGCGCGATGGCGCAAACGGCGCCCACTTTGTTCATCCATCCTGTCATCGAAATCTCCTTCCTCTCCACAATTGGCGGGCCAGTCCGCCGCGATGGCTCGTTGTCCGATGCGCGTAATTGCAGCAATTGCCTGAATGTTGAGCGTCAGCTTTCCTACACCGAGTCATCAGAAAGAAGCATCCAAGGCGGTCATTCGCCTTTAGATACGCCATTCTGCTGCGTGCCTCTCAATACCCCCACAACGCACTAAATCGAGCCATGCGAGCAAAGCTATTTTCATGCCGAAATGCTATTGCTCCTGATGGCCGGCCGATCCGTGGAAATCGGACGCTTAGGCTTGTGCAAAGTGCGAAGGAACTCGTCGTTCCCTCCTTTTTGAAATCTAGAGAAGGGGCCAGGAAAGTCGGCTGACTGTCAACGCGCGCGAGGGCTTACCTAACAAGCGTAAACGCGCCGCAAGGGTCGTTGCCGCTGCTGGTAAAGGGCAGGAACGGCGGATTGAGCGCCTTCGATAAACGCCGGTCCCGCAACCGCGTCCGCCGGCACCGTGAAGGTGAACTCGGTCGAGTTGACCAGCGTAAGCGGAATCTTCGGCTTCCCGTCGGGATTCAGCCCGCCCAGGTTGACCGTCTTTCCCGCCTGCGTGTTGAACAGGTTGATCACCGTCAGGCTCGAAAATCCCGTCCCGTCAACCGTGATCGTGTTCCCGCTCTGGGTCACTTTGGTCACGTTGATCCGCGCTCCCAGCGGCACCGACACCGCGTTGCTCTTGGCGCTGTAGCTCCCGCCTGCGGAGTTGCTCACGATGATCGACCCCGGCCCGGTCGGCGTCGTCGCCGGCAGAGTGAAAGTGATCGAATCCGGTTTGAGCCCGGCATTGCCGGCATTGAGGAACTGGTCTTCAGCTTGCCGCCGGTTTCCGGACAGGCGCAGAACACATCGACCGCGACGCCATGGGTGGTGTCGAAGCCGTTGCCGTTGATCATTACCGAACTGCCCTGCAACAGCGTGGTCTCGACATTGGCGACGGCGAAGTCGGGATCGAGACTGGTGGCAGCCAGCGGATCGCCATCAAGCCCGGTGATGCTAGGCAACCCCGCCGCCGCGGAACCCTGTAATAGAGCAAAGCCCGGATTGGACTGCGGGAAGGAGATCTGATCGGTATTGACCACCACCACCGAGACGAAGCCCTGGCCCAGCGAGATAGTGGCGGGAACCGGGACCGTGAGTTCGGTGGCACTACTCGAGGCGGCGGGCTTGAGCGTTGCCTCGTGAATCGAACCGGTCGGAGGTGCTGACGAAGAAGTTGACCTCGGAGCCCTTGGTAAAGCCGCTCCCTGTGATGAGGAAGCTGGCTCCCGCCAGGACCGGACTCTGCACCGTTTTGATTCTCGGATGGCCCGGCAGCGGAGTCGGCGTCGGCACCGGCATGGTCGGGATCGGCGTGGTCGCGATGCACTCAGGCGGCGTCGGCGTTGGAGTCGGAGTTTGGCTCAAGGCATCGGCGTGGGCGTCGGAGTTGGCGTGTGCGTCACGATTGGCGTTGGGATTGGAGTGCGCGTCGGCGTGGCCCTGGGCGTCGAAGTCGCTGTTCCGGTTGGCTCTCGGCGTGAACGTTGGAACCGTAGTCGGCGGCGCCGTGACGTTGAATCCGATCGGTAGCGGTAGCTGGCAGCAAAGTCGGGTTGCCGTTGAAGTTCGCGGTCAACGGGGAGATTTCGGGGAAGGTCGGCGTCAATGTGCAGGAGGCGTTGCCCTTGGCGTTGGTGGTGCCGAAGCAGGAATTCCCTTCCAACGTGAGCTGGACGCTGGCGCCGACGACCGGTGATCGCTGGCGTGACGGAAACGTCGCTCAACGAGCCTACCAGCGTAACCGGCTTGCCCACCATTACGCTGGTCGGACTCAGGTTCAGCGTCAGGAAACTAGTGTGCTGTCCCGCGGTCCAGGTAATTACCGACTTGTTGGACGTCAGATTGGTGGTTCCAACGGTGGCTGGTTGCGACGATCGTATCGATACCCGGAAACAATGCCGCATAGCTGAAAGAGGCCTGGCCATTGGCATTCGATCGCACCATCTGAACTTGTGGGTTGGCGCCGGTCACCGTGAAAGAAGACCGGCGTGTCCGCAGGCGCGCTGACATAATGGAAACTCGGCGGTGAAGGGCTGCGAAGTGCCCTGCGCCGGGTTGGGTGAGACATTGGCTGGCGTCAGCGTAAGTGTCGCGGTTTGCGTGGCTGGAGCATATTTGCAAGCGCCAGTGTTGTCGGTGATTTTGAAAACCGCATCGCCCTGCGCCCCGTACACGCATCCGTCAGAACCTTCAATCAGACCGATCATCGCACTGTTGTCGGTAAGCAAGGTGGCGCTCAAGCTGGGCGGATTGGTTGTAAGATCGTATATGCCGACGCCGCCGGGAACATTGCCGTTCGCGGCAAAATTGCCGATTAGCGTCTGCGCACCGCCGCCGGGTCCGCGTACCGTTGGCCAGCAGACCTAGGGTGCCGATAGTAAATGAAGGCACGATGCTCACGGTTGCGGGCGATGGTCCGCTGGTAGCGCTCACCTCGGCAACCTGAGTGTCGCCAAGGAGCACGTACTGCGTGCCGTCGGGCGCGAACGCTTCAGTGCCATCGGGAGTGGTTGGCAAGGTCGCATATACCGTTGTCTTTGGTGAAACTCCGTCAGGATCGGAGATGCGCCACAGCGACGGATCGTTCAAGCCGTCTCCAGAACAGTTGTCGTCAGCGAACAGATCGCCGCTAAGCGGATCGAGCGAAATCAGTGCCGGACAGGTCAGGCCGGAGGCCACCTCGCGCAGCGTGTCGCCAGTGGACGGATCGACCTGCAAAATCACGCCGGTTGCCAGCGCTGCGGTGGTCGCGTTGCGTCCGGCGAAGAAGTTGCCCTTCTTGTCGATCACCAGCCCGATTACGCCCGGCCCAATAGGCGTTTTGGTGAGCAACGTGCTCGTGCCGGCCACGCCCCCACCCGGAGGAAATTTGTAAATGTTTCCGGTCGGCTGGTCGGAAACGAAGAGATTGCCGTCCGCGTCAAACGCCATCCCGAAGGCGCCTGTGCAGCCCACACTGAGACCGAGGAATGAGAAGGTCTGCTCGAGGAATCCGGTTGCGTACGAAGTTACCTGGTAACCCGGAGCCGCGACTGGGTTGGGGGTGCCGCATCCGTTGTTGGGACCGCTTATGAAGCTGACCATCGCGGTGGCGGGAAAGGGCAGGTTGCCGTCGGTCACGTCGGTGGCGGAATAGGTTACGTTCTCATCGACCTGGTCGACCGCGGTGAACTGCGATCCGGCCGCTACTGTCGGTAACGGCGGGATTGGTCCCTTGATGATCGAATGGCCGCTGCCTTGCGAAATGGTGATCAATTTGCCGGGAGCCGGGATCGCCCAATGTGTCCTTGAGCGTCACCGTAATCGTGGCCGTATTCGTTCCGTTGGCGGTCACGCTGGTCGGGAACGCGTCAGTGCGGCACCCGTCGCGGGCGGTGTGACGAAGGGAACCTCGGCGGTCTGCTTCAGCGTCGACACCGTCAGTGGTGTCGGTCGCGGTGAAGGTCACCTTTTCGCATCAAGGTCGCTGATTGAAAGTTAACGGCGCCGTTGTCGGTAGTCGAGATCGCGCTGGGCGGCGTAATCGTTGCGTGGCTGCCAGCATTGGCCTTGAGGGTTACCGCTTTGCCGGTGACCATGTTGCCGTTTGCTGTCACGCAGCGCCACCTGTACGTCCACCCATGGTGGTCAGCGGGGGCGCCGGACTCCGTCGGTGGTAAACGCTGGGAAGGTGTAAATACCTGCAGTGACTTCCGAGAGGTTGGCTATCCGCCCGCCCTGCCGTTGCCCGTAAGCAGTAGATGATAGAACACCTACAGTTGGGGGAACCGAGGCCCACGTGGGCGAAGTCGCTTCCCATGCGAGGCCGCGGATGAAAGCCCCGGTTCCCGCCAGTGATAGAGGAGCCTGGTTCAGATGCCAAATTGGCTCCATTGAGCCTGGTTGAGCAGTGCGGCTGAAGCGCCGCCCACATCGGGGCCGCAAGGCTGGTGCCGCCGTTCAACGAGCCGTTGGGGCAGCCGCCGGAACTGGCCTGGCAAATCACGACTCCATTTTCGGGGTCGCGCGTTTACGACACATCCGGCACGGAGCGCCCCGCGGAAAGGTTGAGCACGTCCTGATAGGCTGGGCCGGGCAAAGAACTTGCTAATCCCGAATCCGCCCTGACCGGTGGGCCGGTGTCGCGTCGGCGCCATTCCACCAACTCTCGCTACCATAAAGGTATGCGGGCCCGGCGTCAGCGAGGTGCCTCCAACTGCGGTTGCATCAGGCGAATCGGCTGGAACTGCGGTGGTATTTGCGGCGCCGTCGAGGCAGGTGCTACCCGTATCCCCAGCAGCGTTGAAAACCGTGATGCCGGAGGCGGCGGCGGTCAGAAACAGATCGTCATGCTGTTGCATCGGCTGTTGGTCTGATTCTCGCAATAGGCCCAACTGTTGCTGATGATCGTGTCGCCGTCATTGATCATCTTCTTGATCGGTCTGAAAGCTGGCGCCCGGGGCCGCTGAATGGCGCGTCGTAAACGATGGTTTTGGCTCCCGGGGCGACGCTCAGGACCTTATCGATGTCAAGCAGTACCTCGTCCTGGCCTTCGCCTGGCGTCGCGCCCCCATCGACATTTACCTGGCTGACGTTTGATTGACAGGGTTGGCGGCGCTCCATTAAGCTGAGGTAATCCTTGACGTCACTGTTTGAAAAGTATCGAACTCGAGCAGGCCAATTTTTTGGCCGGTTCCGTCAACGCTCGCCCCAACCTTGCAGGCAGACCCGCGTTCAGTGGCAGGGCTTGTGGTTCCGGGAACTGGGCTTTCGACCGGTCACTATTCGTCCGTGGGCGTACTGCCCGCAACAAGCCGATCCGCCCCCGAGAGCGCATTTGGACCGGCCGCCTAGGCTAGCGGCATTAGCTTTCGGGTATCCCGCTTGCGGGTTATGAACCGCAAAGAAGCAAAAAAATAAAACCGATATGTCTACGATAACCAAACCGTCTCCAGGAACCTCGCCGGGAATGCGGATGTACCGCGCTCGACAAGCCCACTACGGCTTGTACCGACGACGCGAGTTGACTCGGAAGGGCCGGGTTGCGGTCGTTGGCGTAAAAGGTCCTTCTCCTATCCGGTAATCACCGATACCGACCTGAACGCGCGTTCGACCTGAGCGCGGGTGCCGCGCACAGTGATCGTCATTCGATTCCTGGATCCATCGACCAGCTCGAGACCGTTGTCTCCCAGGATAATTAAAAACGCGCATCGTAGCTATTTTTGGAGGGACCGAAGCGATCGGAGATTTCTCGCTGTGTGAGAAAGTGATGGAAGTGCGGGTGAGCGCGAGATCGTACACCTCGCGCAGATAGCGTCGGAACCCTTTCTCGTCGTTGCGCTTTAGAACAACCGTCAGGATCAGCGTTTGCGTTTCCCTTGCGGAATCTCCGCTGGACGTGAGCAGAGTTGCTCTCTGCAGGGCCGCCATTACATGGCCAGGTAGCCGCACGATCGCAGTCGTCTTGTCGTCAGGATCCGATGCTGGTATCAGTTTCCCCGACGAATCCGCGTCGGCTGCTTTGGCGTATCGGGTTCAACGCGATCGATGCTCGCCACCCGCTCCGACGCCGAGGCCGGCGCACCATAGAGCGACGGGCGCAGCGCGTTCCAGCGAAGCTCTATGCTCATTCGCCTCCGCCGCATAGCTGGCGACAGGCGTTAGGCACAGTGACCCAAAGACCACGGCGATTGCGGCGCCGATCCCGAAAGACGTCAGGTCGCCCTTTAGACATTTGAAAAAGAACCAGCGCCGGCTAAACATCCGTGAAAGGTCGAATAGACGATTGAAAAACGACCTCATGTCCGCACTCCCCGGTTAGTCTAAGCTGTCTTCCACAGAACTTACACATCGGCGCTACTTCAGCGTGAACGCGCCGCAGGGGTCGTTGCCGCTGCTGGTAAAGGGCAGGAACGGCGGATTGAACCCTTCGATAAACGCCGGTCCCGCAACCGCGTCCGCCGGCACCGTGAAGGTGAACCCGGTCGAGTTGATCAGCGTGAGCGGAATCTTTGGCCTATCGTGCGAGTTCAACCCGCCCAGGTTGACCGTCTTGCCCGCCTGCGTGTTGAACAGGTTGATTACCGTCAGGGTCGAGAATCCCGTCCCCTCAACCGTTACCGTGCTCCCGCTCTGGGTCACTTTGGTCACGTTTATCCGCGCCCCCAGCGGCACCGACACCGCCTGGCTCTTGGCGCCGTAGCTCCCGCCTGCAGAGTTGCTCACGACGACCGATCCCGGCCCCGTCGGCGTCGTCGCCGGCAGGGTGAAAGTGATCGAATCCGGTTTGAGGCCGGGATTGCCGGGGGTGAGAAACTTCGTCACCTTGCCGCCCATCTCCGGACAGGCGCAGAACACGTTGACGCGCGACGCCATGGACGGTATCGAAGCCGTTGCCGTTGATCACCACCGGATTGCCCTGCAACAGCGTGGTCTCGACGTTGGCGACAGCAAAGTCGGGATCGAGACTGGTGGCTGCCAGCGGATCACCGTCAAGCCCGGTGATGCTAGGCAATCCCGCCGCCGCGGAACCCTGTAGCAGCGCGAAGCCCGGATTGGACTGCGGAACGAAGTCCTCGTCGGTATTGACCACCACCACCGAGACGAAGCCCTGGCCCAGCGAGATAGTGGCGGGAACCGGGACCGTGAGTTGGATGGCACTAATGGTGGCGGCGTCGGGCTTGAGCGGTCCCTCGTTAACCGAACCGCTGGAAGTACTGACGAAGAAGTTGACCTCGGAGCCCTTGGTGAAGCCGCTGCCATTGATAATGAAGCTGGCCTCCGGCCAGGACCGGACTCTGCACCGTGTTGATTCGCGGATGGCCCGGCAGCGGAGTCGGCGTCGGCACTGGCACGGTCGGCTTCGGCGTGGTCGCGATGCACTCGGGCGGCGTCGGCGTCGGACTCGGGAGTCGGAGTGCGCGCTCGGCGTCGGCGTGCGGCGTGTGCGTCACGATTGGCGTCGGGATTGCCGTGAGCGTCGGCGTGGGCTTGGGCGTCGGAGTCTGAGGCGTCGAAGTCGGCCGCTGGGTCTTGGGCGTGAACGTTGGGATCGTGGTCGGCGGCGCGGTGACGTTGAATCCGACGGTCGCGGTGGCCGGCAGCAAAGTCGAGTTGCCGACGAAGCTCGCATTCAGCGCGGCGATTTCCGGCGACGGTGGGCGTCAGCGTGCACGAGGCGTTGCCATTGGCGTTGGTGGTGCCGAAACAGGAACTCGCCTTCCAACGCGAACTTGACACTGGCGCCGGTCACGGGAGCCGCCGGCGTGACGGAAACATCACTCAGCGAGCCGAACAGTGTAACCGGCTTGCCCACCATTACGGTAGTGGGACTCAGGTTGAGGGTGCAGAAAGCTCGGTGTGTTGCCCGGGGTCCAGGTAATTACCGCGTTGATTGGAAGTCAGGATTGGTTGTCCCAAGAGTGGCTGATGCGACAATCGTGTCGACACCCGGAAACATCGCCGTATAGCTGAAAGAAGCCTGGCCACTGGCGTCGGAGCGCACCATCTTGATCTGGGCGTTGGCGCCGCTCACCTGGAAGATGACCGGCGTACCCGCGGGCGCGGAGGTGAAATGGAAACTGGCGGTGAAGGTTTGGGACGTGCCCTGCGCCGGAGTTGGGCGACACCGTGGGAGGCGCCAGCACCAGTGATGGCGGCTGGCTTGGAGCGGCATAGTTGCACGCACCCGTGGTGTCGGTGATTTTGAACACGCCGTCGCCCGCCGCAGCGTAAACGCATCCGTCAGGCCCGGTGATGAAGTTGCTGGCGCCGCTGCCGGTGGCCAAAGTGACGCCGGCGCTCGGCGGGTTGGTGGTCAGATCGGCGGTGCCGATGCCCAGATTCGAGTTGGTTGTGGCATCGAACGGATTGAGGAATAGGTATTGGGCGTCGTCGTTGGCCTGCGTTCCCATGGCCAACACCCCCAGGTTCGACAACTGTAAATTTGGCAGGATGGTGACTGTTGGCGTCATGGGTCCATCAGTGCCGCTGATCTGAGCCGACGCGAGGCACGCCAACGGCGTCGAGCCCACTGAAAGCCCAGGCGTAAATTGTGCCCGCAGGGTGCGAACGAAATGTTCGCGTTCGGCGTTCCTGGAAGCGTGGTGTACACAACCGTTTTGGGCGTCACGGTGTCCTGACCGGAGATCCGCCACATGTCCGGATTGTCCGATCCGGCTCCCGAGCAGGAGTCATCGGTGAACAGATCGCCGCTCAGTGGATCGACGGAAAGCGCGGTTGGGCAGGTAAGGCCGGACGCAACGGTACTTAGGTCGTACCGGTGGAAGGATCGATTTGGAATACGGCGCCGGTGAAGAAGTTCCCGGTGGTCGCATCGCGGCTGGCGAACAAGTTGCCTTTCTTATCGAAAGCCAATCCTTGCAGAGACGGACCAAGCGCTGTGGTGGTAAGCAAAGTGGTGGCATCAGCCACGCCGCCGCCGGGCTTGAACTTGTAGATATCGCCGGTGGGTCCGTAGGAGACGTAGAGGTTGCCGGCGGCGTCAAACGCCATCCCGTAGGCGCCCCCGCAAGTGAAGTTAACGTCACCATAGGAATAGCTTTCCGCGATGAAACCCGGTGGCGTAAGGCGTCACCATGAAGCCCGGCGCGGCGGGAGGAGCGGCGTTGCCGCATCCGTTGGCGGGCCCGCCCGTGAAAACTACGTCCCGGTAGTGGGAAACGGCAGGTTGCCGTCGGTTACATCGATCGCCGAATAAGTAACGGTCTCCGCCACCTGATCCACAGCAGTGAACTCTACCTGTCCGCTGGCGTTGGTCACGCTTGGAATCGGTCCCGTGATCAGGGATTGGCCGCTGCCCTGTGAAATGCTCACCAGCTTGCCCGGCGACGGACGGCCGAGCGAATCCTTGAGTGTCACCGTGATGTCCGTGGTGCTTACGCCGTCCGCGGTCACGCTGGCCGGAAAGGCGTCCAGACCGGCACTCGCCGCTGGCGGTGTGACGAATCCGACCTTGGTCTGTTTCAACGCCACACCGTCGGTAGTGTCCGTGGCGGTGAAAATCACTGTCTCCGGCGTGGTGTCGGGCACCATGAAAGTCACCGCGCCATTATCGATTGTTGAAACTCCGCTGGCCGGACTGATGATCGCATGACTCCCCGCGTTTGCGGCCAGCGTCACGGTCTTGCCGCTGACTGCGTTGCCGTTCTCATCGATCAGGGTTACTACGATGGCCGCGGTCGACGTCCCGTCTGCCGGTATTCCCGGCGGAGTTGACGAGAACGAAGCCGCCGGCAGGAAGGCCGTCACGGGTGACTTCGCCGCGCTGGGCGGACCGGCCGTCATCCCACTGAGCAAAAGATGCAACTGATTAAGATTAGGTGAGCCTAACCCAACGTGATTGAAGTCGCTGCCCATGCTGGCCGGCGAATGAAAGGCACTCGTTTTGGCGAGCGGGTAAATTAACGGATTGAGTGCGCCCAGATTGCTTCCCTGCGCCTGGTTCAGCAGTGCGGTTAATGCGGCCCAAGTCGGGGCGGCCAGACTGGTGCCTCCATTGATTAGCCCGGTCGGACAGCCGCCCGCATCCGCCTGGCAAATCACAATCCCGCTCGCCGGATCGGCGTTGATGGCCACGTCCGGAACTGAGCGTGCGGTGTCGATGTTCAGTCCATCCTGATAAGTGGGCCGTACGAAAAACTTGCTCAAGCCGAAGCCGCCCGCCCCCGTCGGCGGGCTTGCGGCGCTGCCGTTCCACCAAGTCTCGCTCTGGTAAGTGAATCCAGGCGCCACTTTCAAGGAAGTTCCGCCCACGGCGGTAGCATGGGGAGAATCGGCAGGCACCGCAACCGTGTTTGGACTGCCGTCAAGACAGGTCGAACCGTTGTCGCCGGATCCATTAAACACGCTAATGCCGGAAGCGGCGGCCGTAGCCAAAATGCTGTCGATACTGGAGGCGTCGGCCAAACTCGTCTCGTCCTCGCAGTAGGCCCAGCTATTGCTGATGATGCTGACGCCCCCGTCGATCATCGCATTGAACACCGCCTGGAAGCTCGCACCAGGGCCTGCAAAAGGCGCGTCGTACACGGCTATCTTGGCGCCCGGTGCCACGGATATCACGTCGTCGATGTCGAGCAGAACCTCCGGTTCGCCGGTGCCGGGGGACGCTACCCCGCCATTTACGGGTATTTCGCTTACATTGCCAATTTTTCCCTCGGGTATGGCGGCCGCGGCGAGCAGACCGAGGTAATCAGCGACGTCCGTGCTCTTAAACGTGTCGAACTCTAGCAATCCGATCGTTTGGCCCGCGCCGGTTGTCCCAAAGAGCCCCGATGGCGCGCCCAGAAGCGCTTTCGACCCATTCATCCGAGCACCTGATGGCCATGCGACATTGCGGCCGGCATCAAGTTTGACCTCGGAGTCGCTGGAATCCGGGAAGAGCGAGCTGACAATCACGGCTTCCACGCAATACACTCCAAGAGCACTCGCCGGTAAGACCAAAGGGGGTTCCTCCGCGGCCAGATACAATAGGCGTGAAGCGGCTCCGCACAACGCCGCAATCAGAAACTGCCTGGAGTGCCGCGGCTGAGCAAAATTCGACAACCCGATGACCGCCGCGACACGCGAGGCTAGATTTCCGGGCAACGCCGGGTCGCGATCGTTGGCATAGAAACGACGGTCGCGGATCCGGTAATCGCCGATATGCAAGGCGAACGCATGCTCTGCCTGCGCGCGAGTACCTCGCAGCGTGAGTGTCAGCCGGTTGGCAGAGCTTGCCACGAGCATGAAACCCTTGGCGCGCAGATAATCCCTCACGCCGGCGTAAACTTTTCGCGAAGGCCCGAACTTGCGAGCAAGTTCGCGTTGGTTGAGGAATCGGTGAAAGCGCGGAGAATGAGAATCATAAACGTCCCGCAGATAACGGTCGAATGCCAGTTGATCATCACGCTTTAGCACGATGGTCAGCGTCAGTAGTTGGCGGCCGTTTGCAGCCTCGGCGTTTTCATCGCCTGGCCGGATGGCCGTCGCTTTGGCAAGCGCCGGTAGCACGTGGCCGGGCAATCGCACCGTCGGTGCGGATTCGACGGTAGCCGAAGTGAGGGCGGCTCTTCCTGGTTGCGCGCAGATGGACAGAATGGATAGGACAATGATCAATCCGAGGATCGCTCTATAACGTAGCGATGCCGCGATCTTTTCCACCGATGCGATGATTGGATAAATAGCGGCGCGGGGAGAATGATCCTTTGGCAATCGTGACGCTCTGTATTGATACGCGCCGCTAAGTTTTTCCATATGTTCTGACTCCGTAAAAGGGCAAGTGACTCTTTTGCGTGACTATTTCAGTGTGAACGCTCCGCAAGGGTCGTTGCCGCTGCTGGTAAAGGGCAGGAACGGCGGATTGAACCCTTCGATAAACGCCGGTCCCGCAACCGCGTCCGCCGGCAGCGTGAAGGTGAACTCGGTCGAGTTGACCAGCGTAAGCGGAATCTTTGCCGCACCGTGCGAGTTCAACCCACCGAGGTTGACGGTCTTTCCCGCCTGTGTGTTGAACAGGTTGATTACCGTCAGGCTCGAAAATCCCGTCCCGTCAACCGTGATCTTGTCTCCCGCTCTGGGTCACTTTGGTCACGTTGATCCGCGCCCCCAACGGCACCGACACCGCGTTGCTCTTGGCGCTGTAGCTCCCGCCCGCCGCGTTGCTCACGATGATCGACCCGGGCCCCGTCGGCGTCGTTGCCGGCAGGGTGAAAGTGATCGAATCCGGTTTGAGGCCGGCATTGCCGGCATTGAGAAACTGGGTCTTCAGCTTGCCGCCGGTTTCCGGACAGGCGCAGAACACGTCGACCGCGACACCATGGGTGGTGTCGAAGCCGTTGCCGTTGATCATTACCGAACTGCCCTGCAACAGCGTGGTCTCGACATTGGCGACGGCGAAGTCGGGATCGAGACTGGTGGCCGCCAGCCGATCACCATCAAGCCCGGTGATGCTAGGCAATCCCGCCGCCGCTGAACCCTGTAATAGAGCAAAGCCCGGATTGGACTGCGGGAAGGAGACCTGATCGGTATTGACCACCACCACCGAGACGAAGCCCTGGCCCAGCGAGATAGTGGCGGGAACCGGGACCGTGAGTTCGGTGGCACTACTCGAGGCGGCGGGCTTGAGCGTTGCCTCGTGAATCGAACCGCTGGAAGTACTGACGAAGAAGTTGACCTCGGAGCCCTTGGTAAAGCCGCTCCCTGTGATGAGGAAGCTGGCTCCGGCCAGGACCGGACTCTGCACCGTTTTGATTCTCGGATGGCCCGGCAGCGGAGTCGGCGTCGGCACCGGCACGGTCGGGATCGGCGTGGTCGCGATGCACTCAGGCGGCGTCGGCGTTGGAGTCGGAGTTTGGCTCAAGGACGGCGTGGGCGTCGGAGTTGGCGTGTGCGTCACGATCGGCGTTGGGATTGGAGTAAGCGTCGGCGTCGGTTTGGGCGTCGAAGTCACTGTTCCAGTTGGTCTTGGAGTGAAGGTCGGAATCGTGGTTGGCGGTCCCGTAACATTGAATTCTTTGGTAGCAGTTGCGGGGATCAGTGCCGGGTTGCCCACGAAGGATGCCGTCTGCGAGGTCAGTTCGGGAATCGTCGGGGTCAGGTTACACGACGCATTGCCTTTGGCGTCGGTGATGCCGACGCACGAGGTGCCCTCCAATGTAATATGGACGCTGACGTCTGGCACTGGGGCGGGTGGAGTCACCGAGGCGTCGGTCAGCGAGGCCACCAGCGTGATCTGCTTGCCCGCCGTTACGGAGGTCGGGCTTAGGTTAAGCGTCAGGAAGCTGGTGTGTAGTCCTGACGTCCATGTCAGGACAGACTCGTTGGACGTCAGATTGGTCTTGCCGAGCGCGGCTACCGCAGTGATCGTATCGATTCCTGTAAAAACGCCTGCGTAGCTGAACGAGGCAGTACCATTGGCGTCTGATCGCGCCATCTTGAACTGCGGATTGGCGCCGGCAACGTTAAAGTAGATCGGCGTTCCCAGTGGCGCTTCGGTGTAATGGAAGCTCGCGGTAAAGGTCTGGGACGTGCCTTGCGCCGGGTTGGGCGATATTGTTGGGGGCGCCAGCACCAGTGACGGCGGCTGGCTTGGAGCCGCATAATTGCACGCTCCCGCGCTGTCGGTGATTTTGAACACGCCGTCACCCGCCGCGGCATATACGCATCCATCAGGTCCGGTAATGAAGTTGGTGGCGCCGTTGCCGGTAGCCAAAGTTACGCCGGCGCTCGGCGGGTTGGTGGTGAGATCGGCGGTTCCGATGCCAAGACTTGAACTGGTTGTGGCATCGTACGGATTGAGGAACAGGTATTCGGCATCTCCATTGGCCTGCGTACCCATTGCCAGCAGTCCCAAAGCCGCCAGTTGGAAATTGGGCAGAAAGCTCTCGGTTGGCGGCGCCGGGACATTAGTACCAGTGATCTGAGCTACGCGAGGCACGCCTGTGCCGTCGAGCCCGCTGAAAGCCCAGGCGTAAATTGTGCCCGAGGGCGCGAACGAGATATTGACGTTGGGTGATCCCTGCAGCGTGGCATACACCGTGGTCTTGGGCGAGGCGCCGTCGGGATTGACGATGCGCCACATATCGGGATTGTCAGCGGGGGCGAAACAGGAGTCGTCGGTGAACAGATCGCCGCTCAGCGGGTCAACTGAAAGCGCGCTCGGGCAGGTCAGATCGGATGCAACGGTACGCAGGATCGTGCCGTTGGATGGGTCAATCTGGAATACTGCTCCGGTATTGAAACTGTCAGGGGTTGTCGCGTCGCGGCTGGCGAACAAGTTGCCTTTCTTATCGAAAGCCAATCCTTGCAGAGACGGACCAAGCGCTGTGGTGGTAAGCAAAGTGGTGGCATCGGCCACGCCGCCACCGGGCTTGAACTTGTAGATATCGCCAGTGGGTCCGTATGACACGTAGAGGTTGCCGGCGGCGTCAAACGCCATGCCGTAGGCGCCTCCGCAAGAGAAGTCAATGTCACCATAGGAATAGTTTTGTGTGATAAACCCGGTAGCATAGGGCGTCACCAGGAATCCAGGCGCGGCGGGCGGGGCGGCGTTGCCGCATCCGTTGGCGGGGCCGCCTGTGAAGTCCACGGTCCCGGTAGTTGGAAACGGCAGGTTGCCGTCGGTTATATCGACCGCCGAGTAGGTTATCGTCTCCGCGACCTGATCGACGGCGGTGAACTCCACCTGTCCGCTGGCGTTAGTCACGCTTGGAATCGGTCCCGTGATTAGGGAATGGCCGCTGCCCTGTGAAATGTTGACTAGCTTGTCCGGCGACGGACGGCCAAGCGAATCCTTGAGCGTCACGGTGATGACCGCGTTCGTTACGCCGTCCGCAGCCACGCTGGCCGGAAAGGCGTCGAGGGCGGCACTTGCTGCCGGCGGCGTCACGAATGGAAGCGTGGGCTTTTGCGGCAGCCCGATACTGTCCGATTTGTCGGTAGCGGTGAAGGTAACGGTCTCAGTACTCACATCCGAGACGGTGAAGACAAAAGAGCCGTTGCTGGAACTGGTCACACCGCTGGTGGGTGTGATCACAACGTGGCTGCCGGCATTACCAACCACTTGGACGGTCTTACCGCTGATCGGGATCCCATTTCCATCTATCAGCTTGACCTCCACGCCGGCCTTACTTCCGTCGGCAGGAACACCGGACGCACCATTGGCCAGCAACCCCAGCGGCGCGATAGCAAGTACCTGCGAGTTGGTAGCATCTGGTGGACCGACGGTCTGACCGCAAAGGCACAGGTGCAGGTCCGCCAGATTGGGTGAACCCAAACCGACGTGGGCGAAGTCGCTGCCCATCGACGCCGGGCTATGGAATGTCTCTGCGCACTTGTTGTAGTAGGCCGAGCTTATGAAGCCCAGATTTTTTCCCACCGACTGATTGAGCAAGGCCTGGAAGGCCGCCCAAGTTGGGGCACCACCACTGGTGCCGCCGTTGAGCAGCCCTGTGGGGCATCCGCCGCCGCTCGCCTGACAAATCAACACGCCGTGGGCCGGATCCGCGTTGACTGATAAGTCTGGTACCGAACGCATCGGGTTAGTCACGAAGGTGTCTTGATAGGGCGGGCGCGCGAAGAACTTGCTTATACCAAAGCCACCTTGGCCGCTGGTTGGGCTCTCGTCCTGCCCATTCCACCAGGTTTCGCTGCCGTAAGTTAAGTTTTGTCCCGGCGTCAGCGAGGTGCCACCAACCGCTATCGCATTGGGAGAGTCGGCGGGGACGCCAATGGTGTTTGGACTGCCGTCCAGACAGATGCTGCCAGAGTCGCCGGCCGCGTTGAAAACGGTAATTCCAGAGGCGGCCGCCGTTTGGAAAAGCGCGTCAATACTGTCGACGTCGGACTTGTCGGTCTGGTCTTCGCAATACGACCAACTGTTGCTTATGATGGTGACCCCGTCGTCGATCATCTTGCTTAGTAGCGCTTGAAAGCTGGCCCCCGGGGCTCCGAAGGGCGCGTCGTATACCGCGACCTTTGCGCCAGGCGCGATGGTCAGGACGTCGTCGATATCGAGCAGGACTTCGTTCTGATTTGGGCCAAGCGTTGCGCCGCCGTTGACATGAACCTGGCTCAGGTTTGACAATTGACTGGTCGGTGCTCCGATCATTGCTAGATAATCGACAACATCACTGGTTTGGAACGTGTCGAATTCAACCAGTCCAATGGTCTGCCCGGTTCCATCTACGTTATTCCAGGTACAAGTATCGGCTGCCGCCGGCGACCCTTCTGTGCCGAGGGCTGGAACGTCCTGAAGCCGATTGCGAACCCCGCCGGTTGGAATGATAGGTCCTATAGTTGGAGGGCTATAGGAAAAAGGATTGAGCTTTTGGAACTGATCAATAAGAAATTTTTGAAGAGCGCCACCAGAGATGCCGTTTGCAAAGGTATACAGACAGTAAAGTACATAAAGAACAAATAATGCGATAATAAGTATCCCTAATACAACTGATGACGGTGAGGAAGGTCGGGATAAATTCGACAATCCGGTTATTGCCTGCACGTGGGAGGCAAACGTGTTTGGCAGGGCGGGGTTCTCTACATTAGCAAAAAAACTCCTGTTTCCGATCCGATAATGTTCAATGCGGATTTCAAACGCGTCCTCCGCTTGCGCGGTGGTACCACGTACCGTCAGTGTCAAACGGCTTGCGGATCCCTGAATGAGCCTGAATCCCTTCCCCTCCAGCCACGCTAGGACATCGTCGTACGTGCGGCGCGAGGGGCCGAAAAGGTTAGAGACCTGGCGCGGCGAAAGGAACTGACGGAACTGTGGAGAATGCGAATCGTAAACGTCATGGAGGTAGCGTTGGAAGCCAATCTGATCGCTCCGCTTCAAAACAATGGTTATGATGAGTGGTTGCGCCTCGTCACGGCCCTCGGGCGCGAGCAGCGTCGCCTTTTGCAGAGCGGACAGCACGTGCCCCGGCAAGCGCACCATTCCATCGACGGTCTTCCCCAAAGGCAAGACGTCCAGGCTATAGTTTGGCGCGCCCTTACCAAGGTGCATCGGGCTTTCGGATGGCGCGGGTTGAAATTGATCGACGCTCGCTACTACTTGTTCTCGCGCAGCCCGTGGACCAACAGTTGAACTGCGAGTGGGCGATACCGCGGTGATGTCGAGTTTCGCTTGTGCCGCATAGCTTTGGACGGGGTCCAACAGCAAAGAGACACACAGGATGCCAAGCGATATTCCGAGCGCGATAGAGAGCAGGTTGCCGGCGAGGCGCTTTGAGGTTATCCGACGTGAGCGATTGCCGGGCGCCGAGTCCATTGGATTGAAAGCTAGCGGCATGTTTCACCCTCCGGGCGACCGGATTACTCAAAAATACGATTGACTAACACGCAACTCGAAAGATCCCATTTTAGCAACCATAGCAGCGAATAAGATGCTAGCTCAACACTAATCGTTGGCTTGGCCGGACGTGGCCACAAATAGGGATAAACCTCACTTCAGCGTGAACGCACCGCAGGGGTCGTTGCCGCTGCTGGTAAAGGGCAGAAACGGCGGATTGAACGCCTCTATGAATGCCGGTCCTGCAACCGCGTCCGCCGGCAGCGTAAAGGTGAACTCGGTCGAGTTGACCAGCGTAAGCGGAATCTTCGGCTTCCCGGCGGGATTCAGTCCGCCGAGGTTGACCGTCTTTCCCGCCTGCGTATTGAACAGGTTGATCACCGTCAGGCTCGAAAATCCCGTCCCGTCAACCGTGATCGTGTCCCCGCTCTGGGTCACTTTGGTCACGTTGATCCGCGCCCCCAACGGCACCGACACCGCGTTGCTCTTGGCGCTGTAGCTCCCGCCCGCGGCGTTGCTCACGATGATCGACCCCGGCCCGGTCGGCGCCGTCGCCGGCAGAGTGAAAGTGATGGAATCCGGCTTGAGGCCGGCATTGCCGGCATTGAGGAACTGGGTCTTCAGCTTGCCGCCGGTTTCCGGACAGGCGCAAAACACATCGACCGCGACCCCATGGGTGGTGTCGAAGCCGTTGCCGTTGATGATTACCGAACTGCCCTGCAACAGCGTGGTCTCGACGTTGGCGACGGCATATCCGGGATCGAGGCTCGTGGCGGCCAGCGGATCGCCGTCAAGCCCGGTGATGCTGGGCAATCCCGCCGCCGCTGAACCCTGCAGCAGGGCAAAGCCAGGATTGGACTGGACGAAGTCTTCGCCGGTGTTGACTACCACCACCGAGACGACGCCTTGGCCCGACTGGATAGTGGCCGGAACCGGGACCGTGAGTTTGATGGCAGTAATAGCTTGCGGCGTCGGGCTTGAGCGGTCCCTTGTTAACCGAACCGCTGGAAGTGCTGACGAAGAAGTTGACCTCGGAGCCCTTGGTAAAGCCGCTGCCATTGATGATGAAGCTGGCCTCCGGCCAGCACCGGACTCTGCACCGTTTTGATTCTCGGATGGCCCGGCAGCGGAGTCGGCGTCGGCACCGGCACGGTCGGCTTCGGCGTGGTCGCGATGCACTCGGGCGGCGTCGGCGTGGGAGTCGGGATCAGAGTGCGACGCGGCGTTGGCGTCGCGATTGGCGTGTGCGACGCAATCGGCGTCGGGATTGGGGTGAGCGTCGGCGTGGGCCTGGGCGTCGCAGTGGCCGTTCCGGTTGGTCGCGGCGTAAAGGTCGGGACTATGGTGGGCGGCGCCGTGACAGTGAACCCAATAGCGGCGTTGGCGGCCACGAACTCAGTGGCACCCCCATAGCTCGCAGTCAGGGAATATTGCCCACCAAAGCCGGGCGCAAGGATGCCGCACGAAGCATTGCCCTTGGCGTCGGTGGTCGCGGCGCATGAACTGCTTCCGAGGTTGAACTGGACGTTGCCGCCTTTGATGGGAGCGACCGGGCTTACGGAAACGTCGCTGAGCGAGGCTGTAACGGCCGCCAATTTGTCCACCGTCGCGGTGGTCGAACTCTGGTTGAGGCTAAGGAACGTCGTATGTTGACCGGGCCTCCAGGTGATCGAGACCGGATTGGAAGTAAAGGTCTGCGTGCCAACCGTGGCCGACGCGACGATCGTGTCCTGGCCGGCGTTAACCCCGGTATAGGAGAACGAGGCCTGTCCGGCGGGCAAGATAAAGGACGGTGCCACCTGAGACTGCGCATTAGCGCCGGTTACCTGGAAGAACACCGGAGTACTCGCCGGCACCGTGAGGTAATGGAACATCGCGGTAAATGACACAGAAGTGCTCTGGGCCGGATTGGCGGTAGCCACGGTAGGTGCCAGGGAGAGCGTTGGCGCCGCAACCCCCGATACGAATGGGCAGGTGCCATTGGAGTTCGTAACCTTGAACACAGCGTCGGCCTGAGCTGCATAGACGCAGCCGTCGGGTCCGACCGCGTCCACATTACCCAGCCCTGGGCTTATCAGAACAGAACTGGGAGTTATCCCTTCGGAAGGTACGGTCAAGTCGAGCGTGGTGAGCCCCGCCGGAAAAACAGGGCTGGAACCGAAGGCGGTAATCAGCGATTGCGCGGCACCGCTGGCTTGCTCTCCCAACGCGACCAGTCCCAGATTCTGGGTGAATATGTGGATATTAGTCACGGTCGCCGGCGATGGTCCATCGGTGCCGCTGACCTCCGCGACGGTGTTAAAGCTGGAAGGGGCGCCGGTTACAGCGTACAGAGTGCCGTTGGGGGCGAACGAGAGTTGGAAGTTAGGCGTATTCGGAAGAGTCGCGTAAACCGTGACCGTCGGGGTCGTGCTGCTCAGGTTCGAGATTCGCCAAATCGACGGATTGTCCGAACCGGCGCCGCTGCATCCGTCATCCACGAAGAGATCGCCGCTGATCGGATCGGTTGCAATCGCATAGGGACAAGTGAGATCCGACGCGATGGTTCTCAACACCACGCCGGTGGTTGGATCGATCTGCACCACGGAACCCTGAGAGAAACTTGAGGACGAGGCAGCAATACCACCGTACAGACTGCCGTTCTTGCCGAAAGTCAATCCGCCTAGAGTGGGACTGATCAATCCCAGCAAAGTCCCGGGACCGGCGACGCCACCAGCAGTGCCGAACTTGTAGAGGTTGCCGTTAAAGAAGTTTGAGACGTATAGGTTCTTCGCCGCGTCGAAGGCCATTCCCCAGGCACCCGGACATCCCCAATCGACATTGCCATAGTTAAAGCTCTGGGCGGCGAATCCGGACGCGAAAGGGTCCACCCCGAAGCCCCCGGCGGGGATCGGATTGCCGGTTGCGCATGCGTTGGCCGGATTTCCCGAGAAAGTGACCACCGCGGTTCCGGGAAATGTCAGGTTGCCGTCGGTCACATCGGTGGCTGAATACGTTACCGTTTCGCTGGTGATGTCGGTGGCGGTGAACTCGATCTGGCCGCTGCTGTTGGTGACTGCGGGGTTGGGGCTCTTGATTACGGAGTTGCCGCTGCCTTGCGAAAGCGTGACCAGCTTACCGGGCGAAGGGCGGCCCAACCCATCCTTCAAGGTTACGGTGATCGTGGTCGTGCTAACCCCGTCGTTCGTCACTCCCGTGGGAAAAGCCTCAATTCCGGCTTCCGCGGCCGATGGCGTGACAAAGGTGGCCGTTGCGGTCTGGGTTAACTTGATGCCGTCGGTCGTATCCGTGGCGGTAAAAGTCGAATTCTCAGGGTTGAGATCGGTGATGCTAAATACGACCGCACCGTTGGCAGCCGTCGATACGCCGCTGGGCGGAGAGATCTTGGCACTGCTGCCCGTGTTCGCGGTCAGGGTCACGGTTTTGCCGCTGACCGCATTGCCATTACTGTCATACAAATAGGCGGTAACGGATCCCTGGGTGGTGCCGTTGGCTGGCACACCATTGGGCGCCAACGAACCCGCGGGCTCAAACGCGCTGCGCGGCGCGAATGGTATGACCGGCGATAACGACGCGTCAACGCTGCCAACGGTTTGGCCAATCAGCAGCCGATGCAAGCACGTCAAGATTCGGCGATCCCAGACCCACGTGCGAAAAATCACTGCCCATCGATGCCGGGTTATAGAATGCACCGGTCTTGGCCAGCGGATAAATAAGCGGGTTGATGAAGCCGAGATTCTTGCCCTGAGCCTGGTTGAGCAGCGCGGTAAAGGCGGCCCAAGCCGGCGTGGACATGCTCGTGCCGCCGTAGCTCTTGCCACTGGGACAGGCGCCTTGGCAAATCTGGACTCCATGGAACGGGTCTGCGTTGGCCACAACATCGGGTACCGAGCGCATCTTCGAACCGCTCAATCCAGTCTGATAAGTGGGTGCGGTGAAAAATTTGCTTACGCCAAAGCCCCCCTGGCCGGCGGGCGGCGTCGTACTGGAGTCGTTCCACCAAGTTTCCGAACCATGCGTAAACCCCTGGCCCAGGGTCAAAGAACTGCCGCCGACCGCGGTTGCGTTGGGTGAATCGGCGGGTACCGCGACGGTATTGGGACTGCCGTCGAGACAGGTGCTGCCCGCATCGCCGGCGCCGTTGAAGACGCTGATATTGGACACGGCGGCGCTTTGAAAGATCGAATCGATGCTTGCCGCGTCCGACGCGGTGGTCTGGTCCTCGCAGTACGCCCAACTGTTGCTGATGATGCTGACGCCATCATCGAGCATCTGGTTGAAGACCGCCTGAAAGCTGGTGCCGGGAACTCCAAAAGGCGCGTCGTAGACCACTACTTTGGCGCCAGGCGCGATGGTCATCACGGTGTCGATGTCGAGTAAGACTTCGTCCTGGTTGGCCCCGAAAGCGGCGCCTCCGTCGACATCCGTCCGGCTGACATTGCCGATATTGCTCGCTGGTAAACCGGTCAAAGCCAGGAAGTTGCTTACGTCGGCGGGTTGAAAATTATCGAACTCCGCCAGCCCGATAGTTTGACCGGTGCCATCAACGCCCTGCAATGGGGCCGGGGCTGAATCAGCCCGCGTGAAGAGCTGATTGCCGGCCACCTCAGGAGCCGGCAGGATGCAGGGAGAGAGAGGAAATGCGCCGGCCCCGGAGAGCGGCTCTCCGTAGCCGGCAGCCTCGGCATTCCAGTTGATGCACCACGCCAAGGCCTTGAGGATGCATAGCTTTCCCTGCGCCGTGTTGGGGTCCCAACCTCCAAAATTCGCAAACAGATTAACTTCGACCGCACAAACGGCGCTAATTATCGCGATATGCGTTGGCTTCGGCGCGGCGAAGTTCGAAAGTCCGGAGATCGCCTGCACATGCGAAGCCAGTCCCGGCGGCAGCGCCGGATCCAAATTGTTGGCATAAAATTGCTTATGCCCGAGGCGATAGTCGCCGAAATGCAATGCGAAGGCGCGCTCGGCAGCGGCAAAGCTGCCTTTTACCGTGATTGTGAGGTGGTTGATGGACCCGCGCACCAGCTCGAATCCGTTGGTGCGCAGGTAGCTTAGGACCGCATCATAGTCCGCCTGGCTTGGGCCAAAGCGGCCGGCGACTTCGCGCTGAGTGAGATAGTGATGGAACACGTGGTGAGCTTGGATCGTAAATATCGTGCAGATAGCGCGTGAAGCCTACCTGATCGTCGCGTTTTAGGACGAGCGTCAAGGCCAGGGGCCGGTTGGTTTCGGCCCTATTCAGCTGCAGGTTGGGCGATGCGATTGCCGTCGCCTTGGCGAGCGCGGGCAGCACGTGGCCTGGTAACCGCACCATCCCTCCGATGGAACTCGCGGATTGCCACGCATCGGGTCTGTTCTCGCCCGCTCCAGTGACCTGCGCCGCATAAATGGCGACCGGCGTCAGAAACAGCGACGCAAACAGGATCGCGATTGATGCTACCGCCGCGAAAGATATGAGCGCGCACCGTCGTGTTCGTGGAGAGGTCGGCATCAAATCGGGCGCAAATGATGGTAGCGTCTGAACATGTGCGAAGGCACTGATGGAACATCGGACCATGAGATTGCTCTGTTCTTCCCGAGACTGCGCGCCTATATCCAGGAAATCCCTTAGCTGTCTAAGCTATGCACCTTAACACTTTTAATTGATCTTCTTGCGAAATGGAACTGGCCTTCGCGCGGAAGGGCCTTTATCTTCGTTTGAGAGAGTTTTTGAACCATCGGTTCAAACACGCCACCGATTATGCCATACGGCGAGCAGCATCGGCCATGAAATCTTTGTTTCAGCCAAAATTGCCACTTGACCAATCTTGCGCTTAACGGAACACTTTTTTCGATCAAGCTGACGATGGACCACAATCCACAGCCGACCCGCTTTATTCTGGTTCGCCACGGCGAGAGCGAAGGCAATCGCGACCGCCGATTCACCCCCAGCCACCTGACGCCGCTGACCGAACTGGGTCGCGAGCAAGCGCGCACGGCCGCCGAATGGATCGCCGAGCGCTTTCAGCCTGACGTGGTAGTCGTCAGTCCGTACCTGCGCACGCGGCAGACCGCCGCGATTATCGCGGAGCATTTCAAGCTTCCGATCGAGGTCGAGGGCGACCTGCGCGAACGGCACATGGGCATTCTGGCCGGGCGGCCCTACGGTTTGTTGGCCGCGGATCCAACGTACGACCGCAGCCGGTTCTGGCTGTGGCGGCCGGCCGGAGGCGAGAACATCGAAGACGTCAAGGCGCGCGCCGGACGTGTATTGGACCGGCTTGCGCAAACCCATCGCGGCCGTCAATTGGTGGTGGTCAGCCATGGCGGTGTGATGTCGGCCCTGTGGGCGCACGCCAGCGGCAGTTGGAACCAGGCGAAAGTGCCGCGCAATTGCGGAATCGTTATCGCCGAGCACGCTGAAGGCCGTTATCGCGAGCCGTCGGCGCATGAATAAGCGGTTCGCCGCTAATCATTTTGGGTGGATTTCAGGCCTCCGGAATCGTGCTCTCTCTCATCTTGATAAGCGCTCACTACAACTCGCCGATGAAATGGCGGGCGGGGACACCCGCCTCACTGGTTCAGACGGTTGAGTTAACGCCGTCTTCTCCTTGATCGGGGACTGACGAAAAGCACCCAACGCCGGCCTCGCCCCACTGTGCGGACCATGGGCTGATGAGGCTGTCCCGCTGACTGTGGTTGAACAACCGGACGCAACCGCATTATCTTCTGCGACGACGCCCGATCCGGAGGCCCTTTTGGAGGCGCTCACCACAAGCTCGCAGACGATCTTGGTTTCTGCCATCATTGAGGATAGATGACAACTATACGAGCAGGCAGCAGAGTCAGGGCCGCGCGCCTGGAGCGCGGTATCGGCCAGGGGCAACTCGCTACCGAAGCAACGATCTCACGCCAGGCCTTGAGCGCGATCGAAGCCGGCGCCTACACGCCCAATGTTACCGTCGCACTGCGGCTGGCGCAGGCCTTGGGCAGGACCGTGGAAACTCTATTCGGTGACGCGGGCTTCGAAACCATTACAGTCAATCTGGTGGAACACTCCGAGGGACCGCAGCCCGCCGCCGGGGCGCACGTGGGTCTGGCTCGCGTCGGCGGCAAGCTGGTCGCGGTGCCGCGCCCGGCCACCGGCTTGAGTCTGGTTGCGGCGGGCGGAATCGTCGAGCATCTGGGCGCAGGGGGCAAGGCTCGGATAGCAGCGTTCCGCACCGCGGTTGAGATCGATACTACGCTGCTGATAGCAGGATGCGATCCGGCGGTCGCCGTGCTCGGCGACTACCTGGCCCATCGCTCGCCGTTCGTGGAACTGGTGAGCTCGCAATGCTCCAGCCAATCGGCGCTCGATTGGGTCTCCGCCGGCCGCAGCCACGCCGCCGGCGTCCATCTGCGCGACCCCGGTACCGGCGAGTACAACGTCGCCGCAGTGCGCAACAAGTTCGGCCGCCGGCCGGCGACCGTGGTCAACTTCGCCCGCTGGGAATTAGGCCTGGCGTCACGGGTGGGACGCGGGGGAATCAAGGCGATGGAGGACCTGGCGCGTCCCGGCGTCCGCATCGTCAACCGCCCGGCCGGCGCCGGCGCGCGGATTGCGTTGGACGAGGCGCTGGCCGCGATCGGGATCGATCCCGCCCGCCTCAGTGGCTATGACATCGAGTTGGCGGGCCATCTTGAAGTCGCCGAAGAGATCGCTGCCGGGCGCGCGGACGCGGGTCTGACCCTGCGCGTGGCGGCCGATGCCTTTGGCATTGGCTTCACCGCGCTGCGCGAAGAGCGCTACGATCTCGTAATACCCCGCCGCGAGATGGATTCCCCGGCAGTCAAAGTGCTGCTCGAGGCGCTTTCATCCAGCCGCCTCGCCTCCGAGGTCAGCCGGCTATGCTCTTACGACACCAGCGAGATGGGCAAGGTGCTGGCTGAGATCGGATGATTGAGGGTTGGATGATTTGACGTTATCCGTGCGGCATCGGCGAGGATGACTATTGCGGCCGGAAATCGTCGGCGATCGTCTGTTCGAAATTCCACCGGCAGGTTTCCGGAATCGCGGATTCCGGAAGGTCCAACGCCATCAGGGTTGCGTCCCTGGCGTCCAGGTAAGCTTCGGCAAAAATTTCGTTCAGCTTCGTTTTAAGTCCGGGATTTTCTCCCAATACTTTCGCACCTTGCGCCGCGCGTTTCTTACGCTGATTAGCCAACCGCGCGAGTCATCGATGCGCCTTTGATCGCTCGCATGACGGAGCTTGAGCAAGTGATCCAGAAGCCGAGCGAGTTCGCTTTCCAGCCGTCGCTCCTCGCTCTTACCCAAATCCGCGATCTCCTCCGCAAGATGCGGCAGATCCAGATCCTCAAGCCGCCGCGCTTTAAGCGCGCGAGCCTGCGCCCTGGTCCATGCCCAATAATCCTGATCATAGGCGGCGGAGACGGAAGGTTCCGAAGCGATGCGTTTTACGGCTTTCAACATAAGCATACTAGTGTAGCGTCCCATTAATAAAGTTACAGAGGCGCTTGAGCTTTGCAAGGATTGAATCGGCGGTGGCGGTCCACACGAACGGACGACGATGGAGATTGTAATTAGCGACATAGGCGTCGATTTTCTGTATCAGTTCGCCGACGCTGCGAAAGGAGCCGCGCCGAATTGCCTGCTGGGTGATGAGCCCGAACCAGACGCTACCACTTGGTTGAGCCAACTTGCGTAAGTGGGGGTGTAGTGGAGGTGATAGCGGGGGTGGCGGGCCAGCCAGGCCTTGACCTTGGCATGCTTGTGGGTGCCGTAGTTGTCGGCGATCAGTTCATTGGACCTCGAGTCCGGCCGGTACGTTGCGGTCGAGGTGATTAAGACACACAGCACCAGCGCCTTGTCCGGCGGATCGAGGTAAATGCTCACGATGTCGCGTACCTTCTCCACAAAAAATGGGTCGGTAGAGAGCTTAAAGCTCCTGCTGCGATGGGGACCGTTCGTGATATCCAAATCACCGGCTTCCAGTCTTTGAATCGCGGGCGGGGACACCCGCCCCACTGGAGTTTTACTTTGATCGCAGCGATTTAGATGCCCTCGCCCTGACCAGGGAGAGGGTTAGGGGTGTGGGTTCACACTCAAGAAATATCAAAGGCATTGGCGCAGAAGGAGAATCTGCGGCGTGAGTTCATTGCAGGTTCCCGCTGCACCCTCACCCGTCGCGTGATTTGCTGGCGCAAATCACGCGCCGACCTCTCCCGGCTTGCGGCTGCGGACCAAGTCCGCAGCCGCGGGCGAGGTCATTTTTCGACAATCTCTGTCAGGGGGGCAAACATTAAAAATCATGTAGAAACTCCAGTGACAGGCTGGAAGCCTGTCCGCAGAAAACAGGCAATTTTCGCTTCGCGACTATGCCTGCATCCGGCGTTTGAACTTTGCCAGCGTGACCTCGGCGGTAACGTCGTCGAAGACCACCTCGACGGGCAAGCCGATGCGCAATTGATCGGGAGGGACATCCACCACCCAGGTAGCCATCCGCACGCCCTCTTCCAACTCCACGATCACGATGCTGTAGGGCACCGCGTCGGCGAAATTCGGCAGCATCGTCTGGGTCGTGGTGGCCCAACTGTAAACCTGGCCTTTGCCCGAGGATTTGGCCCAATCGGAGTCGAAAGACCCGCAGCTCGCGCACATCTCGCGGGGGACGTGACGCCAGGTCCCGCACTGCAAACAACGTTGAAACCGCAGCTCATGCTGCTTGCAGTAACCGTAAAAGGCGCGGGCCAGCCCTCTCATCGGCGGCAATGAACGCTTGTAAGTACCCTCTGTTTCCATCTGTTCTATCTCCTCAGCACCGCAAGACTGCCGTCGCCAAAGTCGCCAAACCCGGTGACCAGCCCGACTTCCGCGTCCTTGACCTGACGCTCTCCGCATTCGCGGCGCAACTGGCGCGTCGCTTCGACCACATGATTGAGCCCTGCTACATGGGCTTCCGAGAGCAAGCCGCCGTGGGTGTTGAACGGCAATTCACCGCCCAACTCGATACGTCCGTTCTGAACAAACTGCCAGGCCTCGCCCGGTTTGCAGAAGCCCAGCGCCTCCAGTTCGAGCAGCACGACATGGGTGAAGCAGTCATAAATCTCGGCGAAGTCCGCGTCGCCGGGATCCATCTCCGCCATCGCGAGCGCCTTTGGGGTGGCGAAATGCAGTCCGATTTTGAGGAATTCCTTGCGCCCGGGAATGTCGTCGGCGGGCATCGGATGGCCTTCCGCAATCCCGGCGATGTAGACCGGGGTCTTCTTCAGGTCGCGTGCGCGCTCGGCCGAACTGATGATCACCGCGCAGGCGCCGTCGGTTTCCAGACAGCAGTCGAAGAGCCGGAACGGCTCGGTGATTATCCGGGCCGAACGATAATCCTCCATCGTCATCGGACGGTTGCGCATGTAGGCGTTCTGATTAAGCTGCGCATGCTTGCGCGCCGCCATGGCGACCGCCGCGGGACCCTCGAGCGGAACCATGTATTGCTGGACGTAACGAGTCGCCAGCCACGACAGCCATTGGACCGGCACAGCCAGTCCGAACGGCATGTAATACTCCGACATCGTAAGGCCGAATGAGGGCGGCAACCCGACCGGCCCGCTGCGTTTGGCCCCGCGCACACCCGCCCCGGAGTAGGCGTTCCATCCCACTGGGATGAGCACGTGGCGCGCCACACCCAACGCCACCGCCATCGCGGCGGTCTGCACTGCCGCGACCGGGGCCGCGCCGCCGATATTGCTGGCCGCGCTGTAACGCAAATCCTCGATCCCCAAATTGGCCGCCAGATGCTCGACCGTGGGCATCGGCATCGGCGTAACAATACCGTCGATGTCACGCACCGACAGGCCGGCGTCCTCGGCCGCCGCCGCCGTCGCGTGCAGAATCTGGCTCAGCTCAGACCTGTTGGTACCGCGCGTGTAGGCGGTCTCACCGACTCCCACAATGCAGGCTTTGTCCTTCAGCGGATGCATCGTCTTCATCCTCCAGGGGTTTACGAAGTTGGCACTCAACCCGTTTTTGGGACTAGAGCCCAGCGCGGCGCCGCCGTCAAGCGCCCGTAACTCGGACGGTCCGTTATCGGATCAGGGCCGCCAAGAGCATAGACTTTAGGCTACATCGGACCGGAGGAAAGCTCGATGCTGTACGTGGCGTTTTATAAGAACAAACCAGGGGTGGCGCTGAAGAGCATGGACGTGGTCGAAAAGTCCCAGAAGTGGTGGAACGAAGGTGCTAAGCCTGCCGGAATCAAGACCGTCGCCGTTTACGCGGCATTGAGCTCGGACGCTCCCGATGTCCTGGTGTTCGAGACCGACAACCATGACGACATTCGCAAGATGATCAGCTTCTGGCGCGATACCA
Source organism: uncultured Pseudomonadota bacterium (assembly GCA_963824565.1). Lineage (GTDB taxonomy): Bacteria > Desulfobacterota > Binatia > Binatales > Binataceae > JAJPJA01. Next base: position 45,911 of record CAWGQB010000035.1, on the reverse strand, counting down.
CCGAGTTCCAGGTCTTTCCGGGCCTGGATCTCGGAGCGGATTTCCGCAGACAGGGAATGAAAGTCGCTTAGGAGACGGCGGAAAAAAAGATTCGAGCCAGTGGAGCGGGCGTCCCTGCCCGCCGCTCCGCCATCCCACGCTCGCGTCGATGGCGGGCGGGGACGTCCGCCCCACTGGTTTGATCGCTTTTTTATCTCAGAGGGGGAGAAGCACGACGTCTATCTTTCTTCGACTGCACCCGGCGGCACGTCACCGGGTTTCCTCACATCCTCGTCGGGTAACAGCCACCAGACCTGCCCCGCGTGCGGACCGCCGATCACGCGCACTCGCGTACCGCCGCCCATCGCCTTGACTTGGGTGCCGGCATCAAGCACCGCCAGATGCCCGGCGGCGCCGAGTTTCTCGAGCTGTTCGCTGGCTTCCTGCATTTCCGGCTGGGAACTGCCGCTGTGCAGATAGTGACTGCCCTGATTGAAGCTGGACTCGCTATCAGCCGCCAGCGTTTCCTTGGGCAGCTTCATCTGGTCAGGCGCGCTGGTCTGGCCATTGGCGGCGACTACCAGGCAAATCAGCGCGACGGCAGCCATCGCTAGCGTTGCGGGAAAGGTTCTCCTCATGTTTTAAGCTCCGATTTGAACACGTGATCCGATTTTTCCTGGCTGCATATTGAATACGATCAGAGCAGCTCGTGATCTTTTATTCTTGACTAGCGTCAGAAGACAAGTCCAGACCGCCCCGCTCCCCATCCGTGGTTAAGAATTATCAGCGTCGCCCTGTTGATAGGTTGCGCAACCTCCCCGGCGGTAAAGACTCTATCTTGCTACTTTGCCGTTACGCCCGCTGCTATAGAAGGTAAGCGGAGGTGTCCATATTGAAAGCGACGAGGCTGGTGGGGTTGATGTTGGCGTTGGCGATGGTGATGGCTGCGGCGCAAATTCTGCGCGGCGCCGCTCAGGCGACGGCAGCGGACGCGGACCATCACGTCAAACGAGTCCTGTTTATCAGCATCGACGGAATGCACGCCCTTGACGTCGCCAACTATGTCAAGGCGCACCCCGACTCGGCCTTGGCCAAGCTTAGCGCGCATGGTGTGACCTACACCCAAGCCTGGACTTCGAAACCCTCCGATTCATTTCCCGGCACCCTCGCGGAGTTTACCGGGGGCACACCCATATCAACCGGGGTCTGGTACTGCATCAGCTATGACCGGAAGCTTTCCCCGCCGCATTCGAAATGTGCCACGATCGGGACCCCGGTCCGATACGACCAAAGCATGGACTACAATCCGCACGTTCTCGACGCCGGCGGCGGAATCAATCCTGCCAATCTGCCGCTGGATTCGTCCCGCGGATGCAGTCCCGTGTATCCGCATCAGTATCTCAGGGTCAATACGATTTTCGAGGTGGCAAAAGCCCACGGCCTGCGCACCGCCTGGACGGACAAGCATCCGGTCTATGAATTTCTCAACGGGCCTTCAGGCCATGGCGTCGACGATCTTTTCAATCCCGAGATTTCCGCCTACGCGGAAGGCAAAAAGAACTATCAGTCCAGCGTGCCACTGACGGAGAAGTACGACGACATTAAAGTGCACGCGACGCTGAACCAGATTGCCGGCAAGGATCATACCGGCGAGCACGTCGTCGGCGTCCCGGCAATCTTCGGCATGAACTTCCAGGCCGTCAACACCGGCCAGAAGAAGAGACCGGGCGGCTATCTGGACGGCGCGGGAACGCCGAGCCCGAACCTGGCCGACGCGCTGGCTCATACCGACGCTTCGATTGGCAAGATGATCGACGCGCTGGCCGCCAACCATCTGCTCGATTCCACACTGATAATCGTCACCGCCAAGCACGGCAACGCGCCGATCGATCCGCTCGAGTACCGGCTGGTGAACCCCACGCCCCGCAACGTCGCGGAGGCGGCGGGCGGCACTCGCCTTCGCTCATCAGCTCGGGATCTCCGTGATTTGGCTTAACGACCAGAATCGGACCGCTGAAGTGGTACAAAGACTCGACATTCCCGCGGTGCGCAAGGCGATGCAAATCTCCGCCATCTACAGCGGCAGATCGCTGGAGCTCTTCGCCAACGATCCGCGCCAGGATTCGCGGGTCCCGGATATAGTCATCGAGCCTCACATGGGCGTGGACTATAGCCGGCTGGTAACGAATGTCGCGGAGCATGGCGGCCTCAATTCCGAAGACCGCAATGTCGCGCTGGTGATTGCGGACTATGGCAATCCGGCGATCGCCGGCCACGTCCTCAAGACCTCGGTCGATACGACTCAGCTTGCGCCGACAATCGCAATAGCGCTGGGACTGGATCCACTCGAGCTGCAATCGGTGCGCACGGAGAAAACCGTTGCGCTACCGGAATTCTAGCCGAGTCGCGGAGGCAGCGGTAAAAAAGACTGACCACATAAAAGCCTCCCCGCGCCTTCGTCAAAGTGGAATTCCGCGTGCCGGCGGGGATGGCGGATGAGGCCGCGGGGATATTGGCCGCTCGCGGAGCGCTGGGTTGTGCGGCGCGATGGCCGCATCAGGCCGCGCGCTCGCGCGTCGCGCCGGTTACGCTCCAGGCCTTTTTCGACCGTCTCACCAGCGCGCAACTAAACGCGCATCGCATGGCTTTGGACTGCGTCGGGATGCTCGTTCCTGACGGACCCCCGCCCGCGGCTGTGGCGCTGATCGATCCCGGATGGGCGGCGATGTGGAAGAAGCGTTTCAAGCCGCTCGCGGTTGGCAAGACGCTGACCATTGTGCCGCCATGGCATCCGCAGTCGAAGCGCGGCCGGACGCCTATAATCATCGACCCGGGTCTTGGATTCGGTACCGGACATCATCCGACTACGCGTTCGATGCTGGTGGCGTTGGAAACCGAATGCTCCCGGCGCCATTTCGACACCGCGCTGGACGTCGGAACCGGCTCCGGCGTGCTGGCGATAGCGATGGTGCGCCTGGGCGTAAAGCGTATCGTCGCAATCGACAACGATCCGCAGGCGCTCGACAACGCCCGTCACAACGCCGAGCTCAACGAATGCACCCGCGCAATCCGCTTCTCGCTCGCGCCGATCCACGGGTTGCGCCGACTCTTCCCACTGATTACCGCCAATATCCTCTCTTCCACCCTGATCGCGATGGCGTCGGACCTGACGCGTTTGCTCGCGCCGGGAGGCTGCCTGATTCTATCCGGAATCCTGGCCCACGAAGCCGAGGGAGTGATCCGTCATTATCGGCCCGCGATGCGCCCGATGTGGTCGCGCACCGAGCGCGCATGGACCACCTTGATTCATGGGCTCCAGGCAGCCGTTATGAGTTCAACGCCGCCGCACTTTCGAATCAGCAGCGCCGCGATTAAGGATGTCGATGCGCTTGTGACCGGCGACGAACTGCATCATCTGCGCGATGTCCTGCGGTTGCGTGAGGGCGACCAGGTCACGTTGATCGACGAGCGCGGGCGAAATATCGGCGGACGGATTGAGTCGATCAATGCGTCGGGCGCGGCCATCAGGATTGACCGCATCGAAGAGCCGCGCATCGCACCGCCTTTGATCCTGGCGTTGGCGATAATCAAAGGACCGCGGATGGACTTCGCGATCGAAAAAGCGGTGGAATTGGGCGCCAGTGAAGTATGGCCGCTGCTCTGCGAGCGCTGCGTGGTGCGCGACCCCGGGCGCGAACGGATAGCGCGATGGCGCCGGCTGGCGATCGCGGCCGGCAAGCAAAGCCTTGCGGCAAGGGCGGTCGAGATCGCATCGCCGATAGATTTCGCCGATCTGCCAGGCCGCGTGCCGCGCGCGATGCTACCGCTAATCTGCCAGGCGCAGGCGCCGCCACTCGCGCCGCTGGCCCGGCGCGCGACCGCTGCGGGGATCCTTATCGCCTGTGGTCCAGAAGGCGACTTCACTCCAGGCGAAGTCTCGGCTGCCGAGCGCGCCGGCTTCCTCCGGGCCGGTTTGGGTGCCGGGCGGTTGCGCACCGAGACCGCCGCGCTCGCGGCGCTGGCGATTGCCGGTTCAACCCTGGATGAACTGTCCGGCCCACTCGCGACGCATCGCAAAGCGACGTAGAATAGCGCCGCGCGATCTTTTCAGGCGAGCGGTGAAATGACCGGACCCAAATACAAATTCGCTTTCATCATGGACCCGATACATCTGGTGCTGGTGGATAAGGACACTACCTTCGCTATGATGCTGGAGGCGCAGACCCGCGGGCATCAAAATTACGTGGTCGATCTCAAGGACATATATTGCCGCGGTCCGCGCCCGTTATGCCGCGCGTTCCGCTGCGACGTCAAACGTGCCACGGACCATTACGCCTTGCTCGACAACGGTGCGGAATTTACCCTGGACGCCTTCGACGCGATCTTTATGCGCAAGGATCCGCCGGCCGATGCCAATTACCTCTACGCCACCATGATGCTCAGTCTGGCCGACAGCCACCGGACCTTTGTCATGAACAGCCCCGCGGGCCTCAGAGAAGCCAACGAAAAGCTCTACGCGCTAAATTTTCCCTCGGTAATTCCACCGACGTTGGTTACCTATGAGATCGCGCGCCTGAAGGTCTTCATGGAAGAACAGGGTGGCGAGATGGTGGTCAAGCCGCTGGACGGCCACGGCGGCGAGGGCGTTTTCGTGCTCAGTCGCGGGGATCGCAATCTCAACGCGATCCTGGAAACGGCGACCCGCTTCGAAACCCGGCCGATCATGGCCCAGCGCTATATTCCCGAAGTACGCAAGGGCGACAAGCGCCTGATCGTGCTCGACGGTGAGCCCCTGGGATGCACGCTGCGAGTGCCGATGGCGGCCGAGCACCGGGGCAATATCCATGTCGGCGGGACTTGCGTTAAGGCCGAAATCACGGCTCGCGACCGGGAAATCTGCCGGGTGCTGAAACCGCGCCTGCAGCGCGACGGGCTTTACTTCGTAGGCCTCGACGTGATCGGCGACTTTGTCACCGAGATTAACGTCACCAGCCCCACAGGAGTGCAGGAGATCGACCGGCTGGACGGGACCAATCTGGAAGCCCGGGTTATTGACTTTGTCGAGTCCCGCGTCGCAGCATTGCCGCTCGCCCAAGGGCATTGAACCGCATGCCGGCGCGCTCAATCAGTGGACGCGCGCCGCGTTTGGAAAGGAAGGCTCTCGATGGATAGCAGCAAAATCAACACACTGTATGATCAGGCGCTGATAAGCGATGTGATCTATCGTTACTCCACCGGCGTGGACAACAAGGATTGGGAATTATTTCGGACCTGCTTTAACGACCCCCTCAACGCCGACTTCACCTCGACCGGCGCGCCGGCGCCGCGCACCTTCCCGCTCGATACCTGGATCCGGGTGGTGCAAAAGACCCTGGCCCCGTTCCGGGTAACTCAGCATTTCAACTCGAACGTGACAATAAAAGTCAACGGCGACGAGGCGGTCGCGATGGTCTATCTGAAGGCGCGGCATATTCCGGTCGACGATCCGGACTGCAAGCGGCTGTGGGACGTCGGCGGCTACTACACCGATCGGCTGATTCGTACCCCCAGCGGATGGAAAATCGCCGACCTGAAGTTCACCCAGACCTGGACCGAAGGCCAGGCGCCGGGTTGATGAGGGTGATGTTGCACAGAGCGAAGCCCTATCCGGGAACATGTGTACTCGGTTAATGCAAATCGATTGAAGGTAAGTGCCTAAGCTGATGTAAGACCACGTCAGACTGTGCGCGGGCACCATGTGTATCGACCCAATTCACAGCGGTGCTTTTCTAGCGTCATGACGCAGGACATGAGCAGAGGGTAATGGCCACTGCGGCCGCGTTTTAGGGCAAATATTGTCCGGCTCGCGTGCGGTACTGATGGCATGGCTATTGCGTACCAATAGCAAACGCGAGCATCAATGATAGCGCTAATCGATAACAGCATCTGGCGCGTTGCTGCATGGCGGCGAAGCGGAAGCGGCCAGACCATGACCGAGTACGCGTTGATTCTCTCGGTCGTTGCGGTGGTTGTAGTCGCTGTCTACATCACACTCGGGGCCAAGATCGTAACTATGATGACGGCCATCGATGCCGCGATCTAACCGAACCGGTTAATTTGTGAGTGGAACGCAAGCGTGACCAGCACACGCCCCTGTGCCATTTCCCCCGCCGCGAGCATACTTCAATCAGCCTCACGACGACGGCTCCTCCATCACGCAACATTGCTGGATCTCGGTCTGCGCGTTGTCGCTGTCCATCGGATACAGATGCGGATGACCGATCGCAACTCCCCAACCGATCTCTTCTTTGAGGTAGTAAACGCCGCCGGGGCGCGCGTCGATCTCGACCGCGTCAGCGGTTTCCGTCTCGCTGTGACAGATGATTTTGCCTGGATGTACCACGAACACCTGGTAACCGCCGGGCCCAATCCGCGCCACCGAATCGTCGCAGACAACCGGGGGATGCAGCAGCGAGCCGGCGTAGCTGTAGGGCCGATACAGGTAAATCTCGGCCCGGTCCGGAGGAATCGACTCCTTTTCAAAGGGACGGCCCTGAACAGCGCACCCGGCGATTAGAACCATCGCGCACAGCAATGCGAGCCTCGTCACGCGTGTAGTTGGCATCGTTCCGCAGTCAGCGGCCCGCTTCACCTTGGGTCTGGGTGGCTTGGGCGATGCGTCCCGAATCGCGGTAAAGTTGCGCATCGATTTTCGCGCGCACCTGTTCACGCGCGGAGCGCTCCAGTTCCAGGTAGGTGGGTTGATAATAAAGGGTATAATCCCGTGACACGTGCACTTTGGCGGTGTAGTTACCGAGCACACGATCCCCCTGGCTGACGCCTAGCGCGGCGAACGCGGTAACGCCATAGTTGCCAAGCGGATAGCCGACGTAAGTAAGTGGATCGAATGCCGACACGACCAAAGGAACGGTGTAATGGTCGTGGCTCAGTTCCTCGCGATAATTGAAGACCACCGTTCCCGAAGTGGACAGTGCACCCGCCACCGCCGGCGGCAGATCCTCGGGATTACCGTCGATCAGGCGGCCCTTGAAGGGAAGCTGTGCCGCCGACACAACCGGCTGGCCAGTTTCCGCCTGGGCTTGAGTCTCCGGTGCGGATTGCGGCGGAATCTGTATCCCGCTCGCGCCGTTGGGCGTCGCAACTCCCAGGCTGCATCCGCCAATCGCGGCCACCAAGGCAGCCGCTAAAAGGCCAACTGTCAATCGATGTAACATCCATTAAAGATTTAAGCACGAGCCTTGGGGGGTAGGTAAAGAGGGTAGCGATCGCCCCCTCTATCCAACCGCTTGGTGAATTCGGTCAGCCACAGGCTTTCCAGCCTGTGATCTCCTTACTCCACTGGCGGCGGGGTGGCGGCGGTGGTCCCGACCCGTTGCACCTTGGGGGCGTGGATGTACAGCTCATCGGCTGGTACCCTGCCGTTGAGCTCCTTGGGCAGAGTTATTTCGTACTTTACGTCGTTTAAATGATCGCTGTACTGACGCTTGGGGTTATAGACCTTCTTGAATTTCCACAGCATCTTGGCAAAGTTGAACTGCCCCTGCATCGCCAGCCGCGCCACGATAAAGGCCACTTCCTTGAGGATACCAAAGCCCATGTGCTTGCGGTTGATGACCTCTTGGGTCTTGACCAATTCCTCGTAGAACTGGAGCAGTGGCAGGCGCGTGGGCAAAACCGCGTGCTGGATATCGAACAGGCGATAGTCGCGGGTGGTCAGCTTGCGGGATTCGGTGTACCAAAGTTCCGTCCCGGGATATGGAGTAGCGACGGTCAGATGCACGATCTCGGGGATGCTCAACGCCCATTCGCGGATAATTTCGAAGCGCCGCTCGTCCCAGCTGGGATCGGCGATAAGATTGATGGCTACCGCCATATCGAGCTTGCGGGCGACTTCGAGCGCCTTGGTGTTGATTCCCAACGAGGAGCGTTTGCGATGGGCCTTGAGCCCCTCCTCGTCAATCGCTTCCAGGCCCAGGAACATGTACTCCAGGCCCAGCCGCCGCCAATAGGTAAAAACCTCCTCGTTGCGGACCAACACGTCGGAGCGGGTTTCGAGATAGTACTGCTTCTTGATCTTGCGCTTTTCCAGTTCGTGACCGATTGCAAAGCCGTGTTCGGGATGGATGAACGCGACATCGTCGACAATGAAGACGTTGGGCTCCTTGATCGAAGCCATATCTTCGGCGGCGGCTTCGGCGCTGGATTTGCGATAGCTGCGGCCGTAAAAGGTCCAGGCGCTGCAGAACGAACAGTCCCACGGACAGCCACGGGTAAATTCGATGGATGCGCAGGGGTCGAGCGTGCCGATAAAATATTTATTGCGGCGCCGGCCCAGATGGCGGGCGGGCATGAAGCGGTCGAGGTCATCGATCATTTTGGGTGGCGGCCCGTTGCCTTCAGCCGTCACAATCCCGGGCAACTTGCCGATGCCGCCGCTGCCAATCGCCTCTATAAGCTGCTGGGTAACGGACTCTCCTTCGCCTCTGACCACGCAATCGATAGCGCCTTCGGCGTGTTTCAGAATGTCCGAAGCAATAAACGAACCGCTATGGCCGCCGACGAAAATGAAGCACTCGGGCATCAGCTTGCGGGTGGCCTTGGCCAGATCCACGACTTCAGGCACGTTGGCCAGGTAGTTCAGCGAGAACCCGATCGCCTGGGGCTTGAAGCTTTCCATCTCGCGGAAAAAATCGCGTTGAGTGAACAGTTGCAGGTCGATCAACCTGACGTCATGACCAGCCTCAAGTAACGCTGCCGCGACCCGTTCCACTCCGAGCGGTTCGAGGCGCAGATAGACCTCGCTGTACATCAGCGCGCTAGGGTGTACCAGCAGAACTCGCATCTCCTCCCTCCGCAACGACAGCCCCAAGTCATGCCGTCAGCCGTCTTTCTCAGCAACAGACGCCACGACCGGGGAAGCGCAATAAATCTAATACAAAACGGGACTCAGTTCTAAAACAAAACGGCTTATCTAAACTGCCCTACCCACCCCCCGGATGCAACCGTGCGCTCTTCGACATCCCCGGCGGCTGTTGATAGACTCGGCGCGCCGCAGCTCGCTGGGGCCCGCGGCCGAAGGCTTTGGAGGAACTCACACCGATGGCGAACAAGCCCAAACTGCTCGACGGGGTTACCGTGCTGGAGATCAGCAGCGGTATCGCGGCCGCGCTATGCGGCCGGATGATGGCGGACCTCGGCGCCGATGTGATCAAGCTGGAAATCCCGCCTGCCGGTGATTGCACCCGTGATTGGATGTTCCCAGCGCCAATAGATGGCGTCAGCCCGTCGTGGGTTTACTACAACCGCGGCAAACAGTGCGTCGCGATCGATGTTGCCCGTCCCGCGGGAGCCGCCGCCGTGCGCGACCTCGCGCGCCGGGTCGATATCCTGATCGAGAATCTCCCGAGCGGAGAACTGGCCAAATACGAACTCGATTATGAGGCGCTGAGCAAGCTCAATCCGCGTCTGGTCATGTGCTCGATTTCGCCCTACGGACAGGCCGGTCCATTGGCTGGGGCCCCTGGCGACGATACCGCCGCGCAGGCGTTGTCCGCGCTATCCCAGTTGACCGGCAACGAGGACGGATCGCCGGTAGTGCTGGGCCAGCGCTACGCCGAGGGCGTGAGCGCGGTCAACGCGCTGGGCGCGACGATGGCGGCGATGCTCTATCGCGACCGTACCGGCCAGGGACAGTACATCGACCTGGCGCTTTACGAAAGCGTGCTGTACCTGCAGGACACCTCCCTGATGCAGTACGTGTTCACCCACGGCGAAAGCATCGCGTTCCCCACCGGCGCCCATCGCGAGGGTTCGATGCCGTGCGGGATGTATCGGGCGAGCGACGGCTATATCGTCTTCACCATCCTCCAACCGCAGGATTGGGAATGGTTCATCACCCATATTGGCCATCCCGAGATGGCCAAGCATCCGCATTGGAGCAATCCCGACAACCGCTTCGACGACCGCTACCAGATCATTCCGCTGATCGAGCAGTGGCTGCAAACCTATCCCAAACGCGACGACGTGGTCCGGTTGCTGCTCGAACGCCATCTGCTGGCCGGCTCTGTGCTGCGGATCGACGAGGCGGCGACCCATCCACAGATTCAATCGCGCGGGGTGATGGAAGCGGTTGAGGTTCCGGGTTTTGGGAGCGTGCAACTAATGAAGTTGCCGTTCCGTTTCTCCAACGCCACGGTCGAACTGGCTTCCAGAATCGCAAGCTTCGGCGAGGACAATGCCTCCGTCCTCAGGAAATATCTGGGTTACGACGACCAGCAGATCGCCGCGCTCGCCAAAAGCGGGGTATTGCTCGACCAACCGGGGCCACCAGCCGATGCGCCGCCTCGGCGTCGGACGGCCGCAGCCAAGTCCGGCGCGCAGCCGCAGGCCCTCGGAAAGCCCGGAGTTCTGGGCCATATCAAGGTCCTCGAAATCACCAATTATCTGGCCGGACCGACCTGTGCGCGCATCCTGGCCGACCTCGGCGCTGAGGTGGTCAAGGTGGAAATTCCGCCGATTGGCGACTACATGCGCCGCCAGATGTTCATCAAGGACGGCTTGACCGGCGGTTATGCCTGGTTCAATCGCGGTAAGCAGAGCGTGTGCATCGACGTCAAGCGGCCCGAGGGAGCCAGGCTGTTGCTCGAAATGGCACCGCAATTCGACGTCGTGGTGCAAAATATGACCCCTGGTACGCTCGACAAGCATGGGCTGGGGTACGAAGCGTTTAACCGGGTCAATCCGCGGATCGTGATGTGTTCGATTTCCGGCTACGGGCAGGATGGACCCTGGGCGCAGCTGCCCGGCAACGATACCTGCTCGCAGGCAATGGCGGGGGTTATCCATCTCACCGGCAACAGCTGACGGGTCGCCGGTGTACAGCGGCATCTACCTGGCCGACATGAACGGCGGGGTCAGCGGTTTCGCCGCGATTATGGCGGCGCTGTACTCGCGCGAGAAAACCGGCGTTGGCCAGCATATCGATATCGCGCTGTCCGAGTGCCTGTTCCATCTGCACGACGTGCCCTTGATTCAGTATTTCTTCTCCAAGGGTAAAACGGTGCCACAGCCCGACGGTCCCTATGGGCATGGTTTTAGTCCGGCGGGAATGTTCCGCACCGGCGACGGCTATATCACTGCGACTGTGGCCGATGACGCGCAATGGCGCCGGCTGGCCAAGTTGATGGGCAAAGCGGAGTTGGGCAGCGACCCGCGCTACGCGGGTGTATTGGGGCGTTATGCGCGGCGCCATGAACTGACGGCGATGGTGGAAGAGTGGATGCGCACCTTTGAAGTGCGCGAAGAGTTGGCTGGACTGCTGCGCGACAACGGAATTGCGGCGATGCCGGTATATCGGATCGATGAGATGGTCGCGCATCCGCAGCTCGCTGCGCGCGGCTCGCTCGTAACCCGGGGACCTGACCACGTTCGGCCCGATACCAATTCCGATGCCGGCATTTCGCTATTCCGAGACGTCCATCGAAATCGATCCGAGGTGCGCGCTGCTCGGCGAGGATAATCACGAGGTACTGGGAAAATATTTGAACTACAAGCCCGAGCAAGTGGACGAGTTGCTGCGCCAAGGGCTGCTGTTCGAAAGCACACAACTCGCGGCCCGGCGTCGGGCGTCCTGAAAGCCCGGAAATCGGGGTTACGAACCGCTGTACTGGAAGGTAAGAAACCCCTGGCTGTCAAAGTCGTCGCTCGAACTCGACCCGACGCAGGTCACCGTGCCCAGCACGGTAAAGCTCGTGCCCGACAGTAACACCAGACTGTTGTCAGTCCCGATCGCGCAGCCGGTCGATTCACCACTCGCTTCACAGGTGAAGGATATCAACTGCTCGCTGGGTTGCACCGGGAAGTTGGAGTTGCCGAGGCAACTATAGCTTGCCGTCGCGGTCTCGCTGCACGAGCCGCTCTGGAGTGCAAGCACACTACCGGTCAGCGAATAAGACCCGGTGTAATACACGTCTGCGTTGCCGTCGCTGGTGCTTGTTGAAGTGAAATTGAAATCGCCGCTCAATGAATCGCTGACGCTCGTGCTGCTGCTACAGGTCCCTGAAGCTGTGCCGCTGACCGTCCATTTGCCGCGCGGCGGTTCGACCCACAACGCAGTAGCCTGGCAAACCATGTTCTTGGCCGAATCGACCGCGCAAACCGTAAACAGGTAGTCATTGCTCGAGGTGCTGTTGTCCGCAGTGCCGCTGATCTGTCCGGTGTCGGCGGCGAGGCTTAGCCCGATGGGCAGCGAGCCTTGGCTAATCATGAACGAATACGGGGGCGCGCCGCCGTGAGGGTTGGTGGTCTGGTTGGCCCCGCACTTCATCCCTGAAGTTGGCGCCAACGAGCACAAATTCCACACGTAAGGAGCCGAAGCCTGGGCGTCGCCGAGCTGAGCCGGGACGGTAAAAAACAGCAAAGGCACGGCAGTTGGGGTGGCGGTCGGAGATTTGGTCGGGGTTGGGGTTGAGCCCGAAGAGGGTTTGGCGGTCGGAGGTGTCGTGGGTTTGGCGGTTGGAGGCGTGGTCGGTTTGACGGTTGGGGGCATGGTGGGTTCGTTGGTTGGAGGCGAGGTGGGAATGGCTGTGGGCGGTTTGGGGGTGGGGGTCACAGGCAACGCAGTCTTGGTCGGTGGCAGCGGGGTATGAGTAGGAATTGGCGTTGCCGGCTTGGGAGTTGGCGTAGCGGTGACCACAGCGCGAGTCGGCGTCGTGGGCTTGGTCCGTGGAGTCGGCGTATGCGTCGGCAGTGTGAGTCGGCGTAGCGTCGGAGTTGAGTCGGCGTACGCGAGTGTGAGTCGGCGTATGCGTCGGGGGTGGTCGGCGTAGTGGAGTGTGAGTCGGCTATGTCGGAGTGTGAGTCGGGTATGGCGGTGTGAGTCGGCGTATGCGTCGGAGTGTGAGTCGGCGTACGCGTCGGCGTGTGAGTCGGCGTATGCGTGGGGTGTGAGTCGGCGTATGTGTCGAGTCGGCGTATGCGTCGGAGTGTGAGTCGGCGATGTCGTGAGTCGGCGTATGCGTCGGTGAGTCGGCGTATGCGGGGTGTGAGTCGGCGTATGTGTCGGGGTGTGAGTCGGCGTATGTGTCGGAGTGTGAGTCGGCGTATGCGTGGGCGTGTGAGTTGGTGTATGCGTGGCGTGTGAGTCGGCGTATGCGTCGGGGTGTGGGTGATAGTGTGGGTTGGAATCGGTGTTGGCGTGCGCGCCGGGGTCCGGGTTGGAGTGGAAGTCGGCGTTGGGGTTGACGTCGGAGTCGGCCCTGCGGAACTGAGCAACTGGTACACTCCGCGACCCTGGGTGCCGGCAAAAATCGTCCCCACGTGGTTTTGCTCGAGATCGAAGACCTGCACCGCTGGAATCACGTCGAGATTGAAATCGGCCCAGGTCGCACCATCGTCGGTGCTCCGGTACACCCCGGCGTCGGTGCCGGCCAGCAGGGTCTTGCCAGTGGAATCAGTGTCGTCCACCAAAATTTTCAGCACCGGCAATGTCGGGCAAGGGTGCCGTGCCTCCCGCGCCGTCATCCTCGACCCAGGTGGCCCCGAAGTTGGAGGTCCTGAATATGTGGGCCACGCCCGTGGAAGCCTTGAATCCCGAGAGACTGAGGTAAGCGATCGACGGATTGTGTGGGTCCACTGCGATACCCGTCGCCGGCGGTGGTGATGGACTGCAACGAACTCTCCCCAAGTCGGGGGTAACGCCAGTCCAGATTGCGTTGGAATTCAGATTAGCCTGAGTGGTGTTCAAAACTTGGAAGGTATTGCCGATAGTGTTTCCCGTAGTCGCCCACGCTTTGGTGTGATCGGACGGCGCAAACTCGATATCGTTCAGCCCGCATCGGGCGCTGAGGCAAGCGCCGAGGCCGCCACCGCCCTCGAGCGTACCCTGCAAACTCCAGGTCATCATCGCGTCGGTTGACGCATAAACAAACTCCGCTCCGACCAGGACGCGTCCCGCGACCGTGGGATCGTTCGCGATCGGAGGAAAGAATACTGGACCCTTGTCACCCATGTTCGCCATCAGGGTGGCGAGATTGTTGGTGGGATCGGTGTAATCCCATGTGTTGCCGCCGTCCGTTGAGCGCGAGATTACGGCGGCCGTGCCCGCCGACGAGAGGCTGTGGTAAGCGAGGTTGGGGTTGGTATGGTCGAACAGCGCGAAACCGCCGCTGCCGTCGCCGTAATCGACCAGGTTCCAATTCAGGCTTCCCGCGTAACGCAACGTGCCGGTGCCTTGGAACCCGGCCAGCAGGATCGAATTATTGGTCGGATGCGGTCCGATACCCTGCGTCAACCCGACCGGTAAGTTGCTATTGAGCGCCGTGAACGTCGCCGTGCCGCCGCTGACAGTACTGAGTTCAAACTTCGACGCGCCGCCGTCGCTGCCCACGTAAACCGTGTTGTTATCGGGCCCCAACGCCAGGGCGTGATGGTTAATCAAGCTGATTGTCGTGGGGTCCAAAAAGTCCCAGGTGTTGCCGGAATCCGTAGTGCGATAGATCAAAGATCCGCCGAAAATGACTTCTCCCGGATTGGTTGGACTCGCCAGCAGGGTCTGGGTAAAGAACTCCGAAGAGTAATCGGAGGGGTTGTTGCCGTCGAAGGTCGTGCCGTCCTCCGTAAAGCTGGGGACATTCATCGATGCCCAGGTTCCGCCGCCGTCCGTCGACACAAAAAAGCCGAGATATTCGATGTAATCGCCTGCTCCGACCATCGCGTAAACCGTGCCGCAGGCTTTGGTTCCGTTAGAGCATTTCTTCGGCGCACCGGGCGTTGGCGGTCCCACCGCAACGCTGGTCCGATCGATGGGGTTGTTAAGCGGGTCGGGGATGGTGCAATCGGGGGCGTCGTTGGTGAAGCAAGCCGGGGTAATCGTGTTACCGCCGTCACTCGAAACGTAAACGGATTCGAATTCGACTCCATAGTAAATGTTCTGCGGATTGGCGGGATCAATTGCCACGTCGGTCGCGGTGCACGGAAATGCGGACCCCGGTCCGCCTCCGGCCCCGCAGTTGCTGGCATCGTTGTCCTTGATCGACAGATTGACCCAGCTCGCACCGCCGTCACTGGAACGCCACAGCCCAAAATCGTGGATATCGCTCTCCAGGAAGAGCGGATCCGATCGTCCAGCGCTGACCCCGGTTCCGGCCGCGGCATATAGCGTGGATGGGCTGTGACTAGTGTCGATCGCCAGCCGGCTAAACGACACCCGGTCGAAGGTTCCGGGGGCCAATGCGGTCCAGGTCGCACCCAGGTTGGTGGACTCGTAGATCCCGGACCCGTAAAGCATCGCCCCGAGAAACTCCGGCGTGCCGTTCTGGGCGCCGCCGTAAAGGCTGGAAAGCATGCCGTTGCCTTCGCCGGTCGCAACGTAGACGGTCGGTGGACTGGTGTGCACGGAGTCGAGCGCGATCGCGCCAATCGCCAGATTGGGCTGCGTCTCGAAGATCGGCTTGAACGTCACTCCCCCATCCGATGAGAGCCATACGCCGCCGCCGGCGGTGCCGACGAATATCCGCCCCGACGTCGTGGGGTCGGCGGCAATCGCCGTGACCCGCCCGGTGGTGGCCACTCCAAACAGGCTCATCGGTTTGGGCCCGATGAAAGCTCCAGGTGAACGGGCCGGTGAGCTCTGGAGCTATGCTCAAATCTGGAGCCGGGCCAGCCGGCACCTCCGGTGCGGACTGGTTTTCGAAGCGCCCGGCCCAGTAGCGGGTGATCGCTCGTTCCTGCGGGGTCATCTTCCAGGTTAACGGAGCCGGATTGACCGACCCGCCTGACGAACCCGCCGACGATTGCCAGGCTGCAAGGATCCCGATGGCGCCGACCGTCAGAATCAACGTCACTACGAGGCGAACGCGCTTTCGAGCACCGACTGAAGCTGAAATTGGCATGGCTTCAACCTAGCCTTGATTTTCGCGTTGAGCAGCAAGCACCCGATTTCGTAATCCGTACCCATACTGCAACATTTCCATGCAGCACGGCTTGGTTTTCAGACTATGTTTGCTTATAACTATGGATTACAAACTTTAGGTCGTCAACCATTGGAGATGGTTTGAAAATGGTGGCCGTGATTCATCACGTAGCTCTGATTTGAAGGCGCGCCGACCCTGCTCCTTGGTGGCCCCCAGACAGGTTGGCAGGCCCGACACGGCTACTTGAAATATCCGAACTGTATTTTCTTGAAGGACGTGCTGTCCGAGGTGCGGCTGCTGATCCACTGGCGCAGACCTGGAGGCAGATCGTCGTAGTTGGTGGTGTCCGCGCTGTAGACGTCCATATATCTGCCCTGTCTCAGGCTCGCCGCTGCCACATGTCCGGTGTCCAGATCGATTGCGAAAGCCACCTGCTCCGCCGCACATTTGTGCTTGACGCATCCCGCCGCAACAAGGTCACGGCCAATCTGGTCGATCGGGGTCGTGACCTGGAAGCGGGCCATAAACGCGTTCAGCTTATCGCCCAGCAGCCGGGCCAGCGAATCGTGAACCACAGGCAGCGCCATGAACTGCCGGTCGGGATGCTTGCCGATGTACTGGTCCAAACCCAGATCGCGCTCCTGCGCCATCGTCGCCGCCCCGCTTGCCAGCAGCCAAGCCAACGCCAAGCCCGCGCCAACCTTCCACAGTCGCCTTGTATTCATACGTTCAAGCACCAGGTAAAAAAATCCCCGGTTGCGCGGCATGGCGCAACCGGGGATTGCCAATCGCATTTCGCGGCTCAGCCTTTCAGCGTGCTCAGCTCGCCGCGAGCTGGCTTGGCGGCGGTGTCTTCCTGGAAGCCTCATCCTCGTACTTGCAGATGAAGCCGCTGCGCGACCAGGCGATGAACGCCGGTAGCACCAGCACGCCCGCGAACATGTTGGTGAACATCAGGAAGGTCAGCAGCACGCTCATCTGGTTATGGAACAGCAGTGGCGAGAACGCCCATGGCACAATGCCGCCGACCATCACCGAGAAGGTCGAGAAGACCGCCGCACCAGTGGCTGAAATGCCGGTGATGATCGCGTCGTTGACGCCCACTCCGCGCATCACCTCGTCCTGGATGCGGGCGACGACATAGATGCCGTAGTCGACGCCCAGACCGATACCGAGCGAGATGACCGGCAGGGTGTCGATCGTCAGACCGATGTCGCGTACGCGCATGTAGATGAATGCCGCGAAGTTCGCCAACACGCACGATGCCACGAACAAGATGCCGGCCACGAACGATCGGAAGGCCAGCACCGAGAACACGAAGACGACGATGAGCACGAACGTGATATTGATCAGATCGAGCTCGAACAGCACGTCATTGGCAGCGGCGTAGAGTCCCGAGATACCACCCATGTAGAGCACGTGGACCCTGGAAAGGTTGGGATTTTTGGCCACGTATTTGGCCACGAAGTCCTGCAATCCTTTGGTCGCGTCCGCGAGCGTGGTGTAGGTATGGTCGGCCATGAAGATGCGGATACAGGTATCCTGGGCCGCGGTGCTGGAGATGTATCGTTCCATTTCACCTGGCGCCGTACCGCCGAGGAAGAGGTACCAGAGGTTACCGGACTGCTGCGGGTTACGGGGAATCGCGAAGAACTTCGGATGCGCGTAGTGGAACATTTCGTCGAACGGCTTGATTACGTCCGACGCGAACGAACTTACCTGCTTTATGCGCTTGTCGTTGAGCAGGTAATCGCGCAGGTCGTCAGCCATACGCAAGGTATCCGGTCCCAAAACCGACTGCGTATCGGGGTAAGCCGGGGTGGTCAGGATCACCCAGCCTTCGTCGGTAGGGAAATGCTGGGAGATTTCCTTGATATCCTGATTGACCTTGCTGTTGGCCCGATACAAGGGCGTGCCAGGGGTCGAATAACCGATCTTGGCCCGCTGTCCGGCAACCACACCCCAAGCCATGATGCCGGCCGCGAAGAGCAGCAGGCAACCGCGAACCTTGCCGGGAGTAACCGGAATCTTGACCAATCCCGAAAGCGCGTTCTTGAGAAATTCGGGTGTATAAACGTCCCACAACTTCTCGCCGAAGCTACCGCCCTTGAGCCGGGGAATCGGTGAGAAGCTTAGGAAGATTGGCTCGAACACGAACACCATCGTCAAGCTCGAGGCCAGCCACACCGCGCCTGCCAGACCGATATGATGGAGGACCGGAATGCCGCCCAGAGAGACGAATATGATGCCCGCGATGTCGGCGATAATTGACAGGAAGCCTGGCGGCAGCATGTAGTTGGTCGTCGCCACGATCGCGATGTACTTGTCTTTGCAAGAGTCGAGTTCGTTATAATATCGCCCCTGCCACTGGATGCCATGGCTCAAGTCGCGAGCGGTCAGAATGAACGGTATCACCAGCATGACCGGGTCGAAGTTGTAACCCATCCAGCCGACAAACCCGAGGCCCCACACCGCCGACAGCGTCCCGGTGACAGTCGGCGCCCACCACCGACTGCGATGGCCCAGGCTGATGTAGAGCAGGATGATCATCGCCAGGACAGCGAAGACAAAACATGCAGTGATGTCGGGTAGATAGTGGTAGCCGTAACCGCGGACGATCGGCTCACCGGCCAGGTAAAGCTCGTGATCCGGGTCCTGGTACTTCTTCGCGATCGCCTGAATCCCGTCGAAGAGCTCCTTATAATCGAGCCCTTCTTCGTTAAACGAAGCAGTGATCAGGGTCTCCTTGCCGTCATCGGAGATGAGCTGGCGGAGCGCTTCGTGATGCGCGGCAACCTTCTTCCTGAGGTCCTCGATTCCGGCCTTGTCCTTGGGGACGTCCGGGTACATGTAAGGCTTGGTGTCGAGGCCGCCCGGCACCGCTTCGGCGTAAGCTTCGCGGTAGGATGACAGCGAGAACACTTCCTGATGGTTGACGCCGGGCAAACGATCGACGTCACTGCTGATGTCCTGAATCTTCTTTAGGGTCGGGTAGTTGTAGATGTCGCCATGCTTGGCCCGCAGCATCAGCACCAGGGTCTGGGCGCCACCGTAACTTCGATACTTGCGATAGAGCAAGGTGTTCTGGTGATTCTTGGGAAAGAAGTCCGCGAAGTCGGTGGCAATTTTAACCTTGGTCACACCATAGAGCATAAAGACGCTGATGCTGACCAGGATAATGCCGATCGGGAGGCGGAAGCGCAGGATGAACTTTCCCAGTCCGCCCATGCCCTCGGTCGCTCGGCCTTCAACCTTTTCCATCACGCCTGGAGGCAGCCGCAGCCGTAGCGAATCGCGCCATCGAGTCTCGCCTTCAGCCTCGTTGATGTGTTTGATTCTTTCTTCAATTTCGGATGCCAACGGAGTCCTCCATATCGCGCGCTTAAGTCACCCGCGCCCAGACCTTATCGGTGACTAAGGCTTGCTTAGCGTGATTCGATAAAAATTCCAAGTCCTAAAGCGTGATTCGGATCGATTGCGCCGGCGCCGTTAGCCAGCCACCGTGGCCCAGTTTTGGGCTCTCTCGATTCCCGGTCCAGCTCTTGCCCCCAAAATATCCTCGGAGGTTTTCTTTTTTGGCATTTTCTCGAGGCAATGTCCAATCTTCCGCGCCTGATTAAATCCGGTATGTTTCGCCCTCTCAAGAGCGCGGCGGAGGCAAATCCCGGCGAAATGTCTGGCGCCGACTTTCCGGGCGGTGCGGCAAGACCGTGAGCGTCGCGTCCGATGCGCCTGGAATGGCGGTGCGGTTATTGCCGCTGCTGTTGAACGCGTGCCTCGAATACGGATAAACAGATAGACTGCGCTCGTTTCCACGGGACCATACGCTCCAAGCCAAGGTGCGATTTCTGATGAATACCAGGAAAGTCTGTGGCGGTCTTATTGCCGCCAGCCTGATCGCGTGGCTTCTGCTGATGCCGCCGTTTTCGGTGACGCCAGCCGGTGAGACCTTCATTGACTCCACAGCACCGTTGTTCAGTTGGGAGGTCTTTTCCCAGCATGCTAACGACACCGAATGCCGCAAGCATCGCGATGACTTACGGGTCCAGTTGGATAAAGCCGTCGCGTCCACGGTTCCGGACACTGGGAAATCAGATAAATCGGACAAGAAGGGCGGGGCTAAAGCGCGAACCAGGAGACAGGAAGTCTTCGCCACCTTGAAACAGCGAGCCGCAGTCGCCCGTTGCGTGGACAGCAACGATGAGCGCTTGCGCAAGCCCGCCGCAGCCCCAACCAAGATGTGACCTTCCGTCGGTCCGCGCTCGTTGTGTAACCATATGCCGACACGATATTGAATCTTCGCGCTGATTTCGAGAAATCCCCGACCCCTGTCTAAAGTCGGTACTGCCGGCGTTGCTTCACGCGAGACCGAAATAGTTAAATTCGGTAGCGATGTGGGAGACTGGGTTGAACAGATGCCTCCCTCAAAAGTGCCGCCGCCGTTGATTATCGCCCATCGTGGAGCAAGCGGGGAGTTTCCCGAAAACACGCTCCCGGCGTTTGCCGCCGCGATTGAAGCCGGTGCGCAGATGTGCGAACTGGACGTACAGCTCGCTAGGGACGGTGTGGCGGTGGTGATTCACGACGAAACCGTCGATCGCACCACCAACGGGACCGGTCCGGTGGCCGCGATGACTCTGGCGGAGATTTGTCGCCTGGACGCCGGGGCCAAGTTTGGCGAGGCATTCGCCGGCACTCGAATCCCGACGCTTGAAGAGGTTCTGAAACTGGTCCACGGGCGATGCGCGCTCAATGTCGAATTGAAGAGCCCTGGAGTCGAACACGAAGTTTGCCGCCTATTGCGCGCACACGACCGTATGGGCGATACGATTGTGTCAAGTTTCGATTGGGACGCCTTGGCTGCCGCGCGTCGTTTGGAGCCCGCCCTTGGTCTCGGTGTGCTGGCTGAAGCGGACCTCGAAGCGATGTTCGAAACCGCGTTGCGGCTGCGCGCGCTCAGCGTCAATCCGCGCTACAATCTGGTGATGCCGTCGCTGGTCGAACGGGCGCATCGCGCGGGACTTAAGATGTTGGTGTGGACGGTCGATAACGCAACGGCCATCAAACGGTTGCTCGCGCTCGGGGTGGACGGAATCATGACCAATTATCCGGGCCGCCTCGCGGCGCTCCTGGCTTCGGAAGTCTGATGGCACCGTTCAGCGATACCCAACTCGAGGAAGTGCGCAGCCGCGCCGACCTAGTCGAAGTTATTGGCACGCACGTGCGGCTGCGCAAGGCCGGACGTAACTTCGTCGGGCTGTGCCCGTTCCACGGCGAGAAGACGCCGTCATTCACGGTCAGTCGCGAGAAGGGATTTTTCCATTGCTTCGGCTGCGGCGCGGGCGGCACGGTTTACAACTTTCTGATGCGCATGGAGGGAGTAACGTTTCCCGAGGCGGTGCGGTCGCTGGCCAATCGCTACGGAATCACGCTGCCCGAGGAACGCAGCGATCCGCGCGCCGGAGTGGAGCGCGAGGCGATGCTGCGGGCGGCCGAAGTGGCCAACGATTTTTTCATCCACGTCTTATGGACCGACAAGGCCGGCGCCCCCGCTCGCGACTATCTGAAACGACGCGCAATCGATATCGAGACCGCCAAAGCATTCAAGCTTGGCTTCGCTCCGGCAAGTTCAGCGTCGCTGGTTGGCGCGCTAACCCGACGCGGCCTGCTCGAAGCCGGCACCAAAATCGGCTTGGTCAAAGGCGCGGGAGCCCAGTGGCGAAGCCACACCGATATGTTCAAGGCGCGCCTGATGTTTCCAATCCACGATACAACCGGCCGTGTGATTGCCTTTGGCGGTCGCGTGCTCGACGATCGGCTGCCCAAGTACATCAACTCGCCTGAATCGCCGCTTTATTCCAAGGCGCGCAACCTTTACGGCCTGGCGCAGGCGCGCGCGGCGATTGCGAAAGCCGACCGCGCCATCGTGGTCGAAGGCTATATCGACGCGATTGCACTGGCGCAGGCTGGATTCAAGGAAACCGTGGCGAGTCTGGGAACGGCGCTGACCGTCGATCAACTCAAGCTCCTGGGCCGCTATACGCGGAATGTCTTCGCTTGCTTCGATGCGGACAAGGCGGGCCACAGCGCATCGATCCGAGCGCTAAGAACCTACCTCGAGGCCGGGATAGCCCTCGGACGAGGAGTTTTTCTCCCCCACGGCTTTGACCCCGACACGCTGGTCAAAGAACAAGGTCCGGAAGGCTTCGCGAAGTTGATCGAGTCGGCTGAGTTGCTGGTCGATTACTTCGTCCGCAGCGAAGCGGCGGCGGGGAAGCTCATTGAGCGATCGTGCGCGCGCCGCCGAGCAGGTAGCGGAGCTACTCGCGCTCGTGAGCAATGCTTTTGAATTCAATCTGTTGACGCGCAAAGCGGCGGATATGCTGGGCGTGCGCGAAGAGGTCTTGCGCGCTCAGGGACGCAAAGGTAGTCGCCGCGCACGTTGCGCCAGAACCCAAGCCCGAGGCGCCCAACATTGAGGAGGATATGCGGTCAATGGCGGAATACGGCGTGCTGGCTCTAGCAATCGCATACCCTGAGTTGCACGTGCAGGATCGTGGAGAGCGGAATAATTGGCGATTTCGAAGATGAATGCTGGCTGATACTGGTCGTCGGGCTGTGCGGCGCAAAGGCGGCGGTCAATCAGACTGTGGTTTTGGAGCGGCTGCCGGCGCCAGCGTTGAGCGCTCTAAGCGCGCGGATGGCAGATCCGTCGATCCAATCCCTTAGGTCAGCAAAAGGCGTGCTGAACGATTATCGGCGCGCGCTTCGCCGCGGTAAGAACAAGGCGCAACGACCATCTAATCCTGCCGAAGGGCATCAAGATCCCAATGCCGCGCAGGCGCTGATTTTGCGTCTTAGGAACGATTCTCGCGTCCCAGACATCTGCCCCCCGGAAGAAGTCGCAACGCAACGAGTAGACACGAGTTGGATCGATGAGTGGGAGGAACGGTTGCAACAAAGAGCCAAGGGAAATATCCCTGCAGAGGCCGGGCAGCCAGGCGGCCGTCGCTCTTAAGAATCGCTTTGGTGGAGACCGCACACCAAGGTCAAAAGTCCGCCAACGAAGCTGGGGCGATAGCGGCTCTGGACGCCGTAATCCAGCTTCGCAAGGTACAGCCGAAGGTGGTGAACTGACGCCCGGAGTGCATCCGCGCGCCACAGGCTTTGGCACCCGTTGGGCCGTTTTCGCGCGGCAGCCGAATTTCGAACCGCCCTGGCTTATTTCAGATATGGTTTAATCTTTGCCCGCCAGCTATTAAAATTTGTTATGGAAGCTGGTAGCATAAGTAGTTGTTCATGCCTTCTCTCGGGCCCATAGCTCAGCTTGGTTTAGAGCTGCCGGCTCATAACCGGCTGGTCCCAGGTTCAAATCCTGGTGGGCCCATCTCACTAACGCCGCCGCTCGCTGATGGCAGCGTTATTAATGAAAAACCCGATTCCAAATGGAGGTCGAATTGCGTGAGGAGATAAAGCGGCTCGCCGGTCTGCAGGCTATTGACCAGGAGCTGCGCTTCCAGGAACAGGAGCTATCCAAGATCACCGCCAGAGTCGATGAGTTGACGGCGCGCGTCGAAAGCGCCGCGGGGGAACTGGAACAGCTCAAGAACGAGGAGCGCGAGGCCGCCATCGCCCGGCGCGAATTGGAACGCACGTTGGCCGAAGGAGAGGTGCAGATCCGCAACAAGCGGATGCGGCTGAGCCTGATAAAAAACGAGCGCGAGTTACAGGCGCTCAGTCATGAGGTCGATGTTCTCAAGGACAGCAACCAGCGCATCGAGGCCGAGTTACTCACACGGATGGACGGGGGGGATAAAAACGCCGGCAGATTGCAGGAACTCTCCGAACTGCTCGAGCGTGAACGTGGCGAGTTGCGGACGGCGGAAAAAGAGATCGCGGGGCAAATCGAAGAGTTGCGGGCGCGGATCGCAACACGGCGCCAGGAACGCGAGCAATTGGCCTCCCAGATCAACGCTAACTTGCGTCAGCGCTATGAAATGATCTTCGGACGGCGCGGGGGCTTCGCGGTGGTCGCGGTCAAGTCGGGAACTTGCCAGGGATGCAGGATGCGAATACCGCCTCAACTGTTCAACCTGATCCAGCGCTACGAAGCGGTGCATTTCTGTCCCAACTGCCAGCGCATCCTGTACCACGAGGCCGACCAGCAGACCGACGCCTGACGGAGACCGGCGCGGGGCGCATCGCGCGCGCCACATCACTATAATGGTCTTTGCCGGAGCGAGCCGGGCGGTCGCCCCATATCTTGGGGAGGAAAGTCCGGGCTCCACAGGGCACAGTGGCTGTTAACGGCAGCTCGGAGCGATCCGGGGAAAGTGGCACAGAAAACAAACCGCCCGAAAGGGTAAGGGTGAAATGGTGGGGTAAGAGCCCACCGGCGGGCGAGTAATCGCGCGCGCATGTCAAACCCCACTCGGAGCAAGACCAAATAGGAGGGGATGGGCGGCCCGCCCAACCCTCGGGTACGGTCGCTAGAACCGGCGGGCGACCGCCGGTCCAGAGGAATGACCGCCACCCGCTTTTAGCGGGTACAGAACCCGGCTTACAGGCTCACTCCGGCATTTTCCTCAGCAGCCAGTGTCGTAAGCCGCGCTATTTTCAAGCGCGGCCCAGCCAGGTAGTTGGCGAATCGGGCAAGCTGCTCCAATCCCAGGACCCCACCGCGAATCTCGGGCGTTAGCGTCAGTCTCACCCCCGCCGGCAGCCGTTGCGCAAAACCTGCGGCCTGGGCGACGTCGCGGTAGGCGCGCATGCGGTAATCGGCCAGGTACTTCACTATCGCGTCGAGTCCTGGATGGCGGTCAAGGCTCCGCGCCAACGCGTCACGCAAGCCGTTGATCGCTTCCAGGGCGGGAGGCATCCCCTGCGCACTGCCAGCCAGATAATGCCAGATTTCTTCGTCCACAAACCGGTTGATAATAATGGCGGAGAGATTCAGCCGTTCAGTGCGCATCTCTTCGATCAGGGTGCGCGCCTGCCGCAGGCGTTGGTCTTCCGCTGTGGTAACCAAAACGAAGTGCACGCTGCCGGAGTGCAGCAGGGCTTCGGTTTTGCGGAACTGCTTGACCACCCCGTCGACGGTCTGCTGAGCGGCAGTAAAAAACTCCGAGATTGAAGACAGCACCGTCGCTCCGGCGAAGCGCTCCAGTTCGCGCACCACGAAACGGGCCGCTCCGCTGGCAAGCTTCATCGCCAGGCGTCCCGCGGACAGATAAGGAGCGAACAACCATCGCGCCATCCGCGAGTCGAGCAGGCGCGTCAGATGGGCGGGGGCCTGCAGGAATTCGAACGCGTTGGCGGCCGGAGGGGTATCAACCACGATCAGGTCGAATTCGCCGCTTGAATGGAGATCGTAAAGTTGTGAGAGAGCGGCGTAGGCCTCGGAACCGGCGAACTGCTCGGTTAGCTGGCGGTAAAAGGGATTGTGCAGAATGCGCTCCCGCGCCGCCTTATCGGCGGTAAACCGCTCGATCAAATCGTCCCAGGCGCGCTTGGTGTCGAGCATCATCGCGGACAACTGCAGCGACGGATCGAGTCCACCCGCTGTCAGACGATGACGTCCAAGGCCTGTGGGCTTACCGCCCAACGTTTCCAGCCCCAATGCATCGCGCAGCCGGCGCGCAGGATCCACCGTAATTACTGCGGTCTTGAGACTCGCACGCGCGCCCGCCAGCCCCAAGGCGGCGGCCATCGTGGTCTTGCCCACTCCACCAGTGCCGAGCACGATCAGAATCGAGCCCTTTTTCAATAACTCTTTCAACTTGCGCGCGTTCGGCCACCAGCCGAGCCTACGAAGATATCAGCGCGCCGCGCCTCGCGCACACGGCGGGTCGGTGCGGGTCAATCCAAGTATTCCTCGAATCAGACGCTCTGATGTTTCCAAAAATAATCCGGAATGAAGTCAATCCGTGGAAAAACATTCCCCTTCAATTGTGGCGGGGCATCTGCTGAAGCTACACTGGACACAAGTAATAGTGGCCGACGGGGGCAGGCAGGTGTGGACGGAGTTGCTGGTAGGGGCTATTTCAGGGCTGGCCTTGGGCGGCCTGCTGGGATGGATTATCGCCACGGCGCGGGCGCGTGCCGCGGCACAGGACATCATCCGGCAGCTCGAAGGCCGTGCGGCAGCCGCCGAGGCCGGAGCACAGGAGCTGCGCGCACAGCTCGCTCCGCTAAAGCAGGAGACTGACTCTTTGGAAGAGGCGCTGCTCGAGGCCGAAAGCGCCCGGGCGGCGGCCGATGCGCGGATCGCCGAAATGCAGCGTGGGTTTGAGCAGCAGCGCGCGACGCTCGACCAAGACCGCGAGCGGTTGTCCGAAACCTTCAAAGCGCTGGCCGCCGAAACGCTGCGCGTCACCAACGAAGACTTTCTCAAGCTGGCGACCGAACGACTGGGCGCCGTGCAACAGCAAACCGAGGCCGGACTCACCACTGCGCAAAGCGCGATAGCGCGTATCGTCGAGCCGGTGCGCGAATCGCTCAGCCGCGTTGATCGGCAATTGCAGGAGATTGAGGGCGCCCGCCGCGAGGCTTACGGACAGCTCACCGCGCAGGTCGGCTCACTAGCCCAGGCCAATCGGATTCTCCAGAGCGAAACCGCCAATCTGGCCCAGGCGCTGAAATCGCCGGTGGTGCGCGGACGCTGGGGCGAGATCCAACTGCGCCGGGTCGTGGAGTTGGCCGGGATGGAAGAGTACTGCGATTTCGAGGAGCAAGTCGGAATCAGCGGCGAAAATGGAAGCGGGCGCCCCGACATGGTGATCAATCTGACCGGCGGAAGGCGTATCGCAGTCGACGCCAAGGCCTCGCTGCAGGCTTATCTGGAGGCGCTCGAGTCGCAAAGCGAAGAGGTCCAGGCCGCCAAGCTCAGGGAGCATTCACAGCAGGTCAAGGCGCGCGTGGCCGAACTGTCGTCGAAAAACTACGCGCAGCGGCTGGGGCGCAGCGTCGAGTTCGTGGTCCTGTTTATCCCGGGCGAGGTCTTTTTCAGCGCCGCCCTGCGCGGGGCGCCCGAGCTTATCGAGGACAGCGCCAACAAGGGAATTATCCTGGCGTCGCCGACCACACTGTTGGCGATGCTCAAGGCGGTGGCCTACGGATGGCGCGAGCAGCGCATGGCGGACAACGCTCAACGGATCAGCGAGGTGGGACGCGAGCTGCACGAGCGGCTGTCCCGGATGGTCGAGCATCTGGGCCGCCTGGGGCAGTCAATGGAAAAATCGGTTGAAGCGTTCAACTCCACGGTGGGATCGTTCAACAGCCGGGTGATGCCGTCGGCACAGCGGCTGGGCGATCTGGGCGCGGCAGGAGTCAAGGAGATCCCGATTCTGGAACCGGTTGATGAACGGCCGCGGCTGGTGGTGTCGAGAGCCGGCGGCTGAGCGCGGGTGCGTTCACGCGGCCAAGGTCACTTGAATCCCTGAATCGTTACCACCGCGGTCTCGCCCATGCGGAACGGATGCTTGGGGTCGCGGTCTTCCAGGGTGATGCGCACCGGAAAGCGTTGCGAGAGACGGACCCAGTTCAGCGTCGCCGCAACCCTCGGCAGACCTTCCATGGTGGCGCCATTGTCCTGAAAGAGCGCCCAGCCAACTCCCTGCACGACGCCGCGAAAGCGGTGGTTGCGATAGCTGATCAGGAAGACCTGCGCCGTCATCCCCGGTTCGATCCGGGACAGGAAATTCTCGCGGAAATTCGCCATTACGTACCAAGTCCGGTTGTCCACCAGGCTGACCACCTGCTTGCCCTCGTTGGCATACTCGCCCACCGCGATATTGAGGTTGGTGATATAAGCGTCGAATGGCGCCTTTATGTAGCAGTAATCTACATTTAGTAGGGCATCATAAACCGCGGCCTCGGCGGCCTTGCGCCGGGCGTTGATATCGCCGTACTGGCCGAGCTGGTTTTCGGCCTGGTAAACTTCGTTGCGGGCGTTGTCGACCGCGGCCCGCGACGCGGCCAGCTTGGTGCGCGCGTTATAGACCTGGTCCGCGGTAACGAACTGCTCTTTGACCAGTGGCACCAGGCGATCCAGATATTGGCGGTCGTAACTGACCTGGGCTTCGAGTTGGGTTTGACGCGCCTTGGCCGCCGCAATCGCATTATCCAACGCCTTGATTTCGAGATTGGTCAGGTCCAGCTTGGCCTGCGCCATCTGCAGCGCCGCCCGATAGGGACGCGGATCGACGACGAACAGCAGATCGCCGCGGTTGACGTGCTGATTGTCCCGGATCGGAAGATCGACGATCGGGCCGCTTACGTGAGGTGCGATGTGGACGATGTTGGCGCGCACATAAGCGTCGTCCGTCTGGGGGTAATAGTAGTAAAGCTGCGCGACATAGACGCCGAGCGCAAGGGTTACCAGTATGATCGACACGCCCAGCAGGCGCCCCGCTACCCGCAGCCATGGATGGCTGCGACGAACCGCGCGCGGCCGCACCGTCGCGGGCCGGCTCTTCAGATCCGGTTGAAGAAGATTATCCACACGATCAACGCGAACATCGTGGCGAGGCTGGAATAAATCAGCGGAGCCGGTCCAAGATAGGGCTCAAGCCCGGAGTATACCAGCATCGGGCGGCAGAGCGCCGCCAGCCCCGCTCCAACCAGCAGGCACAACAACCAGGCGGGAAAATTGGCCCCAGCGATATTAATCACCGGGTCGCATCCCGCCATCGTCAGGGGAACGATGATAAATCGCAAGCGCGATGCGCCGGCAGCGAAAATGCGCTGATCTACAGGTTTCGGCGTCTTCACCTTTTCACCAGGCCGTGAGCGCCACTCCGGGTGCGCCCGCGCTGCAAAGTTACAGCAGAGATGATTTCCAAAAGTGCCCGATGCGCGCAATGGTTTCGTGTCGCTCGGGCGTGATCGAAACTCGCATGACGACCGAGTTACGCGCCGCCAGGACTCAGGCAATCCGCGACGAAACACCCCTGGGACGCATCGGGCATCCTGCGGGCGTCGCGGAGGCGGTGGCATTTCTCGCCTCGGATAGCTGCGGATGGATCACCGGGCGTACGATTGTCGTCGATGGCGGGGTGGTATAAATGCGTTCAGGAATAGCCTTCATCGGGGGCTACCCGGGAAGCGGCCAGACCTAAAACGGATAATTGATTCCTGAGAAGAATGCCGGGCCTTCGCCGCCCCAGCCAACGTCCACGTAGCCGACCACAAATGGCTGCGCGATCGCGCGGAAGCCCATCCCTCCTACCGGATGCATCTGATCGATCGGATTCTGGCTGGCGTATTCGAAGACTTTGCCGGCATCGATAAACGGGGCGAGCTCCAGGATGCCGTGAGTTCCCATGATCGTTCGCTCGTAAACCCTGGTTCTAACTTCAATGTTGAGATCGGTAAGGTTATTGTCGACGAACCGGCCGGCTCCATATCCCCTTAAGGTCTGCTGACCAAACAGGAGGGACTCCTCTCCGCCCAATCGCGCCATCGCCCAAAACGGAGTCTCGATTCCCGCCGGCGTGTATTGAGAATAGATATGGCCGGCCAGCGTAATCCGCGAAGTCACCGGTATATATTGGCGCAGTTCGAAGCCTGCCTGGTTGAAAGAGTTGGAACTCAAGAATGCGCGATCGGCGACTCCGTAGAATGCGCGGTACAAGCCACCGTGGGTAGGAATATCGACCGAATCGCGGGTATCGTAGCTGGCCACCACCTGGGTCATCACCTCGCTGCCACCGTCCAGTCCTTTGAGGCCCGGAAAGGAAGTACCTATAAATGGCAGGTTGTCGAGCGCACCGTGCTGAATTCGCACGTACCACGGCTGCTCGGTAATCGCAATCTGGAGTTGGTGTGTAATGTTGATGCCGAGCGTTCCCCTGAAATAGACCTGCTCGGTGGTGTAGTTGGTTTCAGCGCCTTGGGCCGAGTTGTTGCCCAAGCCGTAAAACCGTTCCGTGGGATCCTTTTCAAAGAAGAAGTGGCCCTCGAAAGACCACCATTTCTCCCGATCGCGTCCGGTCGCGTAGTAGAGGTCGACATTCCGGGCGATGTTCTGAGAACCCCCGGCAGTAATATAATACTGGGTGTCGCTGGAAGGGTACGCGAGGTAACGGAAATTGCCGGTAGCGCCCAGAATGGTATTAAACGCAACGTCGGGCGCGAGGATGTTTTTTATGTCGCCGTTACTGTCGGTGAAAAGAAAAACCGGCAGTATGCCGATGGTCGTTCCCGAATTGGGGTCGGTGGCTATCTCGGGAACCGGAAACAGGCTGAACGGCCATTGGCTGGGATGCCAGATCGGCGAAGTCCACGAGTCGGGAAGCTTCCAATCCGCCGGATCGAAAAAACTCGCACTGGCATTTCGAGCCAGCAACGAGATTGCCATAGCCAGCGCTAGTATTTTAAGCAACCCACGCATCGATACTTAAGGTCACGGCTTAGGTTCGCGCTTTTCCGCGAGAATTCCGGGGACCGGCATCCGGCAACACAATCAAGTGGCCGCTATTGGGTCAAGTTCGGACCGTTCGGCTTGAGACGCGAACAGCGAAGACCCGATTCGACGTGCTAACCCCTTCAGGTCATCCCAACCCAGCAAATCCCATCCTCCCGGGGAAAAATATATTTTCCACGCGTATGGCTGACCATTCGCGTCAGCGTTTGCAAGGCACGATTGTACATGCGTTCCATTGCAGTACAAAGCAGATTCACCCTAATTTCCATCGATAATTGACGAGCGCGGACACATTCGGTGAACTCGATCCGGACGTGGGGATCACGTTTCCCTTGGAGCCCCGACGGAAAAGTGGCAGGATGCAGCCAAACGAAGAGGACCGTCGTTACCCTCGGCACTCCCGGAGGTCTCGCCGCTGAGAGGTAGGAACGGTAAACCAGGAGGTTCGAAATGGCCAAGCTCGACGGCGGCGCACTGATCGGACGGGTATTGCGCGAGAATAAGGTCAAATATTGCTTCGCAATCAACGGGGGGCATCTGTTCCCGATTCTCGCCAATCTGCGCAACAACGAAGTTAAATTGATTCACATGCGCCATGAGCAGGCGACGGCCTATGCGGCCGACGCCTACGCTCGCACCAGCGGCGAAGTGGGCGTTTGCATGGTCACGGCAGGATGCGGTCTGACCAACGCGGTCACCGGTCTGTGCGTCGCCGGCTTGACCGGCAGCGCGGTGGTATGCATCTCGGGACAGCATCCGAACACCGAGGATCGTCTAGGGTCGTTCCAGGAAGCCTACGGATCAGACGTGGTGAGCAGCTTCGCCAAGTACACCAAGCGCGTTACCGACTGGTCGACCATCGAATTTGACCTGCGTTCCGCGTTTCGCGACGCGATTCGCCGCCGCAAGGAGTCGCACTGTTCGAGATTCCTCAGAACATTCTTTATGGGCAAGGCGAAGAGACCAAGCAGCAAAAGGGGCCAGCCATTTTGGTCCCGAAGAAGTCCGCTCGGCAGGCGACCCGGACAAGATCGATCGCGCATTGGAAATGCTGGTCGCCGCTGAACGTCCTTTGGTGGTCGGCGGCGATGGTCTGTTCTGGTCGCACGCCGCAGCCGAATTAAAGGAATTCGTCGAACTCACCAGCATTCCGGTTTACGCCCGGCGCGCCGGACAGGGCGCGGTGTCCGAAGAACATCCGCTGGCGATTCGCGGCGCTTTCAAGAAGCCCTTTACGGGCAGCGCTGACGTGATATTGACCCTGGGCTTCCGCTTCTGGAGCGGAGAGCATTTCGGCCAACCGCCCACCTGGAATGACAAAGCCAAATACATCCAGGTCGATCCGACTCCCAGCCGCATCGGATGGCAGGTCGGCGCCGATCTACCAATTGTCGGCGATCCCAAGCTGGTGTTGCGTCAGTTGATTAACCGCGCCAAGGAACTCAAGCTCGACTTCTCCAAGAACCGCACCTCGCAATGGGTTAAGAATGTCGCCGATGCCAAGGCCAACATGGCCCGCCGGCTGGTGGAGCTGGCCAAGGAGTCGTCGGACCGCGTTCCAATCCATGCTTCGCGCCTGACCAACGATTTGGTCACCGTGCTCGACAAGAACGCCACTGTGGTGGTCGACAGCTTCACGCTCTCGGGCTACCTGAGTTTGTGGGTGACCTGCCGCTTCATGGGCCAAGTGGTCGACGCCGGACCGTTGGCGCCGGTAGGCCATGGCGTCGGGATGGGCATCGGAGTCCAACTGGCGCGGCCGGGTGCACAAGTCGTGGTGGTCAGTGGCGACGGCGGGCTGGGAATCGGCGGCTGGGATATGGAAACCGCGGCCCGCTACAAGCTGCCGGTCTGTTGCGTCTTGTGGAACAACAGCTCGTGGGGACCGGGCTTCGAGTCGATGCCGCTGCTCAAGGGCCGCAGCGACCCGTTCAACATGCTCGAGAACATCCGTTACGACAAGATCTTCGAGGAGCTCGGATGCCACGGTGAGCATGTCGAAAAGCCCGACCAAATCATTCCGGCGCTCGAGCGCGCGCTCAAATCGGGCAAGCCGTCGTTCATTAACGTGATCGGCGACAAGAACATCGGCCATCCGACGCTGGGCGGGAATCTGCTCGGATCGACGGGGTCGAAGGGCTAATCAAGCCACGTGCCAGGGATGCCAGGCTGGAAAGCTTCCCACTAGGACTGTATTGGCTGCGTGGGAGGCTTTCTGGCCTGTCGTCCTCTTGTCTGAGACTTTCGAGGGAGAAAAAAATGACAGGCTCAAAGGGGGATTATGTTGGGCTTGACAGATGGCTAGGTCCTCGCTATATTTCTGGTTATGGACAGCCGAGTTGAAGCCGGAAAGCCGTTGACCGTACAGCCCACCATGACCTTGGCTCAATTGAAGGCCAAGTTTTCCACGGTCGAAGCCTGCAAACAGTTCCTGATGGGAAAACGCTGGCCCGACGGCGTGGTGAAATGCCCCAGGTGCGGCAATCCCAAGGTCTACAAGCTGAATTTCAAGCCTTTCCATTGGCAATGCCATCTGTGCGCCAATAAGGGCTATCGATTCAGCGTTCTCAGCAAGACGGTCTTTGAGAACACCAATTATCCGCTCACTACTTGGTTTGAGGTCATCTACCTGATGACCCAAAGTAAAAAGGGAATAAGCGCTCTCCAAATCCATCGGCAGATTGGAAACGGCGACTACCGGACGGCTTGGTATATGTGCCAGCGCATCCGGGCCGCGATGAAGGATGACGACTTTCAGCAGCTTCTTGGCGAAGTCGAAGTCGATGAGAACCTATATCGGCGGTAAGGACAAGAACCGCCATTGGGACAAGAAGACTCACAACACGGGCGGTGAGGCCAGCAACAAAATGCCGGTTATCGGGGCAATCAGCCGTAAGGGCAACGTGGTCTGCAAGGCGATCCAGCGGACAGACCGGTCAACGCTCAATCGCTTCCTCAAGGAAGCCGTCTCTCACAAAGTTACGTTGCTGGCTACGGACGAACATCCGGCCTATGGCAAGATCGCTGACTATCCGCACCAAATCATCCGCCATGGCGATGGTGTCTACGTGCGCGGCAACGTCCACACCAATTCTCATCGAATCCTTTTGGAGCTTGTCTCAAGCTGCGGCGTGGTAGGGACCTCTACCACAACATCACCTCAATATCTGCCGCTCTTCCTGAAGAATTCGCTTTTACTTCGGTTCAAAACTCTCGCAAAGACCCTGAATATTCGAAAGGTTATAGCAGGATGCTGGGACGCCTTCGCGACGTCTCAGCCCGCCACAACAAAGCCTCAGTCTCCCCTTACAAATAAAGGGAGAGGGCATTCAAAATCAAACGTGAAAGCCTGAACTTGGATGCGGAGACCTCTCGACCCCGTACTCGCATCCAAAGATGGCGTTCGGCATCGGTCTGACGCCGAGCAAAACGCGCGTCGAAGCGTTACTTCGAATCTGGTCTTCTCAAGGCTTCCCCTTCGCTGAATTCAGACCGCTACAAAAACGCTCACCGTCCCCTTACAAATAAAGGCAGAGGGCTATTCAATATCAAACGTGCAAATGTATAAACTCAGGGACAGGTGTTTCTTTTATTTGAAAGAGCCTACTTGGCACTAATCCTTTGTGGTCATTTGGAACTCATGTTGTTCGGCGTCATCCGCTACCACGATACGTTCAATGGTCCATCGGTCTGGCAAGACTTCTGTTTTCGATACAAGGTGCTGATGTTCGATGCGCAGACCTTCAAGGTAGAAGAAGACTTGTTCTTTGCCGGTCCAGACAAAAATAATCGCTATCATCAAAAGAGGGATGTAAATCTGCTCAAAACGAACCCACAGTCTTAATGGGGCTTCGTCGGATGGGGGCGACGAACCATCTTCCGACCTGTCACCCGAGCGAAAGGATAACGAATCTTGAGGTCGTCTGTCAAGCCCAACATAATCCCCCTCGAAAGCCTGTCCCACCCAGAAACTCCGGCTCCCGGGCTGGAAGCCTGTGCGCGAGTCTATACATTCTTCTTATTATTTTCCGCCTGATAATAGGGGGACGATATTAAGACGAAAAATGTCGAGAGTTCCATGGCGGGCGGGGACGCCCGCCGCCCCAGTGCCCTATCTCGGCCCCGCTGCTGCTACTCGAACATCTGCGGCTCGTGCGAGTTGAGTATTATCAGTCCACGATACGCGTATTGCACGCCCGACAACGCGACCGCCACGACGGTGACCATCAGCAGCCCCTCCCACAAGATGTGCTTATCGACCATCTGCGGCCATCCCAGTAGCGCAGCCACGATACAGGCGATTTCCAGAAACGTTCCTAACTTTTCCAGTGTAGGTGGGGCGCACCGGTACCCGCTCCCCGATCCAGAACACCACCATCATGTAGCCAAACACCACCACGACGTCGCGCACCGCAATTACGCTCAGAACCCAGCCGGGAATGACGCCCTCAACGGTCAGAATCACGAAAGCGCTGATCAGCAGGAGCTTGTCAGCAAAGGGATCGAGAAAGGCCC
Organism: uncultured Pseudomonadota bacterium; assembly: GCA_963824565.1. Classification (GTDB taxonomy): domain Bacteria; phylum Desulfobacterota; class Binatia; order Binatales; family Binataceae; genus JAJPJA01. The sequence goes on along the minus strand of CAWGQB010000035.1, from coordinate 11,081 downwards.
CGAGTTCGGTGCGGTTGTTGGTCCATCGCGCCAGGGTACCGTCCAGGCTGTCGGTCAGCGCTGCGGCGACAAAGATCAAAAGCGCCTCGTGGAAACGATTCTTGCTGAGCAGCGCGACGAAGAACGGAATCGAGACAATCCGGCATAGGGTCAGAAAATTGGGCAGATTAAGCAAGTGCTGATGCAGTCGTGGCGCCGGTTCGACCAGCTTGGCCGGCCGCGCCGAGGTATTCGGGCGCGGAGGAGGGGACACCATCGTCACCTCCCGCGGCTTTGCGCCGAGGCTTTGCGCAACCGCCCTGCCATCGGCCGGGTTACCAGCGCGCGCACCTGCACGCTGCCGTTGTGATAATCCTCGCTCAAAACTTGGCCATCGCGGCGCGCCGCCGCAATTAGATCGCCCCGCGCGGCGGGCAAAGTCACCGTAACCTCTTCGCGCAGCTTGGCAAAGAAACCTGCCATCATCGCCACCAGGTCGTCGATTCCCTGTCTCCCTGAGCGCGCTAATCTTAATCTCGTTGTCGCTATGTAGCCGGGAATGGGGGCTGTCGGCAAGGTCAACCTTGTTGAAAACCATGATTCGCGCGAATATTGTCCGCGCCGATCTCCTCGAGTACCGCCTCCACCACATCGATTTGCTCGCTGTGCGTAGGCGAACTGCCGTCCACCACGTGCAGCAGCAGATCGGCCGTCCGAACCTCCTCCAGGGTGGCCTTGAAGGCCTCGACCAGTTGATGAGGCAGCCGATGGATGAAGCCCACCGTATCGCTGAGCATCACACTCATGCCGCCGGGGAGCTTCAGCCGTCGAATCGTCGGATCCAAAGTCGTAAACGGCCGCGAAGCGGCTTCTACGCCGGCGCCGGTCAAAGCATTCATTAGGGTGGACTTACCCGAGTTGGTGTAACCCACCAGGGCGACGGCCGGATATGGCACCTCCAGGCGCCGGCGGCGCTGGATCGAGCGCGTCCGTTCGACTTCGCGCAGGCGCCGGCGCAACCGCGTCAGGCGCTCGGCCAGGCGGCGACGGTCAACCTCCAGCTGTGTTTCGCCGGGTCCGCGAGTGCCGATTCGGCCTCCCGACTCCGCCTCCGGCGCTGACCCGCGACAGATGGGTCCATTGGCGCGTCAGACGCGGCTGCAGATAGGCGAGCTGGGCGACTTCGACTTGTAGTTTGCCGGCCAAGCTGTGGGCGCGTTGGGCGAAAATGTCGAGAATGAGCTGGGTTCGATCTATGACCCGCAGCTTGAGTTCATTCTCCAGGTTACGAGCCTGAGCCGGCGCCAGACTTTCATCGAAAATCGTCAGTGTGGCGGCGCGTTGATGCGCCAGGTCGCGCAGTTCTCCGACCTTGCCGCGACCGATAAAGGTGCGGGAGTCAACTTCCTTAAGGCTCTGGAAGATCTCGCCGGCGACCTCGGCGCCGGCACTTTGGGCCAGTGCGCCAAGCTCTTCAAGCGAATCCTCGGCCGCAATCCGGTCGACATTGCCAAAGGCGACACCAACCAGGATGGCGCGCTCGCGATCGGGTGTGGTTACTTGATAGGCCGTCAGGGTTATTCTCTCAGATTGAACTGCGGCAAGTGTATCAGATTGCGGCCCCCTGTTGAGCCCTTAATTCCACCGCCCCAGGAGCGAAAATCTGCTCGACTTCGCCCACGAAGCTCTCTGTCGGAGCGACCCTGAAATCGTTGCCGAGCAGAAAGATCGCCTCAAGCGCCTGGTCCAACAGCAGATGCAGATAGATTGGACATCCGCCCGCATGTCGGCCAAACAAGGCCTTGAGACTGCCCAACAGATTTTCGTCCACCTGGGTTTTCGGCGCGCGGATATGGACCTCGCGCACGCTGTCGACCATCACCACGCTCAGGGGTCTCAAATCGTCGAGGAGAATCTGGGCGCGCTCCTCATCGATATCCAATTTGCCGCGCGCTACCACCGGCTCGTCGCTGTTTATCACTGATTCAGTCTTCTGATAGGTCTCCGGCCAGGCAATCACTTCGACCGCTCCAACCAGATCCTCCAGTGAAAATGTGGCATAGCGCTTGCCGGCCTTGTTGTTCTTAAGCTTGATCGATTGAACCACGCCGACCAGCACTACCTGGCTGCCGTCCGGCGCGCCGGCCAGGTCCTGCGTAGTCACGCCCGACAGCCGGCTGATTTCCGCGGTATACTTGTCCAGCGGATGAGCGGTCACATAAAAACCCAACGCCTCTTTTTCGTTGCGCAGCAACTCCTTGAGATCCCATTGGACGACTGGACCGCGCGGCGCGGTGCGCAGCGCCGGCGCCATCGCACCGAACAGGCCCATCTGGTTAGCGCTGGCAGGGTCGGCCCGGCGCGCCACCAGCTTAAGCGCGTCCTCGATCTGCGCCATCGTCTCGGCGCGGCCGGCCCCGGTCGAATCAAAGGCGCCGCACTTAACCAGTGCCTCGAGCACCTTACGGTTGATCTGTTGGGGATCGGCGCGCATGCACAGGTCCGTCAGGCCCGCGTACGGACCACCCTGCTGGCGCGCCGCGATTATCGCCTCGGCGGTCTTGGTCCCGACTCCGCGGATCGCGCATAGCCCAAAACGAATCGCGTCATTGACTACCGCGAACTTGACCCGGCTTTGGTTGACGTCGGGCGGCAGCAGCCTGATTCCCATGTCGCGGAGAGCGGCAATGTTCTTATAAGTCTTCTCGACGTCGTCCATGTCCAGTGAGGTCAGGGCGGCCATGAACTCATAGGGAAAATGGGCCTTTAAGTACGCCGTAGTATAAGTGGTCAGGGCGTAAGCAGCGGCGTGGGAGCGATTGAACCCATAGGAGGCAAAGGTCTCGATCTGCTCGAAGATGGTCTGCGCGCTTTCCTTCTCGACGCCATTGTCAATCGCGCCCTGGATGAAGCGCTCGCGCTCCTTCTCCATTACCGCCTTGTTCTTCTTGCCCATCGCGGCGCGCAGAATGTCGGCTTGCTCCAGCGTGTAACCGGACAGCGCCTGCGCCACGCGCATCACCTGCTCCTGGTAGATGATGACGCCGTAGGTGTCGCGCAGCACCGGCTCCAGCAGCGGATGGGGATACTTGACCTGCTCTCTCCCGTGCTTGCGATCGACGTAATGCTGCACCATCGTCTTGCCGTCCACCACCGCGTCGAGCGGACCGGGACGGAAGAGCGAGCCGGCCGCGATGATATCATCGAAACAGGTCGGCTTGAGATCGGTCACGAACCGGCGCATTCCGGAGCCTTCCATCTGGAACACGCCCACGGTGTCGCCGCGCGCCAGCAGCCGGTAGGCTTCGGGGTCATCGAGTGGCAGGCGGTTGAGATCGGGTGGTGCGGTCTTGCCGCCGGCTCTGATGATATCGAGCGTATCCTCGATGAGGGTCAGGTTCTTGAGCCCCAGGAAGTCGAACTTGACCAGCCCGATGTCCTCGACAAATTTCATCGAGTACTGAGTGATCGACAAGGAAGTCTCGGTGCGCTCCTTGTCAACGTAAAGCGGGACCATCTCGTCCAGCGCCGCGTCGGCAATCACCACGCCGGCGGCATGGCGCGAGGCGTGACGCAACAATCCTTCGAGCTTGAACGCGTACTCGAACAGTTCCGGGTACTTCGATCGCTCCTCGCGCAGGCGCGGTTCCATCTTGAGCGCGTCCTCCAGCGGGAAGTCGCGGCCCTGTTTGGGTGCCGGATAGAGCTTGCAGAGCCGATCGGTATCGCCGAAGGACAGGCCCAACACGCGGCCCACGTCACGAATCGCCTGCTTACCCTTGATGGTTCCGAAGGTGATGATTTGCGCAACCCGCTCGTCGCCATATTTGCGCCGGACATAGTCGATCACTTCATCACGCCGCTCGAAGCAGAAGTCCACGTCGATATCGGGCATCGACTTGCGTCCGGGATTAAGCCAGCGCTCGAATAGCAGCTTATGCTCGATCGGATCGAGTTCGGTTATCCGCAGTGCGTAGGAGACCAGGCTGCCAACCACCGAGCCGCGTCCCGGTCCGACCGGAATTTGACGGCTGCGGGCGTGATTGATGAAGTCCGCGACAATCAGCAGGTATCCGGAAAAGCCCATTTCGGCGATTACCGGAAGCTCACGGTCAAGTCGTTCATGATAGGGGGTCTCGTCGAAATCGCCGCGCCGCCCGTGCAGTTCGCTCAAGCGGGCCGCGAGCCCCTCGCGGGTGCGCGCTTCCAGGATGCGCTGGAATTCCTTTTCCTCGTCCAGCGGTGCCTCCGGCGCATTCTCAAGCTCCGCCGTGGGGTCTTCGGTTGAAATCTGGTAACGCGGGAAATGGAACTTGCCGAATTCGAATTCGAAATCAACCCGGTTGGCGATCTCCACCGTGTTACGTATCGGACTGTCATCCGGGGCAAACGCGTTGGCCATCTCGGCCGGCGTCTTGACGTAGAGTTCGTCGGTATCGAAACGCCAGCGCGTTTCATCGGCCATGGTCTTGCCGGTCTGGATGCACAACAGGACTTCGTGCGCGCGGGCGTCTTCGCGATGCAGGTAATGGCAATCGTTGGTCGCGACCATCGGCAGCCCGAGTCCGTTGGCGAGATCGCGCAGCGCTTCGTTATAGGGGCCGTGAAGCTTGTTGTCCTGCAGTTCGATATAGAATCGGCCAGGGAAGATGCGCGCGTAGTTTTCGGCCACCTCACGGGCCTTATCGCCGCGCCCCGCGCGCAACGCGCGAGCCAGTTCGCCCGACAGACATCCGGAAAGCGCAATCAGCCCCTCGGAGTTTTGCTCCAGGATTTCCTTGTCGATGCGCGGCTTGTAATACAGCCCTTCACGATAGGCCGCCGTCAGCAGTTTGCACAGATTGCGATAGCCGACGCGGTTTTGCACCAGCAGTATCAGATGGTAGTTGCCCGCACCTTCGACGTCGTCGGCCTTGGGCGCGAAATTGCGTTCCGTTCGTTTGCCGGGTGCCAGGTAGGCTTCGCAACCGATAATCGGTTTGATCCCGCGATCGATCGCTTTTTTGTAAAACTCGACCGCGCCGAACATGTTGCCATGGTCGGTGATGGCCATAGCCGGCATCCCGCTTTGCTTGGCGTGATCGAGCAACGGCACCAGCTTGTTGGCGCCGTCGAGCAGACTGTACTGGGTATGGACGTGTAGATGGACGAAACTCATTGATGGACCCTCAGCACCTCTCCACCGCGTCTCGAGGTCGCCCTGCGGACTCGATCGATAATGCTCTTTACCCTCTCTCCCATTTATCTATGGGACAGGGTGCGTGCCAGCAACGCTCGTCCGATGTTCTGTGCGCCAATGCGTTGATTTTGCTCTAAACGCATCAGCTACCCTCTCCCTGGTTGGTCAGGGAGAGGGGACATAAAAACTTCCCACCGCTGAACGCGAGATAAGATAACGATCCCTATCGATCCTACTTCTTGCCGCCTTTGGGCTCTTCGGCCTTCTCGCCCTTTTTGCCGGCGTCGGCCGCTGGCGCGGCAGCCTCGGCGCCTTCCGCAGGCGCGGCGCCCTCCACGGGTGCGGCTTCCGCTGCAACTGGCGCGGCTTCGACAGTCGGCGGAAGTACGGTTACGACCGCGTAGTCGGTATCGAACACCGGGCTGACATTGGGGCCGAACTGCAAGGTCGAAATATGAATCGCTTCGTGGATGCCAAGCGGCGTCACGTCTACATCAATCGCTTCCGGGATGTCGGTGGGCAGGCACTCGACGTCGATCGTACGAACCAGCGGTTGCAGAATACCACCATCGACCGCGCCTTTGGGCTTGCCGTGAAAGCGCAGCGGCACAGTGACCTGAAGCTTGGCGGTCAAGTCGACCTCATAGAGATCGGCGTGCAGGAAAGAACCCGAGATCGGCTCGCGTTGCACGTCTTTGATGATAACGTGGCGGCCGTTGAGGTCGCTATCCGGGGCCTGCAGTTTGAGTAAGCGCTGCGCCGCATCCCCGATGACCGAGGCCTTGAGGCTCGGTGCCGCCACGGCGATCGCCATCGCGGCAGTCTTGGGACCGTAGACTATAGCGGGAACCTTGCCTTCGCGGCGCAATGCGCGAACTTTCCCCTTGGTTCCGAGTTCGCGTTTTTCACAGTTAAGGTTTAATGTCTCCATCAGTTAAAACTCCGGGTCAGATGCGGCTACATGACGCCAACGCCATAGCATCCGCGCGAACGCGCTATCGTTCCATTTTTATCAGAAACGACACTTTTACCAGAACTACACTTATCAGAACCAACAAATGTATCAGAGAAGTCTTGCCCTTCCTTACAGGAACAGCGAGCTGACCGATTCTTCATTATGAATCCGGCGCAAGCCTTCGGCGATTAGCGCGGCCACCGACAGCACCTTCACGTTGCGCAATTCCGCCAGGGCCTTGGGCCGCAACGGCACGGTGTTGGTAGTGATCAATTCCTGAACATCGCAATGGTTGAGGCGCTCGCAAGCCGGATCGGACAGCACCGCATGGGTGGCGCAGGCGATGACTTCAGTTGCTCCAGCGTTGACCACCACTTTGGCAGCTGCGGCGACCGTCCCCGCCGTATCGATCATGTCATCGAGCAGGATCGCCGTGGCGCCGCTGAACGTCGCCGATCAGTTGCATCTCAGCCACCTCGCTGGCGCGGCGGCGCCGCTTATCGATGATGGCCAGGCCCGCATTAAGCCGCCCTGCAAAGCCGCGGGCACGCTCGACTCCGCCGGCGTCAGGCGATACCACCGTCACCCGCTTGCCCTCGATTCGCTTGCGCAGATAAGGAATCAACACCGGCATGGCGAACAGGTTGTCGACCGGGATATTGAAAAAACCCTGGATCTGGCCGGCATGCAGGTCGACCGTCATGACCCGTGAAGCCCCTGCGGCGGTAATCAGGTCGGCCACCAGCTTGGCACTGATCGGCACCCGCGGCGCGACCTTGCGATCCTGGCGGGCGTAACCGAAGTAAGGAATCACAGCGGTAATGCGCTTGGCTGATGCGCGGCGCAACGCATCCATCAGAAGCAGCAATTCCATCAGGTTGTCGTTAGGAGGGGTGCAAATGGACTGCATCACAAAACAGTCGCCGCCGCGTACGTTCTCGCGAATCTCCACCAGCACCTCGCCGTCGGGGAAGCGCCCTACCTCGGCCGCGCCCAATCGCACTCCCAGGACCTCGCAAACATCGCGCGCCAGAGTGACGTTGGAGTTACCGGTGAATATTTGCGAGTTCGTCTTTTGCCCGATCAGGCATCGCTATCCCGACCTCTCGTTCGGTTTCCCAGCCGCCACCATTGCGCAACGGCTTTGCTATCGTGCTCCTTGGCTGGGCGGGAAGGATTCGAACCTTCGAATGCCAGGTCCAAAGCCTGGTGCCTTACCAGCTTGGCGACCGCCCAACACGTACACTTTAGTGATTTTAACACTTTACTACGCGCCACCCACCCGACATACGCCGCCCGGCCACTATCTCCAAGCCTCCAACCGACGCCGTAGCATCCATATATCGAAGCAATCCGGCGGCAAGTTGCGAAATCGCGATAGAGTTCAGCCAAATCTCTGATCAGTGCCTGGATCCGTTCGCTCAGCTCAAATTGGGGTTCGTCCGGATGTTACGGGCAGGTGAAATCCCTGTCAATTGCGACGTTTCACAAACATTAACAAGGTTCGCGAAAAGGTCTTCAGGCGCCTCCGTCACTGCCTGCCCGGACGGCAAAAAAACGGGCTTCAGGCATCTTCGCGGCCGCCGCGTGCGCAGCCTGCAACGCTTCGTCGGCATCGCGGAAGACTCCAAAAGCCGCCCCACCGCTGCCTGACATAGCCACTCCCAAAGCGCCAAGATCTTGAAGTATCACCTTAACTTCATCGATTTGTGGGTAACGCGCTATCGCTGCCGCTTCCAAGTCATTGACCAGCAGTTCGCGGCCGATCGAGCCAGGATCAAACGGCGAGGGTAGGTCGATTGGCCCAGGACCGCTCCAATGGCGCTGTTCCAGATGGCGATAGATTTCCGCTGTGGGAACAGCCACCGGCGGCACGCCTATCACTAAGTGCAACCGCAAGGCGACACTCAGGTACGTGATACGTTCGCCCACGCCGCCAACCCGAGCCGGGCGCGGATCGAGGAAAAATGGAACGTCGGCACCGATCTTCAGTGCCAGGCGATGAAGCGCTTCACGGTCGTCGAATCCATGCATCGACGCCATCGCCCGCAGCACCGCGCCGGCATCGCTGGAGCCGCCGCCCAGCCCTGCACCGGCGGGAATCTCCTTGTGGAGGTTAATGTCGACGCGCCCGGATAGTCCGGCTTCCGCCATGAACAGTTGCGCCGCTCGCATCGCCAGGTTGCTGCTATCCACTGGCATGTCCGGCCAATTGCATCGGATCGACACGGTGCTGGCTTGCGCGTCCGCCATCTCGATCACAATCCGATCGAACAATGAAATCGGCAGGAAGAGCGAATCCAGTTCATGATAGCCGTCAGGACGGCGTCCCGTTATGCGCAGGAACAGATTGATCTTGGCGGGAGCTAATAGCTCGAAACGTTTGGCCATTGGGCTGCGCGGGAGCGCTTCTCACTCTGTCGGTAAATTGTATCGCGGGCATCGCGGCGAATCGCGCCGATAAAGGCCATTAACGCCACCATCAAGCCCAAGCGCAAATAGAATGCATCCAGTAAGATACACCGCGTGGTAGAAATCCATCTGCGCCGCAGCGTAGGAGATCGTCCGCTCCTCCTGGTTTAGCGGCGCCAAAACCGCACCGTCTGTGCGTGCGTCCAACTCGTCGAAGTTGCGATAAAGTTCCGCGTTGGAATGGTTGGCGATGGCGTCCAGCCCACGGTATTGGACGATACCGTTAAGCCCGACCGACCAGTTTCCCGCACCCAGCAGGATCAGGACCACGCCGACGATTATGCGCCAGTCACCGTAAAGGTCCGGCAGCTTCATACCGTCACCTACAATAGAGGAGGCCGCAGCGATAAACAACGCGGCGGCCTTGCGATCTGGTCATGATCGGACTCCTTGCGGCCAACGCCGGTTGCCTGCTCAAAGCATCGATCGATATGATGGATTAGAGGGATCTCGCCGTTTGCGATGGTCCCGCTGCCGCGGAGCCGCAGCGGTCTGGTTCGGATTAAATTTTGAGGCCTGATGAACAACCAAGCCCCGAATGAATGGCGCAACCAATGACCGGCTCGAGAAACTGTTGAGCCGTTTCGCCGCCGGTGACCGGCTCGCGTTGGCACGTCTGATTACGCTGGTGGAAAATCGCAGCACTGATGTGGCGATGGCGATGGAGCGGTTGTATGGCAACGCCAATCGCGCCCATGTCATAGGGATCACCGGGCCGCCGGGAGCGGGCAAGTCCACTTTAATCGATCGCCTGGTGAGCAAGTTCCGGACGCGCAAGCAGCAGGTCGCGGTACTGGCGATCGATCCCTCGAGTCCATTTTCGGGGGGCGCCGTGCTCGGCGATCGGGTGCGGATGGCCGACCATTATGGCGATACCGGGGTCTACATCCGCAGTCTATCGACCCGCGGCAGCCATGGCGGATTGAGCCGTGCCGCGCGCCAAATCGTCACCCTGCTGGAAGCTTTCAAATTCGACGTCGTTATCGTCGAAACCGCCGGCGTGGGACAGACCGAGCTTGCGATCATGGACCTGGCCGACACGACTGTAGTGGTAACCGTGCCCGAAGGCGGCGATGGTATCCAGATCATGAAGGCGGGACTTAACGAGATCGCGGATATTTTCGTGGTCAACAAGGCCGACCGCGACGGCGCCGACCGGGTCAAAGCGGAGCTCGAACTCAACGTCCATCTGCGGCCCGCCGGCGGATGGCAACCGCCGGTCCTGCTCACCCAAGCCGCAAACGATCGCGGAATCGACTCGCTGGTCCAGCAATTGGACAAGCATCGCGAATTCATCCGCGCTCAGACCGACCCCGCGCATGAACGGCAGCGGCGCGCGCACGAGTTCCTTGAAATCCTCAGCGGCCAAATCGAAGAGCGGACCAAAAGCGCGCTCGGCAACGGCTCCGGGCATCAACTGGTCGATGAGGTGTGTGCGGGGCGTCTCAACCCCTACTCCGCCGTGCGGATGCTGCTCGACGATCCGTCCGCAATCGGCAAGCTGCTCAGCAAGACCATGGGGGATGGTTGACCGATGCGCGTGTGGAAAAAGCGCAGCCGGCTGTTCGCGATTGGCGATATCCACGGATGTCCCGACGAACTGACCGCGTTGCTCAAGGCTATCGACCTCGACCGCAACGACACCCTCGTCTTCGTGGGTGATTACGTCGATCGGGGACCATCCGCCAAGGACGTGATCGATATCCTGATCGAAGTAAAGCGCAGCCACGCGCGTACCATATTCCTCAAGGGCAACCACGAGGACATGATGCTTTCCTTTTTGGGTATGCCGGGCCATTACGGCGAATCCTTCCTGTATAACGGCGGCATCGCCACGCTCGAAAGCTATGCCATCGATGAATCCTTGCTCGACGAGATAACGGACCGCTTGCCGACGAAACATCTCGACTTTCTGCAAAATCTCGCCACCAGCTTTGTACGCGCCCCCTATCTTTTCGTCCATGCCGGCGTGCATCCGCTACGCCCGCTCGAAGATCAGGACGCGGAGGACATGCTGTGGATTCGCCAGGACTTCATCGCCCATCCCCACGAGCTCGGTCATACGGTGGTCTTTGGCCACACGCCGATGCGCGATGTAATGGTCGATTTGCCCTATAAGATCGGGCTTGATACCGGGCTGGTATATGGGGGCAAGCTGAGTTGCGTTGAATTTACCGAAGGCCGCTGCTTCCAGGTCAGCCGCGACAGCGAAAAAGTCGCTTCGCATCTGATCAAAACCCTGCGCTAACCCCCTTCCGTCCAATCACGCCCCCGGCTATTCTGTCCAGTTCAGTGGCGGTGTAGCTCAGTTGGTCAGAGCACGCGGCTCATATCCGCGGAGTCGTAGGTTCAACTCCTACCACCGCCACCATTCGCACCTACCCAACCGCGCCCTGCGTTCCGTAACGCTGACCTCAGTGCCGGTTCTTTCGTTAGTATCCCCATCGTGCGCGGCGGCGGAGAGCAGCAGCAGTTTCAAAGCGGCGCGTCGGATAA
>CAWGQB010000034.1:0-67370 GCA_963824565.1 uncultured Pseudomonadota bacterium | reverse complement strand
CCTCGTCGTGGGATTTGAGCATCGTGCCGACGCCGAGCGGTTCGTCCAGCAATGGCGGGAGCGCTTGCAAAAGTTCGGGCTGGAACTACACCCGGACAAGACGCGCCTGATTGAGTTCGGGCGTCATGCCGCCGAACACCGCAAGCAGCGCGGCGAGGACAAGCCGGAGGTGTTCAACTTTCTGGGTTTCACGCATATCTGTGGGGAGACCCGGAAGACCGGCCGCTTTATCGTCAAGCGCAAGACCATCCAGAAGCGACTCCGCGCCAAGCTCAGTGAGCTGAAACAGGAGTTGCGGCGGCGCTGGCACCAGCCGGTCGCCGAAGTCGGGGCGTGGTTGAGGTCCGTAGTACAAGGTTACTTCAACTATCATGCAGTGCCCGGCAACATGGATAGTCTCAACAGCTTTCGGGGTCAGGTAATCTGGCACTGGTACCGTGCGCTGCGGCGACGGAGCCAGCGCGACCGGATGACATGGGCGCGGCTCTGGCCGTTGGTCAATCGCTGGATTCCGAGTGCCAAAATCCTTCACCCTCATCCCAACCTGCGCTTCGACGCCAGGTATCCAAGGTAGGAGCCGTATGCAGCAATTCTCACGTACGGATCTGTGCGGGGGGCGCCGGATAACCGGCGTCCCTACCGCGACACGGGACAGGTTCTTTCGATGACAACAGCTCAACCACAGCGCTGGCAGTTTGCAGGACGTTTTCGCCGTAACGCCTTTGGCTGGCGATCCCAGCCCGCGATTCAGCGGGTCCGCGAAGCGGTATCGGAAATCAAGAAGGCGGCGCGGAGTGATCCGGTGTTGGCCGCGGAGGGCGCCGTGCTCTTCCTTGAGAAGGTCTCACCGGCGCTCGAACACGTCGACAGCTCGTCCGGCGCGATTGGTACAGCTGTCAATCACGCGATCGAGGAGTTGGTTTTGATTATCGCAAAGGCGCCTTTAGATCTGAGCCGGCGTGCGAAATTGATCGATCGCCTGTGGGATGCTTATGTCGCGGACGCCATACCGTACATCGAGACGCTGGGTGAGTTTTGGGGAGAGCTGTGTTCGACGAAAGAACTCGCCTCGATTTGGGCCGACAATCTAATCGAGCCTCTGCGGGCGACTTGGCGAGACCCCCGGACAGGTTCGTACTTCCAAGGGACGCCCGTTTGCTTGTCGTCGCTGCTGGCTGCGGGACGTTATCAGGAGCTGCTGGACCTGCTCGAGATGGCTCCCTTCGTTTGCTGGGACAATCGCCGCTGGGGCATTCATGCACTGGTGGCGCTGGGAAAGAAAGCGGAAGCAATACGCTATGCCGAAGCCTCATGCGGACTCAACGATGATCCGGTTGCGATCGCGCGCGCGTGCGAGCAGATCCTGCTCTCTTCGGGCCTGGCCGACGAAGCTTATGAACGTTATGCGCTTGCAGCGAATCGGAGCGGATCGTACCTAACGACCTATCGGGCGATCGTGCGGAAATATCCACGCAAAGATTCAGAGCGCATATTGCGCGACCTAGTGGCGCGCACACCGGGTGATGAGGGCAAATGGTTCGCCGCTGCCAAAGAGGCCGGATTCTGGGGGTTGGCAATCGAGCTGGCGAAGGCCTCGCCATGCGACCCCAAGACGCTAACCCGCGCCGCCCGAGATTTTACCGAGAGCAATTCGGCCTTTGCGCTGGAAGCCGGCCTCGCGGCGCTTCACTGGCTCGCGCAAGGCTAGGGCTACGAGATCACCGGAGCTGACGTTTGGGCCGCGTATTCGAACACAATGAAAGCGGCTGAGCGACTCGATCGTCGCGATGAGGTGCGCGAAAGGATCCGCGCATCGATAGACAACAACGGATTTGTGGCGCAGGTGCTCGGCAGGGAACTGGGCTTCCCGACGCCGTGAAAGGATCGCAGCCAAGCCAGAGAGTGATAATTGCGAGATCCACGCCAGATTGAAGTAGATGGATCGGCTGTGCTTTTCAGATATTGCAGTTAGATAGGCCAAGGACCTATATTGGGGTTTGAAAGGAACCAGCCATGACGACCCATGTACTGCAATTCGTTGAGCTCTCGGACCAGGACCGCAAAAAGGCCCAGCCTCTTAACAAGCTCGGCAAAGGCGATCAGGTGGAGGTCCGGGTCCGGCGCAGGTCGGGGAAAGATCAGGTCGTGAGGCTGCCCGCGCAGGCCGCAACCCTGCTCGAATCTGCCCTCGGCCATCTCCTTCAAGGGGAACGGGTCGCCGTCCTCGCCGAGGATCAGGAGCTCAGCCCAAACGATGCGGCCGGCATCCTGGGCATCTCCCGCCCGCTCGTCGTTCATCGGATGGATATCGGCGATCTTCCGTTCCGGTATGTCGGAAAGCATCGGCGGACGAAGCTGAAGGAGGTGCTGGCGCTGAAGACGAAGATCGGCGTCCAGCAGACGGCGATGGAGGCGTTGGCCGAGGACGCCAAGGACCTCCGTCGGCGCTATGGCGTTTGAGCCCTCTGTCGCGGTCTTTGACGCCTGCATCCTTTATCCCTTTCATCTCAGGAACGTCCTCGTCCAGGCCGCAGTGGATCGCTTGGTCGAAGCGCGCTGGACAGATGAAATCCACGACGAATGGATCCGAAACCTGGTGGCCCGCGCGCCAGGCGTTCCGATCGAGCGCCTGCAGAACACACGCCGGCTGATGAATGACGCGGTCCCGACGGCGATGGTCAACGGGTACGAGAAACATGTCCCACGAGAAACATGTCCCAGAAGTGAACCTGCCCGACCCGGATGATTGTCATGTCGTCGCGGCCGGGATCGCCGCCGGCGCTTCCCTCATTCTCACCTGGAACCTGCGCCACTTCCCTGCGAAGGAGCTGAAGAAGTTCGGCTTGCGACCGGAGACGCCCGACGCGTTCCTGTGCGGCCTCTACGACAAAGTCCGGGATTTGGCGATCGGCTCTCTCGCCAACGCCCGACGCAATCTGACCAAAACCCGCGTCTCAGCGTCGGACTTCATCGACATTCTCAAGAGCCAGAAGCTGATTGAGCTCGCGAAGCGGGCGGAGAAACACTTGACCGAACTCTAAGATCGTCCCTGTACGGCGGAGTAAACGGGAGGCCGTCAGTACCCTACCCTCGTTTGCCGTTTCATAGCACATAAGGTCCTTTCTGGGGGACAATTGTCGGCCTGCAATATCCCTGAGGCGTTCGCGGCAGGGCAGGGCGGTTCGAAGCCGAGCAAATCGGCCAATTTAATGACGAGGCTAACGGAACGGCCAGTGACTTCGATAGGCTCGGTCGGCTCGGTCCGCTAACTAACGTTCCTCGCCGTTCATTCGCGTGATGTGGATTGTGGCATGCGGGGAACTTCAGCTCGCGCTTTGGCGTAACGCGCGGCAAAGCAAGGGAACCTCAAAGAGCTTCAGAAGAACCCCTCAATCGACCGCCCAGCAATCCGTAATGGAGACGATTGTGATTGGAAGCTCCCACGCTCAGGCAAGGGCGTCCAAGACGCTATGGGGGGCAATGGTCGGCTCTAAGGTATTAGTGCTTGGTTCGGCTACGACAGGCTCATACATAGGGCGCCCAAGCCCGAGCGACCTCTTTTAGCCGAAACGACGTTGCGAGAAGTCTGAAGAGCTTCGCAAACACAAGAGCGGAATCGGAAAATCAATTTTGTGCGATAATGTGCGTTACCGGGTAAAATGATTTGTGAAATCCCATGAAGCTCACAGAGTTAAGAAGCGACGGAATCACCTCACTTCTCGAGGCGATCATTGATTCTTCGGATGACGCCATCGTCAGCAAGACGCTAGAAGGCGTTATCACGTCGTGGAATCGCGGCGCCGAGAAAATGTTCGGGTATAGCGCTGCGGAGGCCGTCGGTCAGCGCATTACCTTGATCATTCCGCCCGAGCGCCACGCGGAAGAAGATTACGTTCTGGCGCACATACGTCGGGGCGAAAAGATCGATCACTTCGAGACCGTGCGGCAAGCGAAAGATGGCCGGGAAGTGGACATTTCGCTCACCGTTTCGCCGGTCAGAGACGGTGAGGGTCGAATCATCGGCGCGTCAAAGGTCGCCCGTGACATTACGGCGCGAAAGCGGGCGGAAGAGGAGCGCGCACTTCTCGCGGCGATCATTGATTCTTCGGACGATGCGATAGTCAGCAAGACGCTAGAGGGCGTTATCACATCGTGGAATCGCGGCGCCGAGGAAATCTTCGGGTACAGCGCTGCGGAGGCCGTCGGTCAGCACATAACGCTGATCATTCCGCCCGAGCGTTACGCGGAAGAGGATGATGTTCTGGCGCACATACGTCGGGGCGAAAAGATCGATCACTACGAGACCGTGCGGCAAGCAAAAGATGGCCGGAAAGTGGACATTTCGCTCACCGTTTCGCCGGTCAGGGACGCCGAGGGTCGAATCATCGGCGCGTCAAAAGTCGCGCGCGACATCACCTCACGAAAGCGGGCGGAAGAGGAGCGCGAGCGGCTCAGGGCCCAGGAACAGATAGCGCGGCGGACTGCGGAAGAGGCCAGCCGGCTTAAGGATGACTTTCTCGCCATGGTTTCGCACGAGTTACGCAACCCCCTGAATTCGATTGTCGGGTGGGCGGGGTTGTTGCGCTCCGGCAAGCTGGAAGAAAAAATGAGTGCGCGAGCAGTCGAGGCCATCACACGAGCGGCGCAAGCGCAAGACCAGATCATAAACGACCTGCTTGATGTGTCGCGCATCATTAGCGGAAGGTTGCGTCTTGACATACGGCCTTTGCAACT
Source organism: uncultured Pseudomonadota bacterium (assembly GCA_963824565.1). Taxonomy (GTDB): domain Bacteria; phylum Desulfobacterota; class Binatia; order Binatales; family Binataceae; genus JAJPJA01. The sequence continues at coordinate 62,636 of CAWGQB010000034.1, read as the reverse complement.
CGTCGACGTGCTGGAAACCGCGATTGATACATTACGTCCGGCCGCAGACGCCAAGCAGATTCGTTTGCAAGCCCTGCTAGATCCGGCGGCAAGCCCTATGGCAGGCGATCCGGACCGGTTGCGACAAGTGTTTTGGAATCTGCTCTCTAACGCGGTGAAGTTCACGCCCAAGGGGGGCCGGATCCAAATTCTTTCGCAGCGGATTAACTCTCACGTTGAAATTATCGTAAGCGATACCGGCATCGGGATTGATCCGTTGTTTCTCCCATACGTGTTTGATCGTTTTCGTCAGGCCGGTTCTGGCACCAAGCGCCAAAGCTCCGGATTGGGGCTGGGTCTGGCCATCGTGCGCAACTTGGTCGAGCTTCACGGCGGTACGGTGCATGCCGAAAGCAAAGGCAGTGGACAGGGCGCTATTTTCACCGTAACACTGCCGATCCTGATCGCGTCGTCCGTCAGGCCTAGAAGGAGTGCGGGCGCGAACAGGACAGCTGAGTTGAGAAGGACGAAGGGCTTTGAGATGTAATGGAGATTTACCGAACATAACCTAACCTGTTATGGTCGTAGCCATGAATTTCAGTGTCCACTTGAACGACGAGTTAGTCGAACAACTTAACCAAACCGCCAGGGAGAGCGGCAAAACGCGCAATGCTCTGATTCGTGAAGCGGTCGGAGAGTGGCTCGATCGCCGCCGATCGGGCAAGTGGCCGGCGGAGGTCATGAACTTCAACGGCATCCGGCAAATCAAACGGTTCGAAGAGAATCGCAAGAACCTCAAACCGCCGCGCTCTCCGTTCGATGCGGTACCGATAAAGAACCTGATTAGCCATGGTACGATGGGGTCATAGGGATGGAAGCGGCCGAGCGTGGGCCGGCCTACGCGGCTAGCGCTATCTCGGCGATGATCTTTTTCCAGGGAGCCGTCAGTCTGCCATCGGCTGACCGCCTCACGAGACCGACGCACTCCAATACCTGAATATCGTGGTGTACGTTCTTGTAATCGCGCTTCATTCTACCGGCCAAGGCCCGCACGCTGACCGGTCCGATTCCGGTGGACCACTTTGAGAGCCTCCAAGCGCCGGGGCGTGAGAGCTTTTAGCAGTGTGGCTAAATCCTCGAAGTAGAGGCGTTCAATGGGCTGTTCGACAGGCTTGCCCTGTTCGGCGCGCCGCCATGCCTCGACAAATTCCCTGGCCGATTCACCTGTTCCCTTGATCGAAATCGAGAGCTGCTTCTTCATGGGGTCTGGCATCCGCGCGCTTGATCGATGTCCCGATGGTGGAACACCACTCTGCCCCTCTCTTATACAACACAACGTGCTTTATCGCATGTAATCAGGATTTCGCCGCTGCCGCTCACCGACGTTGAGGCTGCAGGCGCGTCTGAGAAGGCGCGCTGATAAAGTCATCCTGTTGGGCGACCATTCCATAGCGAAAAATCGACAGTCTCTAACAGGGGAAGAATATTGGAAAAGAATGTAGAAACGCGAAACTGTCTCACGACGCGAGGCGGCGGACGATTGCTTCGGCGATCAGCAGGAGCATCGCCATCGCCAGGAGTTGCTGGGAGAAGCTTTCGGAATGCTTGAACTCGGGGCGTGCCATTTTTAGTTCGCTGATTTCCGGATTGAGGCGCCCGGCGGTGGCTGCCGCGAGATGTTCGAGCAGATCATAGTTGGGCCGCTGGCGTGGCAGTTCGGCAAAGGCCGCCGGACTTACGGTATAGGCTAACGGGGGAAAGGACCGCTCCTTCCCCGCCTGGCCGGATCTCATTTCGATATAGTAGTTGCCGGCTTCCGGCGCCGCGAAGCTGCCGGTGAGTTCTCCCAGCGCCGATTGCGACAGCACCAGGTCTTCCCGAGTACCGTCGGGACGCATGACCCGCGCGCCCACCAGCGCCAGCGCTTGTGCGGCGTCGGGGTCGTAGTCGGTCAGCTTCAATGCGATGCGGCCTTCGCGATAGCCCATCGCCACGTCGAACTTGGGCAGGTTAGTGGCCGGCGGCGTCATCCACTCCAGAATGCGGTCCCAGACCGCCGCGAAGATATTGTCGCGGACCCACGGCGACGCCCATCGGCCGCCCGCGTCGGTGGTCACCGCCAGAGTCTTGCCCGCGCCATGACGGCCGCTCGCGATCAGCGGCTCGCGCCGGCCCTCGCGATTTACATAGACATCAAGCGTGGCGCCGGGTTTCAGCATGGTGCTGACGTAACCCTTGATCGCCGGAAGCGTCCGTCCGCCGAGGTTCTTGAGAATCGAGTCAGGGCTGACAGCCTGGGGCACAAACTCCTTCTCCACCATCGTTTTGTTGTCGCCGGTGTGGCGGCCGACGTCCTGCAGGACAATTTGCGGCAGCGACTCGGCGCTCGAGGTCTGGTAAAACGCACCGCCGCCGTACTGGGTGATCGCGTCGAGCAGCCTGATGTTGGCCTCGTTACCGATCGCGATTGCCGATACCGTTACGGCGCCCTGACGATGCATCGATGCGACCAGGTCGTAGTACATCGCGGCGGTGCCGCCGGTTTCGCCGTCGGTCAGGATAACCACGTGTTTAATCGCGGCGCCGCTCCCTGCGATGTCGAGGTCGGCCTGCTTGAGTGCAGGCATCAGGTAGGTGGTGCCGCGCGCCTTGAGGCGGTCGATCATCTGGCCCAGGTAGGGACGCGCGGTGCTCATCGGTTCCAGCGGGATAACCACAAAAGGCTGCGAGTCGAAGCCGATGACTTCGATCAGGTCGTTGTCTTTGAGCGTGCTGGCGGCGGTACGCGCGGCGGCCTTGGCGTAGTCCAGCTTCTCCTCGCGGCCCATCGAACCCGACTTGTCGATGATTAGCACCAGGGCGCGTTGCCGTTCCTTGTGCTCGGGCGGTTTCATGATGACCGGCAGGATCGATTCCAGTTCGCTGCCATGCCATCCGCCGAGGCCAAAGCTCCGATCGCCGCCGACCATCGCCAAAGCGCCGCCTCCCGCGACATATCGGGCAAGTGCGTTCTCGGTCGTGGCCGGCATCTGATCGCGTGGCACGTTGTCGAGCACGACTGCGTCGAAATCGTGCAGATTGTCATTGAACCTGGTATCGGCGGGCCGCACTATTTCGGGCTCCAGCCCCAGACGGCGCGCCACGGCTTGCAGATAGTTGGAGTCCTGAGCGCTGTCGGCGAAAATCAACATCTTGCGCTTGGCCCCGATTCCAACCCAGCTTTGCAGCGAATCGTCCTGCGGATAGAGATCGTCGGATGCGCTGGCCGCGGTGAAGGTGGCGCGATACGAAACCAAGCCGGTTCCTGCGCTGCGCACCGGAAAGTCCACCCGCTCCGAGCCGGGGTTGAGCGTGACCGCTCGTCTGATCGATAAGCCGGCCGCTTTCGAACAGTCTTACGGTGCCGCCCACCGGATGGTCGTTCAAGTTCGCAATGCTGACGCCGACTCGAAAGGAGTCGGTGTTGGCCAGCGCGTGCGGTGTCGTGACTTCGGTAACCGCGACGTTATGAATCGCCGCCGCGCCGGGCGGCGTAAAGATGTAGAGCTCGGTGTGCGCAGCGAGCAGACTGGCGACTTGCTGGGCGGAATCGCCCTGGTTCTCCCATCCGTCGGTGACCAGCACCACCGGCCCGCTGCCCTTCGCCCAGGGCAATCAGCTTGGCCAAGGCGCTGGCCAGATCGGTGGCGCCCGGCATGCACGCCTCGCATCCGCTGGGGCTGGTTAACGCATCCAGCGCCGCTCCGACGTTTTGCGCTATCGGCTGCTGCGCAAAAATGATTGCCGGGTCGGTGGACTTGAGCTTTAGCTGGTTGCGGATCAGATCCGCCGCCCAGGCGCGCATTTCGGGCGTGATGCTCATCGAGGCATCGAGCAGCACCGGCTTGGCGGCGCCTTCCGAAGTGCTGAGCCGCTGCGGCCCAGCCATCGCCAATACCAACAGCGCCAGCACTATCGCACGCATGATAGGCGCGGGAATCCGGCGCAGCGCGTTTACCCGCGTCAGCCACCACAGCAACAGCACGCCCACGGGAATCAGCAGGTAGAGTGCCTCGGGCTGAAGCCAGGTGATATTGCGCGACGAACTAAGGTCGTGCAGCCAGCTAAAATCGTGCAGCCAGGGGATATCGCGCGGCAGTTCGAGTTTCACGTTAATGCTTGAGCATAAGCGCGCCGGCGCCGGTAGGTAAACAGCGCCTCACCGGCGGCCAGGATAAGGATGGCGGCGATTATATAAGGGGTGAAGGTTTGACGTTCGGAGAAATCCGCAGGATGGCCGGCGCCGCTGGCCGCGATGTCGAGCTTAATCGTGGGCGGATTTTCCAGGTCCGACACGTTGAGGTCGGCGAGGTTCACGGCACGCTCGCGTTTTTGCGATCCCGGTCCGATAAGCTGGTAAATCCCTTGCCGCGTTCCCTGGGTAAACGGAATCCCGGGCTCGACGCGAATGGTTTTTCCAGCCGGGGTGATGATTTCGTTCACCTCCGCCGGCACGATCCATGGTTCACCGGTCCGATGCCCCGCATCCTCGGAGCCGAATCCCGAGAGATAGCCCAGGATGTTCAGCGTCAGTACCGACATTGGCAGGTTGCTTCTTCCAAGGTAGGGAAACGGATTGAATCCCAGCGCGATGTAGCGATGGCCCTGATGGGTGCCCTGCAGAATCAGCGAACCGAGATTGCTGCTGACCACGCTTTCCATCCACGGATGGACCGCGAAGGACTCGGGCTGGCGTAGTGCGAGGAGCCGAAAATTGACCCCATCGGTTAGCGCATCAGGCGAGCGCCAGTCGGTTACCTGCGTAGTGGCGCCCGGTTTCAGTTGGAGTCTAAACACATCGTCGCCCCCCGGTGGCATCACCAACAAGGCATTGGCCGCGGGGAACTCCTTGGGGACGCCATATTCGAAGATCAACAGGTCGGCTTTGGCGTCGCTCGGGGAGTACTGTTCGGGCGATAGCGTGCTGACCTTGAGCTGGGGCAGTGACGCCAATCCGGCCGCGTCCGCCGGCGTCGGACTGATGAACAGAACCTGGATTTCCGCCCCGGTGGCCGGAGTGGCATAAGCCACGTTATCCAGCGCGAAGTCGTCGGCAGGTTTAAGTTCGGCCCGATATGCCAAGGTCGGCGCCAAGGTAGGAAACTCCACGCTGCTAATCTCGCGCGCGGCCACATGGGCCCGCGTCCTGGCGAGGGCCTTGCCTTCGGCGGAAATCTCTATTTCTAGGTTCTGCGGCTCGGAGCTGAAATTGGCGACGGTAAGCCGTGCCCTCAGCGCTCCGGAACCGAACTGCGCTCCTCCGACTGCGAAGGAGCCAATCGCGAAATTCGGCAGCGGGTCGCCTGCCCTGAACACGCGCAGGGTCGGCGGAAGCGGCTGGCTTACCGGATCGGAGCTGGCAAACAGGACCTGCGTAAAGCGGTGGCCGGCGACCAGGTCACCAAGCATCTTGGCCACCGAGATCGTGCTCTGCGGAGCGTCGATCGGCTGGAGTCGCGAAATTGCCGACTGCGCCTGTGAGGCGCTGATCGAAGACCGTACCAGATGCGGCTGCGGAGCAGTGACGTAAAGGCTCACCGCGATGCCATTTTGATTCGGAATCGCGCGCTGAAGTGCGGCCTTGGCCGCCTCGAACCGCGCACCGGGCGGAATCCCGGCCTGCATCGCGGCCGAGTTGTCGAGCACGACGGCGACCGGGGTATGCTGATGAATCTCGTACGGCTCCGCCATCGCCAACACCACCAGACTGAGAATCACCAGCTCAATCAGAAACAACCAGTCCAGGCGCGGCCATCCCCACGGCCGCTCCGACTTGAGCGCGCGCAGGGCTCGGTAGCCCAAGATACTGCTGACCATGATGCTGCGCGGTCGCTCCCGCACCAGATAGGCGACGATCAGCAGCGGAACCAGGGCGAAGAAAACCAACGCACCCGGATAAAGAAAACCCGTCGGCAGCATGGTACTTCTAATGAACCAGGCCCAGTTCGGTCACCGCGTGGATAAAGAAGTCCTGAAAATTGCGCTCGGTGGTGTAAAGGGTGTAACGCAGCCCGCGCTGTAGGCACAAAGCTTTGATCTCGCGCGACAGCCGCATCAGGGTGGCCTTGTATTGATCGCGCGAGCGCCGGCTCATCGATACCCGTAGCCGCTCACCGCTCTCGGCGTCGACCACTTCCAGCTCGCCTTCCAGATCCTCGGCCGCCAGCTCGCCGCCGCCCAGAATCTGCACCGCTGTAGCATCCATGTTCGAGGCCAGGAACAATCCCATTCCTTGAGAGATCGAGTTGAACATCATCTGGAAATCCGAGATGACGAAGACTTTGCCGGCGCGCTTCAATGCGGCCAGTTCACGGGCGAGAGCAGTCGCGAAATCGAGCTCCCCACTGGGCTTGACCCCGGCCAGTTGGCGCGCCAGCTCGACTATCCGGTGGCGCCCGGAAACAAAGGTGGGATCGGCCGGTTTGCTGCTGCCGGCCAGCACCCGCACCATCACCCGGTCCCCTGAGGACAAGGCGACGTAAGCCAATGCCAAAGCGATAGTAATCGCCGAGGTAAACTTGTGGTCACCCAGCGGATAGCCCATCGAGGCGCTGGCATCGATGAAGATATAAGTGAGCAGGTCCTCTTCCTCTTTGAACAGCTTGATGTAGAGCTTGTCACTGCGCCCATAAAGATTCCAGTCGATGTAACGGAAGTCGTCGCCGGGCGTGTAATGGCGGAAATCGGCAAATTCCAAGGAGGACCCGCGCCGTGGCGAAAGATGGGAACCTTTGCCTTGACCGGCATACTCGCGGCGGGTCTTGATACGCAACTGCTCAAGGCGGGCAAGAAAATCCGAAGTGAATTCGACCGGCAATCCCAGCATCGTTTCTAACGTGGCCGTTTGAGCCGCTTGAGCACCAGTTCCAGCAGCGCTTCCGAGGTCACGTTTTCGGCTTCGGCTTGAAAATTGCGCAGCAGCCGATGGCGCAGGGAAGGTATGATCGCGTCCTCGATATCCTCATAACTGACGCTCACCCGGCCATCAAGCAGGGCATTGACCTTTGCGCACAGCAACAACGCCTGGGCGCCGCGCGGGCTGGGCCCAAAGCGCAGGTACTGCGTGATCTCGGGCGGAGCCCCAGGACCACTCGGGGTCGAGGATGAAATTATGCCGATGGCGTAGCGCTCGACCGGTTCGGCAGTCATCACCTCGCGCACCAACAGCTTCAGCCGTTCGATATTCCGGGGCGCATCCGCAAGGTCCAGCACCGGCTTGGGCTGGTAGGTATTGGCGGTGGTCGTGCGATTGAGGATTTCGCGGAGTTCTTCGGGCTTGGGAGAGGTCATCACGACCTTGAACAGGAAGCGATCCATCTGCGCTTCGGGCAGCGGATAGGTCCCCTCCAACTCGATGGGGTTCTGCGTCGCCAAGACAAAGAACGGCGGCACCAACGGATAGGTGGCGCCGAAAATCGTGACCTGATGCTCCTCCATCGCCTCCAGAACCGCCGACTGGGTCTTGGGAGTGGCGCGGTTGATTTCGTCGCCCAGCACGATATGGGCGAAGATTGGTCCCGCTTTGAACTCGAACTGCCGGCGGCCGTCGACTTCGTTGAGAAACTGAGTGCCGGTGATGTCCGACGGCATCAGGTCGGGTGTGAACTGGATCCGCTTGAAGCTAAGGCCAAGCGCCTCGCTCGCGGCCTTGACCATCAGGGTCTTGCCCAGACCGGGCACGCCCTCGATCAGCACATGGCCACCGCAAAAAAGTGCGCTTAAAACTTTGCGCACCACCGCCTGATGGCCCACGATGACGCGACCGATTTCGGCCTCGACACGGTTGAAAACTTCGCGAAACTCAGTCACCCGATCCTCGGGCCTGGATTGTGCGGCGGCTCCCATCTCTTCTCCTTGATAGTTATATCAGCAAGTCGCGGATGTTCATCTCAGCAGGTCACGGTATCGGGGCGGAACGAGCTGATGTTCGTCCGGGTCAGCCGCGATTCGTTCCGCGTTAAGCGGAAGGTTTTCGTATGGCACGTCGCCGAGGTGCGCTCATTGTCCGTCACCGCTTTTCCTCCGCCTCCCCTTTGCACAGCGGGCGGGATACGAAACAAGACATAGCGCGCATTCTTGACGTCCATCGGGAGGCCGTGCTCGCCGGCTTTATAAAACCTTTCAAAATTTCCAGGTTCAGGAAACTGCCCGAGATGGGTATCGCCTTTGGACGAGCCGAAGTCCTTGCGCTTGGGCTGGCCAGATTGTGCCGACCGGTTCGAGTTGGGTTCCTGGCCATGTTCCCGATTGGTCTTTATCTGGCTGAGGTCTTTTAACTGCTTCAGATTGGGGTCGTTGATGCTCTCGACCTTTGCCAGGTCAGGCTTCTCACCGGGCCGCGGAGCCCGCGCTTTCAGACCATTGGTATCCGACTGCTTGGGGGATTTTTGCTTCGCGGCTTCCGCTTCCAGTTGAGCCTGGACCTTGGCGATATCCTTGCGGGCTTCGGCTATCTGATTCTCTCCGCTCTTCGATTGGCCGGTGCCGCCGGATCCTTTGCCGCTCCCTTTGCCTTGGCCCGGTCCCGCCTGCTCCTGGCCCTGTCCAGAGCCTTCCTTACCCTGTCCTGATCCTTGTCCCTGGGTTCCTTTGCCCCCGGTCTGGCCTTTGCTCGAGCCCCCTTCCTGTTGCTGATTGCGCTGCTGCTGCTCCTTGAGTTGCTGCTCGACGCTGGCCAATTGCTCAAGCTTGGTTTCGGGCGGCACCTTCGGATTCTCCAGGGTTGACGCGATCGCGCGCAGCTTATCAGCCAATTCCCGGGCCGCCGCGTCGGCCCGCGAATTGGCAATTTCGCGGGCGATTCTACGCAACTGACGGGCCTCGGCGCCGAGCGGAGGCTTGTTGGCGGCAAGCAGCACGGTGATCCCGGTTATCAGCAAGCCGGCCGTGCACACGGCCAGGAAAAGCCCCTGCCTGAGCGGTTGGCTGACCTGGAACGGGAACGCCTTGACCGGATCGAGCCGGTCCAGGTGGTCGGCCGCGCGGCGCCACAGAATCGGGAAGAGCGGGCTGCGCGAGGCGCTCTGGCCGGCGTCGGCCAGCGTGGCCAGGGTCAGGACTTCTTCATGGCTGCCGAGCTTGCGATCGACCAGTTCCGCCGCCGCGGCCGTATCCTCGCTGCGCCTGAAGGAGATCAACGCCGCTACCGCCGCAGCCACCAGGCCAATCACGGTAGCGGCCAAAATACCGATTTGCACATGGCGCGCGGATTGGTGGCGCGAGCATAAAGCCCCAGCGCTCCCAAGTCTGGAAGCCCAGCGCACGCCAGCCCAATGCCGCGCCAACAAGAACGATTATCGGCGGCAGCGATGCGGTCAGAGTCCGCACCGCCGCCAGACGCGCGAGGCGCTGCTTGACGATTTGTAATGCTTTAACCGGGTCGGTCACTGGTCTGGTTCCTGTTCGCCGGCAGCGAGGAGTTCCTCAGGCTGCCATTCGCCGGCGCAAGATTGTCCCTGCGCAAGCCGGCAATTGCGCGATCATGCTCTTTTAGCGTCCGGGAAAATATATGCGACCCATCTTTTCGCGCGACAAAGTATAAATAGTCGGTCGAGGCTGGATAAAGAGCTGCATGGATCGAGTCCCATCCCGGATTTGCGATCGGTCCCGGCGGAAGGCCGGCAAAATCGTAGGTATTGAACGCCGAAGGGGTGTGAACTGCCTGCACCGCCGGCCCGGTAATACCGTCGAAGCTGTACTGCGCCGTCGGGTCCGATTGTAGCGGCATGTTCAGCCGCAGCCGATTATAAAAGACGCTCGCGATAAGTGGGCGCTCTGCCGGCACTTTGGCCTCTTTTTCGATCATTGACGCCAGCGTGACTAACTCCCGGGTGCTCAGCCCCAGATCAAAGGCGCGCTGCTCGACCTGCGGGGTTAGCCGGGCGAAGAAGCGCTCGAGCAGGGCGGCCAGCACCTGTTCGGGGGTCGCGGTAGGCGCGAAGCGGTAGGTTGCGGGAAACAAATAGCCCTCCACGCCGAGCGGTGCCAGTCCCAATTCCTTGGGCAGCGCGGAGTGGCGCGCGGCCTGGGTGAACTGCCAGTCACAGACCAGCCGCGCCATTTCCAGGCGCTGGCCGATTTGCCGGACGCTGGAACCTTCGGGAATAGTTACCGTGATAAAAATCGACTCGCCTCTGACGATATGTCCGAGTACCGCTGCGATTGTCTCTCCACCGGAAAATTTGTAATCGCCAGGTTGAAGACGGTTACCGGCGCCGCTTAGCCGGGCATAGATACGCATGGCCAGCGCACTGCGCACTACCTCCGCGCGCTCAAGATTTTTCGCAATCGTCTTCAGACGTTCGCCGCGTTTGATTTCCACGAAGCGTGGCGTTTCAAACGCTGGCCCCGGCTGGACAAAATAATAGACGGCGATGCCGCCGCTAAAGGCCAAGACAATGAGAACCAGGGCTGTAAGACTCTTGCCCATGCGCTTTTCCTAGCGCCAAGTCGACTGCGACGGGGGATGCAGAGCTAGCGGCACCGGAATGTTATGGGTCACGTCTGGCCAGTTTTGTACGTTGGCTGCTGCACGACCGCATCACCCGTATAAATGGAGGAGTCTTGTTCGGCCCCATGCTCGGCAAGCCAGCCTTCCAGAATCACAGTCGCAGCTACCTGATCTATCATGAGTTTGCGCGCCCCCCGTTTGAGCGCGGAATCCTTAAGGCGGGACTTCGCTTCGAAGCTGGTCAGACGTTCGTCGTATAAGTTCGACCGGCAGCCCCAACGCCCGGGTGAGCTGGTCCGCGAACTCGCGGGCATGACGGGCTGACGGCCCCTCGCTACCGTTCATATTCAGCGGCAGACCCAGGATAATCCGCCTGACCTGCCAATCTATGGCCAGCGCGCGCAAGGCGTCAAAGTCCAGCGGCGAGGAGCCCCTGACCAAGGTAGCCAGCGGCCGGACACCCAATATTGGCGTGTCGGCGATTGCAATTCCGATTCGACGCTTGCCCAGGTCCAACCCCAAAATGCTCATTATTGATCAATCAGGTTATCAGGGGTGCAAGGTAGCCAACAAGTCTGTGGAGAAACGGTGTTCCGATTTTCGAACAACGGTCGAGCGCCTTGCGTTCACGTTTGTTTTTCAGTCACAATCGGCTCCGATGACCGGGCCAGAAGCATCCGCCCGCTGCCAAATTCGCCTCCCGGTTCTTGCCGGTATCGCTTTGGTGTGCGCACTGGGCGCGTTCTACGCGCTTGCGCACTTTAATCGGCATCCTCGAGTTGCCGCAAAGGAGGCACCGCGCCCTGCGCTGGCCCGTGTCCAAACACTAAAGCCGGCGCATCCCTTGGAGGCGGGCAGGTACGGTCCCTCCTACGACGACGTGGCCGAAGCGCAAGTAGAACCGGCTCCGGAACCGAGAATTGAGAGCTTCAAACTCGACCGCCCGGTGAGCATCGCAGGGCTTTTGCGCGACGCCGGGCTGGAGGAGGCCGAACGCAACGCCTGGGCACAGGCCTTTCGCTCGTCAGCTCATTGGGGAATCTCTGCGTCCCGGGCATCAGGTGGTGCTTTACAAAGATCCGGAAACCGGCCGCATCGAGGGATTGGAATACGACCTCGACGACGACTCCGTCATCGTGACCAAAACCATCGGAGACGGCGTGGTCTTTTCCACCCGCAAGACCCTGACTTACGAGCCTCAGACGGTAGCTTATAGCCTTTCGCTGGCGCAGGGGCTTGATATGGCGGCAGCCAGCAAGCATCTGCCCAACACCGTAGTGGAGCAGATCAAGGATGCCTACGGTACACGATTGCCGCAGGTGGGAGCGGATGGCACGCTCAAGCTGATTTACACGGAGTTGGTCACGCCCGACGGCTCGCATCATCGCGCTCAGGATCTGCGGGCCTGCAAGCTCCAGCTGGGCCGGCGCAGTTACAGCGCTTTTTCGTTCCATGACGAGCACGGCCACGAGCATCTGTACAATGCGCAGGGCAAGCCAGTGGAACCGCAATTTTTGCGCTTCCCGGTTAAATTCTTATATATTTCCTCGGGTTTTTCGCCATCCCGCTATCATCCGATTCTGCACATTTACCGTCCGCACGTCGGGATAGATCTGGCTGCCCGCTATGGTACCCCGGTAAAGGCGGTCAGTGACGGTAAGGTCCAATTCGCTGACTGGGACGGCGAGATGGGGCGCTGCATCCGGATTCAACACGACAATGGGTTGATCAGCGTGTACGCCCATCTATCCGCGATCAGTCCAGAGGTTAAGCAGGGGGCGCCGGTACGGCTCGGACAGGTGATTGGATATGTTGGCAGCACCGGGCTCTCGACCGGCCCGCACCTGCATTACGCGTTGTTCAAGGACGGTCAGTTCGTCGACCCGCTCACCGCCAATCTTGACGAAGGCGCCACCGACATTTCGACCGATCGCCGTCCTTTGTTTGAGCGGTTCAAAAAACAGTTCGAGAAAGTATTCGCGGATTTGCATGGGAGCACCAAAGGGGGCGTCGCCGAACCCGCAGTCGAGGATCCTTCCTTTACCACGACCGACGCGTTTGCGGACGAGACCCCGCAACCAATCGCGATGCCCTCCGCGCGTCTCAGGCATCGCTCCTCGCGCCATCAGCCGGTTCACCTGCTCAGGGGTGGTCTGCTGCGCGAGGGCAAAGCCAAGGACTCGGACGATAGTCCGCTGGAGCACATGATTCACGGCGGCATGTTGGGCGATCCATCTCTGTGAGGCTCACGTAAGCTGAATCGGCAAAATTCGTGGTGTAGTTCCAAAAAAGGGCCTGCTTCCGGAGCCAAAACCAGCCGAAAAACACGGCCATCGGACGGGAAGGCACGCATGCGAGCCGGGGTTAGAACCGATTTTTTTGATCCGCCCACGCCGCGGGCAATCGCCCATCGCGGAGGTGGCGGCCTGGTGCCGGAAAACACCATGGAGGCCTTCGCTGCCGCCTATCGCCTTGGTATCCGCTATTTCGAATTGGACATCCATTCCAGCCGCGACGACGTCTTGGTGGTTTGTCATGACCCCGATCTGAAGCGCACCACCGACCTGACCACCGTAATCCGCGATTTATCATACGACGAAATTGCTCGTGCCGATGCCGGCTATCGCTTTGCGCGTCACGACGAATTCCCCTTTCGCGGTAAAGGAATCCGGGTTCCGCGGCTGAGCGACGTGCTCGCGATGTTCAACGACGCGTTCTTTATAATCGAGATCAAGCAGGTTAGCCCGAGCGTGGTCGCCGCGCTGAATGAAACGCTATCGGCCACGCAAACCCGGCGCCGCGTTCTGATCGCGTCCGAGCATCAGCAACCGCTGAGCGAGATTCGCGCGCTTGCTCCCGAGCTGCCCACCAACTTTTGCACGCCTGAGGTTATGGCCTTTTTTGGGGCCTTGGCGCTACCTGGGTCAGGATATCAGCCGCCGGCGGAAGCGATTGAGATTCCCCCGAGCCACGGGTCGATGCTACTGGTCACCCCCACCAGCGTAACAGCCGCGCACGAGCGAGAACTCGAGATGCACGTGTGGACGGTCAACGAAGAATCCCAGATGCGCGAACTACTGGAATTGGGCGTCGACGGAATTATCACCGATTTCCCGGACCGGCTATTGGCAATCCTGGAGGAGCGCTGAGCCTGGCGACAACCGACGCGTTACTGGTTGCTCTCCACAGACGCTCGCTCCCCGATCCAGCGGACCCACGAAAGGGCGTTCCTTACCGCGTTCCACAAACGTTCATCGGCAGTCCAGCATTCGCAGTGGCGAGCTTCCGCAAGGGCCAAGTAGTGCGCGTCATAGGCGCTTGGTAGGGCGTGTCGTTGCATGATTTCCAGTGCCCGGAGGTTCATGCCCACTCCTTGCTCCAGCGCAGGTCCGTTTTCGAGAAGCGCAGCTAACCGTTCTTTGGCAACTTCAAGGGTTAGCTGACCGCGTCTCACGCGCTTAGCGATAGCGTTGGTGGTCTCGTAGGCAAACAGCGCGGGCGCGAGCAGCCGACAGCGCCGTTCTTGCCAACTCTCCAGAAGCGTCAACGCTCATGGCTATACGGTTCGTCTTCAACCCACTTGAGTGCCAAACTCGCATCCACAACAACTTCATCCGTGCTCACAGTTGAGTCTCACGCTCAGATTTGATCTCACGGATCAAATCGGCAGAGTCTTCTGGAAAGGGTGCAGGCTGTTGGGCTCGTAAAGCGGCAAAGCGGCGCAGCATAGTGGGTGTGATAGACCCATCGGCGGTCGCTTTGGGCGTGCGACTGGTTGGTACGGCATGATCAAGCAAGCGCGTTACATAGGCGGACACCGAGAGTTCCTGTGCAGCGGCTGCCATCTTGATTCGCCGTCGCAGTGCGGAAGGTATATCAACCGTAAGCCGTGGTCGGCTTACCTTAGCGATTGTCTTGGCCATTTTCAGCTACCGGTCGGCATTGAACTGCAACTGAAGTCTAGCGAATCGTGGCTTCGGTGTCATGACACCACGCGATGATCGAACGCCATGCAAGTGTCGATCAGAAAAACGCAGGCCTTACGACTCGCCCTTTTTCAGGCGTTTCTTGCGGACCACCTCGTAGGCTGCGGTGATCTCGGCCATCAGGCGCTCGCGATGCTCATACAGGCGACGCGGCTTGCGGGGTTTGTGGCGCGCCATCGCATAGGCGGTGATGAGTGGTAACGCGACCGTCGAATCGACGTAGCAGACGACTGAATCGGGCAGCTTTGACGGGTCGATTTTGCCCCAGCTGACCGCCTCGGAGGGGGTCGCGCCGGAGAGGCCGCCGGTATCGGGCCGTGCGTCCGTCACCTGCAGAAAGTAGTCGTGGCCGCTTTCCTCCACGCCCATCACTTCCTGGATCTGCGGCTCGGTCTGCAGCACGAAGTTCTTGGGCGAGCCGCCGCCCAGAATAAACACCGCGCTCTTCATGCCCTTGCTCTTGGCGCCATAGACGATCGCCGCGGTTTCGTTGACGTCGGCCAACGGGTCCAGGCGCAGCGCGTGTCCTTCCAACTCCAGCAGCGCCAGGTTCATGCCGATCGAAGAATCGCCGGGCGACGAGGTATAAATCGGCACCGCGTATTCGTGGGCCGCGGCCAGCAATGAGCGGCGCGACAGTTTGAGCACGCGCTCGCGTTCAGCGACGTAGCGGCCGGCGCGGTAATGAAACTCGGCGCTGCCCATCGAATGCTGAAACTCCTCGTGCCGCGCGATCTCGCGGAAAAACGCGTCGGTGGAAAGCAGCACCTTGTAATCGAAAAAGATGTCGTAGATACGGACCACCCCGGCGTCACGCAAGGCGACATCATCGGCTTCCGGATGACCCTGGAACATCTTGAGGCCCAAGCCGAAGTGGGTGTCGTGATAGAGATTGGCGCCGGTGGAAACCATCCAGTCGACGAAGCCATGTTCGATGAGCGGAATCAGGCACGACATGCCCAGACCGGCGGGGGTCAACGCGCCGGTCACGCTCATCCCAACGAGCGTGTCGTCGTCGAGCATCTTCTCCGTAAACAGGCGGCAGGCCTCGCGCAAACGGCGGCCGTTGTAGGCCAGGAATGCATTGTCGATCAGGTCGGCCACGGACATATCGCCACGCACCGCCTGGGGATTGATCTGCGTTCCAGTCAGCAGTCCCGGATTCTTTCTTTGGGCCATCTCTTGCTCGCTTTGCCGGTTGGTTCACCCGATTTCCAACGCCGACTTCTTTTCCAGCTCTGCTCAGGACCGATTCCGGCAAAGCCTGAGTTTGCGCCGGCTTTGCCACGCAAACAAAATCCACGGGCTGATTCAAGCCACCGGAACCTCCTGCACGGCGATGCGGGCCAGATTTAATTTGCGGATCACGGCCGGTTGGTCCTAAGATTAATTGGGGATTAAATTTACCAGGGGGACTATTCGCGATGGCGGTAGTCGCAATTGCCCAGCAAATCGGTTCGCGGGGCCTGGAACTGGGGAGTCTCGTGGCCGCCAAACTGCGATACCCCTTGCTGGGTCCCGCCGAAATAGCGGCCGAAGCGGCGCGTGAGTACAACATCATGCCCGAGGTCTTCAGCCTGTTTGACGAGCGTCAACCGGGATGGTGGGAGAGACTGACCACCGACAGCGACCGTGTGGGCGCCTATTTCCGCGCCGTCATCATGAAGTACATGAGCCGCTGCGACGTCGTGGTGGTGGGGCGTTCGATACCCTTGTTAATGCCGTCCGAAACCAGCCATGGACTGCGCTTGCGGACTATCGCGCCGCTCGCCAACCGGGTCCGCGAGGTGATGCGCGAGGAAAAGCTGGAAAACGCCGCCGCTGAACGCCGCGTGCGCCATTATGACCACGAGGTCCGTGCCCGGATCCAGCATCCCTGGGAGTCGATTTGGAGGACCACAGCCGCTACGACCTGATTATCAATACCGCCTCGCGGCCGCTACCCTGGTTCGTCTCGATGGTCGCGGACCTGGCAGCATCGATCAACAACCAAGCCGATTTGGGCTCCGTCCAGGCACTTAAGGACGCCTGTTTGGCGGCCCAGGTGCGCGCGGCCCTATTTGCGCATCCCAAGATGGGCCACGCGCCGATTGACGTGGAAACCCGCGGCGGGGTCGTAATGCTCAAGAGTTCTGCATTGGTTCCGCCCTGGGACGAGTTGGCCAGTTCTATCGTTGGCCGGGTCCCGGGGGTCGTTCACGTCAAACTGCAGGTCGACGAGCCGCCCATGCCACTGCGTGCGGAATAGGCCGATCCGCTCTCGAAACCGTCGTTTGGCGTTGCGCGGTTTGACCGCACTTATCCCTGCCTTCTATAGTCGCTTGCGCTGACCTCCATGATGCGCGCGATTGTAATTTTTATAGCCACCGGAGCCTACACTGGCTTCGTCCCGATTGCTCCCGGAACCGCAGGTTCGGTGGTCGGTCTGTCATTGGCTTGGCTGGTGCTCGGATGGGCCAACGCCCACGTATGGATAGCGATTGCGGTCTTCACCGCAGCCTTCGCGCTGGGATGCCTAATCGCCGGCCGCGCCGAAGCCATCTTCGGTAGGCATGACAGCTCGCATATAGTGCTGGATGAAATAATGGGATGCTGGCCACCATGTTTCTCAACCCTCTGGATTGAGTCCATTTGGTGGTTGGCTTCGCCCTGTTCAGATTGTTTGACATTGTGAAACTGTTTCCGGCAAGCGTGATAGATTCCCGGATGCCAGGTGGCCTGGGCGTGATGCTCGACGATCTGGCGGCGGCGGTCTATGCCAATATTGCATTGCGTTTTGTCGCGCACCTGTTGGTTTAACGGGAGAACTTATGATCGAGCGAGCAGTCATTCTTTCCACCGGCGACGAACTCACCACCGGCAAGGTGGTTGACACCAACGCCAACTATATCGCCGACAAACTGGGCGAGATTGGCCTCACTTTGGCCGCCGTTCTTACGGTAGGCGATGTTCCCGAGCGCCTCGAATGGGCTTGGAGAACCGCGATGGAGATGGCCGACGTGGTTATCTCGACCGGAGGAATCGGACCCACCGCCGACGATCTGACCACCGAAACGGTAGCGCGGTTGACCGGCAAGAAGCTGTGGTTCGACAATGAGAGCGCCGACAAGATGCGGCGTCTGTTCGAGTCGGGCGGCCGGAAAATGCCCGAGAACAATTTGAAGCAGGCGATGTTTCCCGAAGGCGCGACCATCCTGCTCAATGCCCTGGGTACGGCTCCCGGGTTTCGGATGGCGGTCGAGCAAAAGACCCACACCTCGCATCTGATTGTGCTGCCTGGCGTCCCGCGCGAGATGAAGCCGATGATGGAGCAGATCGTGATTCCATGGCTGGTTGAAAGCCGCGGACACGACAAAATTCACGCCAGTCAGACTTTCCAAACCTACGGCATCAGCGAGTCGGGCCTCGACCAGGCAGTAGCCGGGCTGATCAAGCCGGAGGAGGCGCGGGTCTCCTTCCGCGCCAGCTTTCCGCAGATTTCCCTGCGCATCGCGGTGGAAGGCACGCCGGCGGAGGTGCAGCCGAAGCTTGATGAACTGAGCGCCCGTGTCCGCGCAAAGATTTCCGATTTCGTTTATGGCGAAGGCGACGTGACGATGGAGGAAGTGGTGGGCCGCCTGCTCACGGAACGCCACCTGAAACTTGGGGTGGCGGAATCCTGCACCGGCGGCATGATCGGCCATCGCATCACCAACGTGCCGGGAAGTTCCAACTATCTTATCGCGGACCTGGTAACCTACTCCAACGCTTCCAAGGTCAAGTTCCTCGGCGTCAACGAGGAGACCCTCAAGCAGCACGGCGCCGTCAGCGAGCAGTGCGTGCTGGAGATGGCCGCCGGTGTCCGCAAGGTCACCGGCGCCGATATTGGCCTGGCGACGTCGGGGGTTGCGGGTCCCGGCGGCGGCACCCAGGAGCGGCCGGTTGGCACCGTATGCATCGCCTTGGTGGCCGAAGGGTTCAAGGCCTCGCGCACCTACAAGATGTGGGGTACTCGGGACTGGATAAAGACTCTCACCTCGCAAGTGGCGCTGGACTGGATCCGTCGCTATATGCTGGGCCTGCCGATGGGCGAAGGCCTTTTCCGGCGCTAACCATTAATAATTTTATTTGGATAACACAGGAACGACCAACTGGATTACCTTCAACAATATCGGCGACTAGGGGACCAATCACCTCGATCGGTCTTGGATCACCGGGTTCATCCAGTACGGCAACGGTCGCAGCACGGTCGCCTATTAGCAGGCCTTAATCACCACACTTCGAGCGCCAGTTGTCTCAAGAGGCAACTGGCGGTCGACTTTCTCTGTTGCAGCGATCGACCGAATAACCGGCGGCTTCAATCGCAACAGCAACCCTGATTGGGGGCTTCCGTTGTGTTGGGCGATCGCGTGTAAGTACAGGCTTGCCCGGACGCCGCATGACTTCTGGCGCACTTCCGTGTGCAATCTAAGCATGCGGGTGTGCCGCGGTGAGCCGCTATGGCGGACCACCGGCATTATCGCTGAGTGACCACGCTCAAAGTCGCCGGCAAACCGCCAATTGGAACCCCAGCGGCATTGACCGAGCCGCCGGCAAGACTTTGCGTCGAACTCGGTTGAGCGGACCCGCTGCTCCCGCAGGCGGGCATCGAGGCCGCGACCGCTAACACTCCAATCAGGATCAACAAAATTCGGTTACGCCGGCCGGCGGCGGGAATCAGCACCGCGCCAAAACCGATCAGGCCCAAAACCATTCCCAGCCGCAGTCCGCCCAGCGACCCCGATGCGGTCAGCGCATAGGCGCGATTGACCTTGAGCATTGCGGCTTGACGGCCGATCGTTCCCTCCAGGCTGAAATTCTCAGACTGTCCGGCGCCCACCGTGATCGCCGGGTCAAAGTTGAACACGGTCGCGCCCGAGGCGGGCTGGCTCACCGTGGTGCCGCCCGCAGGGGTCAGCGCCAGCGCGGAGAACAGCGCTGGCTTACTGACATTAACCGTCACGGAGCTGACATTGATGGCGGCGGAACCGGTATTAGCGAGAACAAAACTGCCAGCCGCGACCGCTTGCCCTGCCGCTCCGCTAGTCGCCGCTGTTTGCGCAGCGATAGTTCCGCTGCCCGCTATGGTGTTGGAGGCGGCGGTAAGGTACGCGCCGTGGCATGGCACTGCCAGTCGAGGTCGACGTCAAAGACCGCGGGCGGGTTGGTTCCGTCGTTGGCGGTCATCTGGGTGTGCAAACGGGTCGCCGAAGGATTGCCTGAGCAAGCGATCGGGCTGTAGATTTGGGCCAAATCGACGAGAACCTGGATCCGGCCCTGAGCCTTGGGGTCGATGACTTCGGCGCGGATGCGCGGAGTCACGCCCGATGCGGTAGCGTAGACCGCATCGTCCGCCGTGCTGTTGGGCAGCGCCGCAAGCACGATCGGAAGACTAACCTCGGTTCCGTCTCCCTGGTGAACCAACTCGCCGGCGCCGAGGTCTTCGTTTAGCAGATGAGTGATGGTCAAGGTGGCCTTTTGTAGTTGAACGGGATTCGATAGTCCAAACTGCGCCCGGATCTGGACGGTGCCGTTGGCTTTGCCCGAGCCAGCCCGCTGAGTACTCCCTACCATCGCCTGGCTTGAAGTTGAGCCGGAAGTGATGGTCTCGATCTGCGTGCCGGGCACCATGGTCCCGGGATCCGCGCTGATTTGGGGCGTCCCGGTCGTGGTATCGCCATAATAGAAAGTCGCCGAGGAGCTGCCGGCGGGAATGGTCACGCTGCTGATCGTGGCGCCCCCCGCGGTAAGGGCGAAAACTCCGGTGAGGGAGGTTGACGCCAGGCTGACTGTGACGGCCGAGGTCGCGGTCAGCGGCTGCGCGGTTCCGGTCGAGGTATCCTGCATTTGGATCGTAATCGGCCCGAGCTCAGCCGAGGTGCTGCCCGCGCCGGAGACCGCCGCGCTGGTGAAGACTATCTGCTGGTACGGGTTGCGCGGCGCAATCTCGCTGTAATACAGGTCGAATCGGTCCCGCACATCGTCGGAATCCCCAGGAAGTTAATCGCGGCGCGGGCGATCGCGGGCTGGAGGCTGTAACTCAGGTTGGTGCCACAGATGGGGCTGCTGACGTCGATCGCCGGCCAGAAATACCCCCCAGAGAGAGCGTGCCCTCAGGAACTGACACGATCCAGGAGGGCACCAGGCCGTCCACCCAACTTCCGGCCGGACAGAAACCCGCTGGATTCCCGGTGCTGGGGTCCAGCTGGGAATCGTATTGGTAATCGACACCATAGAAACCAGGGTCGTTGGTCTTGCTCAGGATGGTGGAAGACCCTCGGAAGGCCATACACTGGTTATTATTGTAATTGGAGGAATATTCGATCAGGTCGCCGGACTCTCCATAATCGATGCTATTGTAACTGCCGTTGTAGCACCACGGTTGGTGGGAGAACGAGCGGTCGATATTCGTGTCCAGAAAGCACACGGCGGTGGCGGAAAAGGGCGTCAATCCGGCCGATTCGGGGTTGGCGGTGGTGGTCGTGACCTTCGCGGCGTATTCAGTCTGCGTCAGCACGATCTTGTTGGCGGCGTTCTGAAAGCCGAGATTGGTTAAACCATTCGCGACCGTGGCGCTGGAGCTGCCATCGGTCCAGGCATCGAGCACGGCGCGCCACATTATCGCCGTCGCCGGCGCCCAGCCGGTCTCGTACTGATAAGTGGAGTCGAACAGGGTTGACCAGAACGAACTGCCGGACGGATTGTTGTTGTTGGTCGGAGCGTTGCTGAAGGTCAGGCCGCAGGGGCTGCTCGAGGTCATCACCGACGGACAGTTGTTCTGCGGAATGTCCTCGAAATTGGTGAACTCCTCGAGCGAAGCCGCGAATAGGTAATTGGTGTTGTCGCCGGCCATATAGAGGCCGGTTTGCAAGTTGCCGCTGCTGTCGGTGGTCGAGTACGGCACTCCATCGTAGCTGTACTGATTCTGAAGATAGACGTAGACCTGCTCCAAGGCGTCGCGGGCGAAGCCGCACAGGGTGGCGGTCTCGCCGGTGGGGTTGGCGCAGACCAGCGCCGCTTCATTCGCCGGCAGCCCGCCGGTGCCGGTGGCAGCGTAGTAAGGCGAGTTTCGGAACGCCTCGTAGTTGTAACACTCGGCTAACAACAAGGCCGCCACAGTCTGATAGTCGGCAAAATATTGCAGCAGGCTGACCGGATCGGCGTAAAAGGTCGCATCGCCGCCGAAACTCCCGGTCGCCGGCACTCTGGTTACCGCTCTTTCGCACGCTCCGATGATTCCGTCGTTGTCGGTGGACTGCAAAGCGATATTAATCGCGCTCAACGCGGCGCTGATCGACGGCAGGCCGCCGCCGGGGCCGTTGTTCACCTGGTTCAGGAAGCTGTTGTATATTGGCCTGGCTGACCGTGCCGTTCGGGTTTTCTCCGGCCTCAAGCAGATTGGTATAGGTATTCGAAACTGTCGCGATCGAAGTCAGGGCGTCGATAACCGCGCTGCTTGAGAGCGCGTCCACGCAAGTCTGGGTCTCAATCGCGTCCTGGATCTCAGTAAGCTGATTTGAGATCGTATCGAGTTCGTCGTTGATCTGCGAAAGCTCGCTTAAGATCGCGGTCTGCGTGGTAGCCTGCGAGTTGAGTCCGATGGCCGTCAAGGCATAGCCAGTCAAGTTATCGCTGATAGCGCCGGTTGTTCCCTCCACCAACCCGGTCAGAATCGACGCTCCTTGTGCGCGGGCCTGAGACGCCAGCGCCAGAGGCAAGAGAATACAGGTGAGGATTATGACAATCGGCCGATGATTCATGTCATTACAAATTCTGTTTGCACGGGGTCGCCCGCGGCTATCGCAAGCTCCGTGCGAAGTTGCCTGAAAGGGGCTTGGCGTTCTCCAATTTTGAGCTACACTTATAGACCCAATGGCCCCTACTCATCAAGATTTTTAGCCTAGTTTTGCTCCACGGTACTTGCCGTAGCGCCGGGAGGGGCTGGTTTAGCTTTTCGCAGCCATTGCAACTCCCGGAAATGCCCTTTTACCAATCGATTCCACGGGGACTTCTTCCTCTCCCTGTTTCGGCTCGAATCCGACGGGCCGACAAAATCGCTTGACAATCCGAATAGAGGGCAATTAGTGGTGTTCTGGTAAGCACGGTTTCACCAGGTCCGAAAAATTCCCATAAGGCGGGCTGGTCGCCAGAGGTTGGTTCCTCATGGCTGAACATTGGCCGTTCTCGCTCTCACGCCAAGGCCTTCTGAAACAACGGCTGATCGTCGAGCTCGATCATGGCCCGCGCCACGAAGCGTTGGCGATGGTGGATTATCTGGGCAAGGCGGTCGGAATGTTCAAGGTCGGCAAGCAATTGTTCACGCATTCGGGCCCTGAATTCATTCGCGAGATTCGCAAGCGTGGCGGAGAAGTATTCCTGGACCTGAAATTTCACGACGCGCCGCATTGTGTCTGCCGCGCCGCGTACGGAGGCGACCCGGCTCGGGGTCAAGATGTTCGATCTCTATTCCGCTCACCATATTGAAGTGATGGAGCGGACCCGTCAGGAAGTAAACAGACTTTGCCAACAGGAAGGATTGCGCCGTCCGTATATCTGCGCGGTCGCGATGCTTGCCGGGATGCCCGCCCCGGGAGCCGGCTGCGCACTCGGGTCCGGATCGGCCGAGGATCCCATCGCCGGAATGGCGCGGCTGGCGGCCGATGCTTCGCTCGACGGCGTGATCACCTCGCCCCGCCAGGTCAGTGCAATCAGGGCGGCATGCGGACGCCGCGTTATGATCGTGACGTTCGCCGTCTCCGCGGCAGACGGATGGCGCGACAATGGCGTCGGTCCGGCCCAGGCGGTGCGTTCGGGTGCCGATTACCTCATGGTGGGCAAGCCGCTATGGAACGCCGCCGACCCGTTGCGGGTGATCCGCGAAGTGCTGTACGAGATGGATCGCGGCGTGCGTTCCGCCCAACGTGGTTCGCTGGCGCTTGTTTCCGAACGTCCGTCGATCAATTAGCAGCTCGAATTCCTCTAATCGCACCGCAAACCTCGCGCAAATCTCCATATCGCCGCCCCGCGATTGCGCTGGCCGGCTTGGTGGCCGCAGTCGATTTGATCTCGATTGCCCTGCGCCGCATGCACCAGACCGGCGACTTCGATGTATCGATGGAATTTGGACGCCGATTTATCCACGGCGACCCGCTCTATCGCGGCGGCCTCCATTTCCCCTATCTCCCCGCCGCGGCGATGTTTTTCTCCGCCTTTTCGCTGATGCCAAAGCCGCTCGCCTTCGTAATCCTTTACTCGCTGGCGATTATTTCGTTGTGGCTGATCATGTGGATGCTGGCCGCGATGGTATGCGAGACGGAACCGGCCCTGCGCGAACGAGTCTGGCCCGTCAGCATCGCGACCTTGATTCTGGCCTCTCATTACATTCTCCGCGACCTCGACGACGGCGGCCCGAATATAATCCTGCTTGCGCTTGCGATGGGCGGCGTCTATCTGGCCTGGGTCCGGCGCGAGGTCGCCGCCGCGGGATGTCTGGGCGCGGCCACCGCCCTTAAAGCCACCGCCGGTATCTTCATCCCTTTTCTGCTGTGGAAACGATGCTGGCGTTTGGCCGCGTATAGCGCCGCCGCGGTGGCATTCTGGCTCGCCCTGCCGGCGCTGTGGATGGGACCCTCGAGTTGGTGGATTCATCAACGTGAATGGATCCGTTCGGCGGCGGGGTTCGCGGTCGGTCTCAACGCATGCCGCCGCTCGTTACTATGGCGATCAAAACATCAGGAATCAGGCGCTAAGGCCCGCGATCGAGCGCCTTGTGCAAGCCGGGCCCGCGGCGACTCGCGGCTTCCGGCACGAATCGTTGCCGCGACACTTGCGCTGGTTCTTGTGGGAATCTTCGGCTGGCTTACCAGACGCCCCTATGGGGAGCGGCTTGATCTGACATGGCTGACCGAAACCAGTGGATTGCTGATCCTGGCCGCGTTGCTGGCGCCCATCGCCTGGGTTCAGCATCTGGTGCTGGCCATTCCGGCGATCTACCTGATCGCGGCGGATTGGTTCGGGAAGCGGAATTTCGGCGTTGTGGCCAAGATCGGCGATGGTGCTCTACATCACCCTGGCGCTGCTGCTGAACCGGACGATATTGGGAAAGGCCCGGTATCTCACGTTGCTCGACTATCATGTTCACACCATCTGCATGCTGCTGCTTTTGGGGGTGCTGATGATGCGTTATCGCGTATCATCAGCGGTGCGTGGCTGACCATGAACGGGCGCAGCTATTCTCGATGCGGGATGCCATCCGGCGCGGTAAAATTGCCGCGTACAACGTCGCGCGACAAGCTGCTACGAGGAGGCGCCTCATGCCAAGCCCTGGTAAGCGCGGATCCCAGTTGCTGTTGGTCTGTATCGCGGCCTCACTGATTCTTCCCGCCGCAAGCTGGTCGCAATCAAAGATGGAAATCCGCACCGGCGCGTTCGCGCTGGGAGGCGCGATTCCGGCCAAATACACCTGCTCCGGCGAAGACATCTCACCGGCGCTGTCGTGGAGCGGTGTGCCGCAGGGGACCAAGAGTCTCGCCTTGATCGTCGATGATCCCGACGCTCCCAGTGGCACGTTCGTGCACTGGGTGGTTTACAACCTGCCGCCCACGACGACGCACCTTGATGAGGCGGTGACGAAAGGCACGTCGATGCCCGGCGGAGGAGTGCAAGGACGCAACGACTTCGGCCGCGACGGTTACGGCGGCCCTGCCCGCCACCCGGCGCGACGCATCATTACCGGTTCCGCCTCTTTGCGCTGAACAGCCGGATTTCGCCGCAATCGTCCAAAGGCCGCCAAGTCGAGCAGGCGATGAAAGGCCATATCCTGGCCAGCGCCGAGCTGACCGGGACCTTCGCACGCTAAAATGTCTGGGGGATGTTGCTTCAGGGCGGCTTCAAGAGGCGGCTTTTTCCAGCTTCTCGCGTTCGGGACGATTGCCTTCGACAGTGGCGTTCCGATCAGGCGGCCGTTCGCGCGGCATCTTGGGCAGCACCTGGCTGTTGGTAAGCACTTCGATAAATTTACGAACAGCGGGCGAAAGTTCGCGGCCTCGCTTGTAAATTATGGCTAGCGGACGGGTGAAGACGCCTTCCTGGAATTCGAGCATCTTAAGCGAGCCGCGTGCGGTCTCGTGCTCCGCCGTCAGGCGCGGTACGATCGCCACTCCGAGCCCGATTTCGACCGCACGCTTGATGGTTTCGACGTTGTCGAATTCCATCGTGTAGTGTGGCTTTACACCATGGTCGCGTAGAATGCGGTCAACCGCTTTACGGGTTGAGATATCGCGTTCGTAACCCACAAAGCGTTGGCCCTCAAGCTGGGAGAAGCTGACCCGGGCAAGTTTAGCCAGTGGGCTGTCGGGCGGAACGACCAGGACCAATTCGTCGTGCCGAAAGGCGATTGAAACGATTTGGCTGCGCTTGGCCGGATACGCGACGACGCCGAGGTCGATTTTGCCTTCGACCAGGTCCTCGTAAATCTTGTTCGCGCGCAGGTATTCGAGATGAACGTTGACCGCGGGATAACTGCGCAGGAATTCGGTCAGGTAAGCGGGAAGTTCGTGCAAGCCGACGCTGTAAACCGTGCCCACTCGAATCGAGCCGCCGACCACCGAGCCAATCTCGCGCAAACGGTTCTCCAACTCCGTGAAGCGGCGGACAATTTCTTTGCCGGCGGTGTAAAGCAGTTGTCCGGCGTCCGTAGCCTTGACCCCCGTTCGGCCTCGCTCTATAAGGCGACAGTCGTATTTTTCCTCGAGGCTGCGGACCTGTTGGCTGACTGCGGACTGGGTGACAAAGTTCTGCGATGCGGCGAAAGAGAAGCTTCCGCTTTCGATGATGTCGCAAAAAACTTTGAGCGTCTCGATATGCATGAGTTAGATTTCGTATAAGATTAGCTGATGCAGCCTCGGGTCTGCAAGTAGCCGTCAAATTTATATTTCGACAACCAACAAACGGACCATTGGCGGCACCATTTGCCGCTTTTGCAAGAATGATCGAGCGGGACCCAACAGGTCCCGGAGTGACGCGATCGGCCGCGCATTCGGCTGCTACAATGATTTCTCGTGGTATCGATGATCAGGTGTAAAGATGACACAAATACTGGAAGACCTTGACTATTTTGGCCTCGACGATCTGCTCACGCCCGAAGAGCGGATGACCCGTGAAACGGTCAAACAGTTCGTCGCGAAGGAAGTCCTGCCCGATATCGAGAAGCATTTCGCCAACGAGAGCTTCCCGCTCGAACTGGTCCCGCAGATGGCTGAACTGGGCTTTTTTGGCGCCAACATGAAGGGCTATGGATGCGCCGGCATGAACAACGTAGCTTATGGATTGATCATGCAGGAACTCGAAGCTGGAGACTCCGGCTTGCGCTCCTTCGCCTCGGTTCAAAGCGCGCTGTCGATGTACGCGATCTATGCCTTCGGTTCAGAGGAGCAAAAGCGCCGCTATCTTCCTGAGATGGCGCAGGGCAGGATGATCGGCTGCTTCGGCCTGACCGAGCCCGATCATGGTTCCGATCCGGGCGGAATGGAAACCCGCGCGCGCCGCGACGGGCGCGGATGGGTTCTCAATGGCACCAAGCGTTGGATCACCAATGGCTCGATCGCCGGTGTGGCTATCGTTTGGGCCAAGGTCGACGAAGGCATCGCCGGCTTCCTGGTGGAAAAAGGCGCGCAGGGATTCAGCACCAGCAATATCAAGGGCAAGTTCTCGATGCGTGCCTCGCTTACATCCGAATTGATCTTCGACGATGTCAGGCTCGATGACTCCGCGCGCCTGCCTGAAGCGCGCGGGTTGCGCGCTGCCCTCGCCTGCCTGACCCAGGCCCGTTACGGAATCGCCTGGGGCGCAATTGGCGCCGCGCGATCGTGCTACCGATGCGCGCTGGAGTACACCAAATCACGCAAGCAGTTCAGCCGTCAGCTAGCCGGCTATCAGTTGGTGCAAAACAAGCTGGTCACGATGCTGACCGAGATCACCAAGGCGCAGATGGTCTGCCTGCGCCTGGCCCATCTTAAGGATCAGGGCAAGATGCGCCAGGAGCAGGTCTCCTTCGCCAAGCGCAACAACGTGGGGGCGGCGCTGGAGATCGCCCGCGTGGCGCGCGATATGCTGGGCGCCAACGGTATCGTCAACGAGTATCCGGTGATTCGCCACATGCTGAATCTCGAAACGGTCAATACCTACGAGGGCACCTTCGATGTCCACACGTTGATTCTGGGTCGTGACATCACCGGATTCTCGGCATTCGACTGACTCGGGCGCGGGTTCCTTACACCCGCGCTCGATAGCGTGTTATATAGCTCGAAAGGCGGCGCGCTTAAGCAGTGCGCGTCGGCGTTCGCTATCCAATGTTTCCGTCGGAGGATGCGTCATGACCAAGCCAAAGGCTCTTAACCACGCGGCGTTCCGGGTGACTAACGTGGAAAAGGCCTGCGATTTCTATGAGAACGTCATCGGGCTCAAGCAGATTCCGCGCCCTCAGATGGGTATCGGCGGCGCCTGGTACGGGGTGGGCGAGAGCGCGCTGCATATCATCTCGGCAGACAATCCGATGAAAGGCGGCGATATCGACCCCACCGGACCTCACGTCGCGATCGAGGTCGAAGACTATGAAGCCGCCAAGGCCGCGATCAAGCAGCGCGGACTCGAATTCCGCGAGATGTCGATGCAGGGTTTCGGCTCGCTGCTGTGGGTGCTCGATCCCGACGGCAACACGATCGAGCTGCGCGCCCCCGGAGTCCCCGGCAAGCCGCAGTAAGATTGCTTCATTCTTCTCGATGACCTCACGCCAAGGCAGTAGACCGTATTGGCGCCGACGCATCGCATGGGCTTCGTTTCGATGAGGCCTTTTCCCGGAGAGACTGAATGATTCCCTTTACCGGTAACCCTCTTAATCGCGCAAGCGAAAAGCGCACCGATCAAAACTGGATCGAGTCCAAGCGGCACGATCCGACTTCGCTTATTCTCCCGATGTGGCGCCTGGAGCCGTTTCTTCTGGGGCCGGAAAAGTCGGCCCCTCCGGTCGAGCTTGGCCTGTTGCGCCCTGAAATTGCGGATTCGCTCGCGGGTGCCGAAGCGCCGTGCGTCTTTCTGGGTCTCGATGGCGACCGGGCGATATTCGCACTTGACGTGTCGGAAGCCGGCGATGCTGCGAAGGCCGGACCGCTCGCCGAACTCGGCCATTTCCGTGAGGCGCGCACGGCGTCACAAATGGCCTCGATCAAGGATGCCGCGATTATCGGCCAAGCCAAGGCCCTGATCGATTGGCATCAACGGCACGGCTTCTGTCCGCGTTGCGGCGCGCCGACGAAGCTGATGGACGCGGGTTACCGGCGTCTATGTGGCAAATGCAACGCCGAGCATTTTCCACGCGTCGATCCGGTGGTGATCATGCTCGCGATCAACGCTGACGCGTGTCTGGTGGGACGCGGCAAGCAATTTCCGCGCGGGATGTTCTCCGCTCTTGCAGGCTTCGTCGAGCCCGGCGAGACCATCGAGGAAGCGGTGCGGCGCGAACTGATGGAAGAAGCTTCGGTGAAAGTGGGCGAGGTAACTTATCACGCGACGCAGCCCTGGCCGTTTCCCTCCTCACTGATGATCGGATGTTTCGCGAAGGCCGAAAGCCGCGACGTGAAGGCGGACGAAAACGAGCTCGCCGAAGTGCGTTGGATAGATCGCGCTGTCGCGCGCGAGCTAATCGAGGGAAAGCGGGTGGATGGTCTAGGGTTGCCGCCACCGATCGCGATCGCCCATCATCTAATCAAGGCATGGGCTCTCGGCGAGATCCGGCTACTCGCTTAACCTGCCGCAGGCGGCACAAGTGAAAAAGTCACAGTAGGTTCTTCTACCCATAAACCATTGGCGCAACGGCTCGTCAGCCAAGCCGGCCGTTCAGGATCGTGACCTGTACTCGAAATATTGCGCCAGTCGAAGAACCATGACGCCATCAATTCGTTTCCCGTAGAGATGCTCGAAATGCCTGGCGTCGCCGGTCAGGAGATAGTCGGCCTTCCCGTAGATCGCCCCTAATAGGATTGGCTGGTCTTTCGGATCAAGCCGTACGTTTTCCGGCAGCCTGAGACCTTGAGGCACGGCGACAGTGGAGGTCGCCGCCGTGAGCCGTTTGAGCCGGGCGAGAGCCGCAGGGCGATCTATTGCCAGGTTTCGCCGGGCTTCCTCGATTGCATGCGGCGAAGTCAGTAGCACTATGTTATGAAGTGTCCACAGTCGCGCCAGTCCCGAGTGCTCCAGATAGGCGGCGGAAAATAGAACATTGGCGTCGAGGAATATCCGGTCCAAGGGGAATCCAGCCGAAGGCGGTCGGATTACGCGCGCCTTTTCGGAGCCCGATGGTGCTTGATCCGGTCCGGATCGAATCCCATCCGCTTTACCTCAGCCCGCGCCCGGCGATAGTCGTCGGCGTCGACCGCATTATTAAGCAGAAATTCAGCCCGGATATTAGGTGAGTAGATTTCGACCGGCAGTACTGTCGCCGGTCGGATGAGGATTCCACCATCGCGTTCTTCAGCGACGACGAACGAGCCCTCTTCGATCCCTACGCGGCGGCGGAGTTTCGCCGGCAGCACCACTGTGCCGCGGCGACCGACTTTGCTGACCAATGACTCCATCGTAAGTCAGAATAGCAGACAATCGGAATATCCGACAGCATACGATATCAAATGCGCGGCGGCGGTCGCGGGATCAACGCGACACGATTTTCCGTTGCCGGGCGGACCAATAAATCGCTCGCCTTGATCGCCACGCTACGCGCCTTCGGCGCTTCGGTCGGGATCGCAACGAAGAGACTCCGCCAGTGTGACGAGGCATTGCTTCATCGAGAATCGACAATCCCTCAATGGTAGAAGAGAGGACGCCTTATTCAGATCCCCGCCACCTTGCGCGCGTAGGCTGCTACCGACTTGAAGTCATACTCGCGGTAGGCCTGCAGTTTCTCGGCCTCGAAGCCGCCTTCGGCGTGCACCGCCAGGACCTCCTGGTAGCCGCCGTAATCCGACGACGTCAGATCCGAGATCAAATTGATCAGCCGCAGCCGCTGTTCGGCGCCGAAGCCCTTTTTGCCGCCCATGTATTTCAGCACATAATCGCGCGTCGCCTCGCTGGTGAGGTCCTCGGCTGACGGCGCCGTGACCAGCAAGCCACCCGCGAGGTCCTGAACGATCTGGACCGCATGATGGTAATTGTGCGCGAAGTGATACTTGGCCACATTGACCAGCAGCGTATTGGGCACCGCGATACCATGCTCCATCGTGCAGGCGGCCGCGGACTGCTCAATCAGCCCGCGCACGGTGCTGTGATAGGCGGCCAGATGGGTCAGCTTGTCGCGCACATGCCCTGCCGCCGAGATACCGTTGGCCTCGGCGATTGCATGGGCCGCGCCGGCCAGCAGTTCCATCAGAGGCAGCTTGTAGGATACCGCCGTGAACCGATGGAAACGCACGAAGCTTAGTGCGAGGAAGACCGCGAACTCCGTCTCACCCTGCAGGAAGATCCTTTCCTTGGGCACGAACACGTCATCGAACACGGTGAGCGTTTCCATCATCTTGTGACGGCCACTGATCGGATGCTCGATAGGATCCTTTTTCGAGCTGCCATGAGGACTGGCGATAAGCTTCAAACCGGGAGTGTTCACCGGAATCGCGAACGCCACCGCGTAAGCGCGGTCCTCTGGCCGCATCGCCCGCGTGGGCAGGACGATGACTTCGTTGGTGTTGGTCACCACCGAGGTGTGCACTTTGGCGCCCCGCACCACAATTCCATCGGGCCGCTCCTCGACCATCCGCACGTAATAGTCGGGATGCTCCTGGGCGCCTGGACCCAGGGCGCGGTCGCCTTTGACGTCGGTCTGGGCGACGGCGAGGGAGAGGTCGTTGTCCTGGCAATAGGCGTGATACTTGGCAATGCGGTCGCGATACTCGGGCTTACCCTTGGCCGCCATCTCCGCGCCGAGCAGATGCAGCGCGTATAGGGCGTCGGTGCCGATCTCCTTGATCAGAATCACCAGCGTCGCGGCTTCGCGGGTCGACGCGGCGATCAACTCGCTGCGCTTAAGCAGATCAGAGGTGTTGCGCGGCAGATGGTAATAGCGGCTGTACTCCTTGCCTTCGGCCTTCATCACCGCCAGATCCCTGAAGCGGGGATCTTCGGCCATCCGATAGTCCAGCGCGGCATGCTCCGTGGCCAGGCCGATTACGGGATGGGCGGTCACGTCGGCAACCTTTACTCCGCGGAAGTAAACGCTGCGGCCGTCGCGCAGCGACTTCTTGTATTCCTCTGCGGTCTTAAGCGCCATGTTTCGTAGATTCTCCTCCAGACCGTCCGGCGGCCGATTCAGCAGGCGTGGGTGTTCAGCCGCCGGGGCTCGTCTCGCTCGATACTTTATATGCTCCCGCTCGCAGTCAATAGCTGGCCGAATTTCGGTAGTGGGTCAGTTTGAAATTGAGGGCTGCTTGACCGGGGCTGACAGCCTGCCCCTGACCATGCGATAGTGGTGGCATGGCGGTCAAACGGAAGAAGCGGCCAAGAGACCCGATCCAGCTTGCCAAGCTGATCGGCGATATTGCAACCGGACAGACCGAAGATTCGGAGCCGGACGACCGGAATCAGGCCGCTGTTGAGCTTGGACGGTTAGGTGGCCAGAAGGGCGGGAAGGCGCGAGCGGACAAACTGACGCCAGCGAAGCGGAAGGAAATTGCTCACAAAGCTGCGCAGATCCGTTGGTCAAAGAAAGGGTCATAGAGTCTTTAAAAACTCCGCGCGAAGCTTGTTATAAATTTCGCGAAACATTTTCACTCTCGGATCGTTTTCTTGAGCAAGGCCGGGAAGGTGCTCGGGCAATTCGCCAGGAAGTAAGTCTTTCCGAATCGGAATTTTGACTCCAACTTCCGCTTCTGCGCCTTCGACATGCAAACGAAGCCAAAAAAGTGCCAACTTTGCTTGCGGCCAAGGAATTGTCACTGAGCAGTCGTTTTTTATTAGAAGCGGTGTAACGCTCGCGTTGTCGATATGGCCAAAGGTGAGCTTCATGTCCCAAGCGGTTGATTCGAAAAGAATATTATTCGCGTAGTATGAGTGGAAATCCGTCGAGCGCTCAATTGTCGGCGCTGGAGCTGGAGCTGGATTTGGCTTTATATTTTCCTCGCTCATAGATTCGGTCTCCTCTCGGTTATCGCGTTACTAACTACTGATGGGAAATTTTGAACCAAATTGTCTAACCAGCCGAGGCCAAGGCCAAGAGGCTGAGCAGTCGATAGCTGAGGTATAGTATTTCCTTGAATTGGAGTTTGTGCCGCGTTTATGGTTGCTTCAGAGACAGAAGAAAGTGGCGGGGATGCATAAATCTGAATATATATTTGAATAGAGCTTGCCGCCCCTCGAACCTCTTGAGGGACAGGCTTATTCTCGGTTGCCTGAGCAAGATCGGCGAGAGATGTCGCAGAAGGGTCGTCCAAATCTACAGCCATCCCTAGGAGTAGATCGCAGATAGTATTAATGGTTAGATTTCCAGGAATCGAAAGCCAGCGATTGATCTGTTCAGGGCGGCTGTCAATTCGTTCCGCCAGTTCCTTTTGGGTCAATCCTGTCTTCTTTTGTTGCTCCCTAAAGGTCTTCAGAATAAACCGATGAAAGCGGTTTTGCATTCGGCGATGTTGAAAAGCGCGAGTTTTCGCAGAAATCGGCTTGCTATGTTCAACCTCATGCAGGATCGATGTTGCTTGAGAGATAAGCATTTATGTCTTCCCCTTTTGATAAGGCTGCGCTCTTGAAGAGTCTATTCCATTCAGCCGTGCACGCTTTTTTAATTCTATTATGGTCCAATTTTTTTCGTGAGAACCACGATTTCTCCCTCGGCCCCATCAGCGCGACAAAGCAGTCGCACTCCGCGAATCGGCCATAGAACCTTAATTGTGGTTCGATGTCGTAGATTCTTATTTCCCAAATTTCCGCTACCGACGGTTCTAACCGAGCCATTAAACATTCAAAGTGATCGAGATGCAGAGCGACCCTTATTAGTTCACCCGAGACGAATTCGCTGAAATCGCCTCGCGTCGCTTCTACTAAACGTCGATCACTGTCAAGGAAACCTTGAATCCCAGGCGAAACATATAGCTTGCGTTGTTTCAACCCTGAAATTTGCTGACGCGGGTTCCCTACCGCTTCGAACATGATCAAGCTTCCCCTCTGGCAATGCCCTTCGATCTCATCAATAATTGACATATAAGTCAATCGGCGCGTGCTTACCCGATAGACTGACCCTTATGCTTGACCGCTCACGTCAAAAGGTCTATATTGGTGGCATGAACAAGCTGCCGACCGGAAAGCGCGCGCAAATCCTCCAAATGATGGTCGAAGGCGTATCAATTCGCGCTATTTCCCGCATGACTAATGCCAGTAAAAACACGATTGTCAAGCTTCTGGCCGATGCGGGCCAAGCGTGTTTGGAATATCAGGACCGGACCCTGCGCAACCTGCCCTGTAAGCTGATTCAGGCCGATGAAATTTGGAGTTTCGTTTACTCCAAGCAGAAGAACGTCCCGCAGGAAAAGCGCGGCCAGTTTGGCTATGGTGACGTGTGGACCTGGACAGCCATTGATGCCGACACCAAGCTGATCCCGTGCTGGCACGTCGGACGGCGGGATGCCGATGCGGCCTATTCCTTCATGACGGATCTGGCGTCCCGGTTGACCAACCGGGTTCAGCTAACGACCGATGGACACCACGCGTATCTGCAAGCCGTCGATTACGCCTTCGCCCGCGATATCGATTACGCGCAGCTTGTGAAACAATACGGGACCGCCGTTGAAGCCGAAAAGCGCTACAGTCCGCCAGTTTGCGTTGGCGCGGAACGGCACGTGGTTCGCGGTCAGCCTGACCCGGAAGAAATATCAACCAGCTACGTCGAAAGGCAGAACCTGAGCATGAGGATGGGGATGCGTCGGTTTACCCGGCTCACAAACGCGTTTTCAAAGAAGGTCGAGAACCACATGCATGCCATCTCGATCTATTTCATGCATTACAATTTCGTGCGTATCCATCAGACCTTGCGTTGTACACCCGCGATGGAAGCGGGCGTTACTGATCGGCTTTGGAATCTTGAGGATATGGTGGCGGTCGTGGACGACTGGGAATTGGTGCAATCCGCTCGGAGGTAGTTTCTGCAGAATATAATTTCGTGCTATAATAATGACGAAGCTCTCAAGAACGAACGAACCTGAGAGCTTCGTAACCGGCTCGCTAAAGTGCCGGGCTTTTAGATAGTAGGAACGGCTAACCTCAATCTACTAGCCTTTACACTTTTTAGCAAGCCCCGAAGCGGTGAAAAACTCCGCGTGTCGAGGTTTGTCCAATGGCCAAGGTAGAAATCAAACCCGGAACAACGGTTCCGGAATCGGGGATCTATCGCGATACCTCGTCGTCTCAAGGCGAACGATTAACTCTCCGAGAGGGCCATCCGGCCCCGCCGGTTGCTCACCGCAACGGCACTTGGAAGCTTGAGGTTCGCACCAATCCACCAAGGCGGTCTCGCTAACTAAGCGGGGGACCTAACCGGGGCGAGCAGGACTAGCCATCCTGCTCGCCCCATTTCTAACGACCAAATGCAATGGAGATCAACATATGGCTGACTTTATCTTGGTGCATCGTGCGGCTACTGGCGACGAATATCTGCTCAATCGAGACCATCTTATTTACGCCAGGCGCGACCCGACGGGGGGCGCCGGTTCTATGATCAAACTGGTCGGCGGTGAAAGCTTCGCGATTAACGAAGACTTAGAGACCCTAGGAATGGCTTTCTCAAACTGACCCACTACCCGAATTTCATTTCATTGACGCCTTGACGTTCGGCGTGCTACGAAAATGTTGGGCTCTTATTTCAGCAGCAATATTGTGCTGCTTCGGCGGCTGGGTCTAATCGTTCGATTCCAGGTTAGTGCAATCCGATGCTGCTCCACAATCGTATTATCCGATGGTGAACGGAACGCGCAGACTTCTCAGATACTGGAAGCCGGTCTTTGCCAGACCGCGCGGCAGAGCGGTGATCTTCCTTTACGCCGGCCGCACACCCAGGGGCAGCACGGTTTTCCATCACCATCACCACGGTGACGACCTTCCCCACCTTCATGTGTCCGAGGTTCCGCATACCGATTCGAACGGTCACGATAGCGTCCACGCGCATTCGGAGATTGCCCATTCGAGCCATCACCACGCGAGCCATCATGATCAACACGAACACGGGACCGGACATTGGCACTTCGCCGCTCCCGCAACCGGTTCGGCAATTCTGCCGCTGCTGGTCCTGACGCTTTGTTGGATAAGTTTCCTCACGTCCGATGATTTCGATTACGCACACCTGCTTACAGTTGAGCGGTGGGCGCGTCCGCCTCCACAGCATCTTTAGTTCCAGAAATTCCTGCTGATTCTCGATTAGGATTCCGGGCGTTTTTGCGCCCATGAAGCCGGTCGAGTCCGCTCGTTACTCGCCCAATCCATGGAATTGGCCGGCTTGAATTGCGTCCTTTTTCCGCATCGAAGGCGCGAGAACGGAGAAGTGTCGCCTGCGCTTTTAAAGGCGCTCAAAGTGTGGAGGTGTCCGCCTTGAACCGATCGAACGCGGAACATTCAAGGTCGTCACGGTCAGGCATTGGAGCGTGCGGGATCGGTGTCCTGGCTATCGTCATTATCCTCGTCACTGTAGGCAATGCATGGGCCGGTCAAAAATTTGGTGCTTCACCGGCGCTCACTGGAACGGTGAAGGATGCTCTTGGCCGGCCCCTTGGCGGCGTCATTATCAACCTGCAGGACCCCAATGGCCGTACTGTGGCACACGCAAAGACCAACGCTCAGGGAGAATTTCGGCTGCCGGAGAGAAAGGCCGGTACCTATGCGCTGGTGACGCGCAAGCAAGGTTTCAGGCCAGCCACCATGATTATCGCAATGCCGGTGCGGGCCGCAAAACCTTTGGACTTGGTGCTCGCGTCGGAGGAGCCGTTGGAGATGCGGCTGAGCGCCAATCGGATCCGGGTGCAAAATACTCTGACCGAGTCAGGCGCCAGCAAGTACACTTTGACCAATCATGATATCAAGGACCTGCCCCAGGGGGAGGCCACGCCGCTCAATGACGTGCTGCTGCAGATGCCGGGCGTCGCACTTGACCAGAACCAGGAGATCCACATCCGCGGTGAGCATCTGGGTATACAGTACGAGATGAACGGCGTGCTGCTTCCGCTGGATCTCAACACCGACCCCACCTTCACCCAGCTCCTAAACTCGCAGTTCGCCAAATCAGTAAGCCTCGCCGACGGTATATTGCCCCCGCGGTACGGATATCGCACCGCCGGCGTGGTCGAGATCAAGACCAAAGACGGATGCGACGGCGGCGACAACTGGTTTCAGATTTATGGCGGCCAGCGCGATACTGTGCGGCCAAGTTTCCAGCTCCAGGGATGCGATGACAAATTGAGTTATTACGTCACTGGTCTTTATCTGCAGTCCAATCTCGGCTTCAGCTCCGCCGTGGCTGCTCCCGACCCGATTCACGACGCGATAAAAGAAGGCCAGGGATTCTCATATCTGACTTATCAACTGACTCCGCTGGCAAAACTCAGCCTGATGACGGGCGCGACCTATGTCGATTCACAATTCCCCAACCGTCCAATCCCACCGGCATGGCAACTCGACGATTTGGATCCCGCTTTTTATCCCTCAACGGCAATGAATTCCAGGCTCGATCAGCAAGACTATTTCGGGGTCCTGGCGCTGGATGGTGTAGTTGGAGAAGACGTTGACTATCAGCTCGCCTATTCGTCTCACTATAACAACCAAAACTTCCATCCCGACCCCATCGGAGAGCTCATTTACAATGGGGTGTCTTCGCACGTGTTCAACAGCGACTTCTCAAACTCGTTGGAGGGCGACCTCACCTACCGCTGGAACAACGCGCACACCTTCGGCGCCGGTTTCTATTTCGGCGAGTATGGAATCGAGATCGATGATCATTCGCTGGTGTTCAACGTCAATGACATGGGCAAACAGGTTGGCACGACGCCGGTTTCAGTGGGCGCGAATCTCAACAAGATCAATCTGGTTTACGGCGTGTATCTGCAGGACACCTGGAAAATCACTGAGAAGTTGAGCGTCAGTTATGGCTCGCGTTGGGATCTCCTCGATGCGTTTTCGGTCAACAGCCAGTTCAGTCCGACGATCAACTTCGTGTACAAGGCGCGGCCCGATACCACGCTGCACGCCGGCTTCGCCCGCTATTTCCAAATCCCGAACTTCCAGGGCGTCTCGCCGGCCATCAACAATATATTCGCGGGCACGAGCGGTTCGCTCGGAGTTGCGTCCGGAGGAAATCTGGCGCCCCTTCCCGAAACCGACTACTACTGGGACGCCGGTTTCACGCATCAAATTATGCCAAACCTGGTTTGGGGCGAGGATAACTATTTCCGAATCGATCGTCACTACCTTGACGAAGGGCAATTTGGCGCCGTGCCAATTGATGCTCCCTTGAACTACAAACGCGGGTACGGCGGTGGGGTCGAAAACACTCTGACCTACAACCTGCGGGATCTCGCATTGCGGCTCAACGTCTTTGTATCACGCGAAGAAGATGTTGGAGTTGCGTCGGGCCAGTACAATTTTGCTCCAGCTGAACTGGCCTATATTAATGAGCACTATTTTATTCTAGACCACACGCCGCTGGTGGGCGGTTCCGGTGGGATCGCCTATCGCTGGAGCGACTACCTGTTCACCTTCGACGGACTCTTCAGCAGCGGGTTGCGGGGCGGCTTCGCGAACCAGCAACAACTACCAAAGGTCTGGCAATTCAACCTGAGCGCGTCGCGATTTTTCAATATTCCGATGCTGGGTAAACTCGAGAACCGGATCATACTGCTGAATATCTTCGACCGCACCAACCTGATTCGGCCGGCATCGGGCATCGGCGTGTTTCAATCCGCATACGGCCCCAGAATCACCGTCTACGACGCCCTGACCGTGCCGCTGCCGTCCTTGTAGACACTGTGGCGGCAAGCGATGTGCAAATGAAGTGGCGCGCTCCCGGTGCAGACTCATGGATACGCATCAGCGGGTTATTCGGCTGCGTCGGATTGATTCATTTGATCGGCTGGGGACTGTTCTTCCTTTACGCGCCCCGGTTTCCGGCAATGGCGGGTCTCGGTGCGCTGGCCTATGGGCTGGGGCTGCGCCACGCCTTCGACGCCGACCACATCTCCGCCATCGACGACACCACTCGCTATCTTCTCCAGGGCGGCAAACAACCCTTGGGCGTGGGTTTTTTCTTCTCCCTGGGCCATTCGACTATCGTGCTGATCATGACCCTTGCATTGGCGGTCGCGGCCACCGCCGTACGCTCTAAAATGCCAGATTTGCAACGTTATGGGAGCGTGATCGGAGCCAGCGTTTCGGGAGTTTTTCTCTGGCTCATCGGAATCCTGAACTTGCTCGTGCTGATCGGAATCCTGCGCATCTGGCGGCAAATGAAGCAGGGGACTTACCGCCCGGAGCGCCTGGAGGAACTGCTCCTCCAGCGCGGACTGACCAACCGCATCCTCGGTGGCCGTTTGCAAAATCTAATCCGCCATAGCTGGCAAATGTACCCGGTCGGTATGCTCTTTGGCTTGGGTTTCGATACGGCTTCCGAAATTGGATTGCTGGCGATTGCCGCGGGAGCGGCAACCCAGCAGGTTCCGGTCCTGGCAGTCACGTCGTTAGCAATCCTGTTCGCTTCGGGCATGTCGCTCATGGACACCGCCGACGGCGTCTTCATGGTCCAGGCGTACGGTTGGGCGTTTTCCAGTCCGCTGCGGAAGATCTATTACAACATCACAACCACGAGCCTATCGGTGGCGGTAGCGCTTTTGATTGGCACCATCGAGTTAGTCCAGGTCCTGGCCACCGAAATCGGGCTTCGCGGGCGGTTTTTTGATGCGCTGTCCGCCCTCAACTTTGAAACGCTCGGCTACCTGATAGTGGGGATATTTGCCGCCGGTTGGGCTGTCTCCGTGATCCTTTGGAAGGTCCGTCGGATTGAAGACCGTTGGAGCACGGTCAACTGAGGTTCGTCTATCGCCGCGAATTTTTTGGCGGTTGTACAAAGACCCTTGAGGTTCGTCGGAATGGAACAGTTCCGGGCCGCATGGCGGGCATTGAGTTATGGTGGGGTCATGGTGTACCCGCTTTTGGCGCTCGGAATATTGGCCATGATGATCATACTAGACCGAACCATAGTCTGCGCGCGCGCCCTTCGCCTGCCCGGGCCACTTCTCGAATTGCTTGAATCCTATGGCTTTGATTGGGAAGAACTAACCTGGCAGGTGAAGGACCTCGGGCCTCACAACGCTTATGGCAGTTTCTTTTAAGTAATCGAGTCAAACCGCGACCATCCGGCCTGGTGGGTTGAGTCTCGTGCTGGAGATGAGGCGGGTCGGGTCGAAAAGCTACTACACCGCGGCCTTTGGGTATTGGAAACGATCGTAACGGCGGCGCCGCTTCTGGGTCTACTTGGCACGATTACCGGCATGATGCAGGCCTTCAGGATTGTTGGATCCAGTCAGCTA
The DNA here is from genome assembly GCA_963824565.1 of uncultured Pseudomonadota bacterium. GTDB lineage: Bacteria > Desulfobacterota > Binatia > Binatales > Binataceae > JAJPJA01. The sequence goes on along the minus strand of CAWGQB010000034.1, from coordinate 22,569 downwards.
GTGGCACCTGCTCAAGTGACCGCCGGGGTGGCTCAGGCGCTTATCGCTCCAGCGCTTGGTTTAATGATTGCGGTGATCGCCTTATTCGCATTCAACCTTTTCTCACGTCTGCACTCGCATGCCTTGGACACAATGGAACGGCTGGGTACCCGATTGGTGGATGATATACGGCTGGCTCAGGAGAAAAGGATCGGTGACCAAAGCCCTGTAGATCTCGGCGCTGAAGACTCGGGCCGGTAGTTTCGCAGTGCAGTTGAAATTGGCGTCTCCGAAACAGAGACTTTACAGCTAAAGGAGCATGCTCATGGCAACCTGTCCAAAATGCGACGACCCTGTAACTGTGTTGTCTACCCATCCGATGACCGCACAAGCTGTGGGGACGAGTTTCAAGGCGGTCTGTTACGTCTGCACTTCTTGCGATGCGGTCTTGGGCGCCGGCCTTGATCCAGTGGTTTTGAAGGCAGCCGTGGTCGCTGAGGTCTTGAATGGTCTTCGTGAACGTTCAAGATGCTAGTTACTCTTTTATTCCAAGCGTCGACCTCCGACAATTTTGCACCTGCCAGGACTCTCATGGCTAGATCGAAATAGGTCAAAAACATCGGTCACTGTCGAAGCTGTGATAGGCGTCCAGCCGTCGGCGGCGCGGCACCTGAACCGACCTCGCTTTGGGCCACCTCAAGCAGGTCGCCGACAGGAAGCGCGAGGAGTATCGGAAGCAGCAGGAATAGGAAACTTCGAACCGTCCCTCATGCTCTACCCATCTTCCCTCGCGTTATTTCACTCTTCTCGTTTTCACCAGGGTGTCAAGCGAAATTCGGTTGGATGACTGCCACACTTGCAGCACGAAAAAGAGGAAAGCATATAGGAGTTGGATGGCGACCACGGGGTAGTCCTGCCGAATGGTCGTCCCGAAAACCAAGGCAGTCATCCAAAGCCCACCAGCGATCAGAGTCCAGCGGGTGAACAATCCCAGGCAGAGCAAGGCGCCGAGGACGGCTTCCACCGGGGGTACGCTCAGAGCGAAGGGCCGCACCATGAAGTCCGGCAGGAGGGTGTTGTGAAAGCTCTGCACCATCTGGTCTGCGAAGTTAGACCAGCCGCTCACAAACCTGGTAACGCCGTGAAAGAGGAAGGTGGTGCCGAGAGTGAGGCGCAGGACGGCATAGGACCACAGCACGTTCCAAGCCGGGCGGCCGGGCAACGCCATTCCCGATTCCGCCTGTTGCCGCTCACTACCTTTCATTTCGGCCTTCGGAGGTGAATCCCATGCAAGCGGAATTTCCGTTTTGACTCTCCGATCCAGCTCGCCATTTAGACCAAATGGCCTCGCTCGGCAAGGATTTAGCCGGTTTTTGTGTGATAAGCACAGAAGATGTCCGGGTCATAAGCACTTAAAGATGTCCGCCTAACAGGGTACAGCCGCGCGATGGGAAACATCGAGCGGTGGGTAGCCCGGGAGGCAAGGACAATGACCCGGCGGGAAGTAATCACCTAGGCGATAGACGGACAGCTCAGTTGGGTGGCAGCGGCCGATATTATCGGAGTGACGCCGCGGCAAATGCGCCGGATTCGGCGCGCGATCGAGTGCAATGGAATGTCGGCGGTAATGGACCAGCGCGGCGGACGACCGCGGCGCAAGCGGGTCACGGCGCAGACGCTGAGGGAGATCTGCCGGCTCAAGCGCGCAATGTACGCGGACTTTTCGATGCGGCATTTTTACGAACGGTTGACTGAGCAGCACGGGATCGCGGTGTCATATACTTATGTCCGGCAGGTACTGCAGGAGGCCGGAATTGTGCAGCAGGAGCCCGGCCGCGGCCGCTATCGGCGCCGGCGCGAGCGCCGCCCGCTGGTGGGAATGCTAGTCCACCTCGATGCCTCCACGCATGAATGGATCGCGGGGCAACCGATGCAGGACCTGGTGGTGGCGCTCGACGATGCCGATGGCCATATTGTGTATGCGGAGTTCGTCGCCCAGGAAGGTACGCTTTCCACCTTCCAGGCGCTGATCTCAATCGTGCGCGAACACGGCCGTTTCTGCGAGTTGTACACCGACCGCGGTTCCCACTTCTGCCGCACCGAGCAAGCGGGCCAGGCTCCGGCTGAGGAGCAGCAGGGCCAGGTCGCCCAAGCGCTGCGGGCCTTGGGGATCAGGCATATTCTAGCCCGCTCGCCCCAAGCCCGCGGGCGCAGCGAACGCGCCTTTCAGACCATCCAGGGCCGCCTGCCACAGGAATTGCGGCTGCACCACATTACCAGCTACGCGCAGGGCAACCGCTATTTAAAGGAGGTCTTTGTGCCGGACTTCAACCGCCGCTTCACCGTCACCCCGGCCCAGTCTGAGAGCGCCTTTACGCCACTGCCGGGAATCGACCTCGACCTGCTGCTACCCGGATTACCGCTGCTACCAGAACTCTATTCAAGAAAGCGTAACATTCCTGATTCTCTCACTGAATGCTTCAATCAACAGGGGGTTAACATGTCGCCTAACCCAATCGGGTCGAGACCCCCGGCGCGTCATCCGTTCGATTAGGCTAGACTAAGGTCGTGAGCTTTTCGCTGTACATTCATATTCCGTATTGCGAGTCGAAATGTCCCTATTGCGACTTCAACTCCTACGCGGCCAAGGCGTGGCCGGAGGGGGAATATACGCGGGCCTTGATTGCGGAACTGCGCTTTCGCGCTGACCAGGCGCCGTGGTCAGGCAACCCGATTCGAACCGTCTTTTTTGGCGGCGGCACCCCCTCTCTGTTTCAGCCGTCATCGTTGGCTCGCGTGCTGGAGGAAGCCGGCTGTCTATTCGGTATCGAGCCTGACGCTGAGATCACGGCCGAGGCCAACCCCGGTACCGTCGACCTGGCCAAACTGCGGGGCATGCGAGAGGCGGGAATTAATCGCATCAGCTTCGGCGCCCAGTCCTTTAATCCGCGGATTTTGCAATTCCTCGGCCGTATCCATAGCGCCGAACAGACCGTGACCGCGGTCGAACAGGCCCGTGCCGCAGGATTCGATCAGCTCAACCTCGACCTGATTTTTGCCGTTCCCGGCCAGGACCTCGATGACGTCGCCTCCGACGTGGAAAAGGCAGTGGGGCTAGGTCCCGACCATATTTCAGCTTACAACCTGACCTTTGAGGAGGGCACGGCGTTCGGCAGGGCACTGAAGGCGGGCCGGATGCGCCAACTGCCCGAGGAGGGGCAGGGCGCGATGTATGAGATGGTGCGCCGTGAATTGCCGCGCCATGGCTATGCGATGTACGAGATCTCGAACTACGCGCGGCCTGGATGCGAGGCCCGGCACAACCTGACCTACTGGCGCACTCAGTCCTACCTCGCAATCGGGGCGGGAGCGCACAGCTATGCGGCGACCGGTTCCACTGGCAGGCGGTGGTGGAACGAACGGCTGCCGGCCGTTTATCTCGCCAAGGCGTGTAAAAGCGGAGCGGCGGAGGCAGGGAGCGAGACGCTGGACGCGGCGGTGAGCGCGTCGGAGTTTGCGTTCTGCAACCTGCGGCTAATCGAAGGGCTGGAACTGTCGCGCTTTAGGGAGCGCTTCGGGATAACGTTTGAAGAGCGCTTCGGTGCGCGTGCCCAACGCCTGTTCGACGGCGGACTGCTGTTGCGCGACGGCGACCGCGTGCGGCTGAGCGAGCGCGGGCTGGAATTGGCGGATTCCGTGTTCGCTGAATTCCTGTGATCGAGGTGAGCGCCAACGCGTTGGTGCTGCTTGAAGTGTATCAGTCACCCACTCCCAGCATGCGCCTGCGGAACGAGTTCGCAACCGCGGGCGAGGTAGGGCTCAGTCTATTTCGCCTCAATCGCCGGGCGTAGCTTCCTGGAGCAGATTGACGATTCTCTTCGGCGTCACCAGTTTGATGAATACACCCAGCCGCGGACCTTGCTTTTGGCCAAGCAGAACCTTGTACAACAGGGGAAAGATTTTGCCCGGTTTGTCGTAATGCCGCCGGCCGACCTCGTAGATTTCCTTTTCGATTTCCTCCGCCGAAGCATCGGGATAATGGGAGAGGAAATGGATGATTTCCTGAATCTGGAGCCGCTCGGCGGCGTCGGGTACATGACGATGCTTGTTTGGCTCGACGAAGTCGCGGTAAAAATTCAGCGCGCACTGGACCAGCGTCCCGACCATCGCCCGTGTCTCGTCGTCGCCGCTGACGCCCGGGTCATAGTGTGTCAGGTAATTCCAGATCAGCTCCGTGTCCGAGGTGCCCAGCGCGGAGACCAGATTCATCATCAGTCCATAGGTCAGTTCCGACCTGAAGTTCCGCACGCTGTCAGGCTGCAGGACGAATTCTAGGCCGGATGAGCGCCGGCGCTCGGGGTCTGCCTGCGCATAGGCCCGCAGTTCGTCGAGATATTCGTCGACGTATTGGGGAATCGCTTCCAGGAACAGTTTGCGGGCGCGGCGCGGGTTCAGGATCAAAAAATACTTCAGCACCTCGATTGGGGCGTAACGCTGCCATTGGTCGACGGTCACGCCGCGGCCAACCGATTTGGAAACCTTGTGGCCTTCCTCGTCGAGGAACATCTCATAGGCAAAGCCCAGCGGTGGCTTGCCCCCGAGCAGACGCACGATTTGCCCCGACAGCCGCGCCGAGTCGATCAGGTCCTTGCCGTACAATTCGTAGTCCACGCGCAAGGCGAACCATCGCAAGCGCCCAATCCACCTTCCACTGCACCTTGGCGTTGCCGCCGAGTACGCTCTGCTCGCCCTTGTATCCGCATCCTGTCGCCCCGCCGAAACTGCGCTCGCAGGAAAACTCAACGCTGTGGCGCTGCGGATGATAAGCGGTAACCAGAGTCGAGTTCACCTGCCCGCAGTTTGGACAGATTGGGAGAAAAGGCGACCACTGGCTGCGGTTTTCATTCCTGAGCGTTGGAGCGACGATATTGATGATTTCCTGGTGATGGTCCAGGATTAGCCCGAGCGCCGCGTCGAAGCGGCCGCTGGCATAGGTCTCACTCGAGCGCATCAGTTCGTATTCGACCGCCACCGGCTTGAGGAATTCGATCAACATATCGACCATATGGGCGGAGAAGCTCGGGCAGCATCCGAACGGATCCGGTATCCGCGACACCGGCTGGCCGATATAGGCGGCCATCTTGTCGCGATTAGGCACGCTCTCGGGCACCTTTCGCAAGCCGTCCATATCGTCGATGAATACGATCAGACGGCAGGCGCGGCTCCGCTCCATCAACTGATAAGCATGACGCACGTACGATGGCCTCAACACCTCGCCCATGGTGCCCAGATGCGGGAGCCCGGAGGGTCCGAAGCCGCTTTCGATGATCGCAGGGCGATCGGGCTCGTATCCTCCAACTCGCTCGGCCAACTTGCGGGCCTCTTCATAAGGCCAGATCTCGCCCTGATTGGAAACCTGGCTGGCAGGTGTCGTCACCGGGGTTTACCTCTCAGGACGTTGGCCACGGCTTCGTGAATCCAGGGATCGATTTGCAAATCACGCGTCCTTTCGGAGGCAAGCCGCAGCTTGACTCCACAATTTGCGCAAATTAACGCAATTTCGCTTAAGCCTGCGTTGTCTTCAACGCTCAGTTTCAAAAACCAGTCTTTGACTGGCCGATTACAGATTTGGCAGTGCTCGGCATCCACGGGTTTCAGACCTGTACAGAGTCGAAGGTTCAGAATAAATTAAATCTTCGCGCGGTGGTATAATATCCCTGCTAGTCTTGAGAGCGCAGGACGGGACCTGGTTCGGCGCTGTCGGGCTAGACGGCTCCGCAGGCGTCAATGGATCAATCTTACACTAAGGATAAGCTCAGGGCACTTCGCACGGTAGCAGGCGAGAACAAACGCGTTGCGATTCTGCTTCAGGATGACCCCGACCCCGACGCGATCGCGAGCGGGATCGCGCTTAGAACCCTGTTGGGACGAAACAAGCTGACCACGCCGCTGTTCGCCTTTACCGAGATCACGCGGCCCGAAAATCGCGCGATGGTGGAATTGCTCGAAATCGAAGTCGTGCGGGCGACCACCGAACTGCTCGATAGCTACGAACGAATCGCGATGGTGGATGTGCAACCGCCCTATTTCAATGGGCGTCTGCATCACGCCCATATTGTAATCGACCATCATCCGGGCTACTCCACCGGCAACGCCCAATTCGAGGATGTGCGGATCCGCTACGGCGCCACCTCGACCATTTTAACTGAGTACCTGATCAGCGCCCAGGAACGGGTCAGCGAGCGGCTCGCGACCGCCCTGCTATACGGCATCAAGAGCGACACGCTGATGCTGTCGCGGCGGGTGACCGACGACGACCTGCAGGCCTTCACGTTTCTTTATCCGCTGGCCAACTACAACCTGTTGCGGCGGATTGAAAGGCCCGAGTTACCGATATCCTTCGCCAAGATACTGGCGCACGCGATGCAGCGGTTTTCGGTCCAGAATGATCTCGCGGTGGTCCATCTGGGACCGGTCAAGCGCGACGATCTGATCGTCCAGATGGCGGATTTCTGCCTGCAATTCCACGGCGCGGAATGGGTGGCGGTTTCGGGCAAGCTGGGCAAAAACCTGGTGATTGCGGTACGCAATCACGGGGCCGGGCGCAGCGCTGGAGAAGTCGTGCGCAAGCTGTTCGGAGATATCGGCAGCGCCGGCGGCCATCGTAATATGGCCAAAGCCGTGATACCTCTGACCCACTGGCGACGGCGCGAGGGCAGCACCGCCGACAAGACTATCGAGCCGCGTTTACGCGAGTTGTTCGCTGAGCAGATCGTTCCTATCGAAGATGACCTCACTCCCCAGTGAAACAGTTTTTTTCCGCACCCTGCCAGGCGTCAGAGCGTGAACGTCGCGGAGGCACCGGTACAGATAAAGAATCGGCTTGGGTTGCATCTCAGGGCGGCGACGACGCTGGCTCAGGCCGCCGCCAGATTCAAATCCAGTATAACCATTGGGCGCGGCAACAATCAGGCCAGCGCACGTAGTGTGACCGCCCTTATTATGCTGGGCGCGGGCAAAGGGACAAAACTGCGGCTCAAGGCCGAAGGTGAAGACGCCCAGGCGGCGGTCGATGAGTTGACCCAACTTTTCAGTAACGGCTTCGGCGAGGAATAAATCCGCGACAAATACGGGTTGGCTAGAGCTGGCCAATGTTGACCCGCCGATTAGGTTCCGTTATAGGAAAAGACCACCTACGCATGCGATTAAGTTTTCCGGAATCAGACCCGGCTTGGATGGTCCTGGCATTGCGGCGGTCGGGGCGGTGGAGCACTCTTGCGGAGGGCAAAATCAACCGCACCACGACGCATGCCACGCACCTTTCGAATGCGTAACTCAGTAGGAGAAACATGGCGCTAAAAGACTTTCTTTTCACATCCGAGTCGGTTTCCGAAGGTCATCCCGACAAGATGTGCGATCAGATCTCCGATGCGGTGCTCGACGCCTTGTTGGAGCAGGACCCCAATTCGCGGGTCGCGCTGGAAAGCCTGGCCAAGACCGGGATGGTGGTGATGGCCGGAGAAATCACCAGCAAAGCCAGAATCGAGTATTCCGAAATCGCCCGCAAGACGGTCCTGGACATCGGCTACAACGATTCTTCGATCGGCTTTGACGGTAATACCTGCGCCGTGCTGACCGCGATCGAACGCCAGTCGCCTGACATCTCGCAGGGAGTCACCGAGGGCGAGGGGTTGTTCAAGGAGCAGGGCGCCGGCGACCAAGGCCTGATGTTTGGCTTCGCCTGCGATGAAACCGTCGAGCTGATGCCGCTGCCGATATCGTTGGCGCACAAGCTGATGGAACATCTGACTAAGGTCCGCAAGGAGAAAAAGTACGACTTCCTGCGGCCCGACGCCAAGAGCCAAGTCACGGTTCGCTACGCGGACGATCGCCCGGTTGGCGTCGAAACGGTGGTCATCTCGACTCAGCACAGCCCCGACGTCAAGTACGAGACGCTGCGCGAAGTGATCATTGAAGAAGTGATCAAGAAGGTGATCCCGCCTCAATATTTGGACAAGTCGACCAAGTACTTCGTCAATCCGACCGGGCGCTTCGTGGTCGGTGGCCCGCAGGGCGATTGCGGTCTGACCGGACGCAAGATTATCGTCGACACTTACGGCGGATATGGACGTCATGGCGGCGGGGCCTTTTCCGGCAAGGACCCGTCCAAGGTTGACCGCTCGGCGTGCTATATGGCGCGGCACGTGGCCAAGAACATCGTAGCGGCGGGTCTGGCACGCAAGTGCGAAATCCAGGTCGCATATGCAATCGGGGTGGCCGAACCGGTATCGTTGCTGGTTGACACCTTCAACACCGGAGTGACGCCGGACACCAAGCTGTCCTCAGCCCTGCGCGAGTTGTTCGACTTTCGTCCCGCCGGGATTATCCGCAAGCTCGACTTGAAACGCCCGATCTATCGGCCCACCGCGGCCTATGGGCATTTTGGCCGCACACCCCAGGATGGGCTCTTTACCTGGGAGAAGATCGATATGGCGGCGGCATTACAGACCTCCTTCGGCATCAACGGCCGTTAATGGATCTGGGTCGCCCCAGTTCCCACCAAATACCAACCGGAGTTTAATCAAGTGGCCTCAGTAAAGAGCCGCCGAAAGGCGGTTTCCACCCTGCGTATTAAGCGCGCTCAGAAAAATTATGACGTTGCCGACCTCGGCCTGGCGGATCAGGGTCATCGCCGCATTCTGTGGGCCGACCAGCAGATGCCCGTCCTGCGCGGGATCCGCGAACAGTTCGCCAAAACCAAGCCGTTGCGCGGCCTGCGTCTGGGCGCATGCCTGCACATCACCTGCGAGACCGCCAATTTGCTGCGCGCGTTGAAGGCTGGCGGCGCCGAAGTCTTGGCGTGCGCTTCCAATCCCCTTTCAACTCAGGACGACGTCGCCGCCGCCCTGGTCAAACACGAGGGGATTACTTGCTACGCGATTCACGGCGAGAATCGCGACATTTATTACAAGCATCTGCGGGCAGTGCTCGACAGTCGTCCGCGGATGACGATGGATGACGGCGCCGACCTGGTAAGCCTGCTGCATACCGATTACGCCGCCCAGGCCGAAGAGGTAATCGCGAGCATGGAGGAGACCACCACCGGAGTGATCCGGTTGCGGGCGATGGAAAAAGACGGCGCGCTGCGGATCCCGGTGGTGGCAGTCAACGACGCCGAAACCAAGCATCTGTTCGATAACCGCTATGGCACCGGCCAATCGACGGTCGAGGCGATCATTCGCTCCACCGGCATTTTGCTGGGCGGTTCGATAGTGGTGGTCGCCGGTTACGGATGGTGTGGACGCGGCGTGGCTTCCCGCGCCCATGGTATGGGCGCCAATGTTATCGTCACCGAAGTAGATTCGGTCCGTGCGCTGGAAGCGGCGATGGACGGCTTCAGAGTGATGCGCATGAGCGATGCGGCCAAGGTCGGTGATGTGTTCGTGACCGTAACCGGTGACAAGCAGGTAATCGGCGCCGATCACTTCAATCTGATGAAGGATGGCGCCATCCTCTCCAACTCCGGCCATTTCGACGTCGAGATCGATCTCACGGCGCTGCGCAAGGTTACCCGCAAGGTCGAGAAGGATGTTACCCGCAATGTCGACGCCTACCATCTGCGCAACGGCAAGAAAGTCTACCTTCTGGGTCAGGGGCGGCTGGTGAATCTTACCTGCGCCGAGGGCCATCCGGCACAGGTGATGGACATGAGCTTCGCCACCCAGGCGCTATGCGCGAGCTGGGCCGCCAGCGCCAAGAGCCACGAGGTCAAGGTTCACGACGTACCGCGTGCGATCGAACAGGACGTGGCCACGCTCAAGCTGGCCTCGATGGGAATCAAGATCGATTCGTTGTCCAGCGAGCAAAAGCATTACCTGACCTCCTGGCAAACCGGCACCTGAGCAAGCGGAACATCACGTCTTGCGCTTGTTTTGGGCACAGAGATTGTTAAGAGAAAAATCGCGGTCAGAGAAACTGGCGCGATTTCTCTTTGATTTGATAATGCGATTCGGATGCCGGAGCGGTTACGCTGGACTGCGATCAACCCGGAGGCGCCGGTAAGCTTCGCCGGCGGCGAAACTTAGCGCGATCAGCAGCAGCGCCAGGATGAAGCGGGGCGACGTAGGATGCCACAATTCGTTGCCCAGGAACGCGAACAGTATCGTGCCCGGAATCATGCCGATCATGCTGGCCCAGAAATAATCTTTGAAAGTAATCGGAGAGGCTCCGGCCAGAAGATTGAGCGCGTTGTACGGGATGATCGGGAAAACTCTCAGGTAAAGAATAATCTGGAAGCCGTTGCGGGCGATCTTGTCCAGCGTTTCACCAAAGCGGCCGGCCAGCAATTTATTGACGAAACCCTTGCCCAAAAAGCGGCCCGCCGCAAACGCCACCAACGCTCCCAGATCGGCGCCGATCAACGAATAGACGGACCCCTTGACGGTGCCAAAAGCCAGTCCCGCCGCCAGCGTCATCACCGCGCCCGGAACCAGCATCGAGGGACCAAAAGCGTACAGCAACATGAAGCCGATCGGGCCCCACGCTCCCCAGCGCAGGACTTCGACCTTTATCAGTTGGGGGTTGCGGAACAGGTCTTCGTTGGTGATGAATAGCATCACCGTGCCGGCCACCAATCCGGCGATCAGCACCACTTTTAAAACCGTCAGCAAATGCAGACGGTTGGAAAACGAAATCGCTCCTGCTTTCATGCAACCTTTACAATCGACCCTGGCAGACTAAGACAACCTTATAACAAATTTGGTGAACCCGAAAGCCGCCTAGATTGAGTTGCTCGCTTTAGCGGCCACGTGGGCGTATTTTCGGACCTTCATTACGACACCCGAAGGATGACTCCGATGCAAGAGCTTGCGAACAAAGTGGCAATCATTACCGGCGGCGGATACGGCATCGGCCGGCAAATCGGGCTGCTGTTTACCCGGGCGGGAGCCAAAGTGGTGCTGGCGGCGCGCTCGGCGGATCGGCTGGAGAGCACGCGCGCCGAGATCGCTGGCCAGGGCGGCGAATGTATCGCGATCGTCACCGACGTCGCCAAAGCCGCCGACTGCGCGCTGATAGCGGAGCAGACGCTCGCCCACTTCGGCCGGGTTGACATACTGGTCAATAACGCCGGAATCGAAGGCGCAACCAAAATCACCACCGAGATGACGCCGCAGGAATGGCAGGAGGTGATCGATATCGATCTGACCGGTACCTGGCTTGCGACCCGCGCTGTGCTTCCGACCATGAAGCAGCAAAAATCCGGAGGGATAATAAATATCTCGTCCGGATCGGGCCGGCGCGGTTACCCCTTCCGGGCGCCATATTCTGCCGCCAAATGGGGGATGATCAGCCTGACCCAGACCTGGGCCGGAGAATGGGGCCGGTCCGGCATCCGCGTCAACTGCATCTGCCCGGGACCGGTCGTAGGCGACCGCATCGACCGCGTGATCAGCGCCCGCGCCAAGGCCATGGGCGTGCCCTACGAGCAGGTGGAACGCGGCTTCGTGTCGCAAAGCGCGATGGTGCGGATGGTCACCGAGGAAGAAGTCGCCAAGGTCGCGTTATTCTTCGCCGGCGACCAATCCTCCGGCGTAACCGGCCAGACGCTAAACGTCGACGCCGGTTTCATCATGAACTGAGTCCGCCATTTGACGATGTGGTCACTTGAAGCTACATTACACATTATGAAGTGGGTAGGGATTCGAGAGTTGAAGAACCATCTCAGTTCATATCTGCGAATGGTTCGCAGTGGTGAGGCGATCGTGGTGACGGATCGAGGTGAAGTAATCGCCGAGCTTCGGCCCCCCGGGGAAGTTCCGGCACCTTCCAAATATCCGCTTCTGGACGATATGGCTCGAAAGGGAACCCTGCGTTTAGGCGGTCCTAACAGTCCGGCTTTTTACCCTAAGATGGAGCCTGTGCTGGAACCGGCGGAGATTGCTCGGTTCCTCGACGAAGAACGTGGCGATCATTGAACCTGTATGCCGAGTCTAGCGCAGTGCTCTCCTGGCTGCTCGCAGGTCATTATGGTGAACAGACACGGGAGCTGCTTTCAAGCGCTGAGATTGTTGTTGCGTCCGATCTGACACTGGCGGAATGCGGCCGCGTGCTGGTTCGAACAGTCCACGCCAACCTTCTCACCGAACTTGAGGGGGCCCGCCGCATGGCACAACTGAATCAGACTGCGTCCCGCTGGAATCTGCTGCGGCTTGATTCGGAGGTCCTCGACCGAGTTCGGCGTCCGTTTCCCGCGGAACCTCTGAGGACTTTGGACGCTCTACATTTGGCAACCGCCCTGGTAGCGTCCAGAGCTACTCCGAATATAGCGCTTTTATCACTCGACCAAAGGGTGCGTCGCTGCGGCGCTCAACTCGGCTTTGGGATAGTACCGGTATAGGCGAGGCGGTACTCCCTAATTCGCATCAGCGAAAGCCCAAACTCAGTTGTGAAACTGGATGGGCGGCGGCTGGTTCTGGCTGGCGTTCGCGGCGCTCCAGAAATCCATGTTTGCGCTTGAGGCGCTGCACCAGTTCGTCGAGTTGCTGGTCGTAGGCGCGGGGGCCGTAGGTTGAATCGCCGTAGCGATTCTTCATTTGCTCGGCGAGTTGCGGGAAGTGGGCTTCTATAAATGGCAGGAAGCGCTTGGCCGCCGACGGCTTCAGAAACAGCGACCGGGCGTGGACATCGGCCGCGCCATAACGCCGCGCTGCCGCGATTATGCTCTCGACGGCGGCCGGCGCGTCGGTGAGTCCTGGGATCATCGGCATCATAAAGACGTTGCAGCGGATGCCTTCTGCGGCCAGTTCGCGTAGCGCACGCAGCCGCAGCTCCGGCCGCGGCGCGCGCGGTTCGAGGATGCGCTGCAGCCGCCGATTCATCGTGATCAGGGAGAAGTTCACCGATATCTCGGAGCGCTCGGCAATCTTCTTGAGCAGGTCGAGGTCGCGCACCACCAGATTGGACTTGGTGGTAATCGACAGTTTGATCCCACCGACCCGGGCGAATACTTCCAGCATCGAACGCGTCAGGCCGAAGTTCCGCTCCGCCGGCTGATACGGATCGGTTGCGGTTCCGATCGCGATCGAATCGCGCCCGATTGGAGTCCGCGCCAGGGTCCGCTCCAGCACCTCAGCGGCTTTGCGCTTGACGAAGATGCGCCGCTCAAAGTCCATCGGATCGCGCAGCTCCAGGAACTCGTGGGTGTAGCGCGCATAGCAGTAAACGCAGCCGAATTCGCATCCGCGGTAGGGATTGATGGTCCACGCGAAGGGCATCTGGCGATTGCTGCAGCGGTTGAGAATCTCCTTCGCGCCCATCTCCACGAATTCCACTCCGCGCCGTGATTCGGAAAATGGCTCGATGTCAGAATCGGAAAGTAGCAGTGCAGTTGCGGGCATCATGATTACTTTCGCTATTGTTTCGCTTTCAATGTTCGCTGTCAAGACGCGACGATCGCACTCAAACATCTGGCGATTTGCTCCATGCGCCGCAAAGCGCTGATATGCTACTGGACCTCACGAGCTTGGCAGCCGTAACCGAAATAGCCGCCTCCGATGTCGCGTCCAATCAGCACCGATGGCTGATTGCGATCGCGGTGATGCTGGGGACCGTGCTGGAGATGGTCGATACCTCGATCGTCAACGTGGCGCTGCCTCACATGCAAGGCAGCTTCCAGGCCAGTGTCGACGAGATCACCTGGGTGGTGACGAGCTACTTGGTCGCCAATGGCATCATGATTCCGCTGACCGGCTGGATTTCAGCCCGGTTCGGGCGCAAACGCTACTTCCTATTCTCGGTAACCACCTTTGTGATGGCATCGGCCTGTTGCGGCGCGGCTCGATCGCTGGACCAGATGGTTATCTTCAGGCTGCTTCAGGGCTTCGCCGGCGCCGCGATGCTGCCGTCCTCGCAGGCCATTATGATGGAAACGTTCCCGCCAGAAGAGCAGCAGTTGGCGATGGCAACCTGGTCGATGGGCCTGATGGTGGCGCCGGTGCTGGGCCCGACTTTGGGCGGCTGGATTACCGACAACTGGTCATGGCGCTGGAACTTTTATATCAACGTGCCGATTGGAATCATCGCCATTCTGATGGTCTACACCTTCCTTGAGGACCCGTCCTATCTGCGGGCCAAGCACGGCGCCAAAATTGACTACATCGGTATCGCCACGCTGACGGTGGGAATTGGGCTGACTCAGTTGATCTGCGACCGCGGCCAGCGCGCTGACTGGTTCTCGTCTCCATGGGTGGTTTACGCCACCTTAAGCGCAGTGCTGGCGCTGATCGTCTTTACCTGGCGGGAGCTGACGATTCCCGACCCCGTAGTCGACGTGCGGATTCTGCTCAACCCGCTGTTCGCGGCGGTGGTCGTACTGGTCGTGGTATTCAGCTTCGCGGTCTATGGCGCCAATCTGCTCAATCCGATCTTCCTGCAGGAATACATGGGCTATTCGGCCTGGAACGCGGGCCTGACGCTGTCGCCACGTGCGCTTTCCTCCTTCATGGCGCTGATTCTGGTCGGCCAGTTGTCGCGCATGGGAGTCAACACGCGGCCGCTTATCGGGGTGGCGTTTATCGCGATGGGCGTGTCGACCTGGATGATGTCGCACTGGACGATGCAAGTCAGCAACTGGCAGGTGATCGGACCGGTGATGCTCAATGGCGTCGGCGGCGGCCTATTGGGTCCGCAGCTTTCCGCGATTTCGCTGACCACGGTGCCGCGCGAGCGCATGGGATACGCGTCGAGCCTCTATAACATGATGCGCAGTACCGGGGCGGCCATCGGCATCTCGGTTCTGACCGCCATGCTGGTAGCCAAGGAGCAGGTGCATCAGTCGTATCTGGTAGAGCATTTCTCGATTTTCGACGCCTGGCGGATGAGCCGGGTGGCGCCGCACATGCCGGGCGCCCCCGCGTTCCACTTCCTGCAGGTGGGCGGCGGCAAAGAGGGGCTCGCGATGGTTTACGGCATCGTGCAATCGCAGGCCGCGATCCTGGCCTTCAACGACATCTACCGGATGCTCTCTTTCCTCGCGTTCGCGATCCTGCCGCTCTATCTGGTGCTCCGCCGCGCCCCGATGAGCACTGCCCAGGCGGGCCACTGAGCGACGATCCTGCGAACCGCCGCCAACAGACGTGCTGGGGGTTTATCGGCGCTATTGCCATTAAGCCGGGATGCGGTACAACCATGATGGTGGGTGCTCTGGTGCGCTTACGTGCGCAGCCAGAGCGCTCCGGGTCTGGGGAAAGCCGCGCGGGCATCGGTCCACGACGGCTGACATGAAATCGAAATTTGGCGAGGGGAGAGCCTTATGAAATTCACATGGTTCCACTTGATGCCGTACCGGTACCTGCCGGAGGACTTCAAAGCGAAGCACCGCAGCGTCTGGGTGGATATTCCACGCAGTCTTTACGACCCCGAAATCGGCCATCAGCTTTACAACGAGTACCTCGACTCGCTGGAGTACGCCGATCAGGTGGGCTTCGACGGGCTGGGCGTCAACGAGCATCATCAAAATGGCTACGGCATGATGCCGTCGCCCAACATCATGGCGGCGGCGCTGGCGCGGCGCACTTCACGCGCCAACCTGGTTGTCCTGGGCAATTCGATCGCGCTGTACAATCCGCCGATCCGGGTGGCCGAGGAATTTGCGATGCTCGACGTGCTCAGCGGCGGGCGTCTGGTCGCCGGCTTTCCGGTCGGCACCTCGATGGACACCAACTTCTGCTATGGCGCAACGCCGGCGACGCTGCGCGAGAAATACCTCGAAGCCCACGATCTGATCATCAAGGCCTGGACTTCCAAGGAGATGTTCAGCTTCAACGGCAAGTTCACACAGTTGCGCTATGTCAACCTGTGGCCACGTCCGCTCCAGCAGCCGCATCCGCCGATCTGGATTCCCGGCGGCGGCTCGATCGAGACCTGGGAATTCTGCGTCAAGCACGACTATCAATATTCTTTTCTCTCTTTCATCGGCCACCTCCACGGCAAGCGCATCACCGACGGCTACTGGGAGACCGTAAACCGGCTCAACAAGGAGCCCAATCCCTACAGCCTGGGCTTCGTTCAGACCATGGGCGTGGCCGAGACCGACGCGGAAGCGGAACGGATCTTTTCCCCGTACATGGATTACTTCTATAACCGCTGCCTGCATATATACGCGGGCTTTGCCGATGCGCCGGGCTACCGCACGCTCGATACCATCAAGTACGGCATGCTCAGCCAGTACGGTCGGCCAAGTATGAGTGGACTTAGCTGGAAGGAATTCGTTGATGGCGGCTATATCATCGCCGGTTCGCCCAAGACCGTCCGCGATCGTCTGACCGAGGCGCTCAAGACCCTGCGTTGCGGCAACCTGATGGCGCTGTTGCAGTTCGGCTCAATGCCGTCGGATGTAACTCGGATGAGCACCGACCTGTTTGCGCGCGAGGTCATGCCGCATCTGCGCGGGCTGTGGAGCGAATACCAGGACCGTTGGTCGCCGCATCCGCTGGCCCAGGCTAATCGTGCCAAACCCGCGCAAGTCGGTGGCGCAAACGGCGCCGTCGTTGGCGCGCCGCGTCCAGCTCTTGCGGAAAGAGAGATCTCGAAGTGAAGACCCAGCAGAGTATTGGGGGCGGACGCTTCTCGGTAGAGATATACACTTACGGCAACGGCGAACCGTTGCTGTTTCTGCATGGCGCGGGCGGTTTGTTCGAGCCCGATCCGGCTCTGGAGCAACTGGGACGCGATTTCAAAGTGATCGCGCCCCATCTGCCCGGCTTCGGCGAGTCGACCGGCGGGGAAAAGATCGACGACGTGATCGATGCCGCGTTGTTCTACCATCAGTTGATGGACGACCTGCATCTCGACAGCGCCTACATCGTGGGCCATTCGATGGGCGGGATGCTGGCGGCCGAGGTCGCCGCGCTCGACGTGCATCGCGCACGCAAACTGGTGCTGGTCGCGCCGGCCGGGTTCTGGCTCGATGAGCATCCGATGCCGGACTTTTTCGCCGCCGATCCCAAGGAGTTGGCCAGCCTGATATTCCACGACCCGGAGTCGCCGCTGGCGCAGGCGATGATGAAGATGCCCGAAGACCGCGAGCAGATGGCGCAAATGTACGTCGAACGGGTCAAACGCATGACCTTGGCGGGCAAGTTCCTGTGGCCGATCCCCGACCGCAAGCTGAGCAAGCGCGCCTACCGGATCGCGGCGCCCACGCTTTTAGTCTGGGGCGCGTCGGACCGGCTGGTTCCGCCCGTTTACGCGGGCGTTTTCAAAAGTCACATCCGGAACAGCACGGAGGTGATAATCCCCGAGGCCGGCCACGCGATCATCCACGAACAGACGCAAAAATTCTGCGACACAGTCAAAAAATTCCTCAAACAGTGACCTGAAAAGCGGGGCTTTGCGACTGTGGCAGAGCCCCATCCCATCAGAGGCACAATCCACCGAACTTGGTCGAATTTAAAATCTTGCTGAGCATGATTCTCAAATAGGCTGATTGTAGCTACAATGGCGTTACGTTCCTGGGCCGATATCCGTTTCGCGTGGGACGAAAAAAAGCGCCAGTCGAATATAGCCAAGCATGGGATCGACTTTCTCTTTGCAAGCCAGATGTTCGACGGAAGGGTGCGCCTTGACTTCGATTCCCCTCGCAGCCGTGAGCAAGGACATTAAGCATCGCCGAACTTGATGGGAAATTAATCGCGGTGGCGTGGACTTGGCGCGACGATGATGTCGTCAGGATTATTTCGGCAAGGAGAGCGCGGCGTGAGGAAGAAAGGGCGTATCGTCAGCTATTCGGCTGAAGAGCTCGCGGCGATGCGGGCGCGCGGCAAGGACAAAACCGATTGGGCCGCCGCAAGGCTAAGACCGAGAGCGAACTTGCCACCGACATGGCGAGTGATACGGCATGGCAGGGCGTGCCTGCGGATTGGGTGAAGCAGGCCCATGTCGCGACTGACCTCATGCTCCGCCCCAAAGAAAACAAGCGCCAGGTCACCGTCCGTTTTGACGCGGACTCTGGATTATTTCCGGCGACAGGCCGGGGTTGGCAGGGACGCATTAACGCCGTGCTGCGCAGCTTCATGGAAAGCCACCAGTAAAAACGGCCTGATACCCTGGCTCATTCGATGCGGACAGCAGTTCGTGATTTCCGAAGCGCGTCTCCTCCTTTTTTTACTGCCGATACTGTTCGTCGATTTAACCGGTAATGCCGAACTCTGAAGAAGAGCTCTGGAAACTGGCAATTAAACACAATCTCAAAGGCCGCCCCTCTTTGATGTCCCAGAGGAAGAGTGACAATGATAAAGGGGGCTCTATGAGAAGCTGCCGTCAGAGGCTCGGTTGGCGGCCAATGCTCTAACGCAGCCAACGACGGCGCGGCGTTCGTGCTTTTCCAGTTCATATTCTGCGATGGGGATGTCTTTTCAGCAGTTCATCCCGAAGGATTTACGCATGCAGGCAGACCAGTACAGCAGGACGGCGTTGGCGACCGCATTCTATCGGGCGCAGCATCATCTGCATGATGAGCCGAAGCTGCTGGATGACGCTTATGCGCATCGGCTCCTGACCGCAGGGGAAATGGCCGCGTTGACCAAGCGGTACATCCGCGACGGAATCGAGTTGGGGTTTCCGTCCGACGACCCTCAGGCACTGCTCGCGCGGACTCTGCGCGCGGCTACGGCTGCTCCGACCGTGCTGTCGCGCGCACGCTATACCGAAGATCGGCTTGCGATGGCTGTCGAGCGGGGTGTCGGCCAATACGTCCTCATCGGCGCCGGGCTCGACACGTTCGCGTTCCGCCGCGCCGACATGCGAGATCGGCTGCAGGTCTTCGAGCTGGACCATCGGCGGAGTCAGGCGCTCAAGCGCGAGCGGCTCATCGCCGCGGGTCTCGCGGATCCGCCAAATCTCCACTATTGCACGGTCGACTTCGAGCGCGAGAGTGTCGCCGAGGCGCTCGGCCGCGCATCGTTTCGGCCCGACCAGCCGGCATTCTTTGCCTGGCTCGGAGTGACGATGTATCTCACACGTGCGGCGATCGAGGGAACGTGGCGGGCGACGCGCAGTGTCGCGGCGCGCGGAAGCGAGCTGGTATTCGATTTCATCCACTCCGATGCTCTGGCTGGGGAAGCATCGCCGGCGATGCAGAAGTTGCTGGAACGGACGCGCGCCGTGGGCGAACCGATTATCACCGGACTCGACCCTGGGACACTAGGCGCCGAACTGGAAGCGACCGGTTGGACACTGATTGAACAATTGGACGCCGTCGAGATCGACCGCCGCTACTTCGCGGCGCGCACCGACGGCTATCGGGCCCGGCCAATGACACGGCTCGCCTGCGTTGGAGTTGTCTGACGGGAGTTGGACGGGGCCGATCCACTCGGTGTGATCCTGGACCCTGCTTTGTTAACTTTTCGGCAGTTCGAGGGAGGCGTCTGCGCTATGAGCCCATATCGTCATATCCTCGACGGCTATAAGGTCCTGGACTTTACGCAGTTCGTTGCCGGTCCCACCGTCACCCGGCTGCTGGCTGAGATGGGCGCCGAAGTGATCAAAGTCGAGTTAGCCCCGGGCGGAGACCCGCTGCGCACCATGTACGTCCTCAAGGATGGCCGCAGCTCGCTCTTCGTTCAGCATAATCGCGGCAAGATGAGTCTGTGCCTCGACGCCAAGAGCGCGGCGGGACGCGAGATCCTCGCAGACCTGGCGCGTACGGCGGACGTCATTGTGGAAAACTTCACTCCCGGCGCAATCGCGCGGTTGGGACTGGCTACGACGCGGTGCGCGAAATCAATCCCCGGATCATAATGTGCTCGATTTCCGGTTTCGGGCAGAGCGGCCCCTTGGCCGACAAGCCCGGATTCGACACGCTTGGGCGCCTCGTACGCCGGCATCATCGACATGAACGGATCCTTTCGACGGACCGCCTTGTCCCCCAGGCGCCGCGGTCGGCGACGTGACGGCGGGGCTGAACGGAGCGGCCTCGATCGGATTCGCCTTGCTGCATCGCGAGCGAACCGGCCGGGGCCAGTACCTGGACATCTCCCTGCTCGACACTTATTTCCATTCCCATGACTGCAGTGTGCAGGCTTTCAGCGCCAGCGGCGGCGCGATGCAACCGCGGCGCACCGGCCCCAACGTACCTGGTTATGCCCCCGCGGGCGTCTTTCAGGGCAAGAGCCGTCCCATCGTCATCATGGGGATCACGTCGACCCAATGGAAATCATTGTGCAAGCTCATCGGACGGCCCGAGCTCGGCGACGACCCCAACTTCTCAACCAGCACTCAACGCATCGGGCATATGCCGATGATCAGGGAGCTGATTCAGAAATGGCTCGACTCCGCATCCAGCGACGAGGAATGCATCCGCTTGCTCGAAGAAAACCGCATCCCGGTGGCGCCGGTGCTGACGGTCGCCGAGGCGGTCAACCATCCTCATCTACGCCAACGCGGCACTGTGACCACCGTACGCGACCGGGTACTGGGCGCCTTTGACGTACCTGCCTCGCCGTGGCGTTTCTCCGAATTCCCCGGCTCGCCGGACCTTCAGGCGCCCTTTCTCGGCGAGCACAACGCCACGATCCTCAAGCGGCATCTCGGCTATTCAGACCAGCGGCTAGAACAACTCACGGCGCAGCGAATTCTGCACTGCGAGAATCGCTAGGCGCTTACAGATCCTCGCCGCCGGCGACGCTTGCTATGCCGCGAATTTCAAGCCCGCTGTCGCAGTTGATAACGTGTCCCGTCGTGAGGATGCCGCTCTTTCTGCAAGCCAGCATCAGATAAGCACCGGTATAGTCCTCCAGCTCAGGAAATCTGCCCAATGGCAGGCCACGCGTGCTTTGCTCCGGGTTTACCACTTCGCTGATCGTACGATGGTCCATCTCCAGGCTCTTGAGCCCGCGCAGATCGGTGGGCATCGGTCCGGGCGCGACGCCATTGACCCTGATCTTGGGCGCCAACTCAAAGGCGAGTTCGCGAACCATCCCGACCAACGCGTGTTTGGAGGAAGTATAGAGGGGACCACCGCCCGAAGGGTGAAAGCCCGCGAAGGAGACTGTGTAGATGATGCTTCCTCGGGTTTTGGCCAACTCGGTCATCGCGGCCTTCGCCCCCAGCATGCATCCCTTAACATTGATTCCAAACAACTCGTCAAAAGCATTTTCGATCCCGTCGTCAGGGAGCATCGCCAGGGAAATATTGAAATCCCATACCCCGGCGTTGCCGATAAAGCAGTCCAAGCGGCCGAACTTACCGACCGTATCGGCGACCGCGCGGCGATTGTCGGCCAGCAGCGTGACGTCGCCGACCGTGGCCGTTACGCGATCGCCCAGTTCTTTTCGCAGCGCCTCGGTGCGTTCCCTGGCGCGATCCAGAATCCCGACGCGAGCACCTTCGTGCAGGAATCGCTCGACGATCGCTTTGCCCAAACCCGACGCGCCGCCGGTCACTAACGCCACTTGCCCTTCAAGCTCACCCATATTTTGACCCTCGTAGGTAGGATGCCGCAACGCCGCGGTCGTTTAGATTTTGCCAATCAGGCTGCGTTCTGCTTCGGAGATGAATTTCACGACCTCCTGCTCGGTGCGTCCGCGATGGAGCATGATCAGACGATGCACGCCCAGGTCGGAGAAACGTTTGGCAGTATCCAGGTCCATCCGGCCGCGGGGCGTCACGCTCACCTCGACCTCCTCGAATGGCCGTCCAGCTTCTTTACATGCCGCTTGCAGTTCCGCGACGCACTTGGCTGTCGCCTCCAGATCAAGTGCAAACCCGTACCATCCTTTGGCCAGCCGCGCGGCTCGCCGGTATGCATCCTTGGTATGGCCGCCGAAGACAATTTCGGGATGGGGTTTCTGCACCGGGCGCGGCATCGCATTGACGCCACCGAACGATACGAAGCGTCCGCGGTATTCCGGCTTCTCCATTGTCCACAGCGCAATCATGGCGGCGAGATACTCCTCGGTTCGTGGACCCTTATGGTCGAATGGCGCACCCAGGGCTTCAAACTCCGGTTTGAGGTAGCCAATCCCAATGCCGAAAATCAGCCGGCCATTGGAAACCACGTCCACCGACGCCAACTCCTTGGCGAGCACGGCAGGATTTCGCTGGGGTAGAATAATGATACCGGTTCCAAGCTTGAGCTTCGTGGTATGCGCGGCGACATAAGCAAGAGCGATGGCGGAATCGACAAACGGCGCATCCGGAGGCATCGGCGAAGGCGGCACCTGCGGATCGGGCAGCACGATATGCTCCCCAGTCCATACGCTGTCGAAACCGGCATTCTCGGCCGCGCGGGCTACGGCAGCGGCGCAAGCAGGAATCGCACAGGGTCCGTGGTTGATACCGAAAATTGCGAATTTCATGAGCCACGATTAACACGAAGCGCGGCAAATGGGCCAGCGTATCACCGCCCTACCTGGCGATTGCGAACTGCAGAAGCTCCCGGTCCTTGGCGGTTTCGGGCATGAAGTAAAATCCGAGCTGGCTCAGGCCGACCAGGACAAAGATAATCATCGAGGCTTGCAGTCCGATTATTTGCGCCAGCGCGCCGGCAACCAGCGGGGCGAAAAATCCGCCCACGAACGCCGTCCCCCAGAC
>CAWGQB010000033.1:0-380314 GCA_963824565.1 uncultured Pseudomonadota bacterium | reverse complement strand
CGGGTTGACCCCCAGGATGCCACCAGTGCTCAAGACGGCATCACGAACGAGGTGATAGATCCGCTGTTTGCGGGGCGCGTATCCGGCAACGGTATTCGAGATCGGCGGTTTTGGTCGATGAGCTGAAGAAACGGCTGGCGGAGCGGACGCCTCAAGGGTCGACTCCCTCGGCATCACCTGGCCCCGGGACGCCTACAAGCTGCTGCTAGCCTCGGTCGCGGACACGCACGGCTAGCGCGACGCCATGATGGCCGATACCAAGGCCCCTAAGACCCTCAACCGCCGGATCTCTTATCCGCGACAATTAGATTTGCCGGCGTGTTGCCTCACGGATGGATGTTACCGTGCCTCGTCTTGCCTCACCGGAAACCGTTACTAGATCTTTACCTCTCCGAGGTTCGTCGTTACCTCTACATTTTGGCTTACGAGCCGTTTCGGAGCCCGTACCTGAGTGCCTGTCGACTCGAAGATCAGCCGTTTCACCTGCTCGTTGCGCCAGAGTTGCACGCGGCGTTGAAGCGTACGCAACTGTGCGACCGGTGGGATAGACGTCCGGGAATTGTTCACACAGTCGCTGCATCAGGGCCTTGGCGGTGATGCTCGGGTTCAGCCCGCAGCCATTCTTCCACCAGCGGCCAAGTATACTCAAATGGATCGATCCGGGTTCGCCACCAGTGCTTGGTGGCTGCCTTTCTCCGCCCTTGGGGCGGGCGGTCAATATTCTGCCAGGCTGTGGCCAGACCATCGAGAAATGCGGCCAGGTCTTCAGCTGGCCCGCGCTGGTGGCTGGCCGTTGCCGTCGCCTAGCGCTGCCAACTCCTGCTGCGTATCGCGGATCGCTTTGAGCAACCCTACCGGGTCCAGTGCAGCGAACTGCTGGCGCAGTTGCTCTTTGACCGTCTCCTCCACCAGCGGCGAGGCGAGCAAGCGCTGACACGGGGTGAGCGGCGGATGATAGCGCCGGCGTACCAGCGCGCCGTCGCGTTGCTTGCCCGCCAGTTTGAAGGAGGGCTGGAAGAAGTTCACGTACAACCGCGCGCTTTGGTAAAGCCGCCCCAGCGTCGCCGCTGCGTTCAGCCCGCTCAGCCGGCCATAGCCGGCCAGACGACGCACCACGGCGCCGTTTTTCTGCTCGACCCAGGCCTGATCGTTCTTGCGGTAGGCGCGCGAGCGGGTCCAATGGAGTTCTTGCTCGCGGCAGTAGGTCTGCAAGGTCTCGTTCATGAAGACGCTGTCGTTGTCGGTGTCCAGGCCCCGCAGCAAAAACGGCAGCTGGCGCCGAATCATGCTGATGCCTTCAACCACCAGAGTTTGCTCGCGTACCACCAGCGCCGCGCATTCGGTCCAGCCGCTGTGGATGTCGGTCAGGGTCAGGGTATGAACGAAATTGCCCTCATGCTTGACCCGCCGCAGTGCTCGACCAGGTCGGCCTCGCAGTATCCCGGCGGCGGGTCACCCCAGTCGGCAAAGGTCCGCACCGGCACGCTCTGCTTGATCGCCGAGCCCATTCCCCACCGCCGCCGGCGGCCACGCCCGCTGGCTTCCCGTACCGGGCGCAACAGCCGGTCGATGGTCGCCGCGCTGACATCCAGCAGCGCGCTTCTCACCACCGGGTCCAGCCTCAGGTGCCCGTGCCGCTCCATGCTTTCGATCAGCACCGGCAGCAGCGCCTTAAGCCGCTTGCCGCAGATCCGATCCGCGGCCTCCCACAGCAGCGCCAGCGCCTGGCGCACCGCCTCATCATATATGCGCTTGCGCGGTCGCGGCGGCCGCGGCACGAACGGCCGATGCAGCACCCGCAGCGCATGTTTGCGGTGATAGCCCGTCACCCGGGTGAATTCGTCCAGGAGTCTGACGGCGCTCCCACCTGCCCGCCGCCCGGTAGCGCTGCCCAATCGCTTCTTTCAATTCCCTGCGTGTCGCCATGCTCAGTTGCCTCGCCATCTCCTCCACCACCCCTCACCAGCCGCGCTGATGATGGGTAGCAGTCTAGGTGAGGCAACCGCGCCGCTCCGAGTAACAAAAATCGTGAGTCAATGCGCCAGAGATTAATTGGCGATAATTGTCGGTTGATTTCTTAAGAAGGTAATACGCCATAAATTGGGCAGCCTGGGATAAGCGGTAAACGCCCTGCCCAACCGCCTCTCTAGAAGGACCTTATGTTCTACAAAGTGCGGAACAGGTAGGGCGAAGAACAGAGTTCCGCCCGGACGCGGTATTTCACCGCCTCAATCGCGGCTATTTGAAATCGGTCCGCATGGTCCGCAACTCCCGCGGATCTATTTCCGTCGACGGCTGCGAAGAAGGAGCCAGAGCCCGATGAGAGCGACAACCACAATCGCGAGGCCCCAATTTCCTGGAGGGAACATGGAATGGCCGCCTTATCCCGCCTTTCGCCAAGGAGTGAAGATCATCAAGCCGGATTGTGATAAGCACAGAAGATGTCCGGGTCATAAGCACTTAAAGATGTCCGCCTAACAGGGTACAGCCGCGCGATGGGAAACATCGAGCGGTGGGTAGCCCGGGAGGCAAGGACAATGACCCGGCGCGAAGTAATCACCAAGGCGATAGACGGACAGCTCAGTTGGGTGGCGGCGGCGGAAATTATCGGAGTGACAGCGCGGCAGATGCGCCGAATTCGCCGCGCGATCGAGCGCCATGGAATGTCGGCGGTAATGGACCAGCGCGGCGGACGACCGCGGCGCAAGCGGGTCAGGGCGCAGACGCTGAGGGAGATCTGCCGGCTCAAGCGCGCAATGTACGCGGACTTTTCGATGCGGCATTTTTACGAACGGTTGACTGAGCAGCACGGGATCGCGGTGTCATATACTTATGTCCGGCAGGTACTGCAGGAGGCCGGAATTGTGGAAAAGGAGCCCGGCCGCGGCCGCTATCGGCGCCGGCGCGAGCGCCGCCCGCTGGTAGGAATGCTAATCCACCTCGATGCCTCCACGCATGAATGGATCGCGGGGCAACCGATGCAGGACCTGGTGGTGGCGCTCGACGACGCCGATGGCCGAATTGTGTATGCGGAGTTCGTCGCCCAGGAAGGTACGCTTTCCACCTTCCAGGCGCTGATCTCAATCGTGCGCGAACACGGCCGGTTCTGCGAGTTG
This sequence comes from uncultured Pseudomonadota bacterium, assembly GCA_963824565.1. Taxonomy (GTDB): domain Bacteria; phylum Desulfobacterota; class Binatia; order Binatales; family Binataceae; genus JAJPJA01. The sequence goes on along the minus strand of CAWGQB010000033.1, from coordinate 377,198 downwards.
TACACCGACCGCGGTTCCCACTTCTGCCGCACCGAGCAAGCTGGCCAGGCTCCGGCTGATGAGCAGCAGGGCCAGGTCGCCCAAGCGCTGCGGGCCTTGGGGATCAGACATATTCTAGCCCGCTCGCCCCAAGCTCGGGGGCGCAGCGAACGCGCCTTTCAAACCATCCAGGGCCGCCTGCCGCAGGAATTGCGGCTGCATCGCATTCCCAGCTACGCGCAGGGCAACCGCTATTTAAAGGAGGTTTTTGTGCCGGACTTCAACCGCCGCTTCACCGTCACCCCGGCCCAGTCCGAGAGTGCCTTTACGCCGCTGCCGGGAATCGACCTCGACCTGCTGCTGTCGGCCAAATATGAGCGCCTGGTGCATAACGACAACACCGTGAGTTTCAAGCGCGTGATCCTGCAACTTCCCACTACCCCGACGCGCATGCATTTCGTTCGCTGCCCGGTCATCGTTCATCAATTCCCCAACGGTCACCTCGGGGTCAGCTACCAAGGCCGCTTGCTGGCCCGTTACGACGCCGATGGAACACCCCTCCCCACCCCCATGAATAAGGAGCGCGCCAGCCGTGCGCGGCAGCGCTTGGCCAGCACAAAAAAGCTCTCCGGCGCGCTGCATCGCACCGCTGGCGCGAACCCGGAATCCATAGTTTTTCGCCCGCGCTCCCGGTCACAGCGAGGAGCGACGGGCGAAAAACTGTTCATCAAAGCTCCTGCTAATAAGACAATTATCGACTAACCATACGGACATCTTTAACTGTCACTGACAGATCATCAAGCCGGATGTAAGACCAACCGGACCGATCCGATCCCGCCTCCGAACCACTTTCTCGTGGGTGTCGACCGCTTGCGCGAACGAACTCGAACGGTTTTTCGTCCCGCCTTGCGACCGACGGATCGAGGTTTACTAGAACAACGGCGCATCGCCACCCGGGATGAAAACTCTGTTTGGCCTGTAGTGTTAGGCCGCGCGGTGGCGAAGCGCTCGAAGCGCAGCTTTAGGCTCATGCGCCAAAATGCGCATGAGCGCTATCGTTGCGGGCTCCATCATCACCCGGTTCTGTTCCCAGTTCTGCAGCGTTGCAACCGGGATGCCCAGCGTATCGGCAAATTGCTGCTGAGACATTCCTAACCGCTTGCGGATATACCACGGCGATATAATGTCTTCCTCGCGCACTTCTGCGTCCGGATCTTCGCGTTCCTCAATCATGTGCTGGCGAATCTCCTGCTCGGTGGTCGCTTCGATCTTAGCGCGGTCACGTTTCGATGGGCGCGCCTTGATCTCATCGAGCGTTATTTGTCTGATAGCCATGCCTTGGTTTCCTTTCGATTGGCTCGCCGCACCGAGATAATCCTCACCGCGTCGCCGGGCCAGGTGAACACGACATGCAGAACGTCGCCTTCGCTGTCGCCCACGGCCCGGAAGCGCTCCTCGCCATAGTTGCGACGGGCGTCCTGCCAGATCATGACCGGTCCTTCGCGAAGATTCGGGCGCCATCGTCGAAGCCAATGCCGCGTCCGCGCAGCGTCTTCGCGTGCTTGGCTTCGTCCCACTCGAACTTCACTTAGGAAGGGTACGCTTAAAGCGTACTTCGCGCAAGCCATACCCCGCGCTGGGGGAATCGAACCATCCGCTCGCCAGGACGTGTACTCCTCGACTAGTACCAACTGGCCATCCCGATGGAGACGAGGGTGAAAGCCGTACTCGTCGGCAGAACTGCTTGACCCGTGCGGACGGTGGTTTTGAATTTTCGCTGACGTGTTGCGTCAATTAGCGCCGAAATCTCCTGCAGGTCCTTGAACAAAGCGGGTCCTCGTCCTCGAGCAGCCCCCCTAACCTACTCCCGTTCTCTGATGAAAAGCGCCCTCTCATCAGAAAGCAGGTTTGGGCGAGCGTAAAGGACATTATGTAATGGAATGGACCCAGCCTCACTTCGAAACGGCCTCGATAAAACGGGCCAGGATGGTAGCTTCGACCATCATAAACAGAAGCAAGGAAGGTCCAACAATGAAAGCTACAACTCTCGGCATCGACTTGGCAAAGAGCACCTTTCGTCTCCATGGGGTCGACGCACGAGGCGCGGTGGTGCTGCGCAGACAATTGACCCGCAAACAGCTACTACCGTTCCTGGCGCGCCTTTCACCATGCCTCATCGGTATGGAAGCGTGCGCGGGAGCTCACCATTGGGCGCGGGAGATCGACAAGCTCGGCCACGACGTGAAGTTGATGAGCCCGCATTTCGTCACGCCCTATCGCAAAAGCCAAAAGAACGACAGCAACGACGCGGACGCGATCTGTGAAGCAGTCGGGCGTCCTTCAATGCGGTTCGTGCCAGTCAAGAGTGCAGCCCAGCAGGACGTACAAGCACTTCATCGAATTCGCTTCCAGCTCATCAAGTGGCGCACCGCTCTAGCCAATGAAATCCATGGCTTGCTTGCTGAGTACGGAATTGTGATTGCCAAAGGGATCGCACCCTTGCGCAGGAATCTGCCGCTAATACTCGAGGATGGCGAAAACCAATTAAGCGGCTTCTTCCGCGAGATGCTCAGCGAGATGGCCGAACGACTCAGGCTCGTGGACCAACGCATTCGTCAGTACGATCTCCAGGTCGAACGTGTCTTTCGCCAGGACGAGCGGTGTCAGCGTATTGCCAGGGTTGAAGGAGTCGGCGTGCTGGTCGCAACTGCACTGGTCGCTGCCGTCGGCAACGCCCACGAATTCAAGAACGGACGCGAACTCAGCGCGTGGTTGGGCCTGGTACCGCGCCAACATTCCAGCGGCGGTCGCAATGTGCTCTTAGGCATCAGCAAGCGAGGAGACCGCTACCTGCGCACCTTGCTAATTCACGGAGCTCGCGCCGCGGTACGCGTGGTTGAGCGTCGCAGAGATCACCGCAGCGTAGCGATAACCCGGCTAAAGGCGCGGCGCGGTCCCAACGTGGCTGCCGTTGCGCTCGCAAACCACAACGCCCGCGTGCTGTGGGCGCTGCTCAACAGGGGCGAAGAATACCGCCCGCGCTGCGCTTGAGCGCTGCGCTCAAGAACGGCTGAACGAGCGCGCGGAAAAAAATCGGATGACTTACCTACCCAAGGTTGCGAAGGCTGCTCCGGAGATGATGGCGAACCGGTCAGACCGGCGTCTTCCGAACCTGCTTATAGCACAGGCCCATCATGAGGCCGATTATGTGATGAGGCGAAGACGCGCGGATTCCATCAGGACCAGGGCCCGATTCGGAGGTCCATCAAAAGGTCGGATATATGCAAGCAAACCGGCTTCTCCAACGCTCTGCAGACGCCTTGGCCCGAGGCTGGGTCCATATATGCTATAAAAGGTCGATCGAAGCGGATAGGGCGCGGGCGTCGCGTGTTGGGTGGCCCCCGCACGCCTGATGATGGCAAGCCAGAAGCCGAAGATAGGCGGCTTGCGGATTACCCATTCTGCCGATTTTGGGCAAAGCGATCAGATACTAAACGCCACGGAGGCAGGAAAATGGGCACCGTCGTTGTGCTGCCTTAAACATCGAAATGGGCAAAGCCGCCAGTCCGCCAGCGGAATGCTGAAACCCGCAGCCGCGAGTATTTGACGCCGGAAGGGGTCGAGCAGATGATTATCGCCGCTCGCCGCACCGGCGGGCGCATGACCGAACGCGATGCCCTCTTCATCCGGCTGGCCTATAGGCATGGGCTTGGGGCGAGCGAGCTAACAGCCCTGCGATGGGACCAAATCGACCTTGGCGCTGGCTTGCTGCACATCTCGCGGCTCAAGCATGGGACGCCTTCCACCCATCCGCTGCGCGGCCCCGAGCTTAGAGCCTTGCGCGCTTGGAAGCGCGAGCAGGGTGAGACCATGCCGTATGTGTTCACGTCACTCCAGGGCGACCCTATGACGCGGCGCACGGTGCATTACGTCGTTGCGGAAGCCGCCAAGGCCGCCGGCATCGAATTCGCGGTCCATCCCCATATGCTGCGCCACGCGACGGGTTTTTATCTGGCGAACGCCGGTCAGGACACCCGTGCCATCCAGCTTTACCTTGGTCACAAGAACATTCAGCATACGGTGCGCTATACCGAACTTGGGGCCGGCCGATTTAAGGGTTTCTGGAAGGATTAGCGGAAATGGAATAGAAAAATCTTGAAACAACCTTGCTCAAAGCATCGAGATTTGGGGACGCGGCGCAATCTCTTGCTGGGATGCAACCGGGATCAGAGATTGCGCCGCGCTGCCGATCGGTTAAATACGTTACAGATTACAGCTCGCGGGATGGGTCGAAGTGTTGGGGCTGAGACACAGCGGGCCCAGGTTGGTAGTGGCATTGGGGACGCTGATCATCGCAAGAGGACCTGCATCATGCTCTCCATTAAATGGCGTGGAACCCTTAAAACCGCATGCCGCCGCCTCGGCCGGGCTGTCGAACCAAATCCGAGGTGGTACGTGTTGGTGGGTGGCAAAGGGGGCGTCGCGCCGGCATCGAATCCAAATATCTCATTGACAAAAATGCTGCGGATTGTTGCGGCAATAATTCCGGAACTGTTAGCTTGCAAGTCGCTCTGATACCAGGCCAATCCAAAGTTCTTGAAATCAGGATCCACCGTACCGTTGGATAGCAGGTTGGTATTCTGGACGGTAAACATGTCGAACCTGAGTCCCGGTTTGATACCTCCCGCGAGGATCGTCAGATCATCATTAATATCCCCTGCCTGACGGTGACAGTCGCATAAGGCGCCGTCTTCGAGTTGACCTGCAAACAACTAAGTTCAGGTGGATTGGGTTTGAGATAGAAGACCCCGACCAGCTGTTGGGCATGGGCCGCGTGTCCCGCCAGCATGATCGCCAGCCCGACCGCGACTAAAAGAATTACTTTTCGCATAACATTTCCTCCTTTTGCTTACGTTCATAAGCCGCGAGCGAGGGATCCGTAAAACCGGCTCCGCCTTAACGCTCCATTCGATCGAGCTTGGATTGTTATCAGAAACGCTTTTTCACAGCGTTCCATTTTTTACTCTACGCAGGGATGGCACGGGCGGTGTCAAAACATTTATCATCATATTACCCCAGCTGGATGCCACTAAAGATAGTCGTAAGCCGATACTTTGGCAAGCAAATACGTTTCTCCTTTGTAAAGGTAGCTAAGGTCTTATTAAGCGCCGCCTGATAAGTATGGGCCCAATCGTTGACGTCTGCTCACTGCGTTATCGAAGTGAGTCTCATGGTAAATATTTCCGTCGGACTGCTGCAAACATGAGCCGGGGAGCATTCGGAAAGACCCTGAAAGGGCAGGGCCGGAAATGCTTGAAACCGGCCCCGCCGCCCGACCGCGCGGGGATTGAGCTTCAACTAGGAAGATTCAGCCTCGCTGCGCACCAGCCCACCTAACCTGCCAAGAGCCACGCGCCTTAAGAACGAATTATTCCAAGAAGGTCGGCGCTTTCATGTCGGGATTGGTAAGTCGCTGGATGTCAGGGAGGCACGACAAAACGGGGGCGATCACCCTTCCCTACCCCCTTCGCTAGGAAGGGCGGCCATAGCCGCTCGCAAAGGTTCGGATCATGGGCACCCGGATTGATTTCAACCGGTTGGTCTGGCTCCATTGCGTCAATCGCTTCGGGCGTGAGACCCGACCCGGCCACCACAGCGCATGACGATTCAACAGGCTTGAGTTAAGCCAGGGCGCTGGCTTTCCGTTAAGAATCACGGCAAAACGGCCGGCTCCGTCATCGTGACATGAGAAGGCCAACCGAACCGCGAAGCGATATTTGGAGGTGAACTGGCTTGCTCCCCTCTCTTGGGGATTGCACCTTTTCCTGACCCGCACCGCCAAACGCCTTGGGTAATGAATCGCTTCTTAAGGCACACTCACTTCATGATTTGCGACATGCCACTGGGGAACGCATATAATGATAAATCCCGGTAAATCATGGGGGTCTGTGCATTGACTTTTACGGTCGACTCTTGCCACGCGAACGATACATGTTCGTTCTGAAAGTCTACCATATCAGAGACTACGTCACCGTTAAGCACCGCTCTGCTGCCAGCGCCATCATCAATCGGCACGGGTGTACCGAAAAATGTCGTTAGTTTCCAGAACGTCAAATCCTTATCGTAGATGTCCGCATGTATGGGCACCAAAGTCTCGCTATCCACGTATAAGGTCTTACTCCCATAACAATAGGTATAGGAGGGCACCGGGCGAATATCGATGATGTAAGCATCACGAAGCTCCCATTTGCCGAGCGTGGCCTTCGGCCAGGGAACGCTGTGCTCTCCCAAAGAATAATTGTTAAGGTTATGCCGGCCCAGCTCATTCATGTGCACCATTCCGAGCACCTTTTTGCGGCCAAGATATTTAACCGTGAACAGCTTGACTAGACCGTTGAACCCGCGGTCGTCATCGACGACGTAGTCGCTGCCGAGCAGCGGCGCGCAGCGCGATGAAGAAGAAAGGCGGAGGGATCGCCGCAATGAAGGCAGAAAAACGTAGACCTCTTGTGGTTCGTTAGGATCGTCTCGTGTTACTAACAGCTCGGCGGTATACTTGCTCTGCTCGGGTGCGAGAACCTCGTTAAAGGAGGTGAACAAGTAGCCTGCGCCTTCGGGTCGCGTCATCGGCATCCCTACATCGCTCACATGTGACAGACGATTTTGGACCTCCAAGCTTGTGAGCGTGGTCTTATTATTATACCTGTCCATGAGCAACTCATGGTAAAGGTCCACCAACACATACGGTTGGTACTGGTAATAGTTGCTATATAGAATTTGCTCGCCCGCTAGCAGACCGGCCGGATTAGGGAAGGGCGCACCAGCCATGTAGCCTTTGATCAGATAGCCGCCCGTGTCCGCCGGCACAAGTTGCGCCTGACCGTGATATTTTTCAGTGTCCTCCTTATAATGCTTCGGCAATGGGATAGAAGTCGTCGGACCTACTTCAATCGCAAAATCCTGAGTCGCGGGCAGTTTCCAAAAATAACGCCCGCTGAGCATTAGTTGAAGACCGACCGGTATGAAGCGTTTATATTGCTGCCAGTTGTCGGCGGTGATCTTTGTCCCAGGCGCGATAGTATCTGGAGTATCGGCTGGCGCGAGACTTGTGAAGTCTTTGACGTCAAATTTCGGTAAACCTTGTGCCAGCGCCTGCGACGTCACGCCAAACCACACTAACAGAGCACCGAGCGTTAGGTAGATGGAAGTCAGAAGTCGTTTCGGTCTCATGGGAATCTCCTTTTAGAACCGTGAGGTGAGCGTTATAGCGCATGCACCCGGGCCGTTAAGTGCTTTATCGTAAGGCCTACTTAAGGCACGCCACACATTTTGTAAGATCAGCCGCGGCTTGACGATCGAAGCCTCCTTCGGACACGGCCCTCGTGTTGCATGTTAATTTTCGATCTCGGATATGAGATGGGCAAGCGAGCCGAGCGTATGCACTGACGGGGCGTCTCAGTCGGCTTTCAGCGGCCGGACAGAAGGTCACCTGGCGTTTAACCGCGCATACAGGTGCGCTTCCAACCATAGCCGGGGTTTCGTTAGCGGATCTAGCGCTTCGAGCCTGGCGCCTGCGAGGGAAAGCGCTACCACTGCGGCGCGCCCCATCAGGGCTACGTCCATCAAAGTGGTCGGTTCCTCTAATAGCATTACGTTTGCCCTCCGCCACGATTCGGCCGATAGAGGCCAGCCAGTTTGTTCTGGCGGGATTTCCATCAAACAGAATTAGTGGTTCGATGACAAACTTAGGTCCAATGCGGTGGACGCCGTGAGCTCTCCGGTTCAAGGGTGTTATCCGCCGGATATTGGAAGCTTCGGAACGTGACCTTTGCGAAAGAGCCATAGAGTTACCCTATCGATCGCTAACCCCTCAGGAGCAAATAGCACTTAGAGGATAGAGAATGGGTTGGGCTCCAAGCAGTAACATAGATGCTTTCATCCATCTTATTTAATGAGCCAACATTGAGAATCTCTCTACCGAGATTCTTTTGAGCACTGGCGCTTGAATTTGTCAAGCTGAAGAGTTCAGTTGAAGAGTTCGGGATTGAGATCTCAGCAGCTAAGCTGGGTGCAGCCGGCGCAGGTGCTGGGGGTTACGACGCGGCATCTGCGCAGGATTCGGCGCGGTTATGAGTATTGGGGGATGTCGGCGGTAATTGACCAGTACGGCGGCCGGACCGCGGCGCAAGCGGATCTCGGTGGGAACCATCGAAATGCTGTGCCGGCGCAAGCGCCGAGGTCGGTGCACCACTTGGTCGAGCGGGTCAGTGGGTCAGCATCAGATCAAGGTCACCTACAACTGAAGACTCTCGGCAACCGCCTTCTGAGTCAAACCCGCAGCTTTGCGTGCCGCCACAGTCACCTGTCCGAATGTCTTCCTGTGGGTGTCCTTTCCCTGGCTCCGCAGGCCATTAACCGAATGCTTGGTTGGGAGCCACTCTTCGCTAGCTTAACGAGCTTTGGACTCATACGCCGCAGAGTCTCCGGACCAATAAGCTGACTCTTGTAACCGCAAGTTTCTCATCATCCTTAACGCCGTGCTCCGCCATCAGACCCCGTGGAACCCTGAAGTTGTCACCTCTCCTCCTCTTTTTCCGCCGCGCCCGCATGCGGCGGCGCGGTAGGATTCCCGGAGCTATCGGTACCACTTGACGTCAGAGACAGTCGCTGCCCCGAGCGCCTGAGAATATCCTCTGTCGTTGGAAAACGGCGTGATAGCCGAGCGTAAAGGACATTAGTGCTACAAAGGTTCTGACCGAGAGCAGGGTGAAGAAAATGCTGCTCCCCAAATCCTCCTATTTATAGAGCGGCGATGGGACGAGTGTCATTAACTCCTGATTCATCCACTTCAAGGAAGGATTCACCGCTCGCGAAGGTTCATCGCCGAGAAGATCAACCACGGCCGGCCATAGGGAGGTGCTTCGATCACGAGGTTAAAAGGTGTCTTGGTCCCAAGGCGAATGTGCGTGAATTGCCCTTGGGAAAGGACCTCGCACAAGATCAGGCGGCGAGGATCTGGCGGATCTTCGCGGCCAGTTGATCGAATGCAAACGGCTTGGTTATAAGCTCGACTCCGGGGTCGAGCCGTCCCTGATGCACGATGGCGTTGCGCGCATAGCCGCTCGTGAACAGCACCTTGAGTCCCGGCCGCAGTTGGCGCGCGCTGTCCGCGAGCTGCCGTCCGTTGATGCCACCCGGCAAGACCACATCGGTGAAGAGCAAGCTAACGCGCGACTCCTGTTCCAGGAGTGCAAGCGCACGATGTGCATCGGCTGCCTCCATAACCGCGTAGCCTAGCTCTTCGAGCATGATGCGTATGTTAGCGCGCACGCCTTCGTCATCTTCGACCAACAGGATGATTTCGCTCGGCATGCCATGCAAAAGGACCGGCTTCGATTCCTCGACGCTGCTCTCGACCGATTCCCCATAGAGGCGCGGCAAGTAGATTCTTACCGTACTTCCCTCACCCGGCTCGCTGTAGATCTTTACGTGACCACCGGATTGCGTGACGAAGCCGTACACTTGCGAAAGCCCGAGACCCGTACCCCTCCCGGTCTCCTTCGTGGTGAAAAACGGCTCAAACGCTTTTGCGATGACCTCGCGGGTCATTCCGATGCCGGTATCACTAACCGCGATCATCACGTAATGACCGGCAGTCAGCTCCTCATACGAATCGGCATAGGCCTCGTCGATACGGCTGTTGCCGGTTTCTATGGTAAGCCGACCGCCATCGGGCATCGCATCACGCGCGTTGACTGCGAGGTTGAGGAGGGCATTCTCCAGTTCGCTCTCGTCCACCGAAATACGCCATAGCCCGCCCGCCAGAACGGTCTCAATCGCGATGCTCTCGCCGAGAGTGCGGCGCAGAAGTTCCGACATGCCGCTGACGAGCCTGTTCACATCGAGTGGTTTGGGATCCAGCGGCTGGCGGCGCGCGAACGCGAGCAGGCGCTGGGTCAGGGTCGCGGCACGCTTTGCGCCATTGATCGCGCTTTCGATTAGGCTGAGGTCCGCACGCGTCGAGTTTCCCGCAGCGACCCGTTGCTGCAGCACGTATAGGTTACCGACGATCACTTGAAGCAGATTATTGAAATCGTGAGCGACACCGCCGGTGAGCTGGCCGATAGTTTCCATCCGCTGGCTTCGCCGCACCGCTTCTTCGGCCTTCATCCGTTCCGCAACCTCGGCTGCAACCCGCTTTTCGAGAACTTGTGCTTCTTCTCGCAACCTCTGGGCACTCTTGGCGCGCGCCGTGGCCAATGCAAAGTTCGACTCCACTCGCGCAAGCAGCTCGCGCGCGCTGAAAGGCTTGATCAAATAGTCATCCGCGCCCTTGGTCAGTCCCTCGACCTTGGCCTCGTCGCCCGCGCGCGCCGATAGAAGAATGAAGGGCAATTCGCGAAATTCCGCGTTGGCGCGCAATGTCTGCAGCAGCTCGAAGCCATCGACGCGCGGCATCATCACGTCACTCAAAACCAAATCGGGACGCGAACGCATTATCGCCGCGATTGCCTCCTCGCCGTTGGTGACCGCTGTCACCTCGTACGCGGCAGACAAGAGGCGCCCGAGATAATCACGCATGTCGGCATTGTCCTCTGCGAGGAGAATGCGCGGCCGCTTCGCACCTCGCGGCTGCGCCCCGGCGATGTCTTCGACCTGGAAGTCAATCACGTCTGAGAGCCCCGCGTCCGGGAGCCAACGCAAGGCCTCACTTACGAAAGCACCGGCGCGGATCGCAGTCGAGGTCATGGTCGGTTTACGCTCCAGGTCACCGGCCGGAAGATGCGTGTTGCCTAACGGGATGCGTACGGTGAAGGTCGTCCCCCTACCGACGATGCTTTCCACGTCGATGCTGCCGTGATGCATCTTAACCAGTTCGCGCGCCAGCGCGAGTCCGATACCAGTCCCTTCATAGGTGCGGCCGCGCGCACCTTCCACACGATGAAAGCGGTCGAAAATGAGCGGTAATTCAGCCTAGGGGATTCCGGTACCGGTATCAATGACGCGTAGGACCGCATGCCCATCTTCGTCGCGCACTTCAATACGAATCTCGCCCGCGAACGTGAACTTGAAAGCGTTCGAGACGAGATTGAGGACAATCTTCTCCCACATGTCGGCATCGACGAACACCGGCTCGGGAAGCGCGGGCGCATCGATGGTCAATTTTAGGCCGGCTTTCTCGCATGCTGACCGGAAGTTGCTCGCTAGGTCCTGGGTCACTGCTGCTGCGAGGTCGGTCGGCTGATAGATGGCCTGAATCCGTCCAGCCTCGACGCGGGAGAAGTCCAACAGCACGTTCACCAGCTTTTCGAGGCGCAGCGCGTTGCGACGCACCATCGTGAGCCGATCGCGGTTCTGCGGCGGCAACGGAACGGTCGCATCGGTCAGAGCGTCCTCGAGCGGACCAAGCATCAGCGTCAATGGTGTGCGAAATTCATGGCTGATGTTGGCGAAGAACTGCGTCTTCAGCTCATCGACTTTGGCCAGTTCCTCGCGCTGGCGGGCGATCTCGCGCTCGTGCGCCTTCTTCTCGGTAATGTCGCGACCTTCGGCAGTGATGAAAACTACTTTTCCATTCTCATCCAGTACGGGGCAAAGCGAAGCGTCGATTACGATGGTTTCGGCGCCGCCCGCGCGCCCGAAAATGTCGGTATCCCATCGCACGAACTCGCCCTGCGCCGCGCGGCGGATGCAGTCCTTGAGGATCTCGCGGATTTCGTCGGAGACCTGCCACCAGAATGTCGTCCAGAATGGTTTCCCTTCGACGTAGGCCAATGTAATTCCAACCGCATCCAGGGCGACCTGGTTAATATCGAGTACGGTGCCATTAGCGTCGAGGAGACCGACGAACTGCACCATCGAGTCGAGTGTGATGCGCGCGAGCTTTTGCCGGTAGACCTCACGAGTATCGCTCGCGAGAATCTCGGTACTGCGCACCTTGAAGGGATGGTCGGAGGGTGAGACGGGGCTGGTCGGCATTACGAGTTTCCTTAGAATTTACATGCCGGTTTCGGAACGGTGTCCTTGCGAGTCCAAGCGATGATGGATGCTGAACTCAAGCCATGGTGCATTGAAGGACCTTCAATCCAATCCGGTGAGCCAATCAGTATATTCAGTTGAATAGTAGCGAAAGCGAGGCCTCGTTTCGAGGCTGCTAGCATCTTTCACGTCTGCTAGAGACTTCGAGATTCGGCATCCTTCGAGGCTGTCGGTGTTTGGAGGGCATTGCGAGAGACATTAAGGACCGGACTGCCTCTGGATCCGAGGTTGTCTCGACGGCGATCGGCGCGAGCGCGAGAACGTGGGAAGCAACTGAATGCCGGAGGTCCTACATACGGTGTCCCTGAAACCCGCTTTTTTCCGTCGCGCGGACGAAAGGTTTACAACTTTATGTAGTTCATCGGGCAGCCGCGGACAACCATCACGAAAACCCCACTCTGGCGCCTCACCCGATTTCTACCGCCTTCGCTACCGAGCAAAGCGCTGCCTCAATGGTGCTGTTTATCGACATGCCGGCAGCTACGTCGGCCGTAGGGCTGAGCCAAACGCAAGGGCGACATTAGCCGGTGCGCTTCAGCAGCTTCGACACGCCGCGAGAATGTTGCGACGTCGCTTGGTGGGCGTCTTCAGAGGCTGACCCCAACACCGGTAAATCTATAATAAGTTGGCCGCGCTTACACGACGCCGGCGAAAAGCAGCATTTGGTTGGAGTCCGTCGCAGCCTCAGCCGCGGTTGAGATCGCGGCTCGGGACTTGGCGGTGCGCTCGCGGAGTTCCAATGCCGTAAGAAGTCTGCATGCCGCATGGGCGAGATGGTCTTCGCCCCCAGCGCCACTGGCGAGAAGTCGAGATGCTTGCGGGCGTGCTGGAAGTGCTTTCGAACTGGTTTTCGACCGCCAGGCTCCGGCCCGGTGACTGCGCCGCCCGGCGGAGCGTGCGGGCCAGAGTTCGTTTTGCCGCTCGTCACCAAAGTGCAAGCCGCCGGTGCGCTCCGCCCGCTATCCACACGGGAGCGAATGAAAGGCGACGGAGTGGGAGCCGCCCGAGCGCATCAAGATGGGCCGCCGTCCCGTAACCCTTATGCCGTTCAAAGCCGTATCCAGGATGACGTTGCGCGTACTCCCCCAAAAGCGAGTCGCGTGTTACCTTAGCCACGATCTACGCAGCCGCGATCGACCCACAAAGAGCGTCGCCGCCGACAACAGGCGTCTGCGAAAGCCGGCAGCCCATGATACGACGCTTGCCGTCGACCAGAACATGACCCGACGTGACCTGCAATGCCTCGAGGGCTCGCCGGCGAGCCTCCATTGCCGCCCAGTAGACATTTATCCGATCTACCTGGTCCACCTCCGAGCGACCCAGACCGATCGCGACCGCGCACTCGGCGATCACCACGAATAGTTCCTCGCGCCGCTTCGCGGTCAATAGCTTGGAATCAGCCAAGCCATTGATGATCGTACCTGGAGCAAGAATGACGGCCGCGGCAATTACCGAACCGGCAAGCGCACCCACGCCAACTTCATCCACACCCGCAACTGCCGTCACTCCCCTGCTCCATAACTCACGCTCCAGGGCAAAGTCAGCTCGGACCCGCAAAGGCATCTCCATCACCGCCCACACTAGCTCAAGAAAGCGCGGGTTGAATTCCACTGCCGCACCGCGGCGATGGTGGATCACTTCGGCCTTCTGATTATCGACCAAGACCTCCGCGGTCACCCCGCCAAAATATTCAAAGCTTAAGATCAGGCTCTCGTAGGTGTGCTCGGCATCCTCGCACGGCATCGCCACAAAGTGAAATCGCCGCGAGTAACCCAACGTGTTGACCGCAAAATGTACTTCCTGTTCGCGGCTCGCCACCAATCGTGCGCAACTTCGCCCAGTCATTCTGCAACTGGCGGCCCGGCGCGGTTTCGAACCGCACTGTCGCCCGCGGCATCCGCAGCGGACGTTTCGGCCCGACGTAGGCCCGCAAGATGCTCCTTTTGCCTTGGTAACCCGCAGCCTCAATCTCACGCAGAATCACCTGCGCGTTCCATATCCCTTCCCCCAGTAACCGATCCACCATCGGCTTGTAGGGGTCCAGCTTGCTCTTGCGCACTCCGGGTCGCTGGCCAGGCGGCGATCCCCTGCGCCGCAACGCGCGGCTTACTGTGCGCGGATGAACCCCGAGCTCCTCCGCGATGTCCTTAACGTACACCCCTTGCGCGATTCGTTCGTGTATCATTAGCCAGTCCCTGCTCCGCAGCACCGCCTTCCTCCTCCGAGTCGTTAAGGACTCCTCGGAACCTAGCGCGGCTGCCGGTCAGGAGGGACATCGTGCTTCGGCATTCAGCTGACTTTTTAGATCGGCGTTTAGGTGACATTTAGCGCCGGCCCTGACACTACAAACGACCGGACCAGGCCGGGGAGGGCGAACATGGGAGATTGCTGGTTTGGAAGCTTGATCCGCGCTAATCGCCGCCATGCCCAAAGCGTTGATGGCTATGATTGCCGTGGCCGCTTGCTACTTCCGTCGCGGGCGCGGTTTAGGCGCGGGGTTCTGCATCAGCTCGGACCGAGCGTGTCGCCCTCGGGAACAAGACCCTCCGAGCAGCCACTCACTCCACCGCCGATTTGGGCTGGCCGTTTCCACTATAGGAAAGACCGTTCCGAACTGTTGGAACTGACATATGGAGCGGCGTTGGCAATCAACTTCATGGATCGCGGCGTTCATAAACTAAAAGGGTGCGCCCAATAGATGTCGACTTTACCTGATCGATTGATCACGACCTCCGCCACGCAAGACCATCGCTACAAATACTGCAAGGCAATGCAAGCTTCGCATTGGGTCACCGTGAGTTACTGCCACGCCAAATGAGTTCTGCGGGTCGATGACGGTCCGTTTAGCCTGCCTGCGATATGCGCGAGCACGCAAGACTCAAAAAGGAAAGATCGAAATCATCTAATCGGAATGTCTACAACATGGATGTCGCCCAAGAAGATTCGCGTTTGGTGACCCATCTCCTCCAACCGGAGTTACTACACTATTCCTGTCGATCACACATCCAGCTGGTCGCCGTACCTGAAGAGCCTCAGCGCGATCAGAAACGAAGCCAGGCCATAGATGAACAGCACCAGCAACTCGCGGGATATTCCAGCCAGGTCTCGCGCGCGGAGCATGACGTCTTGGAGCCCCGACATCGACCATGTGGTTATCAGCACGCGAGCGACCTGTTGCATCGACTGCGGTAGAGTTTGCACTGGCCAGAACAGTCCACCCAGCGAGGCCAGCACGAACGAGACTGCCAGCGCCACCGGAACCGCCTGCTCGCGAGTACGCACGAATACCGCCACTACGGACGCAAAACACGTCATCGAAGCGACGATTACCGTCACGATAGCGATCATCGCGAACGGTGAATTGCCCAGCGCAAGCCCGTATACGAAATGACCGAACAGCAACAGAATCAGCAGCTGTAGAGTGCCGATGACCCAGCACGCCAGCAGCTTGCCCCCGAGTATCGGTACCGGCGACACCGGCGCGATCGCAAGACGGATGCTGGTAGTCCAAATCTCTTCCTCCCGCAACCCGAGGGACACGCTGAAGAGCAGCGTGAGGAGCACGAACATGAGACTGAAACCCGGAATGTTCTGGTCCAGCGAGGAAAAAGACAGACTGTCACTGGTCAGGCTTTGTTCCTTTAAAGTCAGCAACTCCTGGCTCAATGGATCGTTGGCTGCTGCGGCGTCGTGCTCGGCCAGCAGTATCGCCACCTTGACCGCGGCTACCTGCTGCCATTGCGCGGGGTCGGTCAGCAATTGGATGTTGGCCGGCTGCTGGGCAAGGTAATGCTTGCTCAGTTGGGACGGCAGAATGAGCGCCGCCGGGGCCTGGTGGGTTTGACGCACCATGCGAATCGCGTCGGCGCGAGAGACGATGCCTACATCAAGCTGCTTGCGCAAGGAGTTAATCAGCGCGGTCGCGATCGGTCCCTGATCGTCGTTGACGATCGGGAATACGATGTTTTTGGTGACTCCTACGGATTGAGTGGCCGCTGCGATGACGATGATCACCACGATCGGAACAGCCAGCATGCCGAGGAGGCCGGCTCGATCGCGGCTCATCAGCCGGAGATCCTTCAGCATTACTTTCAGTATCTTCACGACGGTGTTGTCCCGCTCGGATTACCAAATTTGCGCCTCATGAGAGCGATTAGGTCGTCGGGTGTCATTCGCTCCAGCACCCGGTTGAACTGATTGCTATAATTGGCGACCAGGCTTATCCCTTCGACCGTGATTGCGGTGGCCATCCACTTGCCGGCGACGGGTACCAGCGTGTAGCTGACGTCGAACTTGTCCTTCGTCGTGATGATTTTTGTATCTACGAGGGCGCTACCGCCGGTCAACTTCTGCCCCACATACACCAAATCAGGATTTTGAAAGAGCAGCAAGTCCTGCACGTAGACGTCCTCGATAAGCTCTCGAAACAGCGGCAGAAACTCTTGCTGTTGTGCCGGCGTAAAGCTCGACCAATGCTGTCCGAGAGCCTCGCGGCCCATCGCGGCGGTATCCAGGAACCTGCCGAACACCGCCGAAAGAGCCGCGACCTTCTGTTCATGCGTCTGATTGCCGGCGACTATCGCGCGCGCCTGCTCCAGAATCGTGCGCGTGCAATCGAGCGGGCTCACAGCACTGGTACTTTGCGGGCTTGCGCGGCTCGCTGATGCAACCAGCAGCGAGCAGATTACCAGGATTATCGATACTCTCGCGATCATTCCGCTGTCTTCCCTCCCGCATGCGCCTTCCTGCCGGTCACATGAAAAAACAGATTTTCGAGACTGATCGGGGTTATCTTCAACTCCAGCGATGTGTCGGCGTTGAGGATCTTCTCCAGCGGCTCCATGTAATCGGCGGCTCGACTTACATACATCCGCATCACATCTTCGGAGCGTTCCCAATGACCGATTCCCGGCAGGCTGGTGAGCGTCGAAAGATCGTCCTGCGTCGCTACTCCCTTGAGCTGGATGATCTCCGAGAAGTCGACGTCGTGCAGCAGATCGTGAAGAGTTCCCGAGGCCACGAACCTTCCCTTTTCGAGGATAGCCAGTTCATCGCACAGCCCTTCGGCTTCCTCCATGTAGTGGGTAGTATAGACGATGGATTTGCCATCGTTGCGGAGGCTGCGCACGAGGTCGAGAATCTCTTCGCGCGATTGCGGATCAACTCCCGACGTTGGTTCGTCGAGCAGAATCAGCTCGGGCTCGTGCACCAGCGCGGCCGCGAGATTCAGCCGGCGCTTCATACCGCCGGAGAAACCCGTCACGAGATCGTTGCTGCGGTCCTGCAGCGCGATGAAGCCGAGCAACTCCGCGATGCGAGATTCCAGCTTCTCGCTCGGGACGTCGTAAAGACTGCCGAAAAAACGGAGGTTTTCGGCTGCGCTCAGCTGCGGATAAAGCGCGTTGTCCTGGGGTGCAACTCCGATCAAATGACGGACTATCCGCCACTCGTTGCGGATACTGTGCCCCAGCACCAACGCGTCTCCACCGGACGGACGCCGGAGGGTTGCGAGCATCGAGATTAGGGTGCTTTTGCCCGCGCCGTTAAGTCCGAGCAGGCCGAAGACCTCGCCCCGGCGCACCTCGAAGCTGACACCCGCTACGGCCTCGTTTGAGCCGTAATGCTTTCGCAGCGAGTCGACCTGCAGTACAACCTCACCGCGCCTGCGCGATGTCTCGGCTGGCAGGTCGTCGATTGGATTGGCGATCATCGATTTCATAGGTTTCTAACAATCTGACGAGCAGCCCCTCCGCTCATGGTGGTGCCGGCTCGGGCGCATCCGGGTACTTGGATGTTTACTTCCGCGGAACGGCGGGGCCGATCATGGCCGTTCGCTTCGCGACTTTCCGACCGCATGTTTGCCCGGTCGCGAATCGAGCGGCGAATTGCGCTCGCAGCGGAGGAAATTGCCGTTGCTCTGTCGGCCTGGTGTTGGGCGAAAAAGCCTCGCGTAGTATCTGCTCAACGTGCCATTGGACGAGTTCAACGGGGTGGCGTTCTCGGCGTCACGATAGCGCGCGTCGCTCGTGCTCATACGGGGCCGATTGGCTCCAGAACCACCACCGGGATCTGCCGCGAACCTGCTCGCTTCTGGTATTCGTCGTATGGTGGATACATCGCGGCCATCTTCTTCCAGTCGCGCGTTCGCTCGTCGCCGCTCGCGGTGCGCGCGCGGGCGCGCATGCGCTTCGAGCCCACCCAGATCTCGCACTCCGGATTCGCCTTCAGATTCACGTACCAGCCCGGATGAGTCGGCGAACCGCCCTTAGAGCCGATGACGACGTACTTCCCATCTATCTCCTGGTAGAGGAGCGGCAGCGGGCGTAGCTTGCCGCTCTTCGCACCGCGCGCGATCAGGAGCAGCGTTGGCAGTGGGCCGGGCCCGCCGCCGATGGTCGAATCCCATAGATGAGCCTTTTCGGGATCGGAAAGATATAGCTCCACGTGGTCCATGAGCCATTTCGGCATCCCTGGCGGGAGCCTCTCGAACTCTTCCTTCTCGCTCATTGCGGTCTCCTTCCGTTCATTTTGACACCTAACAATCCGCTAAATCGTGTAGCATCGATTTTGCCTGCGATGCATTTGCTGCCTTGCAAGAATTTCACAGACGCAGACGGGCCACAACAAACGAAGCGCTCAGCGTCGAGTATCTGTAATCGATCTCATCCTGAGATGGGTAAGGCAGGTGGAGTTTTCGCCGCTGTTAGGCGTATTTTCGTTCGCTACTGATCGAGCTAAGCGCCGCGAGCGATCTCGCGCGCCTCTGGGAGGGGCAAGGTCGTCACGGCGAAGCCCGCGAGCTTCTCACGCCGGTCTACAGCTGGTTCACCGAGGGCTTCGATACCGCTGATCTGAAAGAGGCCAAGGCGCTGCAAGGCGAAATAATTGAGCCGGCGATTGCAGCAGTCCACCCAAGCTCTGGGCTGAAGCAACGCGGTCGGGCGCCGGCGAGTGGTCAGAAGACCGGCTCAGATTTTGCCGAAGACTCTCGGGAGGGAAGGAGAAGGTGTCCGCGGCACGATGGACAAACTGCGTTCCCCAGGGCGTAAACGACCGTCAGACGCCAAACCGACCCATGCTGGCGCAGCGATGGACACCGTGGACCAAAAGCGCACTAAATTAAACCCCGATGCAGAGTTGACGGCGGCATTCATCTGGCCTAGCGGATAGGAAAGCGAGGATTGTCTAGGCATCGGCCGGCAACTTTTTTTTGGCTGTGGGCGGTTTCTTCCTGCCGAGACTGGTACTTAAATTTTCGCGATGACAGAGACGAGATTTATCTCCGGACAAACGAGTGGTGAACATTTCAGACAGGCGAGCGCCCTACCTGGCCCGGATCGCCTGAGAATACTCCTGTCATTGGAAGGCGATGTGATAGCCGAGCCTAGAGGACATTATGTACCATAAAGCGGCTGACTGAGACAGGTAGGGTGTCACTTTCAGAATTATTTGGCGCACAAGATTCAGCGACAGAACACGGCCCACCTTATAGCCGGCCACGGCATGCTCTCACAAAAGTTCCCAGCGCTTCGCGGTGATCGGCCTGCCGCCGGCTTAAAAAAAACTCTCAGCGCTTTCCTGACAAAGCCATCCTGGATCCGGTCGAGCATGCTGGAAATACTTTTCGCGTCAACGCTCCAGGCCAGGCCCCGAATAAGCTGAACCCAACCACAAGATCTTAAACACAGAGGTCTTGGATTCTTCGGACTATTTTCCGATATCCTTTAAATTGGGCAGCGGCGCGCCTGGCCGAAAGTAAACCACGAAGTGGGTCGCCTTGCCATTTTGATCCACAGTGAAGTGGTCGATGGCTGTTAAAGCATAGCGCCCTTCGGATCTTTGTTCTCCAGCTCCATCACGCACTCGCTGCCCTGCTCGATGAAGCTCGCTGGCTTCATGTGGGGCCACAATCGGGTCAACATCCTCACATAGAACTCGCCGATCTCCTTGGAGCCGTGATGGGTTTTACCGTCGGGCCCCTGGTAAACCGCGTTGTCAGAGAACAGCCCGCCCAGCGCACCGTACTGTCCTTTGTTAATCAAACTTACGTATTGCTTGGCGACTTGACACGGTCCCACGCCGTTGCTGGCGACGACATCTTGTGACTTAGGAGCTTGCGCCAGCAAAGTCGGTTCGCTTGCCCGCGCGGAGCGGTTGAGCGCGAAGACCGCGAAGCTGAGGACCAACGCCACGCACGCAAGCGCAATCCCGCGACATAACGCGAAGTTCCGACCGAGCACCATCTGGGATGAATTCCGGATTGTTGCTGTGGCGTTGGTCACAGTCTTTATCCTCCCCATTGTACGACGGCTGTTTCGGTCGCTTTGCTTTGGGCCTTCCGAAGGCAGCTACCTTGGGTTACTTAACTCGGTAATAGCCTCGGGGTAAAGCGGTTTAAACCGGAATTTCCATCTTAACGGGAATTCACTACTTCATAGCCCAGTCAGCCTGGCGGCAATGATATCTGCTCGGGTCACCCCTGGGGAATCACTCTTTTGGGGTATGTTCACTCGCAAACGAGTCGGGCGATCATCGCCCGTCACCAACAGATACGGGTGTCAACATGGTGAGCAATTTCGTGGGCCCGGTCCCAATCGGCGTGATCATCGACGCGATCCTATTCGGCAGCCGGATTACTTGCGATGGCCGCCACCCGCTCTCCAAACGGGTGCGCACGAACGACGGTGCAGCGACAACGGCCTGCGGCCACTCCCAGCCCGCGATTCAGCGGGTCCGCGAAGCGGTATTGGAAATCAAGAAAACGTCTCGAAGCCATATCCAGGGTAAAGCCGCGCGTAGTCTGTCATCAGTCCGTCACGCGTTACCTTGGCCACGATCGACGCCGCCGCGATCGACACACTGCGCTCATCACCCTCCACGACCGGCGTTTGCGCAAGGCCACAACCCGCGATTCGGCGCTTCCCGTCCACCAATACGTGCTCCGGAACAAGGGCAAGAGCTTCCACGACGCGCCAGCGGGCTTCCATCGCCGCCCAGTAAACGTTGATCCGGTCGACCTCGTCCACATCCGCCTGCCCTATGCCCACAGCAATCGCCGCTTCGCTGATCGCAGCGAACAGCGGCTGGCGACGCTTCGGGCTCAGCAGCTTCGAATCGGTCACGCCGTCAATCATCGTATTTGGAGCGAGAATCACAGTCGCGCCTATTACCGCCCGGGACGAGAACTCTGCTTGGCCTGTGATGTTAGGCCGCCCCGGCGGCGAAGCGCTCGAAGCGCAGCTTTGGGCTCATGTGCCAAAATGCGCATGAGCGCGATCGTTGCGGGTTCCATCATCACCCGGTTCTGTTCCCAGTTCTGCAACGTTGCGACCGGGATGCCCAGCGTATCGGCAAATTGCTACTGAGACATTCCTAACCGCTTGCGGATATACCACGGCGATATAAAATGTCTTCCTCGCGCAATTCTGCGTCTGGGTCTTCGCGGTCCTCAATCATGTGCTGGCGAATCTCCTGCTCTGTGGTCGCTTTGATCTTAGCGCGGTCACCTTTCGATGGGTGCGCCTTGATCTCATCGAGCGTCATTTTGTGATAGCCATGCCCTGCAGAATCTCGCCTTCGCCGTCGCCCACGGCCCGAAAGCCTCGCCATAGTTGCGGCGGGGCTCCTGCCAGATCATGACCGGTCCGTCGAAAATTCCGGCGCCATCGTCAAAGCCAATGCCGCGTCCGCGCAGCGTCTTCGCGTGCTTTGCTTCGTCCCACTCAAACTTCAGTGAGATACTGTGCGCTTAAAGCGTACCTCGCGCGAGCCATACCCTGCGCTGGCGAATCGAACCGTTTGGAAACCGGCGACAACTCTTTAAAATCTTGACAATCCGTTAGCGCGCTTAGTCCACTGTATATGTCGGTCAGTCGGCATAATCGATTGTTCAAGCGCCGACCAGGTTTTGAGAAGTCACACCGCGCTTTTCGCGCATCGCTCGCGTTCAGCAGGAAAACAAGGAAACAAACCGAATCGGGTGATTTGCAGTTTCGGCCGATGTGGTATGTTCGTCGAAGCTGCAATTTGGAGCGGCCGATGGCGGTGGAACATTTTGACGGGTTGATCATAGGTGCGGAATTGTCCGGCATCGACGCCGCCCATCACTTACAGAATTCTGCCCGAACAAAAGCTACCTTATCCTCGAGCAGCGCGAGCGCATCGGGGGCACCTGGGACCTGTTCCGCTATCCCGAATCCGTTCGGACTCAGACATGCTCACCATGGGCTATTCCTTTCGCCCATGGACGAGCCCGAAGGCGATTTCTCCCGGCGATGATATTCGCGACTATATAACCGCCACCGCCCGCGACGAAGGCATCGACCGCCACATCCGCTTCCGTTATAGGATTCAGCGCGCTACCTGGTCCTCGCAAGAGGCGAAGTGAACGGTCGATACGATGTGCATATTGCCTGACGGACGCGACGAACCGGTGACGCTGACCTGCAACTTTTTCTTCTCGTGCGCCGGGTATTACCGATACTCCGCGGGTTACACGCCGGAGTTTCCGGACGCCCACCGCTTCTCAGGCCGTAGCATGCATGGCCCGAGGATCTGGACTACGCCGGCAAGCGCGTGGTCATCATCGGCAGCGGCGCGACCGCCGTAACGCTGCTGCCCGCGATGGTGAAGACCACGGGCCATGTAACAATGCTGCAGCGGTCGCCCACCTATATCGTTTCAGCGCCCGAGCAAGACGCGATCGCAAATCGGCTGCGTGGCGTACTGCCCGCAATGTGGGCGTATAAGTTCAGCCGGTGGAAGAATATCGCCTTCATGATCTACTTCTATCAAATCGCGCGGCGCTGCCCGAATTTCGTTAAGAAGCGCATCGTCAAGAAAGTGCGCGATGAATTAGGTTCTGACTACGACGTGGCAACCCACTTCAACCCGCGCTACAATCCGTGGGAACAGCGGCTGTGCCTGGTACCGGATGCAGATATGTTCCATGCGATCAAATCGGGCCGCGCCAGCGTGGTCACCGATGAGACCGCCACGTTCATCGAAAAAGGCATGCTGCTCAAATCGGGCGAGGAACTCGAAGCCGACATCGTTGTCACCGCGACGGGACTTGTGATGCAAACGTTTGGTGGGGTTGAGCTTTCGGTCGACGGGCGCATCGTCGATCCCGGCCAGACGTTGGCGTACAAAGGTGTGATGATGTCGGGCGTGCCAAATCTTGCTTCGGTGTTCGGCTACATCAACAACTCGTGGACGTTGAAAGCCGACCTGATCTGCGCCTACGTGTGTCGGCTGTTAAACTTCATGGAAAGGAAAGGCGTCCGTCAAGTCACGCCGAGGAGCCTCGGCGAGACGGCGGCGGCGCCGTTCGTAGAGAACTTCACGCCAGGTTACCTAGCACGCGCGCTTGCGAGTTGGCCGAAGCAGGGTTCGAAGCCGCCGTGGCGCGTTTATCAGAACTACATCCGCGACACGATCAGCCTAAAGTGGAGCCCGGTTGACAACAAGGGGTTAGAGTTCTCAAACCCGCCGAACGCGTCGTCGACGCCTGTGACTTCTCAAAGCCTAGTCGGCGCTTGAAAATCGAACGATCCGCTCGCCAGATTCCCATCGCGAGCCGGATCTCACGACAGGCAGGCAGCACTTCTGGATCGTGGCGCCATCTTAGCATCATGATTTCGCGGGCTGCCCAAACTCGATTGATCGCGTAATAGAGGAAGCCATGAGCATAAAGATCGGAAACACGATCGCTGAATATTTGAAGGACCTCGAGGTGACGGTCGATCAACTCGCCGACACCTGGCGTCCGGACGACCCGCAATATCGGGCGGAGGTGTACCGCCAAACCATGATGAACCTGTCCTATGCCTATTTCGCCTACTTCCATGCGGACGCGGAGCATCCGGACTGGGCGCCGCTTTGGAACCCAGTCTACACGGACCAACCGAACCCGGACGACATCTATCTCTATGCCCCCATCCGAGGCGACCTGACTTATCGCGTCAGCGGCTCACGCGGCACCTGTGCGCTGCTCACCTTCAACACTCAGAAAGGCTGGGTCGGACTGATCGACGAATTGGCGCAAATCTCTCACGCCAAGGACTTCGATGACCGCAGCCTGACTGTCGGGCCAAACGGCGAGATCAAGGTCATCTTCAGCGCCGAGCGGCCGGCTGGCTACACCGGGGATTGGGCACAGATCGCGCCCGAGGCAGACACCGTGGTGGTGCGCTACCGGAGCGTCGACTGGGTCAACGAGCGTGACCCGCAGCTCACGATCGAGTGCCTGGACCCCGTCCCGCTTAAGCGGCGTCTGAGCCAACGGGAGATCCTTGAGCGGATCGTCGGGATGGCGAAGCTTCCCGCGCGCTACAACAAGGCCTTCTTGCCGATGCAGAACGAAGTGAAGGCGGAGGTCGGGCTCAACGCCTTCGTTCATCGGAAGTATCCGACGGGCGGACTTTCCAAGCAGATCTACTGGCCCGCGGTGTTCGATCTCGACGACGGTGAGGCGCTGATCATGGAAACCGACATGCCGAAAATCCGGCACTACTGGAACATCCAACTCAACGACCCCCTGTTCAACGCAGTCGAATACGTCTACCGGTTTAGCAGCCTCAACGCCGCCACGGCGCAGATCAGTTCCGACGGCAAGCTGCGGGCGGTGATCGCCCTGGAGGATCCAGGCGTCCCCAACTGGCTCGATCCCGCGGGCTTCAAGCAAGGGACCATCTACGGGCGGTGGTACGACTGCGACACCAATCCGATGCCGATCATCAAGCGCGTCGCGCTGGCCGAGTTGCGTGCGCACCTGCCGGCCGACACGCGTACAGTGACGCCGACCGAACGCGCCGAGCAGCTGCGGGCGCGTGTGCGGGCGGCCCAGCGTCGTCGCCGCTGGTGAGCGCGATGGACCTCAGATCCACACCGCTGGAGCGACTCTCCAACGCCTACGACCTAGTGTAGTGTCTCATAAATAGATTTACAGAATATTCCGACTTTTCTTGCTTCGGGGAAGCGTGGATCCGGGGTCGATCTGCTCCACCTTGACCCGCGCGCGTTCGATCTTCTCGATGATCTGACCAACGCTGGCGGTCCAGATAAACGGCTGGGGGTTTTGGTTCCAGGCTTGCATAAATTCTTCGATCGCCTGTTTCAAATCCGGCACGCTCACGAAACTGCCGCGCCGAATCGTTTTCTCAGTCAATTCTCTAAACCAACGCTCCACCAGATTGAGCCAACTGGAGCTGGTCGGCACAAAGTGGGAACAAATCGCGGATGGCGCTTCAGCCACGCCTGCACGTGCGGATCTTTATGGGTACCGTAGTTGTCCATCACCAAGTGCAATTGCAGCGGCGAGGGAAACTCCGCATCCAGGCGGCGCAGAAATTTCAGCCACTCCTGATGCCGATGGCGGCCGTGGCACTCTCCAATCACCTTGCCGTCCAACACCTTGAGCGCCGCAAACAGCGTGGTGGTGCCGTTGCGCTTGTAGTCGTGCGTCATCGTTCCGCAGCGGCCTTTCTTCAGCGGCAGCCCCGGCTGAGTCCGATCTAGTGCTTGGATTTGGCTCTTTTCGTCCAAGCACAGCACCAGCGCCCGGTCGGGTGGGTTCAAATAAAGCCCCACCACATCGGTCAGCTTCTCCAGAAATTTCGCATCCCTCGAGAGCTTAAAAGTGCGGCGCAGATGCGGCTTGATATGGTGTAGCCGCCATAACCGATTGACCGTGCTCTTGCTCACATCGTGCGCCGCTGCCATCAGCCGACAACTCCAATGGCTCATGCCCGCGGGCTTGCTGTGCAAGGTTGCTTCAATGATCGCTTCGCGCGTGGCTTGATCGTACAGCGGCTTTCGACCCCGTCCGGGGGCGATCTTCCAAACCGCCCCGATGCCTTGCTCGAGCACCCGCTTGCGCCACAATTGCACCGTGGGCCGGCTCACTTGCAATTGCGCAGCGATCGCCGCATTATCCTGCCCCGCGAGGGCGGCCAAAATAATCCGGCAGCGCAGCGCCACCTGTTGCGGCGTTCCGTGTGAGGCTTCCCATTGTTTCAGCTGCGTATGCTCCGCCGCTTCCAACTTGATCGCCCGACTTGTGTTTGGCACGACCAGGATTATAGCAATCAAACGTCCGCAAAGCTATTTGTGAGACACTACACTAGACTCTCTGAGCTGGGTGCAAAGTGGTAATCCAATTTCACACCCACACTGGGGGTAGAAGCGAGTTTGTCGCACCAACTCATAGAGAGCCTCCAAGAATATGCTACTGTAAGTGATTGTTACCGTAAACTGCCTCTACTTATAAGCAGGCTTAAAAATCGTGCCATAAGGCACTTGTCGGTTACGCGAATTAGCGAGGAGCTTCGCCGCGCTCAATATGCGATTGCTCCGCGTTGTCCACGCGGCTTAGGTTCTGTTTGCGGCTGAGCCCCATCCAGCGTGTTTTCAGATAGAGTTGGACGACGAAGATTCCGGGTTTTTTCGTGGGCCGTCGCGGGCTCGAACCGCGGACCCGCTGATTAAGAGTCACAAAGCCAGCCTTCCAGCGTACTCCGATTGGTTCCTATCCAATACTCAAACCCCCTGTCTATCAAGGGATTTGATAAGCTCCGCATCGCCACGTCTGCCCCATCAAACCCTAGCGTTTACCGTCTATTCCGTCTATTCTACGTCTATTCGGAAAGCGAAGGACGATGCGTTATGCGGTTAACCAAAGACGCGATCGAACGGGCGGCGCCGCCCGAGGCCGGCCGAAAGAGCGGTTCATCCGCGATGACGTGGTACGCGGACTGGGCGTGCGCATCACCGCGAGCGGCGCAAAATCGTTCATCTTCGAGGCGCGCATCAAAGGGACGGCCGCGGCGGCTAACACTGGGAGGCTGGCCGGACCTGACGGTTATCCTCGCTCGGCAACGCGCGCTCGAAATCCGCGCCGCCATCGCGCGCGGCGAAGACCCGGCGGCCGAGGCTGAAGCGGCGCGCAAGGAAGCGACCTTCGGCGATCTTGGCGAGATCTACATGGAGCGGCACGCCCGGCCGAATAAGCGCAGCGCATGGCAGGACGAAAATACGCTGAGGCGTTATGTCCCAAACGGCTGGAACAGTCGGCGGCTGTCAGACATCACGCGCGCGGACGTGGCGCGGCTCCACGCGAAGATCGGGGAAGACCACGGCCACTATGCGGCAAACCGGACGCTGGCGCTGCTCAGAACGATGTTCAACCTTGCGCGGGTTTGGGAATTGTTCAAGGGTGAGAATCCGGCGCAAGGCATCAAGCCGTTTCGCGAGCAGAGGCGTGAACGCTATCTGAATCCCGAGGAATTGGCGGCAGTCAACCGCGCCCTGCTCGAAGAGCCGGACTGGCGCTGGCGCGCATACTTCCCGCTCGCCTTAATGCTGGGAACCCGCAAAAGCGAGTTGCTGGCAATGCGCTGGGCGGATATCGACATGGAGCGGCGTACGTGGCGTATTCCCCAAACCAAGGCGGGCAATTCCCATCTGTTGCCGCTGCCCGGCCCGGTCATGGCGACCCTGAGCGGGCTTCCTTCGCGCGGCAAAAGCGATTGGGTTTTCCCGGCGACGGCGCCGCCGGGCATATCGTCGAACCCGCGAAGGCGTGGCAGCGAGTCCGGGCGCGCGCCGGCGTGGCCGACGTACGGATTCACGACTTACGCCATACCCTGGCGAGCTGGCTGGTCGCGCAAGGGTTCAATCTGCCACTTATCGGCCGGGCGCTTAAACCACACCCAGACCGCGACCACGGCGCGATATGCTCACCTGGCGCTCGACCCTGTGAGGGCGGCGCTGGAGCAGACCGCCGCGCTGATGACAGGCGACGGCAGCGGCGAGCGCAAAAGCGTCTGCCGCCGAGGCGCGCGATGGCGTTCGAACGGAAAACTAACCGGCGCAAGCTTTCGGCGGCCGGACCGCTCGACTGGCAGGACACTAAGCATACTGCACGGCTGCGCGCGGAATTTTTCCTAAATGCGGCCTTTACTCTTGTACCCGAGATGTGGGACGGCGTGCGCGAGATTTTAGGCTTCGGCTTAGATCTGCGCCAGAGAACGTTTGCGCGGCGGCCCTGATTGCCTGGGGGGGCCGCTACAACCTGGTCGCGGACAGGTGGTGCCGCCAGTGGTTGGCCGATACGCTTAGGTGAGTCTTACCTATTCGCGATGGACCACCCGGACGCTGAACCGCTGATAATCCCGTCGCTTCCTATTAGTCTTCCCTCAGGCGGCCCGCTAGTAGAAACCCCGCCTCGCCGAAGCTGAACTGGAATCCTTTCGAGGTTCCCCGTGAATCTATGGAGCGCGCTACAAGCGTATCTCGACGCAGTTGAGGTCGCTTATCGGCACGTGGGATATAGCACCGCTCCCGAACGGCGTCGGCCGGATCATTTTTGGTGGCTGGCGGGATACCAGTGCTGCCGCTGGTCACAAAATGCGATAGCGCAAGCTGAAGAAATCGACCACGCCGCCGTCATGCGAGCACTCCAGCGTGCAGCCAAAGATATAGGCCTGACACGGCGTCTGCCCGCGGAGAACGATCCAGCCTGGACGGCCGAACGTGTCCGAGCTGCCTTGCATCCCGTGACTTAGACGACACCAACTAAGTCACAATCCCACCCATTCCGATTACTCACTATCATTTCGCATTGAGAGGTGCGAAGTGATGAGTAACCCCGATTTACTTACTGAGAAAGAAGTTGCGCCGTTACTGCGTTTGCGGTTGAAAACGTTGCAGCAGTGGCGCGCCCTGAGAAAAGGTCCGCGCTTCACTCGCTTGGGCCGCCGCGTTTTCTATCCGCGATCTGAAATCCAGCGTTTCATTGTGGAGAACTTAGTCGAGACCGCTACTGGCAGCCGGGAGGGAGAGCGATGACGCTACCTACGGCGCTCCCCTATGCCCCGAAGCGCACGCTTGGAGCGGCTGAAATCGCGCGCGCGCTGGGCGGCGCGAGGCGGGCGGGCCAGGGCTGGCTCGCGAAGTGTCCCGCGCACGATGACCGCAAGGCGAGCTTGTCCCTGCGTGACGGCGAACGGCGTCTGCTCGCCTTTTGCTTTGCGGGTTGTGGCTGGCCACGGATTCGCGAGGCGCTGGTCGCAGAGGGATTGCTGTGAGTCACGACGACTGCTCTCCAGTAGTTCCCGCGCCCGCGCGGGCGGTCGAGCAAATAGTCTCTGCGGATAACCTACCCGGATGGAACGAGGACTGGGGCAAACCTGTTGTGGCGTGGCGCTACCAGCAACCGGACGGTGGTACGATTGGTTTCATCGTGCGCTTCGAGAAGCTTTGCGAGGACGGGACGGTCGAGAAAAACCCCATCCCACTTACCTACGCTCGCGACGCTGGTGCGCGCGAACACTGGCACTGGAAGAGCTTCCCCGAGCCCCGACCCTTGTATAACCTCGAACGCCTCGCGGCGAACTCAGGCGCGACGATAGTTGTTGTTGAGGGCGAGAAGTGCGCGAGCGGGTTGCAAGACCTGTTCGACGAAGCGAACATCAAAACGCACATAGCCACCACCTGGCCGGGCGGCGCGAATAAGTCAGCAATTGCAAAGACGGACTGGGCGCCGCTTCACGGCCGCAACGTGATCGTCTTTCCCGACCATGACAAGCCGGGCTTCGACGCGGCAATGCAGATCGCACGAACGCTGGAAAACGCGCAACTACCGGTCATCACCCGAAGCGTTAGAATCGTTAAACCCGAGTCGGACTGGCCGGCGGGCCACGACGTGGCGGACTTGGCGGATAGCACCTGGAACGCGGCGCGCGTGCTCGAATTCATCGCTGCTCGCGCGGTGGCGATCGCGGATTTCGAGATATTCGCGCGCGAGCGCTTCGGCAAGGCGTTCACGGCTAGCGATACCGGCCACTCAACCAAGGCGATCAATCCCGATATCGCTAGGCTCGCAGCGCTTTCTCCAATCGAATACGACCAGCAGCGCAAAGTCGAAGCGAATCGGCTGGGCGTCCGGGGCCCTACTCTTGACGCCGAAGTAGAGAAGGCGCGCAAGAAGAACGAAGCTGAACACCCCAGACAGGAAGCGCCGCAGTGGGCTGCGGCGCCGCAGTTGGGATCAACAGGTCGAAGGCGTGGAATTGCTCGCCGAGTTGGTCGCGGCAATCCGGCGCTTCGTAATGCTCGACCAAACTGACGCCTTAACCGTGGGACTCTGGATATTGTTCACTTGGGTATTCGAGCACATCGCGGAGACGAATCCGTATCTGCGGATCGTTTCTCCGACTCCCGAGTGCGGGAAAAGCACGCTTCTGAAGGTCATCAAATCTCTAGCCCGTGGGGGCTGGCTTGTTGCCAAAATTACCGCAAGCTCATTCACTCGCACCATGCAGCGCGAGCGGCGCTCGCTGTTACTCGATGAAGGCGACGCGTTCCTGCATGAAAACGAGATCATGCGAAACGTGCTGGACGCTGCCAGCGACCCCGACACGGCGAATATGTCATTGTCGGTAAAGTCGGGAGACGATTGGATACCAGCTGAATTCAGCGTCTTCGTCCCGATCGCGATCGCGAGCATTGGGATTTTGCGCAAGATGGGCACCGTCGAGAGCCGAAGCATCCACGTTCACCTGAAGCGCGCAACCACGGCAGAACTCAAACACCTATCGAAGGGCAGGCGTCGCGAGCTGAAGGCTCTGCTCGACCCGTTGGCGGCCAAATGTGCCCGTTGGGCGGCAGATAATGCAGAAGCGCTGAAAGGCGCGCGCCCCGAGTTTCCCGACAGCATGTCGGGCCGCGATATGGACAAGTGGGAACCGCTGATCGCCATCGCCGACGCCATAGGCGGCGAGTACGCGAAGCATGCGCGCGCCGCTGCGGCCGCAGCATCAGGCGCGCATGACGCCGCCAGCGCTCCCCTCGGCATTGCGTTGCTCGCGGACATTCGAGGGCTGTTCGACGAAAAGGCTACCGACAGATTTTCGTCAAAAGCGCTTTGCGAGACGCTTGCTACGATTGAAGGCCGGCCTTGGGGAGAGTATGGGCGTGCGCAAAAGCCCATCAGCCAGAATCAACTAGCCCAGGTGCTCAAGCCCTTCTCGATCGTGTCCCACACTATCCGGCTTGCCGACGATTCAACTCCCAAGGGCTACACGCGCAGCGACTTCGAGGAAGCTTTTGTCCGCTACCTGTCCGACCCTATAACCGCTGACGCTCCTTTATCTGGCGATCCAAACCGCCACACCGCCACAAGCCAACGCGCAGTGGGGGAAAACAGCGATTTTCAAGGCGCAACGGAGGGCCAGTGTGGTGCCGCGAAAAATGGCACTTCGCCCCACGGAGAGAAGGACTGTGGCGGTGTGGCGGTTCAAAACTCCCCTGACGGCGCGCGGCACGATTCCGACGACGAGATCGAGGTCGATTTATGAACCTCGCTACGCTTTTAACCGATCTTGAACGGCACAATATCCGACCAGTGCTCCGGGATGGCGCGGTTAATCTCATTGGCCCTCGAAGGGCCCTAACAACCGAACTGGTCGAACAAGCCCGCGCCCACAAATCTGGGCTGTTCGCCGTAGCGACAGCCGACGAGGCCCTGGCAGTGCTTCAACGACTCAAGACCTTCACCCTACCAGCCGGCCGGATGCCCGCCGCTCGCGCCGTCGCCGAACGGTTGCGCCCGCTACTGGCAGTGCCCGCGCTCGACCCGGCCGAAGCCTTGGCCGCGCTGAAAACCACGGAAGCCGAGCTGACCGCGCTGGGCGGTGTTTATGAACCCGAGCTGGCCGAAGCCATCGGTCTGGTCAACGGCGTTTTCCCTCGAACCCGGCTGATTCGGCTCCAGTAATGGACCATGCGAAAACGCACTAGTTTAACTGGCGGGTATGATGGTGGCACATAACCTCGAATGAGGGAAAATCGGGCGTAGAGTGACAGGCCGGATGCTCATCTGCTTTCGATGGAACTTACATCGCTTTGAATTGAGCTAACGTCGGATTGGATTGAATCAATGTCGGACTGGATCGAACTGATCTTATCGTAGAGCATCAGCAGATAAATGACAGCGGCCAGATAGACCAAGAGGCGTCCGATCCGCTTCGACCGTCCGCGCCATTTTTCGTTCAGCATGGTTGCCCTCTTTTGACTACGGCAGATAGCATGGCGTAAAATGACGGGGTGCTGTGGGATAAATCTGAAGTGCAACTAGCATGCGAGATTATCCGCATCCTTGATGGACACTCCATCGAGGATGACAGCACGCCCTTACCCGCGCCCAAGTATTGCTTCTAAAGACGCAGCGGGTGGACGCCGGTAGTCCGCTACTGGCCGTCGAAGACCAGAACGACGCTACCTTTAATCGTTAGAACTATGTTGGGGGCACAGGCGTTCGCCGCATAGTTGCGCCCGGAGTGGTCACGCCCAGAAACCAGCAAAAGATTTGCTCGATCTCGTTTTTAATCAGATCGTCCGAGAGTTTTTCGCCCCTGGAGAGATGACCCTGCTTACAAATCTCGAAGGCAACAGTTAGCGCTGCGGCTGCGGTACGATTTAAGGCTGGCTCCACGGCGGTCTTAAGGACCTGATTCAAGCCCGGATGTGTTAGTCCTTGTGGTGTTCCGGCCATGATAACGATTCTCCCTTTTAGCGATGATAGGCATGTTTTATAGCGCTGCATCTGCCAAAAGTGAAGCGTCAGTGCTTCCATACATACCCAAGTTCTATAAGTTTTTGCGCTGTACGAATCGTGCATTCAGCCTTACCCAAGTACCGTCCGAATCATAAAGTCTTCGAGTGGTCCGTGGTTCCCCTTTCTATATTCCGTGATCATCGAGGTGTAGGGCGGGTCTGGGGGCTTGGGTTCTACCGGCCAACTTTCAGGCCAACGGTCGTATCGCCCTAAAACCGCCCATACGATAAGCCTCGCCATATGCCCGTTTCCGTTTATGTACGGATGAATTCGCAAAAAGACCTCGAAAAGATTACACGCAAGCCTGATTGAATGGGTAAACTGCGCAAGCGGATCGCCAGTTAGTCCATCGATTTTTGCGAGTCCCTGACGGACGCGATAGATGAAAGCATTCATTGCACTCAAAACGGTTTGCGGAGGGCAGCCAACCTGAGGGTCGCCTTGGATACCCACGGAGCAGAACTTAAGGCATCGGAAACTTTCGCCCCGAAAATGGCCGGCAAAATACTGGAAACCCGGTGGGGTTAGTTGCAAAAAAATCCTGCTGTGTAGGGTGCGAGAATCGCCAGCGGCATCTTCTGTCTTTAAGACGTTCTTTCTGAGTTCTGCTAAGACTTTCGGAATTTCGGACCGTAAGACTACTGCGCGCCGAGGATGATCAGAATACTCCCAGAACGGGCAATCGGCTGGGTGCATTTGGTGCGCTCAATCGTTGTTCTCTAACACATCCAAGGCAAGCTTCCGCGCCCATTCGTCAATATCCGCATCTTTCCGTGCGTTCGATGTCTCTAGCGCCTTACTGGCAAGCGTGAGAGTTTCAGGGGACATGTTCGGCAAGACGCGTGGTTGGATCAAGTCGATTACGTTATCAAGCTCAGAAAAAAGTTCGGGAAAACAGTTGTTTAGTTCAAGCTGCCATCCTTCTTCCGCCTCTCGAATTGAAAGAGCGGATCGCTTCAAGTACTTTAGCGTTTTCTCGCCGAAAACAAGTTTCTCAGAAATCCCTCTCTGTTCGCTAAGTTCCACGATGCTTACTAATTTTTGGCTAACTGCGCCTATTTGTTCTAAGCATTCGACCAGTTGCTCACGCTCGGTGGGCAGCTTATACGGGTGTCTTTTTAAGGCGTTGGTAAGGCGGCTCAGTGATTTAGCCCAGAAAAGAAGGGTGGTCGAACGCCAGAGCTTTTTCAAACCGGAAGGATCCGCAGACCGCACGCGCCTTCCAAACTTCGAGGCCTCGTATCGGATGCGGGAAACGTCCTCTTCGGCTGGAGAAAAGGAATCCATCGTCGCGTCCATTGGCCTAAGAACTATTTCATTATGTTCTGAGCTGTCAAACGGAGCAAGCGGGTAGTTTATCATTAATTTCGGGTTTCGCCAATTTGCCGCCACGAATTATACGAACCCTTAAGGCTTCGTAGCCGAGGTTCGCAGCGGGGCGCATCGTGTTGCCCGGTTTCATGCGGCCGGGTTTCGAGACTCGCCTGGCGCTGTGCCGGGTCTGGTGCACCGGACGATAGAACGGCCGTGCGCTTGGAATCGACGCGCCAGAGAGGGGTTTACGCCAACGCAGGCGCCAAGCGGCCGCCGGTGCTGCAACTACGACGCCGCCGATCGTAGCGGCTATCACAGCCGAGACTGCGGCACTTTCCACGCTCCTAACCACACTGATCGCAATCGATACGGCCATCCTGGCCAAGGCCTCCGTTTTCGGTTCAACCTTCGCCGAGGGCGGACCGGTCCCTGGCGTTGGCCCGGTGCTGCTTCTCGCTAAATCCGACCATCCTATTCTTGGCTTCCGAAGCAACTTCGGCGCGTTGCTGAGCCGCGCTTGCGCATGCGTACAGCAAAACTCGTTGCCAGCGCGAGAATCAGGGCGGCGGGCCTTCTCATTCACCCCGCTCCGGCAGACGGGGATCTCCAATATAAACGCCTCGAGCCCTCAGTCTCTTAGCCCACGCCGGACTAATCAACCCCTGCGGACGCCTGAGTCGGGCGTTGCGGCTTCGGACTTCCCTCGCCAGCACTAGATTTTCAAAATTCCGCTTTGCCCAAGACCGAGCGGACGCAAGCCCCGCCCTTCGACAGTATGCCCGCCAGCCTGTTTCCGGATTAAAAAGCATTTTCGAATTTTACCGAATATTAGCAGCACTCAGAAAGACCGCTAATTGAAACGCATTTTCGACTTTCCCGAATATTAGCATCACCCATAGGCGCTTAATCGCCACGGTTAAGTCGCACAGTCCGGCCACTGTGTTTTTTCCAAATCTTAAACCGGGCTCAATGTCCTGAGTTGAACGGCAAGGCGTCCTATTTTCGTTTGAGCTGCGGATCGTCGCTCGCAATACATTCAGAGTCTGAGAATACAGCAAATCCGCTCTGCGCGCGTGCGCTCTTCGGGTCTTTGGTCAGTTCGGCGTTGTAAGAATCGACCATGGCTTGCCGTGCAGTCTCGCAACTGGCGGCGGTATCGAAGGCGTGGATGCGCAACCATTGATTCAACGGCTCCATGGTCGCGGTGGACGCCGATGGATCATGCTGCTTGGGTGGCACCATGAGGTACCAGCCGAGCCCTATCAGTGTGAGCGCGGCGGCGTGGTGGGGCTTCATGCTATGGTTTGTAGCGCGATGCCCGCAAAAGCGAAAGGCTAAACACCTTCAAGTCCGGCTTTCGCTGATTGATGATAATGGCCGAGCGGCAGAAATGGAACACAGACGACGAATCGCAACGTACGTAATGGCCTTGGGCCTGCTTGCGGCCGCGGCGATGCTGGGGGTGGGTTACGCTGAATTTTGGGTAGCCGCTAAACGCCTCGCAACGTTACAGGCAAAGTGTACTACGCCTCCTCGCCCTCCAACGATTGCTTCCATAGGACCCGATTTACCGAGCGTCCCGCCTGACCGCCAGCCCGTTGTCGTCAGAGATTGGTTTGCCAAGTACGACCCCGATTTCAGTAAACTAAAGCCCGA
Organism: uncultured Pseudomonadota bacterium; assembly: GCA_963824565.1. GTDB lineage: Bacteria > Desulfobacterota > Binatia > Binatales > Binataceae > JAJPJA01. The sequence goes on along the minus strand of CAWGQB010000033.1, from coordinate 341,593 downwards.
TGCACAAGCGCGAGTCGTTCAAGATGCTATTGCAAAATACGGCAAACGCTCTACGGACCTAAAACCCGGCGAAGTGGAGGAACCGCTCACGGATAAGGATTTTTCGGATAAGGATTTTGTTCTGGTCTGTGACCCTGAAACGCTTGGAGGGCTCGCGTCGGGGAATTTGGTCGGAGTTCAACTCGAAATCCAACAAGAGTACACGTCATCGAAAAAGGGATGGCAGGACGTTAAGTTTTGGAGCCTGCTCGTCGCAGTGCTCTTCTCGATACCGCGCGCCTGGTATTTCCTGCTCGGTCGAATAGCTGAAATTAGCGGGGCGATCAGGGGCTCGTGACGCGTCGATCCAATGGCAGGCTTGCCGAATTTTCAGAATTTTTGCGGCGGCGGGAGAGCCAGATCATGAGTATGAAGAAAAAACGCCCGGGGGCTACCCGGGTGCCGCCCGGCCGGGCAGCACGGCACTCCGATGCGTTGAGGGCCGCGCCGCCAGAAATACCACCAAGCCGAACGGAACCGCCTACAGGCGCGGTCGAAGCGCTGCGGTCCCGTTCTTCCCTTCCCCGCTCGGTCTAGCGCCCAAGTAGTGATCCAATTGGCGATGGCGGATTCGGGTTTCACTCGGACCAAAAAGGCCCGAGCGTCTATGCTACGTCTATTCGACGGCTATCCACGCCGCGCATATCGCAAAACTCTTTACACTTAAACGAGTTTTTGGTGGGCCGTCGCGGGCTCGAACCGCGGACCCGCTGATTAAGAGTCAGCTGCTCTACCAACTGAGCTAACGGCCCACCGGGTGGGATGTGCATCGCGTCGAAGCGGCGGAGGGTTTGGGGTGAGTGAAGGGATTTGAACCCTCGACCACCGGAGCCACAATCCGGGGCTCTGCCAACTGAGCTACACTCACCGCCGGAACTCAATCTTATGCCGGCGGCCTGGCCGCTTCGACAATGGCGCGCCAGAAGGGACTCGAACCCCTGACCCACGGCTTAGAAGGCCGTTGCTCTTTCCACCTGAGCTACTGGCGCAAGTTTTTATCGGGGCGAGCCGATTTGAACGGCCGACCCCCTGCTCCCAAGGCAGGTGCGCTACCAGGCTGCGCCACGCCCCGAGACATTATCGATTAACATACGCCCGCAATCGTCACAACATGGTTTACGATTTAGGCAATCGATTAGTCCTTGTGCCCATCATTTCCTCATCGTTCGTCCACATCCTATGAGGCAAGCAGTAAGGTGCCAGAGGCGCGAACTGAAAGGGCCACCGTCGCAATTCGCGAAAGCCCAAGCAAACGTTAGATTTTCGGTTATTCGCCGACTCTTGCAGCACGCTCAGCTTCGCATTTCGAAAAAATACCGCGACCCGCTTCAGCGCCGTTCGGCTTCGAAACCCTGAGAAAACCAGGCATTTTCTTCGACAGCGAAAAAGGTACGAAGATTGCTACACAAATCGTCGCGCTGTTCCCCCAGACAGCGCCATCCCCAGCGGAATGGCCGGGCTGCCGTGACTGTTGGCATCCCCGAATCAACAGTCGTAAACGCGCGCAGCCCGGCCAGTCCCATCTTAACCCGACATTCTCCCAAACGCAGCGTTAGAGGCGCATCCGCTCTTTTGACGACGACGCGATGATTCTCGTCAATGCGCCGCGACGGTTCCATCTCACTGGGCGCGCAGGGCCCGTAGGGCCAGCCCCCCGGCGACCGAAATGAATTCGTCGCCGGTGCGAATCGTGGCGGACTCGAAGCGCCCGCTGAAGATTTGCCGAATCGCCGGAACAAACGAGGAGCCCCCGGTTAGGAATACGGTGTCCACCCGTGCAGGTTGGATACCCGCGCCAACCACCAGCCCGTCGACGCATCGCGCGATCTCGTCACGTTCGCGGCCGATCCAGTGCTCGAACTCGGGCCGGCTGGCCGTCTTTTCGATTGCCAGCGGCGGATCGGCGAAAGCGAACAGCGCGGCATCACGCTCCGATAGCTGGACCTTGGCGCGCTCGACGGCAACGAACAGGGAGTAGGCCAGGTCGTTCGCGACAATATGGATGAAGGCCGTGATCTTCTGAGGCTCCAGCGCCTGTGATTGCAAATCCCGCAGCTTGTTCATCGTTGAGGGTGCCTTGAGCGTCGATAGATAGTGCCATCGCTCGAGCCGTGAGTAGAAGGTGGTAGGCATCGGCAGGACTTTGCCGTAAGGCGTGCGATAGCTGGAGCCCAGACCCAACTCCGGGGCGACCAGGTGATGCACGATGCGGCCGTCGAACGCGTCGCCGGCTATCGCCACGCCGTCGCTGCCAAGGATCTCGTAATCGGGGGCGCCAGCGCCTCGCGGAGTCACGCGCAGCAATGAAAAATCGCTGGTGCCGCCGCCGAAGTCGCCAACCAACAAGATTTCCTCGCGCCGCAGTTCCGCGCCGTAGTGATATGCGGCGGCGATCGGCTCGTATTCGAAGCTGACCTCCTCCCATCCCGCGATTGCCAACGCGGTGCGCAAACGCCGCAACGCGCGCTCCTCGTCCTCCGCTTTGACGGCGCCCGAAAAGCGCACCGGCCGGCCGACGGTTAGCCGCCGGCCCAGGTCGCCGAACTGAAGCTCCGCCGCCCGCCGCAAGGGCACCAGAATCAGGGCGATTAGCTCCTCGAGCATGAATCTGCGGCCGAAGATGTCGGTGGCGCTGAAGGTGCGGTCCGCCAGGAAGGATTTCAACGAGAGCAGGAGCCGGCCGTTGCCACCGCTGTCCAGGTAGCGGGCGATCGCCTCGCCCCCCGCCGCAGGTCGAGCCAGAGTGTTCGGGCCGTGTTCGTCGGCGTCGAAAAACAGGATCGATCGGAACGTCGGCCTGACTCCCGCCGCGGTCGCAAAGCCGGCCATCCGCACGGCCGCGTTATCGTCGCGGATCGCCAGCGCGCTGTTGGTGGTGCCGAAATCGAGTCCGACGATGCGTGCCATCCTGCCTCCGAATCAATTTGCGCCGACATCTTAATGGTGGCACAGGCTTTCTGGCCAGTCGTCCTCTTTTCCGAGACCTTCGGGGAAGAGAAAAATGTGACAGGCTGCAAGCCTGTCCCACGCAGGCAATACAGAGCGGTCAGCCGAGCCGCATCATCCACAGCCTCCATGAGAGGCATTGAAGCCGCGAACCATTTTCGCTTTGGCGATTAGCGTTTGCCGGGGAACTTTGGTGTGCGCTTTTGCATCATGGCGCGGATGCCTTCTTTGAAATCGTCGGTCTTGTACAAGGCGTCGAACGTCGCCATCGAATCCTTGATTGCGGTGGGCAGGTCGGTGTCGAGATGCTCGTAGATTTCGCGCTTGATTTCCGCAATCGCGACCGGCGAGCAGTTTTCCGCGATTTCGTTGGCGATCTCGCGCGCCTTGGCCATCAACTGGCCGTCGGGGGCGACATGATTGAGGATCCCCAGATCGAGAGCTTCTTTGGCGCTGAGGGTCCGCGCGGTGAAGGCCAGCTCCAGCGCCTTGCCCCATCCAACCAGCCGCGGCAACATCCAACTTGCGCCGCCCTCCATGGCAAGTCCCCGCCGCGGATACATCACCGACAGCTTGGCGCTCTCGGCGGCGATGCGGATGTCATAGAACATGATCAAGGTGAAGCCCCATCCGATCGCGGGACCGTTGAGGGCGACAATTATCGGTTTGAGGATTTTTTGTGGATAAGTGAAGTGGCTGACCCAGTCATCGAACACGGGCGAGGCTTCGGCCGCCTCCTTGGACTGTCCGGACAGAATCGATACGTCGGCGCCGGCGCAAAAAGTAGTGCCGGCCCCGGTGATGATTATCACTCTGATCTGGTCGTCGCTCTCGGCATCTTTCAGGGCATGGTAGACCTCTTCACGCATCCTGAAGGTCCAGGCATTCCGGCGCTCGGGACGATTCAGCGTCACGGTCGCGATATGACCGTCCTTCTCGTAAAGCGTCTCTTTGTATTCCATGGGCCCTCCCGAAATGATCGCTCAGGATTTCGTCCCGGCCTTTATATATCATCGCCAGGCGAAAACGATTCGCAAGTCCTCATGGCTTGAGATGAGGCTAACGCGCGCGGCGGAGCGGTTCCGGCTCGGGGACCTCTTCGGCGTCCGATGATTCTCCGAAAACTTCTTCGCGGATCACCTTGTTGGTAACTGTCGCCAGATATTCGGTCAGGGCGGCGTTGATTTGCTGAAACTCAGGCCACAGCACTTTCTCGATGAATGACCTCGGCGCTTTCACCATAAGGGTCTGCCGGCGCATCCGCGGATAACGATAGACGCGAATACCGTAGCGCCGGCACAGCGCGGTAAAAAGCTGGCGCGACCATGGATCGGGCAGGCCGAAGCGCACCTCGATCGCTTGCTCGCGCTCCTCAGTATGCTTAAGGCGCTGGCGGATGCGCTCGGCGGCCGCGCCTGCCGCGGCCTTTTCACCCGGAGTCGCGGCGCCGGCGAACAGGGCTTCGATCTTGCGAAGTTTGTCGTGTAAAATTTCGCGCTCAGTCACTCTCGACCCCTCATCACTGCCGGCGCCGTATCCCGTTCGGGATTTTCCCCGGGCGCGACGGCGACGATACCTCCAACAGTATGCCGCATGTCGCCGGCTCACCCAGCCGCCACGAGGGATCTGGTGCTACAGGTTTTCAACAACCGCGGCGCAAAATTCCTTGCTCGACGCGCGGCCGCCCTGGTCCGGTGTGATTGTCCTGCCCTCGGAGTAGACCTTGGTGATCGCCGCACCCAGCCGATCGGCCGCGGAAGAGAAACCAAGATAGTGCAACATCATCTGCGCCGACAAAAGCGTCGCGGTCGGATTGATGATGCCCAATCCCTTGATGTCCGGCGCGGAGCCGTGGACCGCCTCGAAGTAGGCATAGTCGTCGCCGAAGCATCCGCTGGGCGCCAGCCCTAGACCGCCGATCAGTCCGGCGGCGGCGTCGGAAAGGATGTCACCGTAAAGATTGGGGAGCACCACGACGTCGAGGTCGTGCGGGCTTTGCACGATCCTGCGGGCGAAGTCGTCGACGATAAACTGTTCGTACTTCAGCTCAGGATATTTCGCGACGGTCTCTTCCACCACGCGGCGAAACAATCCGTCGGTGCGGCGCAGCATGTTGTATTTGGACGAGCAAGTCACCTTGCCCTTGCCGCCGGCGGCCTTGCGCCGCAGCGCCAGCTTGCATGCGAATTCAGCCACCCGCCGCGTGTTCTTTTCGGAGATCACCTTGACCGCGATTTCGGCGTGTTCGTCTGAAGTGTCGAGCGGTTTGCCGGTGCTCTGACTCATCAGCTTGGCGGGAGCCAGCGCGGTCAGCGGCGCCTCGACCCCGAGGTAGAGGTCTTCAAGATTCTCGCGCACGATGACGAAGTCGATACCTTCGGGATTTTTGAGCGGGCTGCGGTATCCCTGCTGAAACGCGACGGGACGCACATTGGCGTAAGTGCCCTTTCCCCATCTGAGATAGCCGATTCCCTGGGTCTTACCCGAAGTCGCGCCGAACAGCGTGCTGTCGGAGGCGTCGATCGCTTTGCGCACCTGGCCCACGGTCTCGCCCGCCACCCATTGTTCGCCGCGCGGGAACTCGTTGAACTCGATGTCCAGCTCGAGATCACGAAGCACCGAGATAGCGGGTTCCATCGCCTCCGGAGCGGCGTCGTCGCCGGGCAGCACAACCACTCGCTTGCTCATCGCTCAGGCCCTCCCAAGCCTGCACCACTCGTAGCTCAAACCGCCGCGGATGTCATGCTGGGCGATTGTTTGACGCCGCGGCGGGAAAGATCGTAACAGGTGGCTTAGATGTTGTCAGAGTTGGGAGAAGTAAAATGGCAAAGCGTAAAATCAGCGACGCCGCGTTGCGCGAGCTGCTGGATCGCCAGGAAATTCTTGATTGCATCCATCGCTATACCCGCGGGATGGACCGTCACGACAAGGAGATGGTGCTGTCGGCGTACCATCCGGACGCGATCGACGACCATGGGCTATACTGCGGCGTGGCGAAGGATTTCGTCGATTGGGCCTGTTGGTTTCACGATCAGAATCAGACTCTGCATCACCATTATGTAACCAATCATTCGGTTGAGATCGACGGCGACACGGCTCACGCCGAGACCTACTGGTTGTTCGTGGGCGTGAACAAGGACGGCACCCATCCGCTGACGCTCAGCGGCGGGCGCTATATCGACCGCTTTGAACGGCGCGACGGCAAGTGGGGAATCGCGGCGCGCACCTGCCTTATCGAATGGCAGGGCGACCTGGCGAAGCTGGATGCGCCCCGGAGTTCAAGGCGGCAGCTTTGGCCGGCGGAATCTCGGCGTGGAACAAATCGGATGCGTCCTACGACCGTCCGTTCAACGCCAAGCGCCAGCCGATGCCGCCGATACCCGTGAAACGCGAGTGAATGGTCTGAGGCCCTCCACCGCGTAATTTGCCTGCGCCAATCCCACGCCCGCTGACGCCCGTGGCGCGTCCATCAACGCGGGCGAGATCATCGGATCATTTCGACACCGCCGGTTACGAAGGACAGCACTGTCGCGCCATTGTTCGACCATACGCTATGCACGCATCCATTGGGCCGGTAGTTGGCGTCGCCGACCGGGACCTCGCCCGACTCGTCGACGCTGGCGCCTTCGATAACGAAGATCAACTCGTCGCCGACGTGGCGATGCAGCGGTATTTTCGCGCCGGGCTCGAAAGCGGCCCAGCAGCGCGCGGCGGTTGGTGGCCTGATCATGCCAGATTGGCTTATGGCGCATGCCCGGCATCGCTTCGACCCATTGAATCGTGCTCAGGACGAAATTCTGTGAAGGCGGCGCGTCGCCAATCGCGGTCGCCGGTTCAGAACCGCCAGTGACGATCGCGATGATGGTGGCGCCATTGGGGGAGGTGACAGTGTGCACGCATCCGTTGGGGCGATAGCTGACGCTGCCAGCGGCGGTGGTGCCAAATTCGTCGGAAATCGCGCCCTCGATCACATAGAGCAGTTCGTCGCCGACATGGCGATGGATCGGCAAAGTCGCGCCGGGCTCGAAGCGGGTGATCTGCGCGCGCCGCTTGGTGGCAGGATCGGACCAGAGTTTCTTGAGCTTGATCGTCGGCGACGCGGTCTCCCATTCGCGTCCGCTGACAGCGATGATCTGTGATCGTCCCCCGGATGCTGAATCGGCCATGGTCCACCTCCTTGCGCTTGAGCGCTGGTTGATAACCGGCGCGTCGATAGCATACCGCTTGGTAATCCTGATGGCGGCCTCATGTCAAAGCCTGGCCCAATTTCGCGTTTGCAAACGGTGCCGCGCCCTCGTACCAATGTTCACTTCTAGATACCTGTCTCGGCCGCGGCCATTTATGCGGATGGCAACCCCGCGGGTCAAACAATACTTTGCCGGATCGGAAGAAGTAGCGGAATTACGTTCAGGTTCCGAGCAGGGCCATGCCCAGTGCGTTTCCAGCTTTGATAAGGTCCCAGTCCAGGGTGGCGAGCGGCAGTTTCCGACGCTGGGCGAGTTCCAGATAGGCGGCGTCGTACAAGGTGAGCCGGTGGCGCTCAGCCAGCCGGGCCGTAGCCGTCCATGCCTGGTCAGCGGTTTCCGCATCCAACGTGACGGGCAGGCCGCGCAGAAAGCCCGCAAGGCGCTGCCGGCGTCTGCCGTCAAGACGCTCTCTGCGTTCGGCCATCAGAAGCCCGTTCAAGGTCTTCCAAAGGCCATAGGGAGGGGGCGAAAGCCCCGGTTTCAGCAACGCGATTCAGAAGGTCCATGACTGGCTGGGTATGCTCGTCCTCGAAGCACCAGGCCAGCGCGACGGAACTATCGACGACGAAGCTCATGGGCGCCCTTCATTGATGAGGTCTTTGATTTTGAGGCCGCGGAGCATAACCCCTTTGCTGGCTTCGCGCAGACCGGCGGCGGCGCGCTTTGCCTTCTCGCGGTCGAATCCGGGTTCTGCCGGCACAGGCCGGGCGACGGCTTTCCCGCGGCGGGTTATTACTATTTCCGCCCCGTGCTCGACCTGGTCGAGGAGGGCACTCAACTTGTTCTTCGCTTCAAACGATCCGATTTCACGCATCTTAGATTAACCAGCTAGCTTATAATCTAGCTTAATACGAAGATCCGCAAAATAAGCGATCGGCGGGCATCTTTGGGAGCCGAACCACCTTGCCCAACTGCCTAAATTTCGGGGGTTCCCTCAACACCGGAGGAGAGACAGAAGCCTGTTTGTGGTAGGATACAAGACGCGCAACCACTGAAACCTTAACCAGGAGCGCGATGGCTGATCCGAAAAGAAAAGTGCCGGAGAATATCGAAGGCGAGTTTTTCGTCGATCGGACCTGTATCGATTGCGATACCTGCCGGCAATTGGCGCCCGAGTTTTCGCGGAAAGCGCGCAATACTCCTATGTCCATGCGCAACCGCGCGATGCGGATCAGAACCGCGCCGCGATTCGCGCTTTGCTGGCGTGTCCGGTCGGATCCATCGGAACTGTGCATCATGTGGACGCGAAAAGCGTCATGCGGCGATTTTCCGATTCCGATCGAAAGCCCCATCTACTACTGCGGGTTCAATTCTCCCAAGAGCTATGGCGGCTCGAGTTACTTTATCCGCCATCCGGCCGGCAATTGGCTAATCGATTCCCCGCGCTTCGTCAGCCATCTGGTGCGCCGCTTCGAGGAGATGGGCGGCATCCGTTACATCTTCCTGACCCATCGCGACGATGTTGCCGAGGCCACCGCTTACGCGCACAAATTCGGCAGCACGAGGATCATCCATCGCGAGGATCTGAACGCGCAGCCCGATGCTGAATGCGTAATCGAGGGCCGCGACGCAGTCCAGATGCTGCCGGACTTCAGGATCATCCCGACTCCCGGCCATTCGCCCGGCCATTGCGTATTGCTGTTTGCGGGCCGCTACCTGTTTACCGGCGATCACCTGTGGTGGCGTCCTGACGGGCACATACTTGACGCGTGGCGGCTAGCCTGCTGGCATTCGTGGACCGAGCAGACCGTGTCCATGGAGCGGTTGCTAGGCGAATCGTTTGAGTGGGTGCTGCCCGGCCATGGCAATCGAATTTGCCTGCCGCGCAACGCGATGCACGAGCAATTGCAGGCGCTGGTTGAGCGCATGCAAGAATGAGCGCGTCGCGATTACACCCGGAAGCGGCGGTCCACGCCGATCTTGCGGCGCCTTAGTTGCTCGCGCCGGTCATCGGGGCTGATGCGTCGCGCGTTGGCGGGCAGCAGCCGCGGCAGATCCGCCACCTTGACCAAAGTGGTCTTGGGCGTCGGATGATCCTGGGCCTCGACCCATCTTTGATTGACCATGCCGACGCAGTGCCCGCCCACGTCCAGCCAGTTGGGGATACCAGGGTCTGCGTGTGATACCGCAATCCGCACCGAGCCGTCGTCCTCGAAGGCCGCCTGCTTGCCGTTGAGCGATGAGAAACGGTAGCGATAATCGGTGGAATTGAACCATCGATTAGCCAGCTCGAAGTTCCAGTAGGCGCATCGCGGTGGAGTGACCTCCATGAGCAGGGCTTCGTCCGGTTGGATCTTCCAGTAACAGAACTGCAACGACCTCCCCAGCGAATCCTGGGAGCCGTCGCCCACCCAACTCGGCATCCCGGTAACGAACTGGTTGGGCTTGTCTTTATAATGGTCAACCCAGTCGACCCAGCGCGCCGAATCCTGGACCATCCAGTCCGCCGACTCCTGCAACCCGCGAATGAGGCGTTCGGGCGTGAGTGGCGGCGGCGGACCCTCGGCGTCGATCCGTTCGACGCGGATATTCATTGGTTCCTCGGTGTCCCACTCGCCGAAAAACTGGCGGATAAACAGATAAATCGGACCGGACGGGATCTTGAGCCAGTTACCGGGCTGCGGCTCGGAACTCAGCGTAATCTGAAAGCTGCCATCCCATTCGGTCTTCAATTGAGAGTTGTTCAGAACCGAGGAGGTGGAAACGAAGTCCTTAGTCTGGCAGATGAACGACACCCACGAAACGGTCCCGCGATTGCCGACGACTCGATAGCTATATTTGCCGTCGAGCCAGGTGACCAAATAGGTGCAATCGGGGTTGTCGCCGAAGGATTTGTTGGTTGGCGTCTGCAATTGCCACAATTGAGGGTATTCCGGTTCGTTGAACTCGAATCTTTCGTTGAGGGCCTTTGAAATGTAGCGCGACAGGTATTGAAAGCCGGTGGCGCGATCCAATGGGGTCGGAGGCGTGGTGTCGCGGAAGATCAGGCTTCCGGCGCTCTTGATCTTGTCGCAGAAATCTTCCCACGCGCGCTTTAGTTGCTCGTCATAGGGGGTGTCGCCGTATGCCATAACTATCTCCACCTTTGCGCCACCGAGCGAGGACTGCTTCGACCGGTGCTGCCTCTGCCCTGCTTGGCGCCCTGCATCAGAGTCGGGGGTTCGGGCCGCCGGACGCGGTTGCAATTGCAATGGGAGGAGTTCGAATTCCTCCACCCCTGTGCAGCATCGATATTTGGACTGTGGCGGTCAAGCGGCAGCCGCTGAGGTATCGCCAAAAAAATTCGCGTAGCCGGCAAGATCATCCAGTGGCAGACCGCGCACTGACAATCGAAGCAATGCGGGCGAGTTCGTTCAGATCTATCGGTTTGGACAGGATGCCGGAAACCGAGACCAGCGGCGGCACCTGCTCTTCGACCTCGCGGCCCCAACCGGTCAGGATATAGAAGGCTGTGCCTCCGGCAATTTCATGAGCTTGGCGGGCGACCTCCCAGCCGTTCATGCGGGGCATACTGAGGTCGCACAGGATCAAGTCGTAAGCGCGCTGTGAGCGCAGCTTCTCGATCGCTTCGGTCCCGGAGCGCGCTATATCCGCTTCATGGCCACTTCGGACCAGGTTTTCGCGCAGGGAATCCAGGGTCTCGACGTCATCATCGACCAGCAGAAAGCGGCACCGCCCGGCCGCTGTTAGGGTGGGTTGCACTTCGGGTGGCTCAGCGCCGGCTTCGGCTAACGGGAATCGCAACACAAATACGGCGCCGCCCGTGGCCTGATTCGCTGCTTCGATACTGCCACCGATTCCCTCCATGATCTCCCGCGCCATCGCCAGACCGAGGCCCGTGCCATGCGGTCCCTTAGTAGTGAAAAACGGTTCAAAGACGCGTCCGACATGCTCGCTCGGAATTCCGGTTCCGCTATCCACCACGCGCACGACCACGCAATCATTTTCGAGGGTTGATTCGATATTGATCTCGCCCTGGTCCGGAATCGCGTCAGCGGCATTGAGCAGGAGATTCAAAAACATCTGGCGCAAATCGGACGCGAGGCCCTTCACCGCGGGCACAAAATCCGGAACCTGCGAAGATATGGTAATCGACGGTCCTTCGAGCGACGCCCTGCCCTCGATACTGCTGCGGGCGAGATCAATCGCCTGCGCGATGATCTCGCAAAGCTGCGCCGATGCGCCGTGGTCTTCTTCACGCCTTTTACCCAACTCCCGAACCCGCGCGATCGTGCGGGCCGCGTCTTCAATGGCATGATCGAGTGCTTGCAATCTGGCTGCGTGCCTGGTCCGCACCACTTCATCCTGGGACAGAGCGGTTAGCCGCAGTTTCACCACGTTTAGCGTGTTGTTCAGGTCATGGGCGATTCCTGAGGCGAGTTGCCCGGCGAGACGCACGCGTTCCTGGAGCAGCAAGGTTTCGCGGCTTTTGAGCACCTCCTGTTCCGCCTGGCGGCGGGCCCGCCGAAGCCGCCTTTCCAAGGCCGTGGAGAACACTCCAATAGCGGCCGCGATCAGAATCCCGAGCACTTCATAAGGGTTGATACCACGATCCGGTAAGCTCACGACCGCGATTGTGAATCCCGCAAAGCGACCAAGGAAAGCAGCGCCTGAGTCTTCTCTCCCCAGGACAGGAAAGGGCCGGTGCCGGCCAGGAACAACATCAGAGCAATGAACAGCGGCTCGGTGTTTGACGTCAGAATCGCGATGCCGGACATACTGAAAATCATCGCGGTGCTAAAGGCAAAGGCCACGAGCTTCCAACGCTTTCGCATCCACGGCCCTACGCGCAGGGTCATGATCACGGCAACTCCGAACAATGCGATGCTGATCAGATGAAGAATCAAAACCGATGGGTGGTTCAGCGACACGAACTGGCGGTCGAGAGCCAAATACGCGATCTGGAAAAAGAAGGTCAGCAGCGAGCCGGCGCCTACCAGGCGATCGGCCCATTTTGCCTCGTCGTGCGGAAAGCTGGGGACTTCGCCTTGAACCAACATTCGATGTCCGACTCCGCCTATTACCGCCCGCGGCCGCCGGCGGATTTGGCCTTGGCGCCGCTAATCGTGCGCAAGCAGGCTAAACCGGAACCATTGGCCATCTTTAAATAGCGCAACGGCTATACTGTTGGTAGCGTTTCGCCGATCAAAAAGTGAATGCGAATTGTGCGGGAGTTATAGTCAGCTCTCCGTGTCATGACGGAGCATTGATTTGGGTTGCATTGCGGACCTGGATGACCGATTGTGTGCCGCGGGCCGGTCACGGCGGTACGTGGTGCGTTTCCGCTAAATCCAATAATTCGGCACGGAGGGCCATCGCAATGAAAGTAGGATTTATCGGTGTAGGCATCGGAGCCGGTACCGACGCCGAGAGCATCAACACCCTCGCTATCCACGGCGAGCGGCTGGGCTTTGCAACATTGTGGGCGCCCGAGCACGTGGTCCTGGTCGAAGGCTACAAGTCGCGATACCCCTATTCGCAAAGCGGCGAGGTGATGGGCCATCTCGACTCGCCCCTGCTCAGCCCTTGGGTCGGTCTTACCTATGCGGCGGCGTTTACCAAGCGGATCCGGCTGGCCACCGGGGTCTGCCTGGTTCCCGAGCATAATCCACTTAATTTGGCCAAGGAGATCGCGACGGTCGATCACTTAAGCGGTGGCCGTGTCGTGGTGGGGATCGGAATCGGATGGCTGGAGGAGGAATTCGAGGCGATGGGGATTGCGTGGGAGCGGCGCGCCGACCGCACGCGCGATTATGTCGCGGCGATGAGGCGATTGTGGGGCGACGAGGTGAGCGCGTTCAGCGGTGAGTTTGCCCGTTTCTCAAATGTCCGCAGCTTTCCCAAGCCGGTCGCGGGCGAACGCTTGCCGGTAGTCGTCGGTGGCAATACATTGCCGGCGCTGCGCCGCGTGGCCGAGTACGGTAACGGATGGTTCGGCTTGAACCTTACCCCGGAGCAGACCGCCGAAAAGCTAAACCGTCTGCGCGAGTTACTGGCGGCCAAAAATCGTAAGCTAGACGAATTGGAAATCTTCATTGGTCCCGCCAGCCACCAACCAACCGCCGATGACTTCCGGAAGTTTCACGATCTCGGAGTCAGTGAACTGGTGTTGCCGCCATTTGGACGCCGCGGCGAGGCGGAAATGATTAAACGTCTGGAGGATATCGCACGCCGTTGGGTCGAGCCCGCCGCAGCTTCGGGATAGTCCGGCCGCCGATGACCGGGATGACATCAGACTGCTTTCTAAGACCCAGCCTCCTGGGTTGCAGAGTCGATCGTGCTGGGAAGACGGACCTTAGAAAGTAACGATTCCCTCATTGGTCACACCTACGCCCCCCGATTGCGGCTCGCCCTGTAACGGCGTAGGCTAGTCGTTTCGCAGAGTCACGGTTTGACGACCTCCTGTATTGCCCGAGTTACGCGACGCGGCCTGCCGAAATGAATAGAAGAAGGCAATTTTCGTCAGACTTTGCTAAGGGGGCATCGTCCCCGTTTAACTGCTTTCTAGTTAGATCTCAGGGATGATAAGGTTTTTTCATCGAGAATTGCGAGGAGAATCGCATGTCTAAAAGAGTGTTCGCCGTGGTCGGCGTGATGCTGATGACGACGGCGTTGGCGCTAGCGAGTGCGAGCGCCTTTTCTTTATGGGGAAGCGAGAGCCAGCAAAAAGCGCCCGAATCCTCTCAAATTCCGCCGGCCGCGCCGGTCCAACCCGGAGCCTCCTTACCGGCACCGCCAAAGCCTGTTCCTGCTCCGGCTGGGGCACCCGAACCGGCGCCCGCGGAAAAGGTCGGAGTGATTACATCCTTCGCTCCACTGGTCAAGCACGTGATGCCGACTGTGGTCAACGTCAGCGTGGTACAGAAGGTCAAGGGCTTCGGCTATGAAGGCGGCGGCGATCAGCCCGGCGATCAGCCTGGCGACCAGCCCGGTGGCGGCGATGATCCCGGCAACGGAGGGGATCAAGGCGGGCCGCAAATGGGTCCGCCGATGGGTCCTTTCGGCGGCGGCGGGGGTGGCGGTGGTGATCCCTTCGAACAATTCCGCCGCTTTTTTGGCGAAATCCCTCACGAATTCAAGCAGCATGGCTTGGGTTCCGGCGTCATCGTATCGCCCGACGGCTACATCCTGACCAACAACCATGTGGTGGGTGACGCCGATACCATCCAGGTAACCCTGATGGACAAGCGTGAGTTCGCCGCCAAGGTGATCGGCAAGGATGCCAAAACCGACTTGGCGCTGATCAAGATCGACGACCCCAAAGAGGCATTGCCGTTTGCCGCTTTGGGCAATTCCGACGGCACCGAAGTTGGCGACTGGGTGGTCGCGATCGGTAACCCGTTCGGATTCTCTCTGACCGTCACTGCCGGAATTGTCAGCGCCAAAGGGCGCGCTCTTGGTGGTAATTACGACGAGTTCATCCAGACGGACGCGGCGATCAATCCGGGCAATTCCGGCGGTCCGCTGTTCGACATCAACGGCAAGGTCGTCGGTATCAATACCGCCATCTATAGCCGTACTGGAACCAGCGCCGGAATCGGGTTTGCCATTCCGATCGACTTGGCCAAGGCAGTGATGGATCAGCTCAAGTCGCACGGCAAAGTGGTGCGCGGATGGCTGGGAGTGGAAATCCAGGAGGTGACTCCCGAGTTGGCACAGTCCTTTGGGTTGGCCAAGCCTGAGGGTGCGCTGGTCGCCAATGTGGAGAAAGACGCTCCGGCGGCCAAAGCCGGAATCAAGCGTGGCGACGTTATCATAAAGTTCAATGGCAAAACGGTTCACGAACAGCACGAACTGCCAGAGCTGGTGGCCGAGACGCCGATCAAAAAGACCGTCGACGTGGAAGTGATCCGCGGCGGCAAGGACATCATGCTGCCGGTCACCATCGGTGAGCTCAAGGACAGCGAGATGGCGAACGCGCGGGGCGAGGAGCAGCCGGGTAGCGGATGGGGCCTGCAAGTGGGCGAAATCACGCCCGATATCGCCCGCGAGTTCAACCTGCAAGCAACAAGGGTGTCGTGGTAAGGCAGGTCAAGCCCGACAGCCCGGGCGCCGAGGCCGGCCTCGAGCAGGGCGACGTGATTCTGGAAGTGAATCACGACAAGGTCAATACGCTCCAGGATTTCATGGCCAAAGCCAAAGAGGCCAAGGACCAGAAGAAATCCGCGTTACTGCTGGTTCAGCGTCAAAACATGACGCTATATACCGTCATCAAGCCTGAAGACTGAGACTGGGCGTATTCGGAATCAATCAAGGGCAAGAGTCGCCACGCGGCTCTTGCCCTTTTGCTTTGTCGAGGCGTCCTTGGCAGGATGAAGAACTGAAGATGGCCAAATCGAGAAGCTGCCGGGTGCTGATTGCCGGTGCGGGTCCGGCCGGGCTTGCGACCGCGCTCTATCTGCTACGCCGGCGCCCGGAGTTGGCTGGCCACGTGGTTGCCTTGGAACGCGCCCGCCATCCGCGGCAGAAGGTCTGCGCCGGCGGCCTGATTCCGAAGACGATGCTGGCGCTGGAGGAACTCGGCTTGCCGCTGGACGTGCCCGCGGTCAGCGTGCGGCGCGGGCTGGCCCGGACGGAAATCGGCGAGGTTGATTACAGCGACGGCGGCGTGTTGTGCACGATCATCCGCCGCGATCAGTTCGACGCGCGTATAGCCCGCGCGGCGCGCGACGCCGGGCTGCTCATCGTCGAAGAGTGCCGCGTGATAGGCGTGGAGACTGGCGCCGATGGTGTAATGGTTCACAGCACTGGCGGAGACTTCGAAGCCGAGGTGCTGGTAGGCGCGGACGGTTCCGGCAGCCGGGTCCGCGACACATTGTTTGGCCGTGGTCAGGACTGGATTGGCCGCGCCCTGATGTTCGATCTTCCGCTCGCATCCGCGCGGCTGGCTGATTTCGCCGATGAACCATATTGTTTCGATTTTTCCTGCGTTCCGGCCGGCATCCGCGGCTACTCGTGGTCGTTTCCCTGTCTCATAGACGGAAAGCCACACCTCAACGTGGGTATCTATGATCAATGCCCGCGTGACGCGGTTGATGAAGCCAAGCCTAAGAAGCGGCTGCTTGATGCCCTGGCAGCGGCATTTCCGGACTTGCCGATTCCCGTGCATGGCGGCTACAAGGCGTTTCCGATCCGGTGGTACGCCCCGCGCCAGCGCTTTGCCACCGATCGGGTGCTGCTTGCGGGCGACGCGGCCGGCGTCGATCCCTTGATGGGCGAGGGAATCTCTTACGCCTTCGAGCATGGCAAGCTTGCCGCACAGGCGCTGGAGGCTTGGCTTGAGGGAACGGCGGGCGCCTTGGCCGGCTATGACCAAGCGCTGCATCGTAGCGCGGTGGCGCGTAAACTGCGGCGCCTGCTGTTCGCGGCACGGCGTCTTTTATGGGCCGCATCATCGCCTGTACTTTCGCCTCGCATCGCTCAGCGGCAGCGTGCAACGAATCGGCATCGACTGGTACAACGGCGTCGAACCATCTCGACGAGGCCCCGATAGGGTCGCTACTGGCGAAGTTGGCGAAGACGGTTCTATTGGGCGCGCCCATGGGCTAAATTACGGTATTGGGGATGCTTGCGGCCCGGCACTGAAACCGGGGCTGATCGGGCTGGGGCGGGAAGCACCCCGCCAGGAGGTGGGATCAATGCGTAAAGCGGTAATTGTCAGCGCGACTCGTACCGCGGTCGGTACGTTCGGTGGCGCGTTTTCCAGCGTCAGCGCCACGGACTCTGGGCGCAACCGCCGTTCGCGAAGCGATCAAGCGCGCGGGTATAGAGCCTGCGCGGATCGACGAGGTCATTTTGGGCAACGTCCTGCCGGGCGGGCTCGGTCTCAATCCGGCGCGCGTGTCGCAATTAGCCGCCGGAGTGCCCAAGGAAGTCAGCAGCTACACCATCAACAAGGCCTGTGGCTCGGGACTGAAAGCTGTCGCGATTGCCGCCGGCGCGGTCTGCTGCGGTGAGTCTGACATAATCGTCGCCGGGGGCATGGAGAACATGTCGCAGGCGCCGTACCTGCTGAAGAAGGCGCGTTTCGGCTACCGGATGGGCAATGATGAGATTTTGGACAGCATGATCGCCGACGGCCTGAACTGTCCTATCACCCTGGTGCACATGGGAGTGACGGCCGAAAACATCGCGGCCAAGTACGGCATCAACCGCCGTGAGCAAGATGAATTCGCCGCCGACAGCCAGGCCAAGTACTTTGCCGCTTTGCGCGCGGGGAAATTCGAGGCCGAGATCACCCCGGTCGAAATCAAGCGCGGCAAAGAGACGGTGCTATTCAAAATCGACGAACATCCTCGCGACACCAGCGCCGACCAGATCGCCGGCCTCAGACCGGCCTTCAAAAAAGACGGCACCGTTACGGCCGCCAATGCGTCCGGAATCAACGACGGTGCCGCCGCAGTAGTGGTGATGGCGCGGGAACGGGCGCTCGATTTGAAGCTCAAGCCCCTCGCCACCATCCGTTCCTATGCTTCGGCCGGCGTCGATCCCGCCTACATGGGCATGGGACCGGTTCCAGCGGTGGAAAAGGCGCTTAAGCTGGCGGGGCTGACGCGCAACGACATCGGCCTGTGGGAACTCAACGAAGCGTTTGCCGCCCAGTCGCTGGGTGTCCTGCGGGAACTCAAGATAGCGCGCGAACGGGTCAACGTTAACGGCGGCGCGATTGCCCTTGGACATCCGATCGGAGCCAGCGGCGCACGCATCCTGACCACGCTCCTCTATGCGATGGCGGACCGCAAGCAGAGCCTGGGCGTCGCCACGCTGTGTATCGGCGGCGGACAGGGCATCGCGATGGTGGTCGAGCGCGAGGCATGAGCGCATTGCGCGCATAAGGACAAGAACGCGACAGCGCGCAAGATGGTGGGCGGCCGGGGGTGCAGCCTCCAGCGGCCAATTGCGAGCAGAGGCGGTTAGGTGGCGCGGTCAAAGCGAAGAAGAAGGAATTGGCTCAAGGCGTTTCGATTTTTCATTCTCGCCGCCCTGACCTTGTTAATTGCGGGGTTTATCGCACGAGGCGAAATCCCTTTTCTGATGGGGTCAGGCATCGATCTGGCTCCCGCATCCCTCGCCAGCTGCCATCGCGAAGCGTCATGGCCTTGTCGACGGCGGCGAAAATCTGCATCCTTCTACAACGCCCGCAGATGGGGACGGTAACGCGGAACACAGTTGGCGCCCGCTTCCACAAATCAACGGCGCAGCAATCCGGGAAAAGGTTCCAGCACCGAGGACATCACCGGGTCCGAGCGCCAGCAGCTTGGCGAGCTCATCAAAGAGCGGTCGCGCTAAGGTGCCGGCCACCACAGGGACGGACAGCCGATGGAATGCCGCGACGAATTGGGCTTTCGAATGGAACTGGATTTTCCGCCCCGGCGGATCGTTTCGCTGGTGCCAAGCCTGACCGAAACCCTCTTCGCGCTGAATCTGGAGCGGCAGATGGTCGGCGTCACGAAATTCTGCGTCGAACCTGCCGACGCGGTAGCCGCGGTCGAAAAAGTTGGTGGCACCAAGAATCCAGATGTGCGCGCGATCCTGACGTTGCAGCCAGATCTGGTAATCGCCAATGCCGAAGAAAATCGGCCGCAGGACGTGGAGTGGATGCGGGCGCGCGGGCTTAGGGTGTTCGTCACCTACCCGCGCACTGTTTCCGGCGCGCTCGAATCGGTGCTTGGCCTTGGCCGCATAACCGGACGCGAATCCGAAGCGACCGCGATGGCGCGTGAGATCGTCCGCGTGGTCAGCGTGATTGAAACTTCGCTGGGGATTTGGAACAAGCTTCGATTGCGGGTATTCTGCCCGATTTGGAAGAAGCCTTGGATGACCTTTAACCACGACACCTACGCTCACGACGTGCTCAGATTGTTGGGTTTCCTCAATGTTTTTGTCGATGCGCCCGAGCGTTATCCGCGCACTACACTGGAAAAGGCGCTGGAGCTCAGACCCCAGATCGTCTTGCTGCCCGATGAACCTTACGAGTTCGTGGAAAAGGATGCGGCTGAATTGAAAGCCGCGTTACCGACCGGGCCTAAGGCGACGGGTGATGCTGATCAGCGGGCGCGACCTGCATTGGTACGGTGTTCATACCGCGAAAGGCCTTGCGGCTCTGTCCGAACGTCTGGGCCGGTTGCGCGCTTCGGTTACTCCGCCGGCCTGAACAGCAATGGCGCGGCGCGCTGTAGTAGCTTTACGGAGGTATTGCGATGCCCAATGAAGGGCCGCTCTGTGGTATCAAAGTTCTCGATCTCACCAAGCTGGCGCCCGGACCGCATTGCACGATGATCCTCGGCGACCTCGGCGCCGACATTATCAAAATTGAAGAACCCGGTCCTCCCACCGGACGCCGCGCCGAGCAGGCCGGTAACGCCAGCGTGCGCGGACGCGGGCAAGGCGGGTTCCAGAGTTCGCCTTACAACGCGTTAGGGCGTAACAAGAAATCCATTGGGCTTAACCTCAAGTCACCCGTAGGCAAGCAGATCTTTCTGCGGCTGCATCAGCGTTGCGACGTTGTGGTCGAGGAATTTCGTCCCGGCGTGGCCAAGCGGCTGGGGATCGATTACGAGACGCTTATCGGTACGCAATCCCCGCTATATCCATTGTGCGATTACCGGCTATGGCCAGAACGGGCCCTATCGCGACCTCGTCGGGCACGATATCAACTATATCGCGCACGCCGGAGCGCTTTCGCTCCTTGGCACCAAAGGCCAGCGCCCGACTATTCCGCACAACCTGATCGCCGACTATGCCGGCGGCGGAATGCACGCCGCAATGGGAATCATGGCGGCTCTGATTGCGCGGGGCCGGACCAGCCGCGGCCAGTATGTCGATATCTCGATGATGGACGGGTCGATGCTGGTGCTGGCACAGGCTTTCGCAGCACACTTCGCCAGCGGCAAGGTGCCGCAGCGGGGTGAGACCCAGCTTGACGGCGGCGCGCCGTATTACGGCGTTTACCGGACCAAGGATGACAAGTGGATTACGATCGGATCGATGGAGCCATGGTTTTACGCCAACCTGTTCCGCGCCTTAGGCCGCGAAGACTTTATCCCGGATCAGTATAATCGCAAGCGGCATCCGGAGATGCGCCAGTTCCTCGAAGAGCAGTTTCTCACCAAAACGCGCGACCAATGGTTTGAACTGCTGAGCCAAACCGATATCTGCGTGGCGCCGATGCTGACCCTTGACGAGGTGGAGCATAACGCTCAGATCAAGGCCGCGCGACATGATCATGGAAGTCGAATCCCCGACCGGCCAGAAAGCCAAACAGGTTGGAATATCGATCAAATTGTCCGCTACTCCAGGATCGATAAGATTCCTCGCCCCGGAACTGGGCCAGCACACCGATGAACTTCTCTCCGAACTAGGTTACGGACAGGAGACGATCGAGAAATGGCGCAACGACGGCGCCATCAAGTGAAAATGGGCACCTCCTTGCCGGGCTCCTATTGCTCTCCGTTGCCGTGGCACCTGTCTCCCAGCCTGGAATAGCGCGCGGGGACGGCCCGAGGCGACGCCCGCCCCACTGATGTTTGACGGCTTTCATCTCATCGCCTGCTGCGGCGCGATTTGACCGGCTCTCGAGCTTAGTCCTGCGCCCCGCCACCTTTCTCAATCCACTCATCGATGGCTGCTTTCTCGAAACGGAGGTCGCCGCCAAGCTTGAAGTGCGGAATCTTGCCCTGCTTTACAAGTCTGTATACCGTGCTCAGGTGACAATGGAGATAATCAGCGACCATCCTCGTGGTCAGAATTTCGTTATTGGAGTCGCGCCGATGTTTTCGCATTGTATTTGCTGGTCGGTTTTTCTTCATTTCTGACTTTAGGGTACCACCGCCGCGCCGCTAAGGCACGCTAATTACCGCACTTCGGAAGCTTTTCTTTTCAAAAGCGAAACGCCCAACCGATTCCCAAGCTCTCCGCTCAACAGTAACATGACCCGCATGGCCGACACGCAGGTTTTGTTCCTTCGGGGTTCCTACGGGGAGCCTTTATATATCGAGCGCGCCGAGGGCGCCTATTTATTTACACGTGACGGGCGCAAGCTGCTCGATGCGTCCAGCGGAGCGATCGTCGTCAACATCGGCCAAGGCCGCCGCGAGTTGGCGGAACTGGCGCGCGAACAGATCGAGCGCCTGGACTATATTTTTCCGCTATGGGTGTCGCCGCCTCGCGAACGGCTGGTGCAACGCCTCTCCCAGTGGACGCCTTCCGGCATCGATCGGTTTTTCTTCACCAGCGGGGGTTCCGAGTCGGTCGAAGCGGCGCTCAAGTTCGCCTTCTTGTACCATCGCGTGCGCGGCAAGCAAAGCAAGACGCGCATCGTATCGCGCAGCCTGTCGTATCACGGCAATACACTGGGTGCATTATCGGTTAGTGGCAACCGCGCCCGCAGGGCGGATTTCGAGCATGTGCTATTCGACTGGCCGAAGATACCGCCTTCCTACTGTTATCGCTGCCCATGGGATCGTAGCTATCCGGGCTGCGCATCTGGAATGCGCGCAGGGGCTTGAAGAAGCAATCGCACGCCATGGAGCGGACCAGATTGCCGCGTTCATTGCGGAGCCGATGGTCGGGGCTAGCGGCGGCGTGATTCCCGCCGGTGGCCGAATATTGGCCGCGGATTGCGGAAATCTGCCAGTCGTCACGATATTGTCCTAATCGCCGATGAGGTTATGACCGGGTTCGGGCGCACCGGCAAACGTTTCGCCGTCGACCATTGGGGGGTAACACCCGACATCATCGTTGGGGGCAAAGGACTGACCGGCGGCTACGTGCCGATGGGGATGATTGCGGTAAAGCGGGAACTGGCGGAATTGTGCGAGCGTTCCGGGGCCGACTTCATGTTTTTCACCTATACCGCGCATCCGCTGGCGTGCGCATTAGCCGACCGGGTGCTTGAAATTATGGAGCGCGAAAACCTCGTGAACATGCGGCGCAAATCGGCGCCGATCTGGGGGCACGCCTCAGAACCGAATTGGGCGAACATCCGATGACCGGCGACATCCGTGGCGCGGGATTGTTTTGGGGCATTGAGATTGTCGCGGATCGCGCCACGCGCGGGCCTTTCGCGCCAGGTCGCCAGATGGCGCGCAAGATAGTGAGCGCCGCCCTCAATTTAGGACTTGCAGTTTACCCGGCGGCCGGAATGGCCGGTGATCAGGGAGGTGACGCCGTAATGGTTGCGCCGCCGTTCGTGATCGGCGATACGGAAGTGGAATTTATCGCCTCCACGCTCCGCCGCAGTTTCGACACAGCGTGCCACCAGTGACTCACGCACTTGGGCTGAGAGAGCGGCAAGCCGATGTCAAACCGCCGGGCGGGAGTTGTGATCGAAAAGCAGTATGCCGGCGCTGTAGGAATATTTGCATCGATGCAAGAATATTCCATGCGGCAGCATGATTAGGGGCGCTCGTGTGAAAACGCTCAGCCCGGAAGTGGCGTTGTGGAGATGTTGAGGAAGATTACCGGTTGGCGGCCTTTTTCCATGAGCCGCAATCAGGCGGAGTATATCTGGCTGATCCTGCTCGCGTCCCTGGTGGGAGTGCTGGGCGCCTTCGGTAACCTGATGCTGCGCGAGGCGATCAGGTTCTTCATGTGGGTGTTTCAGGTGGTCGAATGGAACGCCCTGCAAATTCCGCGCGGGATACCCTTCAGTCTGCTCGATTCCGCTCGTGTTGGTCAGCGGTGGCCTGTTCATTATGTTACTCGATGTACTGCTACCCGGCGACATCATGGGTTATGGATTTCCCTCCTTTTTGGAGAAAATCCATCTCGGCGACGCGCGCCTGAGAACCCATTGGATTTTTGCCAAAGCGGTCGGCCCGGCGGTGTCTTTGGGCGCGGGCGCGTCTGTCGGCCGCGAAGGCCCGATCGCTCAGATTGGGGGCGCCATTGGGTCGGTGGTCGCGCGCCTGGCGCGTCTGTCAACCGAGCGCTCCAAGGTTTTGGTGGCTTGCGGAGCCGGCGCGGGAATCGCGACGACCTTCAATGCACCGATCGGCGGACTCATGTTCGCCCAGGAGATTGTCCTGCTGGGTCAAACCGAACTGGGCAATCTTTCCTTGCTGGTGATTTCGGCCTCGGTCGGAGTGATAGTCTCGCGCGCCACGCTCGGCAACCTCGCGGTGCTCCCGGTCCAGCAATTCATCATGAAAAGTTACTGGGAGTTTCCGACCTACGCTCTTTTGGGATTGCTGACCGGGATCGCCGCGGCGGTTTATATCCGGTTCTTCAATGCGACCGCGAATTTCTTCGAGCGCATGCGGGTGCCGCGTCTGGCCAAGATAGTCATTGGCATGTTCGCGGTCGGGATAATCGCAATCCCTTTGCGCGGCAATCTCTCTGACGGTTATCCGACGATCGATAAGGCGCTCAACGGCGAGCTCTCCACGCAATTGATGGCGTTGCTGTTCCTGGCCAAGTTCGTCGCCTCCAGCATCTCGCTCGGCTGCGGCATGCCCGGCGGAGTATTCGGACCGGTCTTCTTTATCGGCGCGATGGGTGGAGGAACCGCACGCGTGCTGGTGAGTTTTTTGATGCCGCGAGTAACCGGGGTTCGCGGCTCTTACGCGCTGGTCGGCCTCGGTGCCTTCCTGGCCGGCACCACTCATGCGCCATTGACCGCAATCTTTCTGCTAACCGAGATGACCGGGAGTTACGACGTAACCCTGCCGGCGCTTATCAGTTCGATCCTGGCCTTGGTGGTGGCGCGTGCGATCGAGCCGGAATCGATTGATACCTACGCGCTGGCGCGCCGCGGGATCAGCTTGGACATCGATAAGGACCGGCTCGCCCTCGTCGCGCATCGAGATCCAGGAAGTGATGAACTCGCAACCGGCAAAGCTGCAGCGCCGAAGACCAGATTGCAGGAGATTTTCGCGCTGGCTGAAAAATCGGGCCGGGAGATCCTGCCGGTGGTTAACAGCGCAGGGCGGGCTGGTCGGAGTGATCGCGGCCCGCAATCTGGTCGGCCTGCTTCTGCATAGCAATGACCTCAAGAATCTGATTAATGCGGCCGATGTCTGCCGCCACGATTTCCCATCCGTGACGACCGACGTCCAGTCTCGAAGATGCGTTGCATCTTATGGAAGACGAACTGACCGGAGAATTGCCGGTAATCGATGAAGATAACAGCCCCCAATTACTGGGAACGGTTTCCCGCCACGACATCGAGCAAGCCCTAAGCCATGCCACCGGATCATTCGGGCTGCTTAGCCGACTTGAGACACGCATATCTTCTGGTCGACCGAATACCGCGTGGCGAGAATCAGGATTCCGCCGGGCGCCAAGGGCAAAAATCTGCGCGCGCTCAATACCCGCGCGCGATTTGGGGTCAGCGTTTTGGCGATCCAGAGCGGAAGCGATTCGTTGGGTGGCTACTCACTGCTCGATCCCGATCAGACCCTCACGCCGGGCGATATAGTGATCGCCGCCGGCCGCTCGACCGGCCTGCGGGCGTTTGAACGAGACCTGCGGGGCGACTGACCATCACGACTAACCGCTACCATCTGGGCGTGGTGCTCATCGCGATGCCGAGCGCGCTCTTGCCGATGAATTCGCGCGCGCGGGCATTGGAAAGCGGATGGTTGACGCCGGCACGCACGTCGCGGAACATGCGCTCGAGCGGACTGCGGCGCAGAAAGCCATGGGCCCCAACGATCTCCATGCAATAGTCAACGATGCGGATCGCGTTGTTCACGGCCACATACTTGGGCGTTATTACCCGCGTCAGGCCAACTTCGCCGCTGAATGAATGGCGATTGTCGACGTACTCGCGCGCGGTGCTCAGGTACAGTGCCCGCGATTGCGCCAGTAAGGCTTGCGCCTCAGCCATCGCGAACTGCACGCCCGGCAGATAGCTTATCGGGCGCTCCAAGGTGAGCGGTTTAAAGCCCTGCGCGAACTCGCGGGTAAAGTTGATTGCCGCGATTGCGACCCCGGTGTAGACGGCGGCAATCGAAAGTTCGAACCAGGAGAACAGCGAGAGCGCCTCCGAACCCAATGGACCAACCCGGCGCCGATCCGACATCGCGGCGGCGGGCACCCGAACGTCTTTGAGGATCAGATCGTTGCTGGCCGTGGCCCGCATCCCCATCGCGTCCCAGGTTTCGACCAGTTGGAGGCCGGGACTGTTGCGGGCCACAGGGAAGGTAGCCGATGACAACGGACCGTCGTCCTCCACCGTCGCCATGATCATGAAGAAATCAATTACCGGTGACAGACTGGTGAACACCTTGCGGCCATTGAGCACGTACGCCTCACCGTCGCGGCGCGCCTTGGTCGCGAACAAACCCCAATCGCCACCGCTTTCCGGCTCACTGAGTCCACCGCCGATAATCTTGCGCTGGCGTCCCACCAGATCCAGGAACAAGCCCTGCTCGGGCCGCTCCGGCGTGGCGAGTTGATCCACCATGCTGCCAATCCCGAACAGATGCATGTTGATTGCCAGCGCGGTGGCGCCGCATCCCTGCGCAAGCCGCTCCTGGCATAACAAATAGTCAACGAGGCCGGCACCCAAACCGCCGTGGTTTTCGGGAACGACCAGCGCGGTGTAACCCGCCTGCTTCATCGCATCGACGTTTTCAAACGGAAAGCTGTTGGCGCGATCATGTTCGGCGGCGCGGGTGGCGAAATCATCCGCCAGCCGCCCGGCAAGTTGGATAAGCTGTGCCTGTTTGTCGGACATGCGTTGGATTCCCGTCAGGTCTTCAGTTGAGGCCGAAGCCTAATCTACCGTTGGCTGTGGGGTAAAGTATTGCAGGGTCCGGCACTCGCCAATCGCGAAAATGGCGGGCCGCGTGCGTAAGAGGCTTCATCCCTGAGCTGGCCCGGTCCGCCGCAGAAGCGAGCATCGCGTAGGGCATCATGGTCTGCATCACGTCAACCCTGGAGTCCAGGCTCTTGCCCAGGCCGCTGAGCATACCCATCACGCGGCTGACCAGGAGAATGTCGCCCGGCACTTCGACGATCGGATTGGCGCGCAATGCACGCGGCAGTTCATCGGAGATTTCCTTCATCAGATCCTGGTCGGCATACGCCTTGCCGCGCTTGATCGCGTTGCCGATCAGAAGATCGGAAACCTTGACCATCCCTTCCAGCGAGCCATTGCGGGTCTTAAAGCCGAGATCGCCGAAGGCCCGCACAATTCCCTGCTGATCCGAGGTCAGAATGGCAAGGGTCAGGCGCACAATCCCCTCGCGGAATGCGGGCGGAAAATCCTTGGCCAGACCGAAATCGAGCAGCACCAGTTTTGGCCCCGGTTGCACCAGAATATTTCCCGGATGCGGGTCCGCCTGGAAGAAGCCGTCGCGGAGGATCTGGGCGCAGTAGACGTCGACCAGCGTTTGCGCAACTTCATGCCGGTCGATCCCGGTGCCCTCGAGCTCGGTGATTTTGACCCCCTCCATGAATTCCATGGTCAGCACGCGGCGCGAGCTGAATTGCCAATAGATCCGCGGCACTAAGACGTCGGCGCGGGCGGCGAAGTTGTGGCCGATCCGCTCGCAGTTGCGTCCCTCGTTGACGAAGTCCAGCTCCATCGGCAAGTATTTGAGCATCTCACGGGCGACTACCCGGAAATCGAAGTCGGCCTCCAGCCAGGCCAGCAGTCGCAGCACCAGCATCATGTTGCGCAGGTCGGCATCAACCCGAGCCTCGATGCCAGGATACTGCACTTTGACGGCGCATCGCCGGCCATCGCTCAAGCGGGCTTCGTGCACTTGGGCGAGTGACGCCGAGGCAATCGGCTGCCGATCGAAGGATGGAAAAATCTCCTCCAGCGGGCGTCCCAACTCGCCTTCGACCTGACCTCGAATCAACTCGAAGGGACGCGGCGGCACGCGGTCGTGGAGCACCGAGAGAGTATCGACCCATTCGTCGGGGAGAATATCGGCGCGCGTCGCGATAAACTGGCACGCCTTGATCAGCAGACCTTCGAGCTTGACCGCGGTACGGTAAAGAGCGCGCGCGGCGCGGAGATCCTGGCGCCGATAACGCTCGTCCACCTTGGTCCTTGCTGACGTAGCGGCTCCAGAGCTGAACCGATTTGTAACCGGCGTAGATGCGGACGGCCAGGCTCATCACGGCGAGAAATCGCCACAGACGCTCGTAAGCCCCGAGCCGGTCCGGACCAGGATGTCCCGGACTCGCGCTCGAATTCGATTTTATCCTTATTGTTTAAAAGCGACACGCCACCTCATCGACGGTTGGCTGGACGCCGACAATGGCGCCGCCATGGACCTTGCTCAATTTTACTCGACTACGGAGTTTACTGACAGCCAACGCCGGGCCGCTGGCGTTTCTCTCCGATCATTCGGAGTTCTGATAGACTTCAGAACCGGCTCCGCGCGTTGTTCATTGAACCGCGGCCGTGGAAGTATAGCCGCGCACTCATTGAACCCCAAGAGATGAAACCATCAGAGCCGCATAATCCAGGCCAGCACGCGGCGATCAGATCGATCACCCGGCGTTACTACGTGATGTGGTGGTTCTATGCCTTCGGGGGCGGTTTCGTTTTTGGTGTTTATCCCTTATTCCTGAGAGCGCGCGGCCTGACCGAGCTGGAGACCAACAGCGTCCTGGCGACCTATTTCCTGATGACGTTTTTGACCGACGTTCCCACCGGCGCCTTTGCCGACGCGCTCAGCCGCCGCAAGGCCTTCATGCTCGGTTGCGCGCTGCGGACCGTCGCCTTTGGGTTATATTTCTTCGCGCATCATTATCTGCTGTTCCTGATCGGCGAGAGTATCGACGCCATCGGCACGACTTTTGGCAACGGCGCGATCGACGCCTGGGCCGTAGACGCGCTCGATACCGCGGGCTTTACCGGGGGCAAGGACCGCATCTTCTCGCGGATGTCCCAGCTGACCAACACCGGGTGGCTGCTGTCGGCGATGGTGGGCGCCTACGTGGCGAACGTGAACATCGCCTGGCCGTGGATACTGGGATCATTCGGGTTATCTGATCAGCCTGTTCGTGGGTGCGGCGTTGATGCGCGGTGAGCGCGGGCGGGGTCCGGCGCGGGTCGGCTTGCGCAGCCTGGTGGCGGAAGTCGGCGGGCGGACCAGGGCGGGCTTGCAGCAGGGATTCAACAGCCGGCCGGTCCTGCTGCTGGCGATGGCCAATGCAATCCAGGTCGCCTCATGGGCCCCCTACTTCATGGAATGGCCCCAGTACTTCCATGAAAACCTGGGCGTCGCAATTTGGATGATCGGATGGATCTACTGCTTGTACAGTATCGGACGGCTGATTGGCGCGGAGCTGATCGCGCGGATTCAGCCGGGCAGGGCAAGCCGGGCGTTGCTGTTGGCCGGACTTTCGCTGGGCAACGGTGCCTTGCTTCTAAGCGCTGGTCTCAATGGCAATCTGCGCGTGATGCTGGCGATGCTGTTCCTCATGAACATGTGCGGCGGCGCGATGCAGCCGGTGGCCCAGACCTGGATCAACGAGCATCTGGAGGCGCACAATCGCGCAACCCTGCTGTCGTTTCAAAGCACGTTTGCGACCTTCGGCGGAGCTTTGGGTCTGTTGTTGTGCGGATGGGTTGCAGACCACCACGGACTGCTGGCTGCGTGGGTCGTGGCAGGAACGATCGGGCTGGGTCCGCGATCTTCTACTGGAAGCTGCGCGGCGAAAAGGTCGCGGCGCAGGTTCTGACCGAGCCCGCCGCCGTCAATCTGGGCGACGAGCACCCCGATGCTGAAGAGTCGTATCGTTGCTTCAGTGAGAAAACGATGCCTATGACGCACCGCGCGATCGGAAGCGTAACGAAGGGAAGCACTGCATGAAATACACCCGGTTGGGCAACTCCGGTCTGCAAGTGTCACGCATCGCCTTGGGTGCATGAACTATGGCAGTAAGCGCTGGCGTCCCTGGATGCTGGAAGAGGACGAGGCGCGGGCAAATTTCGCTTACGCAATCGAGCACGGAGTCAACTTCTTCGACACCTCGAACATCTATTCGCTGGGCGTGAGTGAGCAGATCGTCGGCCGCTGGGTGCATGAGCTTGGAAGGCGCGATCAGGTGGTAATCGGCACCAAAGTCGGACTGCCCGTCGGCGAGGGTCCGAACCAGGCGGGCCCCAGCCGTAAGCATCTGATCGATTCGTGCGAGGCCTCGCTGCGACGGCTCAGAATGGATTACGTCGACTTGTATCAAATCCATCGTCTGGATTTGGAGACGCCGCTGGAAGAAACGTTGGAAGCTCTCGACCAACTGGTGCGCGTCGGAAAGGTTCGCTACGTCGGCGCCAGCAGCATGGCGGCCTGGCAATTTTCCAAGGCTCTATATACGGCCCGCGAGCATGGATGGCACCTTCCGGTGTCGATGCAAAACCATTACAACCTGGTCTATCGGGAAGAAGAACTCGAGATGATTCCGCTGTGTCTCGACCAGGGTATCGGAATTATTCCGTGGAGCCCGCTGGCGCGCGGCTTTCTAACCGGGAACCGCGAACGTGACGGCAAGACTCGCGACCTGCGCGCCGCCGCCGACACGCTCGCGCACGATTTGTACGGAGACCACGATTTCGACGTGCTGGACGCGGTGAAAAAGGTTGCCGCGGACAAAGGGGTGTCGGCCGCGCAGGTCACAGTAGCGTGGCTGCTGCAGGCGCCCGGCGTAACGGCGCCTTTGATCGGCGCCGACAACGTCGCACAACTGGCCGAAGCGGTTGCGGCGGTTGAGATTAAGCTGTCCGCTGAGGAAGTTGCCGCGCTGGAGGCTCCATACCGGACCAGGGCGATTGCGGGGCATGTGCAGCCAACGCCGGCGTCGATCGTGCCCGGCACCGCCAGTCCTGCCGCTGAGATCGCCAGGGAATCGGTGGAGCATTCGCGCAAATACATGCAACCGTCAATTCAGGCCGCAGAGTTGAGCCCGCGGTCAGTCCGGGGTCAAGCGATGTTTACAAACGAACCGCTACAAGCTAGTTATCAGGGACTTCGTGCGCTTGAGCGAGCCGCGCCCATCGTATCCCGTTAAAGCGGCGCAACCAAATGGAAGGAGGGATATTCCCGGATGAAACGCCTGGACGGTAAGGTATTGCTGGTATCGGGCGGCGGCGCCGACGGTCCGCCGAACAAGGGCGAGGAGTTGGCGATCGGCAATGGCAGGGCAATCGCGCTCCTTTGTGCGCGCGAGGGCGCGCGCGTGATGGTCACCGATCGCTCACTGGGCTCGGCGGGGGAGACTGCGGCTGCAATTCGCGCCGAAGGCGGCGAAGCCGAGGCGCTGGAGGCCGATGTCTCCAGCGAGGAGGCATGCAAAGCGGCGGTTGCGCAGACCGTGGGCCGGTTCGGCTCGCTACATCTGATGGTCAACAACGTCGGCATCGTCTATCCGGTAGACGACTTCAGCATGGACGTCCCCGACTATGACCGGATCATGAGCGTCAACCTGCGCGGGCAGTTCCTGATGCTCAAGTACAGCATCCCGGAAATTATCAAAGCGGGCGGCGGATCGATCGTGCTGAACTCCTCGATGGGAGCAATCCGGGGCGGAGGCGCCACCTACGGTCCCAGCAAGGCGGCAATCAATTCGATGGTCCGCGGCGTCGCGGTGCGCTACGCCAGGGACAATGTCCGCTGCAACGCGGTGATGCCCGGTCTAATCAACTCGACGCTGGCCCGGCGTACGGGAGGCGAGGGCCGCGACGCCGCAGTGTCGCCGCTGGTCCCGATGGGACGCCAAGGCACGCCGTGGGAGGTCGCCCACGCGGTGTTGTTCCTGCTCTCCGACGAGGCTTCTTATATCACCGGCACCGAGATCCTCGTCGACGGCGGCTTCTGCGCCAGCATCAACCTGGCCCCGCTGCCGCGAGTTTCGAGATGAGTGTTTGCAAGTTTTGCCCTACGTTGACAGTTTTGTCCGCCGGTCCTAGGCTCAAGCGATGGACGCGACCTCTCTCAACGTATCGCTTACCCTGCCTCTGAAAGAATACGTGGAAGCGCAAACTGGAGATAACGACCGGCGCCATAGAAAACTCCGAAAGTCTGCCCCCTAAGCATTGCAAGCAGGTGGCGCTGGCGATCCTCGAGCTGCTCCAAAACGCGACTCCACATGATTCCGCGTCGTTGACCGGTCACCATCTGTGGCGTCGGGTTGACGTCGGCGAATACCGCATCATCTACTGGTTCGACGACGACACCTACATGTGCCCTTGGTCGGCAAGCGCAACGACGATGAGATTTACAAGCGTCTAAGGCGCTAAATCCCCTTGCGCCGTATGCGTTGTCGATTGCTTGTGTGATAAGTTCTCCGATTAAGAGTACAAGACCCTAACCTGTCCGCCATCCCGAAGAGCGGGCGGGTACGAGCGATCGACCAACATAATGGATTTTCCGCGAATAAAGCGCCTGCCACCTTACGTCTTCAACGTTATCGGAGACCTTTGCCAGACCGCGCGCCGGGCCGGCGAGGACATCATCGATTTCGGGATGGGCAATCCCGACGGCGCCACGCCGCCGCATATCGTGAACAAATTGGTTGAGGCGTCGGCCAAAACCGCTAACCATCGCTATTCGGTGTCACGCGGAATCTTCAAGCTGCGGCTGGCGATATGTTCCTGGTACAAACGGCGCTTCGACGTGGATCTCGATCCCGACTCCGAAGCTATCGCGACGATCGGATCCAAGGAGGGCATCGCGCATCTGGCCCTTGCCATCCTCGATCACGGCGACGTGGTGCTGGCTCCCACCCCGACCTATCCGATCCATCAGTATGCCTGCGTGATCGCCGGAGCCGAGGTGCACGGCGTGCCGATGCGCCAGGGTAGCGATTTCTTCGAAGAGTTGGTCTCGACCGTCAAGCGCTGCTGGCCGCGTCCGAAGTTCATCATCATGAACTTCCCCCATAACCCCACCACCGCGGTCGTTGACCTGAACTTCATGAAGAAGGTGGTGGAGTTCGCACGCGACAATCAAATCATGGTGGCCCATGATTTCGCCTATGCCGACTTGTGCTTCGACGGCTACCAGGCGCCCTCCTTCCTGCAGGTACCGGGCGCCAAGGACGTCGGGGTCGAGTTTTACACTTTGTCCAAGAGCTACAACATGCCCGGATGGCGGGTGGGATTTGCGGTCGGCAATCGCGAAATGATCGGGGCCTTGTCGCGGCTCAAATCCTACTTCGACTATGGGATGTTCACCCCGGTCCAGGTGGCCGCGATTGCCGCCCTCAACGGTCCCCAGGAATGCGTGACTGAAATCAACGAGACTCTATCGCCGCCGGCGCGACGTGCTGGTGGAGGGTCTGGTCCGATGCGGATGGGAGCTCACCAAGCCGCTTGCCACGATGTTCGTTTGGGCGCCCATCCCCGAGCCCTTCCGGGCCATGGGCTCGCTGGAGTTTTCCAAGTTCCTGCTGGCCGAAGCCAAGGTAGCGGTCTCTCCCGGAATCGGTTTCGGCGAGGACGGCGACGGTTTCGTGCGCTTCGGACTGATCGAAAACGAGCATCGCGTGCGCCAGGCTTTGCGCGGCATCCGGCACGCCATGCAGCTCGGTGCGACCAGCCACATCGCAGCGGTGGGCGGCCGGCGCTAGGCGCCGCCCGCATCGCAGTCGGGAAGATTGCTGTGAAAGCGGTGCGGATCGGACTGCTCGGTTGCGGCACCGTCGGCGGCGGAGTGGTCAAACTATTGCGCCGCAATGCCGCGATGCTAACCGCCAAACTTGGGGCGAAGCTTGAGTTGGCCGGAGTTGCCGATCGCAGCTTAAAGCCTGACCCTGCCCTCGGCCTTACCGTCGAGCTTATCACCAGGGATGCCCATGGTTTGGTGACGCGCCCCGATATTGATGTTGTAGTTGAGCTTTTTGGCGGATACGAACCGGCGCAGAGCCTGATTCTTGCGGCGCTCGAAGCGGGTAAGGATGTGGTGACCGCCAACAAGGCGTTGCTGGCTGAGCATGGAGATCGCATCTTCAAGACCGCCGCCAAATGCGGGCGCTTTATCGGGTTTGAAGGCCAGCGTGGGTGGTGGAGTCCCGATTATCAGGACCCTGCGCGAAGCGCTGGCTGCGGATCGCCACTTGGCCGTATATGGGATTGTCAACGGAACCTGCAACTATATTCTGAGCACGATGGCCGAGAGCGGTGCGGAATTCGGCGACGTTCTGGCCGCCGCCCAGCGCAGCGGACTGGCGGAAGCCGATCCGTCGCTCGACGTTGGCGGCCATGATGCCGCTCACAAGCTGTGTCTGCTGATTGCCTTGGCCTTCGGCGTAGCGCTCAAGCCGCGCCAAGTCCACACTGAAGGTATTACCCGAGTCACCTTGCAGGATATCGGCTACGCGCGGGAGTTGGGCTTCACGCGTCAAGCTGTTGGCGATTGCCAAGAGTGAGGAGGGAGCGATTGAAGCGCGTGTCCATCCCACGATGGTCCCGAGCCGGCATTTGCTGGCCAGCGTCGGTGGCGCCTATAACGCAATCTACATCCAGGGAGAAGCCTTGGGTTCGACCATGTACTCCGGCCTTGGCGCCGGTGAAATGCCGACTGCGACCGCAGTGGTAGCCGATATTCTCGAAGCTGCCCGCATGCGTCTGGCCGCGCCGAATAGTCCGCAAGACCACGCTCTGGGCTACCCTTTCGTTCGGATCAAGGCCGCCAAAATAAAACCGATGGACCGGGTGATGTGCGAGTATTACCTGCGCTTTATGGCCGAGGACAAGCCCGGTGTGCTGGGCCGGATTGCTTCCGTGCTGGGCCATCATAAGATATCGATGGCTTCGGTGATCCAGCAGGAGCGGGCGCCTCAGGTGACGGTTCCGGTGGTGATGCGCACCCATGAATGCGAAGAGCGCAATCTCAAGCTGGCGCTTGCCGAAATTCGCCGCCGCAAGATCGTCAAAGCCGAGCCGGTCTTCATCCGCATCGAGGAGCGATTGTAAATCCCGATGGCCGACCCAAACCAAACCGAACCTCCCAGGCTGAGCCGCTGGCCCGGTCTCATCGAACACTACCGGCGCTTTCTGCCGGTTACTCCGGACATGCCGATAGTCACCCTCAACGAGGGCAATACGCCGCTGATTGAAACCCCGGCGCTGGCCGAACGACTCGGCTCGGGACTCAAGGTTTACATGAAGTTTGAAGGGCTCAATCCGACCGGCTCCTTTAAGGACCGCGGGATGACCATGGCTATCAGCAAGGCGTTGGCCGAGGGCGCGCGCGCGGTCATCTGCGCCTCGACCGGCAACACCGCGGCCTCCGCCGCTGCCTATGCTGGACGCGCAGGACTTAAAGCCTTTGTTTTGATTCCCAAGGGAGCAGTGGCGCTCGGCAAGCTCTCTCAAAGTGTGATGCATGGTGCGAAGGTGGTCGAGGTCATCGGAAACTTCGACATCTGCTTGAAGATGGTCCGCGACTTGAGCGAGCGCGATCCGACCCGCATCCGGCTGGTCAACAGCGTCAATCCCGACCGTATTGAGGGCCAGAAAACCGCTGCTTTCGAGTGCTGCGACCAGCTTGGCGACGCCCCCGATTTTCACTTTCTGCCGGTCGGCAACGCCGGCAACATTACCGCCTACTGGCTTGGCTACCGTGAGTATCAAAGCCTCGGGCTGGCGAGCCGGTTGCCAAAAATGATGGGCTATCAGGCGGCGGAGTCAGCGCCGATTGTACTCGGTCATCCAATTGACGATCCCCACACGGTGGCGACCGCGATCAAGATCGGTAATCCGGCGAGCTGGAAATCGGCGGAGGCCGCACGCGATGAGTCCGGGGGTGTGATTGATATGGTGACCGATGCTGAAATCCTGGCCGCCTACAGGTTGATCGCAGCCGGGGGAATTTTCGCCGAACCGGCCTCGGCGGCGTCGGTGGCGGGCGCAATCAAGTTCGGCGCCGGTGGCAAGCTCAAACCAGGCTCGACCGTAGTCTGCACGCTCACCGGCCATGGCCTGAAGGATCCCGACACCGCGCTCAAGAATCTCAGCAATACCGTGGTAGTTGAACCTGAGGTCGGTAGAATTTTGAAGCTGCTGGAGATCGACTGATGAAGTACGTGATCGTCCACGGAGACGGGATGGCGGATTGGCCGTGCCCGGAGCTGGGCGGCAAGACGCCGCTGCAGGCGGCCCGCAAGCCCAACATGGATCGGATTGCCGCCAGCGGCGAATTGGGACTGGTGGCG
This sequence comes from uncultured Pseudomonadota bacterium, assembly GCA_963824565.1. Lineage (GTDB taxonomy): Bacteria > Desulfobacterota > Binatia > Binatales > Binataceae > JAJPJA01. The sequence continues at coordinate 306,239 of CAWGQB010000033.1, read as the reverse complement.
ACGATTCCCGCCGGGATGCCGCCTGGCAGCGACGTCGGCACCATGTCGATGCTGGGGTACGACCCCAAGCGTTACCACACCGGACGAGCGCCGATTGAGGCCGCCAGCATGGGACTCGACATCGGCTCTGACGATGTCGTCTTCCGCATGAACTTGGTCTCGATCAACCCAGGCGCCGACGGCTCATCGATAATGGGCGACTTCACCGCCGGTCATATCTCCAGCGAAGAGGCGGCCGAGATTGTGCGCGACCTCGGCAAGACATTGGCCGGCACCGATATTACGTTGTACAACGGAGTCAGCTATCGCCACATCATGGTATGGCACGGCGGGCCTGCCGATACCGTCCTCACTCCGCCGCACGACATCAGCGACAAACCGGTCGCCGAGTACCTGCCGCGAGGACCCGGCGCTGAGCGCTTGCGCGATTTGATGGCGAAGGCAGCCGCAACCCTGGCTCGCCACCCGGTCAATGAGGCCCGGCGGGCGAATGGCAAACCGGCGGCCACCAGCGTTTGGTTTTGGGGCCAGGGCAAGCGTCCTGCCGTCCCAACCTTAAAGCAAAGATTTAATGCTGACGGAGCGGTCATTTCTGCCGTCGATTTGGTCAACGGGCTGGGCCGGCTCGCTGGCCTTGACGTAGTAAAAGTGCCCGGGGCGACCGGCTTTTTAGACACCGACTATGCCGCCAAAGGTCGTTACGGTCTGGCGGCGCTCAAGGAGCGCGACTTTTTGCTGGTCCACATCGAGGCGCCGGACGAGGCCGCTCATATGGGACGCGCTGATTTCAAGGTTGAAGCGATCGAACGCATCGACGAGTTGGTGATCGGAACGCTGCTGGAGGGTCTGCCGAAGTTGGGCGACTACCGTTTGCTGCTGATGCCTGACCATGCGACACCATGCAAACTCAAGACGCACTCGAACGAACCCGTGCCCTTTGCTATCGTTTCAAGTGAAGCCCTCAAACAACCGCCACCCGTGAATCGGCGCTACACGGAGCAGGATGCCGGCGCGACCGGTGTGATCGTGAGTGACGGCTACGGCCTGATAGAGCGCCTCTTTCAAAAGTCCTCGACGGATGAAATAAGAGGACGATGAAAATCCGCCAGTAGCCGCCGCCCGCGACCGCGACCTAGGGAGAAAAGTGGACCGTAACCTTGCACTCGAAGTTGTTCGCGCGACCGAAGCTGCTGCCTTGGCGGTCGGCCGCTTGATCGGCAAGGGCGATGAGCGACTGGCCGATCGGAGCGCGTGCGAAGCGATGCGCAATGCGCTCAACGCGGTCGCGATCGACGGCAAAATCATCATCGGTGAAGGCGATGAGGGAGAAACCGATCTGCTCTATGGGGGGCAGATCGTCGGAATCGGCGCGGGCGCCGAAGTTGACGTCGCCCTCGACGCTTTGGAAGGTCCCCTGATATGCGCCACCGGCGGTCCCAATGCGCTGTCGTGCGTAGCGCTGGCCGAACGCGGCAAACTGCTGCTCTGTCCCAACACCTACATGGAAAAGATCGCGGTGGGCCCGATCGGACGCGGCGTGATCGACCTGGATCGCCCGCCCGCGGACAATCTTCGCGCCTTGGCCGAAGCCAAGAAGGTTTACGTCGAAGACTTGCGCGTCGCAATTCTCGATCGTCCCCGCCATGAGAATCTCGTTAATGAGGTGCGGCGTGCCGGGGCGGGAATCAAGCTGCTCACGGCCGGCGACCTTTCAGCGGCGCTCGCCACCACCCATCCAGAGAGCGAAATCGACATGTTGATTGGGATCGGCGGTGCCCATCAGGGCGTATTGGCCGCCGCGGCAATTCGGTCGGCTGGCGGCGACATGCAATGCCGCTTCAGACCGCGCAATGAACAGGAATCCGAGCAATGCCTGGCGGCGGGAATTCTCGATCTTAACCGGCGCTATACCTTGGAAGAACTGGCCGGAGACAACGTGATGTTTGCCGCCACTGGTGTTACCACCGGCGATTATCTGCGCGGCGTGCGGTTTTTTTCCGGCGGCGCGCTCACCAATAGCGTGGTGATGCGTTCGAGGACCCGCACCGTGCGGTTCATCAACGCAATCCATCACTTTGATTTCAAACCCGAGTACTAGCAGCCCGCCGGGCGGGTGCGGGTTCGCCACAGACGCAAGGAGCCAAGCCGTGGAACTTGAAAATCTGATTTTCGAGAAGGCGCCGATTGCGATGGTGACTGTCAATCGGCCCAAAGCGCTCAACGCCCTCAATGTGCGGGTGGTTGAAGAGCTGGCGCAGATACTCCGGGACACCCGTCACGACCCTGCGATTCGAGCGATGATCATAACCGGAGCCGGCGACCGCGCCTTCGTGGCGGGCGCCGATATTGCCGCGATGTCCGAGATGTCCGCGGTCCAGGGACTCGAGTTCACCCGCCTGGGCCATCGCGTGCTCCAGTCGATGGAGGAATTGCCGGTCCCGATTATCGCGGCGGTCAACGGCTTCGCGCTGGGTGGCGGACTGGAGTTGGCGATGGCCTGCGACATGATCATCGCCAGCGACAAAGCCCGGTTCGGTCAACCGGAGATCAATCTGGCGCTGATCCCGGGCTTTGGCGGCACCCAGCGCCTGGCCCATCGTATCGGCCATCCGCGCGCCCGCCAATTGATTTTGACCGGCGATCCGATCGACGCCAAGACCGCGCTGGAATGGGGCCTGATTAACCAGGTCGTTGCTCCTGATCAGTTGCTTGCCACCGCGCGTCAGCTCGCGGAAAAGATTGCCAGCAAATCATCTGTGGCGGTGCGCCAGGCCAAGACCGCGCTGATTGCCGCGGCCAACATGACCGAGGACGCCGGATTGAAGTATGAGCAGCAGGCGTTTGGCGTTACGTTCGCCAGTGACGATCGGGTCGAAGGCACCAAGGCGTTCATCGAAAAACGCGAACCGAAGTGGCAAGGCAAATAGCGATTTCAAGCACTGCCAACGCCGTTTCCGAGGAGGACTTTGCTGAACTGTGGTTCAACCTCATGATTCATGTGACGCGCACAGGTAGACTTCTCCGCCAATGGACCTCGAGCTGACCGACAACCAGATCCGCGTTCGCGACATGGTGCGGCGCTTCGCCCGCGAAAAGCTCGACCGGGCCGGGTTCGAAACCGACCGCACCCATCAGTTCCCCGCCGAGATCGTCAAGGAGCTGGGTGAACTGGGGCTTATGGGGATCTTCGTGCCCGAGACCTACGGCGGCGCGGGGATGGACCATGTCTGCTACGCCCTGGCGATCGAAGAGATATCGGTACAATGCGCCGCGACTGGGGTAATCGTTTCGGCCCATTCTTCGCTCGGCATGTGGCCGATTCTGGGTCTCGGCACCGAGGAGCAAAAGCGCCGCTTCCTGCCCGCGATGGCGGTGGGCGAAGCATATCGGATGTTTCGCGTTGACCGAGCCGCAGGCCGGCTCGGATGCGGCGGGACAAAAAACCCGAGCGGTGCTCGACGGCGATTCTTACGTAATCAACGGCACCAAGAATTTCATTACCAACGGTCCTCAAGCAGCGGTTGCGATTGTCTTCGCCATGACCGATATGACGGTGGGCCATCACGGAATCAGCGCCTTTATCGTTGATACCGCGACTCCCGGATGGCAGGTGGTGCGCAATGAGGACAAGATGGGTATCCACGGGGCGCATAGTGCGCAACTGAGCTTCTCCGATATGAAAGTCCCCAAGGATTGCCTGCTCACCGAAGAGGGACAGGGTTTCAAGGTGGCAATGAAGACCCTGGACGGCGGACGGATTGGAATCGCCGCGCAGGCGGTCGGAATTGGCCGGGCCGCCCTCGAGGAGTCCTTGAAGTATGCCGCCGAGCGTCGCGCCTTTGGCGCCCCGATCGGGAGCTTTCAGGCGATTCAATGGAAGCTGGCCGATATGGCAGTCGAGGTCGACGCGGCGCGGATGCTTACTTTGCAAGCGGCCGCGCTCAAGGACGCCGGCCGGGTTCATACCAAGCAATCGGCGATGGCCAAGCTGTTCGCGGCGGAGGCCGCGATGAAGGCGGCCACCGAGGCGGTGCAGATTCACGGCGGTTATGGGTATACAAAGGAATTCAAGGTGGAGCGGTTTTTCCGCGACGCCAAGATTACCGAAATTTACGAAGGCACGTCCGAAATCCAACGGCTGGTAATCGCCGGTCAGGTGCTGGCATAAGGATAGTTCGTCATGAATAGCCGGGACATGAATAACAAGCATCGATGGCTAGAAGAGACCTACAAACGCACCGGTGAGCGTCCCGGGCGATTCTCCACCGTGTCCGATATGGAGATCGATCCGGTCTACGGACCCGAAGACGTAACCACCGATTTCCAGCGCGATATCGGTTATCCCGGCGAGTACCCCTACACCCGCGGCGTATATGGCTCGATGTATCGCGGGCGCTTGTGGACGATGCGCCAGTTTGCCGGCTTCGGCCTGGCCGAGGATACCAACGCCCGTTTCCATTTTCTGCTCGGCCAGGGACAGGACGGACTCTCCACCGCCTTCGACATGCCCACCCTGATGGGCTACGACGCCGACCATGAGCGCGCCATGGGCGAGGTCGGCCGCGAAGGCGTGTCGGTCACTTCGATCCACGACATGGCCCGACTGTTCGACCGGATCCCGGTGGACAAGGTGACCACCTCGATGACCGTGAATTGCTCGGCTTCGATCCTGCTGGCGATGTACCTGGTCAACGCCGAACGTCAGGGCGTGCCATGGGAACGCGTCGGCGGCACAATCCAGAACGACATGCTCAAGGAGTTCATCGCGCAGAAAGAATGGATCTGTCCGCCCAAGCCCGCGGTCCGGATCGTGACCGACATGATCGAGTTCTGCGCACGCAAGGCGCCGCGATGGCATCCGGTGTCAATTTCCGGTTATCACATCCGCGAGGCCGGCTCGACTGCGGTGCAGGAACTGGCCTTCACCCTCGCCGACGGGATTTGTTACGTCGAAGAGGGGCTCAAGCGCGGCCTCAATATCGATGACTTCGCGCCCCAGCTTTCGTTCTTTTTCAATTTGCACAACGATTTCCTGGAAGAGGTGGCCAAGCTGCGCGCCGCGCGGCGGATCTGGGCCCGCCTGATGAAAGAGCGCTTCCACGCTCAATCGGAGCGCTCGATGCTGTTGCGCACTCACGCCCAGACCGCCGGAGCCTCGCTGACCGCCCAGCAGCCGCTCAACAATATCGTCCGCGTCGCACTGCAGGCGCTGGCCGGAGTGATGGGCGGGGTACAGTCGCTGCACACCAATTCGATGGACGAGACGCTGGCCTTGCCGACCGAGGGCGCGGTGATGGTGGCATTGCGGACGCAGCAGATTATCGCAGAAGAAAGCGGGGTGGCGAATACCGCCGATCCGTTCGGCGGCAGCTATGCGATCGAAGCGCTAACCGATCGCATGGAACGCGAGGCGATGGATTATATCCGCAAGATCGATGAGATGGGCGGGATGATTCGCGCGATCGACACCGGCTATCCGCAGCGCGAAATCGCCGACGCCGCTTTCCACTATCAGCGCCAGCTCGAAACACGGGAGAAAACCGTGGTCGGAGTTAACAAGTATACGATTCCCGAAGAGATCCCGATCTTGACCCTCAAGATCGATCAGGCCTTGGAGGAAAAGCAGATCCAGCGTGTGCGTAAAATGAAACAGGAGCGCAATTCGGCCCGGGTCAGGGAATCGCTCCGAATCGTGGGCGACGCCTGCCGGTCGGGTGAAAACGTGATGGACTCGATCTGCGAGGCGGTTCGCCGCGAAGCCACCGTCGGCGAGATCAGCGATGTATTCCGCACCGAGTTCGGGGTCTACAAGGATCCCGGTTGGCTGTAGTAGTTCTGTCCTCTCTCCCACAATCAGTCGTGGAGAGGGCTAGGGTGAGGGTGTCCGATACAGTTCAAGCAAGGAATCGCTGGCTGCGGCCGCAATCACAATCTAAACTAACGCGTAAACTTGAATGGCTGAAAAGAGACTCAGAATAGTGGTGGCGAAGCCGGGCTTGGACGGCCATGACCGCGGCGCCAAGATCATCGCCCGCGCCCTGCGCGATGGCGGCTTCGAGGTCATCTATACCGGGCTGCATCAGACCCCGGAGATGATCGCGGAGGCCGTGATTCAGGAAGACGCCGACGCGGTTGGATTGAGCGTGCTGTCAGGCGCACACATGACGCTATTTCCCGAGATCCTACGACTGCTCAAGGAGAAAGGGGCGGATGACGTGTCAGTGTTCGGCGGAGGGATCATCCCCGACGATGACGCGGTCAAGCTCAAGTCGATGGGAATCAAGGAGATCTTCACCCCTGGCGCTTCGACCGAAGACATAGTCAAATGGGTCCACGAGAACATCCATCCGCGCCAGTGAGTGAGATGCGACCACTTGTGGTTCCATCTCCCATACTCGGCGAGTGCGTTCGTGCTCCGGCCAACGCGCAGCAGACCCTTACTTCAAGCACCTAGCTCGCTTTACCGCCCATGAATTTCGAACTCGACGACGAACATCAACAGATTCGCGCCACCTTGGCGAGCTTCGCCGAACGCGAAATCAAGCCGTTCTCCAGCCGATGGGACAAGACCGAACACTTTCCCCGCAACGTCATCGAAAAGATCGGCGAGCTGGGTTTCCTCGGCGTCTCCTTTCCGGAGCGCTTCGGCGGCGGCGCCGCGGGTACCCTGGCCCAAGCGTTGGTGGTCGAGGGATTGTCGCGTTTCGACGCTTCAATTGGCCTGACCTGCGCGGCTCATATGGCTTTGGGCACCAGCCATATCGAACGATTCGCGGTCGAGACGCATCGCGACCACTACCTGCCTGAGATGATCGCGGGCAGGAAACTCGGAGCCTGGTGTCTGACCGAACCCGGCTCCGGCTCCGACGCCGCGGCAATGAGCACCCGTGCAACACGCCGGGGCGACCGCTATGCGATTTCCGGATCCAAGATGTTTATCACCAACGGCAGCGTCGCCGACGTTTACGTGGTGATGTCGGTGACCGACCCCGGTGCGGGCCGCAATGGTATTTCAGCGTTTGTGATGGATCGTGGCACACCCGGACTCAGTAATGGCAGGAGGATCGAGAAGCTCGGCCTGCGCGCTTCCGACACCGCCGAGGTGATCTTCGACAACGCTATGGTTCCGGCCGGCAACCTGATTGGCGAGCCGGGCGAGGGCTATACGCAAGCGATGAAGATCCTGGAGGCGGGACGCATCGGAATCGCTGGGTTTGCGATTGGGATTGCGCGCGGCGCGCTTGAAGATTCCGCCGCCTACGCCAAGGAGCGCAAGCAGTTTGGACGTCCGATCGCGGATTTGCAGGCGATTCAGTGGATGCTGGCCGACATGGCGACCCGTATCGAGGCGTCGTGGATGCTGCTCTATCGCGCGGCGGCATTGAAGGACCAGGGACGGCCCTTCGGACGCCAGGCCGCGATGGCGAAGCTGTATGCGTCCGAGACCGCGATGTGGAGCACCATCAAGGGCGTGCAGATCCACGGCGGTTACGGCTACGTCACCGACTTTCCGATGGAGCGCTACATGCGCGACGCCAAGCTCGCCGAAATCGGCGAGGGCACCAGCGAAGTGCAGCGCATGATTATCGCCAAATCCCTGCTCAAGGAAGGCTATCCGGCGGAGTAGGCTTGGGTCCGCTGCTGCGGCGCAGGATTTCATGAATCAGCCCGGGTTATGCGAACGATGCGGAGCGCAAGTACTGCCCGACGCGGTCTTCTGCGCCCGTTGCGGCCATCCGATTGACCGTCCCTACCGGCACCAGATCTATCGCGCTCACGTCGAGCCGGTCTCGGAGTACTCCGGCCTGGTCGCGCTGCTGTTGTGTTTCTTCCTTGGATATCTTGGCATCCACCGCTTTTACGTTGGGAAAATCGGTACTGGACTGCTCTACCTGGTCACCGGCGGACTGTTCGGAATCGGCTGGCTGGTCGATCTCATAGTGATCGCCAGCGGCAGATTCCGCGACTACTACGGCTTTCGCCTGGTAGTCTGGGAAGAGCCCGTCTCAGGCCCCGGTCTGGACCGGATTTGAAGCGTCGAAAGGCAGCCGATCACACGTGAGGCCCGCTATGTACGCTTGCAGTTTGATGAGTTCCGTACAACACTGATTATAAATCATTCGGACGTTTCGATGTACCGAAACCGAAAGGCTCTTCAATGGCCTGCGGGCGGCGAAGTTCCAAAGCATCGAACGAGGCGCACTTCGAAAGCTGGAAATACTGGATGCCGAATCAATCTTTCTGTCCTGGCGGCAATGCCGGGCAATCGCTTGGAAAGCCTGAAAGCCGATCGGCGCGATCACTAGAGCATTAGGATCAACAACCAGTGGCGTGTCTGCTTTGAGTGGAACAAAGGTGATGCATACGAAGTCGAAATAGTTGACTACCACTGAATGAAAGGCCCTAACGATGGACTCGATGAGGAGGGTTCGCCGCATACCCGATAAGACATCCCCGATGAGAAGGGGACTGATGATTCGCACAAAGAGAGATATAGCCCCGGTTCATCCCGGTGAAATCCTGCTGGAAGAGTTCCTGAACGAGCTTGGAATGACGATGCATGAACTGGCACTGGCTTTGCGCGTGCCGGCCAATCGCATCAGCCAGATCGTCGAGGGTAAGCGGGGCATCAGCGCCGATACGGCGTTGCGGCTCGGCCGCTACTTTGGCACCGGCCCCGAGCTGTGGATCAACCTGCAGTCGCGCTATGACTTGGAGAGCGCCAAAGACGAACTTGGCGACATCATTGAGCGCGAAGTGTCGCCACGTCCCGCCGCATGATACTTTTCCCCGCCTTCAGTTGATTTTGTAGCGATCCAGCAGGTTGCGCGCGATCACCAGCGATTGAATCTCGTTGGTGCCCTCGCCGATCATCATCAGTGGGGCGTCGCGGTAGAAACGCTCGACCGGAAACTCCTGAGTGTAACCGTAGCCGGCCAGAATTCGCATCGCGTCCAGCGAGATCTTGGCGCAGGCTTCGGAGGCGAACAGCTTGGCCATCCCCGCCTCCAGATCGCATCGCGCGCCACTGTCTTTCTTGCCGGCGGCGCTATAGACGAGCAGGCGCGAGGCTTCGACCCGCGTGCCCATATCGGCGAGCATCAACTGGACCGCCTGATGCTGGCAAATCGGCTTGCCAAAGGCGACGCGTTGCTGCGAATAGCGAATCGCGTTTTCGAACGCCGCCTGCGCCACCCCCAGCGCCCGCGCCGCCACATTGATCCGTCCTACCTCGAGGGCGGACATCACCTGCTTGAAGCCCATGCCCGGCGCGCCGCCAATCAGGTTGGCGGCTGGCACCGCGAGATTATCCAGCACCACCTCGCAGGTATCGATTCCCTTGTAGCCAAGCTTCTTGATATTGCGGCTGACGGTCGGACCGTGTTCATTTTTCTCGACCGCGAACATGCTGATTCCGGCGTAGGCGGGCTTGGCGTTGGGGTCGGTCTTGGCCGCCACGGCCAACATCGTGCCATGGCGCGCGTTGGTGATGAACATCTTGCTGCCCGAGAGCCGGTAGTTGTCGCCGTCGCGCTTGGCCACGGTGCGAATCGATTGCACGTCGCTACCCGCGTGCGGCTCGGTCAGAGCCAGACCGCCGCGCTTCTCACCGGTAGCCATCGCGGGCAGAAAACGGGACTTCTGTTCCCCGGTGCCGGCGTTGGCGATGATGAAGGCCATGATCAGATGGCTGTTGATCACGCCCGACAGGCTCATCCATCCACGCGACAACTCCTCGATGATGCGTGCGTAGGTCGTAAAGCTGAGTCCCAGTCCTCCGTACTCGGTGGGGATAGTGGAGCCGAACAATCCCAGTTGCTTCATGGTGTCGACCATCGGCTGCGGATACTCGTCCTTGTGCTCGAACTCCGACGCGGCCGGAATCACGTCGTGCTCCACGAACCGGCGTATGGTCTGGAGTATGTCCTGATCAGTTGCTTCGCTCATGAAATCATCTCCCGCCCGGAAATGGCCCTCTATGATCTACAGTCCTCGAACCAGGTTAGGCTATAGTGCCGCCATGAGCCGCTACTTGGAAGACTTCACCCCTGGCCAGACGTTCAAGCATTGGCCGGGCCGCACCGTCACAGAATTTGACAACACCTGGTTCACCCTGATGACGCTCAACACCAACCCGCTACACTTCGACGCCGCCTTCGCGGCCAAAAGTCAGCACGGACAGCGGCTGGTCAACGGACTGCTGGTGATCGCGATGGTGGTCGGGATGACCGTACGCGACGTCAGCGAGAGCGCCATCGCCAATCTCGAATACGAGTCGATCCGGCACAGCGGTCCCACCTTTCACGGCGATACGCTTTACGCGGAAACCACGGTCTTGTCGGTGACTCCGTCAACGACCAAATCCGATCGCGGCGTGGTGTATGTCGAGACTCGCGGTCTAAATCAGGACGGCAAGGAAGTGCTAATCCTGCGCCGCAAAGTCCTGGTGCCCCGCCGCCCGCAGGAGGCGTAGTCTTTTATATCCCTTCACCACCAGGCAATCCGCAATCAGTATGGAGCGGCAGCGAAGAAGTCCACAGCCGCCTGTTTGAAGAGCGGATCGGCCAGAGCATCGAGGTGAGTGCGCCCGTCAAGGGTAATTATTCTTGAGCCGGGAATCGACGCGGCCAGTTCATCGACTCCCTTTACGATTGCATCCCTGGTGCCGGCCGCGATCAGCACCGGCGCCTGGATCGAACCAAGCTGGCCTTGGTCCACGTCGGGCCGCCGATGCAGCGAAAAAGCCGCGAGCGCTTTCGGATCGTTGCCATTCTTAACGCAGAAGGATCGCATGAACAGGGCCGCCTTGTCGGTATACGAACTGATATCGCCGGCACGCAGGACTTCGACCAGACGCTCGAGTTCCTCGCGCGGCGGCACCTTGTAGGCGCGCGAACTGACCCCACCGATGACCATCGCGCGCACGCGCTCGCCGTAACGGACAGCCAGGTTCAGCGCCACGCACGCGCCCATCGAATAGCCGGCGACCAGCGTCCGGGCGATACCCAGATGGTCGAGCAATCGCACCACGTCATCGGCCATTTTGTCCGCGGTATAGAAATCGGGGTCGTACGATTTCGTACTAAGGCCGTGACCGCGGCAATCCAGCGCGAGCGTTCGATAGCTCGGACACAGGTATTCGATCCAACCGCTCTCGACCCACGAGTGCCGGAGATTGGACGCCATCGAATGGATCAGTATCACCGGAGTCCCATTTCCCTGGTCCAGATAGTGAAGATTGACTCCAGCGGCATCAAATAATGGCATCGGTGGCGCTCCCTTCCTTGGCAAAGCTTAGCGTCCGTCGACCTTAAGCGACAGCCGTCAGCAGGCTGCGGCAAGCGGTGCTATGCGCGCTGAATCCAGATAGGTCCGCCGCTTCGAGACGGCCTTTTTTCGCCTTCACTTTGCTTGAACTTATTTTTTATTTGAACTAGCGTTCTAAGCGTTCGGTCTGTATACACGGAACTTTCAGCTTTTTCGCCCGTCCGCGGTCACTGGGGATGCCGCAGTCGCAGCAAGCGGTAGGCCGGTAGCAGATCCTAAAATCGGAGGAACTAGGCGTGAGAAAAAAGCCCTCGTACGCGATGCTGTGCGCACTGATAATGGCGGTCGGTGTTGCCGGTGTAGCGCGCGCACAAATGAAATTCGATCCGGGCGCATATACCGCGCTGGCTGATGCGGATTCGTCCGACACCATCCCGGTGGGCACGCAAATAACCCTGCAGAATTGGCAGCAGTATAAGAAATTCATGCCCGTCGGCGTGCAGGCCATGTTCGGCCAGAGGTATCCTTGGCGGATTGGGCCGGGACCGGAATTCACCATGGAAGTCGGGCCGACTATCCACGTACCGATGGCCAAGCGGCTCGAGGAAAATACGGAGAAGTACGCCGGACAGACCAAGCTGAGAAAAGTGGACAGCGGCGGTTATACCGTGGACGGCTACGTGGCGGGCGTTCCGTTTCCGAAACCCAGCGGTGACGATACCGTGAAAGGCAACGAGGCCCTATACAACGCCTTTTTTGGCTTCATCCCGCCGATCTACCGCTACACCACGCTCACTCATTTGATCGACCGTTACCTGAATAGGTTCGACCAGTACACCGAAGTCATCTACTGGCGCCTGAGCCATCTCAGCGATCCCGGCATGCCGATCAATCCGTCATACGGAACCGGCTATCTCCAAACTGCCCGGTACTTCGTGCTCTCGCCTGAGCAGACTCGCTATACTACTCAGTTGGCGCTGCAGCCTGACGACCCGCAAAAGGTGCAGGAGGTCTACGTGTTCCTGCCCTCGCTGCGCCGCTCCCTGCGCTTGTCCAGCGCCGCGCGCTGTTCGCCGATTCTGGGCACCGACTGGGTGCAGGATGATAACTCTGACGGCATGGCGTTCCAGATTCCGAATTTCAACGTGAAATATCTGGGCACGAAAAAAATTCTCTTCTTGAACCATGCGAATAACCCGGGACTCTACAACTCCGATTTTTACAATCTGAAGAGCACTGATCCGGCGTGGCCCAGCCCCCAGGTGGGTAAGTGGGAGCTGCGCAACGTTGTGGTGATCGATACCAGTCCCCTACCCGCCATGGGAGGCTACTGCTACAGCCATAAGGTTGGGTATATCGATACCGACACCTGGACCCAACTCGCATGGGATTTCTATGACGCCAACCAGAAATTCTGGAAGTTGAATATGATTCCCATGCGGCCCCTCAAGATCGATACCGGCGACGTGACCGAATTCCACTCCGCCAATGTCGATATCATGTGGGACTTCCAAAACCAGCACGTGACTTCGTCCAACGTCGATTCCCCGACACAGTTCGGCAGTCAGATCAGCGCCGATCTGCGCGACGCATCAACCTGGGCCTTTCCCGGCTCGTTATCACGCATCATGAAATAACTTCCGCGATACCCATCAAAAAAATCGACACCTACTTTGCGATGCGCGCCGCCGCCGGCCTGAGGCGACGAACGGCAGCGCAGCTCGGATTGGCCGATCTCACAGCCTCTGAGGTGAGCGCATTCCTGCACCATACTGAGAATCAACGCGGCGACACCATCGGCACGCGCAACTGCCGTCTCGCCGCACTGCGCAGTTTCTTCGGCTTAGTCGCCGGCCGAGAGCCGAGCGCGATCGCGCCGTGCACTGAGATCCCGCACATTCCGACCAAGAAGGCGCCGATCCATGTACCATCCTATCTGGAACCGGAGGAGATTAAGGCGATCCTGGCTCAGCGCGACAAGCGAAGGGCAGCGCGACCACGCACTGCTCTCTTTCCTTTACAATACCGGAGCGCGCATCCAGGAAGCGCTCGAGATTGACCGTGACGATTAGATCAACTCTGGCGTGAACGGCTGCCGCCAAAACGTGGCGGTCGTCGGGTCGGGAAGGCTGAGCGCCGAAATAAGACGCTCGAAACCAGACACTGAGGCCGCTGGAAATGCATGGTCCATCGCGCTGCGAGCCGCTTCAAGCTGCGGCTGTGTTAGATCCGGACGGTTTGCCAGAACGCTGACCATCCACTCTTCATGGATGCTCTCCGACCAAAGCGGACGAAAGAGACGTGCAGCGGCGAGGCTCAAAAGTAGATCCCGAAGCCGGCCGGGATAGAGAACGCAGGAGTCCAGCAACGCCGAGATTGCCGCCACACAACCCTAGCAGAGGTTATCGACAGTTCCTCGAAGCCGCGAATCGTCCGGCACCGTATGCCCGCCGGTGTCTACGCGTTTAGCCACACGGGCCTTGGAAACCCTCGCGCTCTCCAGCGCGAGGTAGATCATTCCACTTGATAATCCTTGCTGTGCGCGTGGCGAATTATCGGCTCGTATTTGTCGCTGCTCAGGACGGTTTCAACGGCGACGTTTTCTCCAGCGTCGATACACTGAACCACCTGTGCGGGAATCACATTTGCCGCCCAAAGATTGCAAGCGCTAGCTTAGCTTGAAGTTTGGGTTCTCGTCATCGGAGGAAACCTCGTCGGGGCCTGGTCTAAGCGCACGACCCCGAGGCCTGGCGCCCTTGATGGCGCGCTTGGCGATCCCGGGAAGCCAGATGGCACGAGCCAGGCCGCGTTCGTCCTCGTCGATTCAGCGAACCGGGTTACCCGCACACACGCGGTGTGGCAATCTGGCTAATTTCGTCGGCTTACCTGTTCTAATCCAACCTGAGAACCTTCGCTAGAGAGTCTTCCATCGCGAGCCTGCCAGGCCGACCCTCAGGACAAGGGCCCAGACGGGAAGCCAGGCGGCCTCAGAGCGCCGACGCAACTGGTGTCTGGGGCGTTCGGGTCGGTGAGGAACGACGCGATTACGCGCTGTGCGCAGGGAGATACGGAGGCTGCGAAATGTCCGACCCCGGGAATGACCACGACGGTGGAGTTGGGAAGCGTTCGGGCGGCGAATTGCCCCCAGGTCGGCGGTGTGACAGCGTCGAAGCTGCCAGACAGGATGAGGGTTCGGATGGCACTGCGCGTAACGGCGCGTTGCGCCGGAGACCCCTTGAGGACCCTCCAGCCGCGGCAGTCGTCATACACATAGCTGAAGTGCACGGCCGGCGCGAGGACGGAGTCCGGATAGTCCGGGAAGGCGAGCCGCCCCTGCAATAGCACGTCGGACTCGCTCTCGTAGGGCACCCACTCACTGCAGATGACACCCAAGGTCAGGCCATAGCCGATGTAGCCCTCGGGGGTCGCCATCACGGGCTTGGCGATGGACAAGGCGATTTTCTCCGGGTGCCCGTCGGCGAGCTCGCCGATCCAGGCCGGCACATGTGGGTAGTCCGCTGTCGCGAAAGCCATGTTGACGAGCCAGTTCACCAGCGCCCCACCGTCGATCACCACCTTCACAGGCCGCTGGCCTTCTAGTGGCGTCACCCTGGTGGTGACCGGATGGGATTCGAGTTCACGCACCAGGCGGGTGAAGGTCTCGGTGAGCCCAGGCTGACGAGTCCAACAGCCGCGCTCCTCCGCGCACGCGCGGAAGAGGTTATCAAATCCCTCTCGGGCGTTGCCCCAGAACCTGCCCACATTTACGACGGATGGCGGTTCCACCGAGTCGAGGGTCATGCTGCGGATGCCCTCTGGATGCTCGCGCATCAGCGTAAGCGCGAGATTGGTGCCGTAGGAGACCCCGAACACGTTCCATTGTGTGATGCCTAGCGCGGTGCGTAGATCGGCGAAGTCGGCGGCGTTCTCGGTCGTGTTGTAGGCGCTGAGGTCGCTCCCCGTCGGCGCCAAGCGAAGGTAGCAGGCTCGTGCCGCCGCGGCGTGCAGGAGGCGGGTCGAAGGAGCATCCAAGGGGAGGCCGAGGATATGCACGAAGAACTGGTCGACTTGCGGGCACGTCAGCGCCGGCTCGGAGTACAGAGTTCCTCGCTGGTCCATCAGGATGAGATCGCGGTCGCGGTTCAAGCCTGCATTAACGAGTATCTGCGCCTCAAGGATCGCGATGCCGCCCGGGCCGCCGGCCAGGTAGACGACCGGGTCGGGCTCCGGCAGCGCCGAACGTGCGGGAATGATCGCTACGATTAGCCGAATGGTGTGCCCGGCCGGCCGGCTGCGATCTTCGGGCACGACCAGGTAGCCACAGCGCGCTTGGGCCAGCGTCGGCAGTGCCGGGCACGGCGAGGGCTCGAACCGCGGCGCCTGGACACCGTTAGTGCTCGATCCAGCCGAGGCACAGACGCCGCTGGCGGCGAAGACGGCCGCCAAAAGAACGAGGAACCTATATGGCAGGATAGTGCGGCTCACTTTTCCGGCCGCGAGTACAGCACTCCTTGTTGCTCCAGCGTTTTGATCTGATCCGTTCCGTAGTCCAGATATTCACGCAGGATCATGCCATTGTGTTCGCCGAGAAATGCCGTGCCAAGGTCTTCGACCGCCGGCGTGCTCGCAAACCTGATCGGGAATCCAGGCACGGCTACCTCGCCTACGATCGGATCATTGATGATCTTAATGGAGCCGCGTTCGCGCAGAATCGGGTTGTTGACGACTTCTTCGACTGTAAGCACCGGAGCGCACGGAATATGGTTCTCCTCGAGGATTTTTAGCACCTCTTCGTCGCTGGGCATCGAAGAAATCCAATCCTGAATAATTCCACGCAGGATCTTTTGATTGGCCGCCCGCAGGTCGTTGGTTTTGAAACGGGGATCGGCAATCAGCTCCGGTTTGCCCATCAACTTGGCCAGCGCCGCAAAATGATGCTGGATCGAAGCCCCCAACATGATATAGCCGTTCTTGCCTTGGTACGATCCAATGGGCGAATAGAGTTCGCAGTCAGCGCCCGCGCGGCCGAATTGGATGGCACCTCGGCTGGCGCTTGCCGCTGCCAGAGCGGTCTCATGGAAGGTGAGATAGGTGTCGATTAGGGAGAGTTCGATGTACTGGCCTTTGCCGGTGCGCTCGCGATGGAGCAGGGCACATGCGATCGCGCCCAGCGCATACGCGCCGGATGCGACATCGCCGGCGGCCGACTGCGGATAGCCGGGCGGTTGTCCCGGATCGCCCAGGCGCGAGACGTGGCCGGTATAGGCCGCGCCGATTCCGTCAAAGCCAGGTTTGTTCGCCAGCGGGCCGGTCTGGCCGAAAGTGGATATCGAGCACATGATGATACAGGGATTGATGGCGCTGACCGCGTCGTAGTCCAGGCCCAGGCGCTTCATCACTCCGGGCGAAAAATTCTCGATCAGAACATCGAACTGGGGCAGCAGCTGTTTGATGATCTGGAGGCCCGCGGGCTGGTTCAACGCCACGCACAGGCTCTTCTTGCCGCGATTGTGCTGAACGAAGCATCCGCTCCTTCCATTGCGGACAAATGGCGAGAGACGGATCATGTCGCCCGATGGCGGATGCTCGATCTTGATGACGTCGGCGCCCATCCCCGCCATCAAAAGCGTGGTAGTCGGGCCCGCGATTGCGTGGGTGAAGTCGAGCACCTTGTAGCCGCTCAGAAGCTGTTCCATCGCAAAACCATCCCTTTCCGTGCGGAGTGCCGTACCGGCTTGATCAGCACAATTGATGCGCATCAGTCTTCTACCTGCGGCCGGTCAGGAAGTAAAATACGCGCCTTACCGCGGTGCGGTGCTCCCGCAGGGGCAGGCCCAACGCTGCGCGCTAAATTTAGCCGGTCGAACCGAAATAAGACGTCCGATATCAATAGACCACGGAGAGACACTGATGGTGTCGCACCGAGTTAATTGATTACCGAGTGGGACTATTGTCCCCCGGTTGAAGTCGAGCGATCAGGCAACTGTCTGTGCCGGCATTATGTTCTGGTTCAGCCGGAAAAAGTTGTCGGGATCGTACTTGCGCTTGAGCGCAGCCAGCCGCGGATAATTCGGACCATAGCAGCGCCTGACCCGATCGGCGCCTTCCTCGCCGAGGCTTGCCACGTACACGATGTCGTCCGCGAATGGCGTCATCGCCTCCATCGCCTCGTCGACCCAGGCGGTTTGCCGGCGGGCGTCGGCGGGCGTGCTCCATTCGGACTGGACCATGAGACCGTAACCGGTTTCGCGTACCGAAAAAGCGGTTCCGTCCTGCGCCACGCGGCACATCGCCCCATGATAATGGTCCAGCCACAGCAACTTAATGGGCGAGGGATTGCGCGCCGCGCTTTCAACAATTGCATCGATCGCGGCATCGGGCAGCTCGCGCATAAAACCGCCCCTCGTATAGAGACAGCGACCGGAAGGCGATTCACCCATGACGGACTGCATCTGCAGATAGGATAAAGAACCGATTGAGCCGCTGGCAGGTATCGCGAAAGACCGAAGCGGCTCAAGCAATCGTTCCGCGTTCCTGGGATCTCCGCAGAAGCACAGCGCAATCGCGAAAGCGGACTTTTCGCCCGCGGTCGTTATACCAAAACTTGCGGTCAGATCATCGGGCGCGCGGCTCAGAAATTCGCGCATGAACTGAAAACCTGCGCGGGCCTGCAACAGAGGATAGGAGAGCATTCCGCCCACAACCTTGCTTACCTGGTGAAGCCGATATTCGAACTCCACGGCAACGCCGTAATTGCCGCCGCCACCCCTCAGCGCCCAAAACAGGTCTTGATTGTCGTCCGCCCCGGCACTTAGTTTGCGGCCTTCGGCGGTCACCACCTGCGCGGATATCAAGTTGTCGCAAGTCAGACCGTGCTTGCCGGCGAGCCACCCGAAGCCTCCACCCGTCGTAAGCCCGCCAATACCAACCGAAGGGCATTGGCCCATGGGTGTCGCGAGATCAAACGCCTGGACGATATGGTCCAAGTCGCCGGCCAGCAGGCCGGTCTGTGCGCGCGCCACCGCGCGGCCGGGGTCTATAGTGGCCTGCTTCAGGCCAGACAGATCGATGACGATCCCGCCGTCGCACACCGAATGGCCGACCTGGCTGTGCCCGCCGCTGCGTACTGCAACGAGGAGTTGGTTTTCGCGTGCGAATTCCACCGCGCGGCAAACGTCGTCTATCGCCGCGCATACCGCGATGAGACCGGGGCGGCGGTAGATGGCGCCGTTATGGACGCGCCGCGCCGGTTCATAGTCGCGGTCGCCGGGAAGAATTACCCTGCCGGTGAAGCGGCGTTTGAAATTGCTAATCGAGGTTGCCTGGAGCATCGGGAATCCAAACTGCGTCAAACCGTGATGCACGTCAGCGGGGCGGACCACGCCGGATTCGATCGCGCGCCTGCTGTGGCGAGCGCTGCCACGGAAGCATGCTCTCCAGCCACCAGGTTGCGCCGGCGGCGGCATATGGGGCGATGATCTCGCGGTCCTGATCGCCGCTCGCACCGGGGGTACCGGCTGAATAAACGACGTCATAGAGGCCCTGCGCGTCGACGTCACGATGTTGTGAAATGTAGCTCATCAGTTCACCAAACTGAGCGGCCGACAGCGAGGAACGGATGTCGCCCGTCACCGGAATCACGCCGTCATAGCGCGCGGCGCGGCGAAACGGCGGACGGCTCGGCCAGGTTCCGGCGACCCAAATCGGGATTCGCGGCAGTTGCACGGGCGCCGGGATAAAGCAGGTGTCGTTGATCTTGAAATGCGCGCCTGAAAACGAAAAGGGCTCTCCGCTCCAAAGCCCTGTCAGCACCGCCAATCCTTCGTCCAGCATTTGGGCGCGCACTCGATCGTCAAGCGGACCGCCGAATGCGCTGATCTCGCCGAACAGGTCTGAACCGAGTCCGACGCCGAGAATCATCCGCCCCTGCGAAAGATGATCGAGTGTGACCGTCTCACGGGCGAGCTTCCACGGATGGCGGCGATACAGCGGCGTGACCAAGGTCCCGACGTGGATTCGTCTTGTCGCCAAGGCGATAGCGGTAAGCGCAATCCAGGGATCCGCCACCGTTTCCAGCCATCCGACCTGGATATGGTCCCACACAAAGCAGCCGTCCCATCCGGCGTCCTCAGCCTCGCGAGCCAGATCGGCGATAACACGAACGTCACAATATGAACCAATGGTAGAAAAGCTGATCCCGAAACGCATGTCAGGCCTGGCAGTTAACCATTTGGGGCGGCGCCGGGTCCAACGGTGTGGATTTGGCGGTCAAAGCCAGGAAGAATCGCCTGGATAAAGGCGTTTCTAACCACCTCCACAAAAGCTTGCCAGGTGCTGACGTCAGGGTTTTTCAAGGTCCCGTTAAGGTCGACCTGGGTCGCTACCTTTTGCGTTTGAGAATTCTTGAAGATATGCGCGGCGGCTCCAATGACCACTTCTTTGGCCTGCTGAAGCAGACTCTTGTTCTTATCCTTCTGGTAATCATAGACCTTCAGGTTCGAGAACATCGGCTTGACATAACCGCTTACCTGATCGTTCTTGACCGCCGAGTTGCGCGTATATGGTGAAAAGTCCTTGTGCCACATCGAATCTGCCGTGTGCGAGCAGCAGCGGATTAAGCGCGGTCACGTCGGTGTTCACGATTTCGATATTGGTGGCGAATTCAGGACCGCCGCCGCTAGCGACGAAGGTGCCATAGACATGGGTCGCGCCGCTGCCCATGAACTTGCCGGTCAGCTCCACGTGCGATTGCCCATTCGCCCCATGGTTATTGAGATTTGTAACCGTCATGTTCGTGCCGGCGATGAATAGCTCATAGGAAGGATTGGAAACCTCATCGTTGAACGCCAGCGGCTGTTACCGTATGTCCAGTTCATGCAGCTTGATATAGACGGCCGGCCGATTATTCTCTTCTTCAATTGCCTTACCTGCCTTCGTGATTCGCTGTTTCTCCGCATTCTCAGTTTGGCGCAGGTGAACGTAAGTCAGATCGGCCGAATCGATGGTGGCGTTGCGAACATCGACGTTGGTTACCTTGGGTGAATCTTCGACCGTGCCCTCGCTCGATAATGTACCTCCTTTGATGGTCAAACTGATATGCCGGGCGGCAGGAGTCACGGCGCTGAGCGGCGCCCCGGTCAAGCAAGTAGTGCGCCACCGCCCCAGGAAACGGTTTCATCAGGTAATTGGCCCGTCCGTCAAGGCTGAGCCTGCCCTGGTCGAAAACCACCATCTGCGCCCAAAAGCGTGAAGGATAAACGTTGTTGGGTTCGTGGATATTGCGGATGTTATCGCTGACAAAATTCAGTTTCGTAATATGCAGCGGTTTGCCTGCGGCTCGGTCCACGTATGTGACGTCGCCGTCGGTGATTGAAAGGCGGTTTATCTTGAACGGATAGACGCTTTGCAACGCATCCTGCCATCCGCGCTCACGAAGCGGCGTCTTGCCGTGCTGTTCGGCGGTAAACTGAGCGCGGTCGATATGAATTCTTGGGTGCCATAATCCCGACCTTTGCCACCAGGTGGCCCCACAACAGTTCCTGCCAGTAAATCCGGAAACGCATCACGGGGAAATCCGCGACAGGCGGAACGGGATGCGCCTCCTGTACGACTACCAGGCGGCTCAGCGTCAGCCGTAGCCCAATCAATTGAAGATGGGCATGCCCGAGGGTCACGTGGTAGCCCTTGAGGTTCGCTGTTCATTTTCGCTTCGATGCGCGGGCGGATGATGCCGTCGAGAAAAAACGACGCGATGAACACTGCGATCAGGATCAGTCCGATGACAGCGGTGAACCACAATGCAATCCGGAAACCGCAGACTACGCTTGAAACGCGAGGGAGAAGGTTCCGGAGACGCCATAACCCCGCGTGACGAAGCTGTGCGGTTATCAAGGGCCATAAGAGCAGAATGACTGCAATTCGCGGACCATCGCGCTTTCACTGAGCATATCGAGGCGATATCGCTAAGCAGGCCATAGAACTGTGAAAAAAGGTGAGAGCTTTGAGATGCGGCTTGCACTCGAACCGAAACACGTCAGCCGGCCGAGGACAGTGGCGCCGCGATTTTCTCCAGACTGGTCTTCTCTGCGGCCACTCCAAAAATGATCTCGATCACCGCCGCGCCGAGCATCAGGGCCGCGGCGATGCCATAGCCGCCCAGCAGTTCGGCCCTGGAACCCGAATCAATCAGCCTGCCGAAAAGCCACGGTGCGACCACGCCGCCCACCGCAGTTCCCGCCGAGTAGAAAATTGCGATGGCAAGCGCGCGCATCTCGAGCGGAAAGATCTCGCTTACCGTCAGGTAAGCCGAACTCCCCGCGGGTGAGGCGAAAAAAAACATCACGGTCCATAAAATCAGTCTGACTCGTAGCGGTCAGCGCCTGGCGGTAAAACATGTATCCGCTTAACGCCAATAACAGCGCCGCGCGGTAAAGGTCGCGGCGATCATCGGGCGCCGCCCGATGGTGTCGAAGAAGTGCCCCAGCGCCAGGGGGCCGAGGAAATTTCCCAAAGCAAACGGCAGGAGATACAGCCCGGTGCGGTCGGCGGCCACGCCATAATAACGCACGAGCACGAGTGCGTAGGTGAAGAGCATGGCATTGTACACAAAAGCCTGCGCAATCATCAGCGAAAGTCCGAGCACGGAGCGGCTGCGAAACGTGGTCACCATGGGTTTGAGGATGGCGGAAAGGCCGAACTGATGACGCACGTGGAGCGTGATAGCGTCGGCGCGCGGCGGTGTCTTGAGCTGTTCGTTGGTTTCATGCGCGACCGTCTCCTCCACTTCGCGCACGATTTTCTCGGCCTCTTCGCGCTGTCCGTGGGTTACCAGCCAACGCGGGCTTTCCGGAATGAACCGGCGCAGATAAAGGATCACCAGTCCGATAATCGCACCGGCGCCGAAACCGACGCGCCAGCCGAAGTTCGGGGAAAGGATATGAGGGTCAAGTAGAAGGGCCGTGGAAGCGGCGCCGGCGCCAGCTCCCAGCCAGTAGCTGCCGTTTACGATCAGATCGACTTTGCCACGCAGACGAGCCGGAATAAGTTCGTCGATTGCGGAGTTGACCGCCGAGTACTCACCGCCGATGCCGGTCTCCGGTGATGAAACGGAAGAGGGCGAAGCTCCACAGATTCCAGGAAGCGGCGGTGAGGCCGACGCCAATCAAATAGATGGCCAGGCTGATGAAGAAAAAAGTTCTGCGCCCGTATCGATCCGTCAAATGACCGAAAATCAACGAACCGATAACCGCTCCCGCCAGGTAGGACGAGCTGATCGCGCCAATTTGCGCACCGGTGAAATGCATAACGTCGGGCCGCTGAAGAACCGCGCTGATTGCTCCCATCAGCGTGACTTCAAGGCCGTCGAGCACCCAAGTTATGCCCAAGCCGATGACCAGCAGCCAATGAAACCTGCTCCATGGCAGACGATCAAGGCGCGCCGGAATCAGGGTTTCGAAGGTTTCAGCGCCGCTGGGCAAAGTGGCCACGCCACGATCCTCCAGTAGGTTCAGTGTGAAAAGGCCTCTCTCAGTTTAGCGGGTAGGAATTCAGCGAGTGGCAAAAAAAAACAACGTCCTTATTCGCTCCCAACAAATGCTTTAGCCTGAAGCAAGGCGGGCGAGTTCATTTGCTGCCGATGGGCAGTCCCGAAGCTACCATGGGTAAACCCGAAGCTTTTGTCATCTAAACAACACGTATCCGGCTTCCGCCAGGTTGTCATCTTAACATTTTGTCGCGTGGGGAACTTTGGATCATTTTACATAGCACGACGGCTAGCTTTTTGGATCAAAACAATGCTAGTTACATACAAGGACTTAAACATTGGATATCTGGGGATAGCGGAGCCTAGTTTTTGCGAGAAATATGAGCAATGACACCCAAAGCGCGAGTTTGCCTGCGGCGGCAGTAATCAGACTGCGGCTGCGCCCGGGTATGGAGGGCGAGTTTTCGTCCTGGCATGCGAAGGTAGCGACGGCCGCAGTCGGTCTCCCCGGTTTCATCAGCACTGACATAAACGCGCCGTCGCCACCTGGCCGCATGGAATGGGGCGTGGTTCAGCATTTTCGCAACGTCGATGACCTGCGGCGATGGCGGGAATCCGAACCCCATCGGCGCTTGCTTGAGGACGCCCGGAAGCTGGTCGACGCCGGCGACGTGCTCGCCTTGCGCGAGCAGGAAATCACCGACGGCTCGGTCGATGGCACGGTCACCGAGGTCGTTACCACTCACGTCAAACCCGGCAAGGACCAGGAATATAAGGCGTGGGCTGAGAAGATTCATCAGGTCGAGGCGCAATTTCCTGGCTATCGCGGTGGGTTCCTGCAGCCTCCGCCTTCAGCGCAGCAGCATTACTGGACCACGCTGGTCCGATTCGACGCGCCGGAATCACTCGATGCCTGGCTGAATTCGGACGCGCGCCGCGAGTTGCTTCGCGAGCACGAGGCACTGGTCCAGTCGTGGGAGCATCATCGTTTGACCAACTCGTTCGCGGGATGGTTTCCGACCGATCCCGCGAGCGGAGACTCTCCGCCAACGTGGAAGCAGTCGATGCTCGTGGTGGTGATGCTGTTCCCGGTCGTAGTGCTGGAAATAAAGTTTTTGAGCCCTTTGATCGCGGCGCTGAACCCTTCGCCTGCGACGTTCATCGGCAACGCCATCAGTGTGGCCCTGCTCGGGTGGCCATTCATGCCGATCATAATTGCAGTGATGAATTGGTGGTTATTACCCAAAAAGAACAGCCCCGCCTGGATTACCCCGGCAGGTACGGCGCTGGTACTCTTGATCTATGCGGTGGAAATTGTGGTGTTGCAGCGTATTTTTTTCTAGCAGGCATTGAAAAAGGATTTTCAGAGCCTGCTCCCTCTCTCTTATCTCTTCCAGAGGGAGAGAAGATTGAGGAAAGCAGCCAGTTTTTATGCAGGCTGTTGATAGCGTGCATGGTTCCCACTTAATCAAACTTACTTTCTCAACACCCTGCTAAGACCCGCGACACCCTTGCGCAAGGATAGTCATTCGCAAGGAGAGTCAAAATGACGGAAAAAGTCCTTTGTGGCGCGGGCGATCGAGATTTCGGCTGAGACCGCGCTGGTTATAGAAAACGGACGGTGTGTTCGGCGCGGTGATCGTCGACAGGGACGGCAAGATTCTTGCCGAAGAGGTCAATCGGGTCGTGGCTAAAAACGATCCGACCTGGCATGACGAGATGGAGGCGATCCGCACAGCATGCAAAAAAGTCGGAAATTTCAAGCTCACCGGTTGCACTATATATACCAGTGCGGAGTGCCGTCCGATGTGCGCGGCAGCATCCTATTGGGCTGGAATCGACAGGATCTTTTTCGCGTCCACGGTCGAAGATGCGCTCGAATATGGCAACTTCGACGACACGATGATTTACGCCGAAGTCAAGAAGCCCACCAAAGAGCGCTCGATTCCCGCGGAACAGATCATGCGCGAAGAAGCGGTCGAGGTCTGGAAAAAGTACAAGAACATGCCGGGCCGAACTCAGTACTGACAGTACAGCGACTGTGCGGATTACGCGAATGGCGCCGGCGCGTTGACCGTCGCCATCAGATCGTGTCGATTGCTGGTTTATCCGGCTAAGACCCTGGGTCATTTATCGATATGGACATTGCAGTTCTGCGCGGCCGCATCACGGGTAAAATCACCGAGCGTAACGATCCCGGCTATCAGGGTGCCTGGAAGCAAAACTGGAATCAGCTTCGTCCCGAGCGCTACCCGGACCTCATCGTTGAGGTTGCGAGCGACATTGATGTAGTGGAATCAGTCAGGTTCGCGCGCGACCACGGACTAAAAGTCGCCGTTCGCGGCGGTGGTCACGCGTGGTGCGGCACGCCGCTGCGCAAAGGCGGGATGCTGATCGATCTCTCGCGGCTGAGTGAGGTGACGATCAATCCCGCCGCGCGCACCGCGGCAATCCAGCCGTTCATCTCCAACCAGGATCTCATGCGCAAGCTGACGCCGTATCAGTTGGCGTTTCCCGTCGGCCATTGCCCGCAGGTCAAGGCGAGCGGTTATCTTTTGAGTGGGGGGATCGGGTGGAATGGCAGCCACTGGGGACACGCATGCCTTAGCGTGAACGCGGTCGAGATGGTTACCGCCGACGGACGGCTGATTACCGCGAGCGCTCAACAGAACCAGGAACTATTCTGGGCGGTGCGCGGCGCCGGCGCGGGAATGTTTGCGGTCGCGACCCGTTTTCATCTGAAGCTGTATCCTTTGCCGCAAGCGATATATGGGAGCACCTATTATTACCCACTGAGTAAGCTCCGCGAAGTGGCCGATTGGTTTTCAGGCGCGATTGAGACGATGCCGCGCAAGGTTGAGATGACGCTATTCCTGATCTCCGCGCCGCCGGATCTGGCTGATCAATGCAAGTCCGAGGGCGGAAAGGTTTGCATGGTTACAGCCGGCGTATTCGCCGACACGGAAGAGGAGGCAACGACGACGTTGGAGGTTCTCGAGCAATGCCCGCACAATTCGAGTTGCTTGCGCAAGATTGTCGCCGGCCCAACCACTTTTGAGAATATGTTCGCGGTGTCGGGCAGCATGTGGCCGGAATTTTATCGCGCCAAGGTCGAGACCCTATGGTCGAACGCGCAGCCCAGCGACATGTTGTGCGCGGTACGCGAGCACTTCACAAAATGCACCAGTCCGATGACCGTTTATCTTTTTGCGCTCTATCCCGGATGGGCCAACGGCGTCGAGTCATCGCAGGAAATGGCACTATCCATGGCGGCGCGCGTTTACAGCGGACTATGGACGCAGTGGAAGGATGCCGCGGACGACGCCGTTAACCAGGAATGGCATCGCCGGAGCTGCGAAATCCTCAAGCCCTATGCCTGCGGCCGTTATCTCGGCGAGAGCGACATTGTCGATGACCATTCGCGCGCTGAGCAAGCTTTTTCTCCCGCGAACTGGCAGCGTCTGCAGCAGCTAAGAACCAAATATGACCCCGAAGGGCTGTTCCACGGATTTTTCGGCGGCTTGTAATAATGCCCAATTGAGGCTGACGGCTTCCGGTTTTATCGACTGGCGTCGTACGTGCGCGTCACTTGGCCGGGTCCGCAACCTGCTGGTTGGTGTGTGGGTTTCTGCAGTTGTTTACGCAGCCCTTGTTCGCAGACCTGCTGCGGCGCCACATTGGTTTCCTCGATCATTGTCTGACTCAGGGAACTTTCACCTATGCCGAACTGGAGGCCTTTGCGCGAGACTCGCGTCCCGAGCTTTTAAAAGCTGCCGATATCGCCGGCGCCGCGCCTTTTCGGTGTCCGGCTGATATCCGCCAGTGTTGCCACCGAAGCGACGAGCTCGACCGGTTCAACCGGCTTGGCGATATGCATCTGATAACCGGCTTTGAAAATTCGCGTCCGGTCGTCGCTACGTGCGAACGCGGTCAACGCGGCCGCGGGAGTATTTCCGCCCCGATCGGAGCCCAGTTCCCTCACTTTGCCGATGAAGGTATAGCCGTCTTCATCGGGCATTCCGAGATCGCTTAAAATAACGTTGTAGCGTCGCTGCTTGAGCAGTTCCAATCCCTCACCCGCGCTCGCAGCCGTATCGACAACTGCCCCATGTTCCTCGAGGACCAGCTTTACAATCTGCCGAGCGTCCGCCTCGTCATCCACTGCCAGGATCGTGATGCCGCTCAATGAATTGAATTCGACCTGCTGGGGTTCGCCCAATGTGCCGGGATGCTCCCGTGCGACCATCATCGCGCGGCGGATGCGCGATGGGCGTAAAAGTTCGATGACGAAGGTTGCGCCCATACCTTCGCCGGGGCTCTTCACGCGGACCGTACCACCGTGGAGCTCGGTCAAATGCTTTACGATTGCCAGACCCAGCCCCAAACCTCCGTAACGGCGCGCGGTGGAAGCATCCGCTTGAGTGAAACGGTCAAAAACATGGGCCAGAAACTCCGGTGCGATTCCCGGACCGGTATCACTTACCGTTATCTCGATATAACTGTTGATTCGCTGCAGGAGGACCTGAATGCGTCCGCCTTTGGGCGTAAATTTGACTGCGTTGGAAAGCAGGTTCCAGACCACCTGCTGAAGCCGGTTGCGATCGCTGCGGATCGGACTGGTCAGCGGATCGAGGATGCTATGGATACGAATGTTATTGGCGTCCGCCGCCGGCTGAATCGAGGAGATTGCGGCTAAAATAACTTCGCGCGGGTCCAGTTCCTGGACATCGATTCTGAGCTTGCCCGAGACAATGCGGCCCATGTCCAGCAGGTCATCGACCATCTGAACCTGCAAATGCACGTTGCGCTCGATAACCGAAAGCCCCTCGACCTGGTCGCTCAGGAAGATCAGGCGCCATTTTTCACCCTGCGCTTCCCAGAGCAGGGTTGCAAGCTCTTATAGCAGTGGCGAAAGTGTCATACGCGGTGACTTAGCGTTGTTCCCGCTCATGATTCTGCGAAGTTATCGTCGCCACCGAATCTTGGCGAGATTTTTTTGACCTGCTGCCAGATTCCGGCTGGACCGCGGTATATTGACACCCATATAGTGCTGAGCGCCCGTCAGCCGGAAGACGATTTCGGCCAGCCACATGGCTGGCTGGCGCCGTATATTATCGGATCGCGACCGCCATGGGCGGATCGGACGGTCGCGAAGGGAGACACGTTCCTGCCTCATCCCTCGGTATTCCTGGGGCCGATAATTGCGACTGAGTCGACAGGCAGTTCGACTCCGTTGGCGTTGAGTGCAATGAGTTCATCCGAAGCCATCAGCAGTCTACGTGATCCGGTGCGGACCGCGACGACACGCGCTTGTTCGCCGAGATTGACCGCAACGCTGATTGGTCCCCGGTCCATTACCATCCAACGCTGCTGCTCGTCGTAAGTCACCTCGACGCGAGCCAGTTTGCCGTCGCCCAATTCAGGGATGGCGGCGCGCAGACGGATGAGCCTGCGATACCAATCCAGGAGACCGCTGGTGCGGTTCGCGCTCCAGTTCACTCCAATCAAGCTTCGAGCGTTCGAAGGTCGCGGGATCCTGCGGATCGGGAATCTCATCCGGGCTCCATCCGAAGGCGGCGAATTCCCGCTTGCGGCCCTCGCTCACCGCGCGGGCGAGGTCGGGCTCGTCATGATCGGTGAAATACTGAAATGGCGTGGATGCGCCCCACTCCTCGCCTTGAAAGAGCATCGGAACAAAAGGCGCCGTTAACAATATCGCAGCTCCGATCTCGCAACCGGCTCGCGCTCATCAGATGGGTGCTGCGATCGCCCTTGGCGCGATTTCCAACCTGATCGTGGTCTTGCATAAACGCTACGAAGTTGTAGCCCGACAATCCGGTGACCGGGCGTCGCCCATGATGGCGATCCCGGTATGGCGAGTATTGACCGTCATAGACGTAGGCCTGCCGTAGCGCCTTGGCGAGCTGACCGAGCAGACCGAAATCGGAATAGTAACCGACTTCTCTCCCCGGTCAGCACGGTGTGCAGTGCGTGATGGAAATCGTCGTTCCACTGCGCGTCGATGCCATATCCCCCGCGCGACGGGAACCGTAACGACGCGCGGGTCATTCAGGTCATTCTCCGCGATCAGGACCAGGCTGCGGCCCGTCTGACGAGCCAGCGACGCGGTTTCCGTCGCCAATTGCTCAGTATCGTCAATGGCGAGACGTCGACTATCGCGTGGATCGCGTCCAGCCGCAGGCCGTCGATATGGTAATCGTCCATCCATGACAAAGCGTTGTCGCACACCAGCCGGCGTACCTCGTCGCTGCCCCGGCCATCGAAGTTGACGGCGCTGCCCCATGGCGTGTGGTAGCGGTCGGTGAGATAGGGGCCGAAGCGAGGCAAATAGTTTCCCGACGGGCCGAAATGGTTGTAAACGACGTCGAGCAGGACCGCGAGCCCCCGGCGTGACAGGCGTCAACCAGTCGCTTGAGCCCCTCAGGGCCGCCATACGCGTGATGAGGCGCGAACAGGTCCACGCCAGTCGTAACCCCATCCGCCGGTCACCGGAAAATTCCGCTACGGGCATCAGTTCCACATGGGTGACGCCGAGGTCGACGAGATGATCGAGGCGCGCGATGGCGGCTTCGAACGTCCCTAGCGGGGTAAAGGTGCCGATGTGAAGTTCGTAAATGATCGCGGAAGACAGAGGCGGCGCCGTGAAATGAGCGTCGGTCCATTCGAACGCCTTGTGATCGACCATTCGCGATGGTCCATGAACTCCTTGCGGTTGCCATCGCGAGCGCGGATCGGGCAGCGGGCTTTTCGTCATCGATGACGAATGCATAGTCGCATCCCGCTACTGCCGCGGGCGTGTCCACCCGCCACCATCCGCGCGCGGGGCGTGTCCTCTTTCTCCATGGCAAGACGCCGTTCTCCAATCATTGCGGCAACGCCCTGGGCATTGGGCGCCCATACTCGCAATACGCTCATGGCCTGGACTCCTCGGAAACCAGCAGACACACCGGGAAGCGCGCCATCAATTGCGCCAGACGGACGCGGCCGCCTTCAACCAAGTCGCCGGTGAGATGATTGCGCCATCGGCCGGGGGGATCTGGAGGAGCGTGTCCTCCCAGCGCGAGTCGAGCTTGAACACCAGTCGCGGCACAACCGCGATGGCGCCGCCGCCGCGCATGAACGCGACCACATGATCGGCGCGGCTGCCGTCAGCGCTCAGCGGCTCATAGGACGCGTCGGGACCGAACAGGCCAGGCTGCGCGCGCCGCAACGTCAAAATCCGCTGGATCGTCCACAATTTCGGCAGTCCCTCGCCGCTGCGCTTCAGGATTTCCTCAACCGTGGCACTTTTTGCGACTCGAAGTAGTTGCCGCCGCAGTTTATAGTCCACCGGGCGGCGGTTGTCTGGATCGACCAGCGATAGGGCCCAGAGCTCGGTGCCCTGGTAGAGATCGGGTATTCCGGGCGCGGTCAGCTTGAGCAAAGTCTGCGCGAGCGAATTAATCCATCCAAAGGGCACCAAAGAGGCCACCAATCCCTCCAGGTCAGCGACAAAGTTGCGGTCGTTCAGGATATTATCAATGAAGGCTTTCAGATTGTCTTCATAAGCCTGGTCGGGATTGGTCCACGACGTCTGCAGCTTGGCTTCGCGGACTGCCTTGTTCATGTAAGTCCATATGCGCTCCTTGCTTATCGGCCAGGCGCCGACCAGGGTCTGGTAAAGCAGATATTCGGCATTGCGATCGGGTTCGGTTGGCCAGTGCTCGCGATTGAGGGCCGCCCATCGATGCACTGCGTCCGCCCACAATGTGGGAGTTTCGGAGAGCAAAGCCAGCCGCGCCCTTACGTCTTCACTGCGCTTGGTGTCGTGCGTGGTGGTGGCGAGCAGGCCCTGCGCCCAACGCCGCTGGCTCTCCTGGCACGCCCGATGAAATTCGTCGACCGGGATCCCGAAACGGGCAGGATCGCCTCCCACTTCGTTTAGACAAATCAAGCGGTGATAACGGTAGAAGGCCGTATCTTCGAGCGCCTTGGCCATCACCGGTCCGGTGAGCTGCTGGAATCCCAGTACGAGCTCGGTATGGAGCTCGCCACGCTGCCGCATCTGCAGGATTTCGCGGAGAAAGTCCAACAATTCAGGATCGAGGTCGGGCCGATCGGCTTTGGCGGCGTCGATCGCCTGATTGACGTATTGCACATCGTCGGCGTTGGCCTCGGTAGATTCAGCCTGGAAGTAAGTCCGATAAACGGCGAAGCGCGCGACCACCGCCATCAGCGCTTCGTGCAGCATATGGCGCGTGTAGTCGCGATGGTTGCGGTCGTTTTCACATAGGGCGACGAACAAAGCGGTAAGACGGTTAAGTTCGCTGCCCATTATGTCACGCGCCACCATCTCCTTGCTGGCCTGCGCAATAGCCGGGAAATCGGCGGATTGACCGGTAAATTCGGCGTAAAGCGCGCGTCAGGGGCTGCTCGCCGGCGGGGTCGATGGAGAGCCCGGTGGCACGGTTGACAAAGTCGTAACCGGTGGTCCCCGCGATCGGCCAGGATTCGCGCAGACGCTCGCCGTCCTGCAGAATTTTTTCCACCACGATCCAGGCTTGAGGAGCGGCGCGGCTGAGCCTTTGCAGGTACGCTGCAGGATCCCGAAGACCGTCTATGTGATCGATACGGACACCATCGAGCACGCCTTCCAACAGCCATCGTATTATGAGGCTATGAGTATCGGCGAAAACCTCGTCGTTTTCCATGCGCAGACCGATTAGCGTGTTGATATCGAAAAAGCGGCGGTAACCGAGGTCGCGTCCCGCGGCGCGCCAGAAGGCCAGACGGTAATTCTGCCGCTCCAGTATCGCGTGGAGCAGGTCGTGATCGGCGTTGAATTCCACTACCGTAAGGTCGATCGCGGCGGCGGTATCGGGCGACGACTCGATCAGCCGATTGATTGCGGCCTTCAAGACTGTGATATCACGCTGCCGGCGGCGCACACTTTGGCTATCGGTCGTGGTCGAAAATGGCAACGCGGTCAGCGCGTCGGCGATGAACGCGAGTTCGTTGGAGCCGCATCGCTCAGCCGCCCGCGCCAGCACCGTATCGAGCGAACGGGGCGCTACCGGCAGCTCGCGATCGTAACAGCGGATAGTGAACTCGCCGCCATCGCGGACCAGCTTGATCTGTCCCGCCTCCAGCACCCGGCCATAGTGATCGCCCAAAATCGGCAGCAGTACGCTATTGCGCAGCCGCGCCTCCGGTGGTTCCCAATCGACGTCGAAGTAGGCCGAGTAAAGGCTTGCCGGCCCGTTCTCGAGCACGTCCCACCACCACGGGTTTTCGCGTCCGGTAATCGCCATGTGATTGGGCACGATGTCGAGGAGCTGACCGATGCCAGCACGGCGCAAGGCCGCGCACAGACGCTCGTGGGCCGCCTCTCCACCCAGTTCCTTGTTGACATGATGGCAATCGACCACGTCGTATCCGTGAGTGCTGCCTGGCGCGGCCTGCATATAGGGCGAGCAGTACAGATGGCTGATGCCCAATTCGGTCAGATACGCAACGATT
Organism: uncultured Pseudomonadota bacterium; assembly: GCA_963824565.1. GTDB lineage: Bacteria > Desulfobacterota > Binatia > Binatales > Binataceae > JAJPJA01. Next base: position 273,970 of record CAWGQB010000033.1, on the reverse strand, counting down.
TCCGCCGCGGCGTCGAAGCCAAATTGAGGGTTGAGCTGGATACGATATGTGGCGATGGGATCAACGCGCATGGAATAGTACCACAGGAAGGATTGACAGGTTTGAGATTCGAAAGAAGCTCGGCGCATTTCAATAATCGGCTCGCGTCGCCGTATCGCGGCGGCAATCGCGGCCGCTCGTTTGGGTCATCGCGTCCTCCCGAAATGGGAAAATCTTCCTGATGATCGGAAAGCAAGGTTAAGCAAGCACATGGCGTATTCAAAAGTTTCCGTATGGCCGGGCAAACCCTATCCGCTCGGGGCCACCTGGGATGGCGAAGGCGTCAATTTTGCGCTTTTCTCGGAACATGCCGACCGGGTTGAACTCTGCCTGTTCGATCCTAAGGGCCGGCGGGAGATCGAGCGCGTTGGAATGCGATGGCAGACGGACCTGATCTGGCATTGCTATCTCCCCGAGGCAAGACCCGCCTGGCTCTATGGTTACAAGGTATATGGTCCGTACGATCCCAAGAAGGGATTTCGTTTCAATCCCAACAAACTTCTGATCGATCCCTACGCGCGCCACATCGTGGGAGGGGTGAAATGGTGCGACGCGCTCTTCGGCTATCGCGTTGGCAATCCCCGCGAAGACCTTTCTATGGACCGGCGCGACAGCGCGCCCGCGATGCCTAAATGCCGCGTGATCGACGGGGCGTTTTCCTGGGCCGACGATCGGCCGCCCCGCACTCCCTGGCATGACACCATCATTTACGAGCTGCATGTAAAAGGCTTTACCCGTAACAACCGCGACATTCCCGCCCAATCTGCGCGGAACCTATGCCGGCCTGGCGACCGATCCGGCGATCGAACACATCAAGCGGCTGGGAGTGACCGCGGTCGAGCTGATGCCCGTGCATGTGTTCATCGACGATCGCCATCTGCAGGAAAGAGGTCTGCACAATTACTGGGGCTATAACTCGATCGGCTTTTTCGCGCCCGACATGCGCTACACCTCCAGCGGATTTGTCGGGGAGTTCAAGTCGATGGTCAAGCGGCTCCATTCATTCGGTATCGAGGTCATCCTCGACGTGGTCTACAATCACACCGCGGAGGGCAATCACCTTGGTCCCACGCTGAGCTTCCGCGGCATCGACAACAGCGCCTATTACCGGCTGACTCCCGACGACCCGCGCTACTACATGGACTTTACCGGATGCGGAAACACCCTGAACATGACTCATCCGCGCGTGCTGCAGTTGATCATGGACAGCCTGCGCTATTGGGTGCTGGAGATGCACGTCGACGGTTTCAGGTTTGATCTGGCGGCGGCGCTGGCGCGGGAACTGTACGAGGTCAATCAGCTGAGCGCTTTTTTCGACGTCATCCATCAGGATCCGGTGATTTCGCAGGTCAAGCTGATCGCGGAGCCCTGGGACGTTGGCGCCGGAGGGTACCAGGTCGGCAACTTTCCCATCGGATGGGCGGAGTGGAACGGGAAATATCGCGACGCGGTGCGCGCGTACTGGAAAGGTGAGGGCGGGTTGATCGGCGAGTTGGCATATCGGCTTACCGGCTCAAGCGATCTGTACGAACACAATGGCCGCCGGCCATATGCGAGCGTAAATTTCGTCACCTGCCACGACGGTTTCACCGCTCCAGGATCTGGTCAGCTACAACCACAAGCACAACGAGGCCAACCTCGAGGACAATCGCGACGGCACCGACGATAACCGCAGCTGGAACTGCGGCACCGAGGGGCCCACCGGCGATCCGGAGATTCGAGCCCTGCGGATGCGCCAAAAGCGCAATTTTCTGGCCACATTGTTATTATCCCAGGGTATCCCGATGATCCTGGCCGGCGATGAAATGGGCCACTCCCAGAACGGTAACAATAACGCCTACTGCCAGGACAACGAGACCAGCTGGCTTGACTGGGAACCCAGCGAGGAAGACCAGCGGTTTCTGGACTTCGTTTGCCGCTTGATCGCGATTCGAAAGAACCACCCGATGTTCCGCCGGCGCCGTTTCTTTCAGGGCCGCCGTATCAGAGGTCTCAAGGACATCATGTGGATTAGCCCCGATGGTCATGAGATGACGGACGAGGAGTGGAACCAGTCTTACGCTCACTGCCTGGGAGTCTTTGTTGCCGGTGAGGGTATACAGGAATACGACGAACGCGGCCGCGTCATCACCGACGGTGACTTCATCATCCTGCTCAACAGCCATTACGAATCGATCCCGTTCCTCATACCGCAGGTCGGACTGCTCGAGGGCTGGACGGTGCTGGTTGATACCAGCAGCGACGACGTTGATGGTAATTCGGACGGCCAGCACTGGCGCGCTCGCGATAAGTTCGATCTGAAGGGCCGCTCGTTGGTTCTGCTATTTCGAGATCGCAAGCGCAAATTGGCGTCCGATAATGGACGGGCCGCCACTAAGGTCGCGGTGCGGGGCGAATCGCTGCGCTTGAGAAATAACGCTAGCGCGAGTAATACGGAACAGTGACGCCTTCCGCCTTTAACTGGTTCGTCAACCGGAAGATTGCACGATAATTTGCGTCAGGAATTACCTTATGAGCGGACCGGGTCAGACTTTTACTTCCACCAAAATGGGCAAGACCGCCCGGGTTTCCAGGCCGGCAGAGCGCCTTTAACGCCACGCACGTGAGGTTTTGCAATGGCAGTCAACTTCAGCGAAATCGCGAATCCCAAAACCACCGCCCTGATGCTGATGGAGATCCAGGAGGCGGTTATCGGCAAGGAGACTCCGCCGCTGTTCACCCAGTTGCGCGACGCGGCGGAAAAGAAGGGACTCGCGTCGAATGCCGGGAAACTCTTGAAGGCGGCGCGGGCGGCCGGAGTGAAGGTGTTCCATTGCCCCGCCTATCATCGTGTCGGCCAAGAGGGATTTATTACCAACTGCCGCCTGGCGCAGGCGGTCAAACGCGCCGACATGCCGATGCAGATGGGTACGCCGGGCGCCGACTTCCTGCCCGAAGTAAAGCCCGAGGGCGACGAGATAATCATGTGGCGTTTTCACTCGCCAACATTGTTTCACGACAGCAGCCTCGATAGCGTTTGCCGCAACCTGGGAATCACAACCGTGGTGCTCACCGGCCTGTCGCTGAACCTGGGTATCATCGGCTCGACCATGGAAGCCATGAACCGTAACTATCGGGTAGTTATTCCGACCGATTGTGTGGCTGGCTATCCGCCTGAATATGGAGAGATGGTGCTCAAGAATACACTACACGGCCTGGCCTATCTGACCACGGCCAAGGATTTGGCCGAAGCCTGGGGCGTCAAGGTGTGAGGCCAACATAATTTTCTGCTTGCAGTTGAGAGAGAGTCCCTCTCCCGGAGCAACCGGGAGAGGGTGAGTAATAAAGCTAACTTGGCGGTCGAGTTGTCAAACCGTCGCGCGATCGCGCCGCAGTTCGGCATCGAGTTTGTCCAGCAACTCGCGTGTGCCTCGCTCGCGCTCGCCGGCGTCGTCGTAACCGTCCAGGAAGACCACCTGCTCGGTGAAGATCATCCGGGTACGAGCGCCCGCCGGCTTGAACTCCACCGTCGCCAGCGAGACCGATATGCGGGCCTGGCCGAGATGCATGTCGTAGGTGAAAACGATGCGCTGGTTTTGCACGATGTCCTGGTAGCGGGCGTCGAAGGCATGGATCGGGCCGCCCGGCGGGCGGCTGTTAAGGCGCTCTCGCCCGCCGACCCGGAAGTCGAATTCGTGCGCTTCCTTCACCCACTCCTCGGGACCCGCGAACCATCGGGCTTTAGCCGCCGGTTCCGCCCAGGCGGCGAAAACCTGCGCAGGCGAGGCGGCATAAGTGCGATCGATGACAAAAGTGGTGTGATGGGTGGACCGTTCGGTCATGATTTTCTCCTTTGCTTTAGGTGGTTGCCTTGCTCCTCAGGAAAGGTGCTGCGCCGATCGATGAGACGCTCTTCAGGCTCCGAATCTCTGTGCGGCACGCACCTTTGCCTTTGCTGCCGCTTCTTCTCGATTCTTCGGCGGCGCGTGAGTTTCGAGCGAACGGAGAAGACGAGACGAGATGTCGGCTATTTCATCGACTGCAGCCAAAAACAATTCTTCGTTTGCCTGCGACGGTTTGTTAAAGCCACTGATCTTTCTCACGAATTGGAGCGAAGCGGCTCGAACCTCTTCGTCGGTGACGGGCGGATCAAAATTGAAGAGAGTTTTTATATTCCTGCACATTCGTTATGACCCCGGATTTTTACTGAAATGATAAACGAGGGACTGTTGGCTATGAGGCATCTCAGTCGTCGATCGCCTGGTAGGCCGAGGTCCAGAAATCGACGCAGACACGCGGAGGATTGGGGGAAGTCCAGGCGCGCTGGGTCATCAGGATTGCGACCAGGTCCTCCTTAGGGTCCGAAGCCCATGAGGTGCCCAGGCCGCCGTCCCAGCCGTATCGGCCGGGAACCCCCGCCAAGTTGTCGCGCCTGGTGACCACGGATACGCCGAACCCCCAGCCGCGGGTATCCCAGAAGCCGGGGAAAAAGTCGGACACCGCCTTCTGCTCGGGCGTGAGCTGGTCGGTAGTCATGGCCTCGACCGAAGGCCTCGACAAAATGCGCTCGCTTCCATGCCTGCCTTTGTTCAGCATCATCTGGCCGAAGGCCAGATAGTCGTCGATGGTCGAGACCAATCCGGCGCCGCCGGCGGGAAAGACCGGCGGGACGGGCCCACTGGCTGCCTTCGACATCGTCGTAGACTTCGAGCGCGCCGGTTTTCGGATTGAGCTGGTAGGAGGCCGCCAACCGATCGAGCTTCGCGGCCGGCACGCTGAAAGCGGTGTCCTTCATGCCGAGCGGCTCGAATATGCGCTCGTGAAAGAATGTCTCCAGCGGCTTTCCCGAGGCGCGCGCGATCAGCACGCCCAGTACGTCGGAGCCGGAATGATACATCCACTTCTCGCCCGGCTGATGCATCAGCGGCAGGCTACCGAAGTGCTTGATCCACTTGTCGGGCGCATGCGGTGAGTCCGACTTCGGTCCGATGATGATCCCTGCCTCGGCCATCGCCTTTTGGATCGGATACGTGTCCGGCGGCGCCATCATCACGCCGAAGCCCATGCGGAAGGTGAGCAGGTCGCGCAAGGTGATTGCCCGCTTCGCGGGCACGGTGTCGTCGAGCGGCCCGTCGATTCGCTTCAGGACCTTGCGGCCGGCCAGTTCCGGCAGCAGCCGATCCACCGGCTCGTCCAGCCGCAGCTTGCATTCCTCCACCAGGATCATCGCGGCAGCGGCCGTGATTGGCTTGGTCATCGAGGCGATGCGGAAGATCGTGTCGCGCCGCATCGGGTCGTTGCGGCCGACCGCCTTCATGCCGATCGCATCGACATGCACCTCGCCGCGGCGGCTGATTAACGTGACGATACCGGGCATTTCGCCGCGCTCGACATAGCCGGCCATGACATCGTGCATGCGGGCGAGCCGCGCCTTGGATAATCCCCCGGTGTTCATTGCCTGCTCCCTGCGCTCACATACTCATCGAGGCGGTCGAAGGTGCTGTTCCACCCGCCCTGATGCCCATCGCGTTGTTCTACGGACTCGAAGGCTTCCTGGCGGAAGATCATCGTCGTCTTTCCATCGTGCTCGGTGAAGGTGAGTGTAATCAGGGTCTCATGGCCGCGATGGCCGTTCTCGTCTTCCCAGGCAAAGGTGAAGACCTGCCGCTCCGGTTCCACGAACTCGCGATAGACTCCCCCTTGCCAGAGTTCTTCGCCGGTGTCGTCGCGGCGCAGGCACAAGCGCCAGCGGCCGCCGGGCCGGCCGTCGCCTTCCACGTGAGTCGCAGTGAAGCCCCGCGGCCCCATCCAATGCTTCGAATGCTCCGGGTCGGTCCAAAGCTTGAAGACGAGGCTTCGTGGCGCGTCGAATACACGCGTGATAATGAGCACCCGCTCCGCCGATGATTTGGTGTCGGCTGTAGCGGTTTCATGCTTCAGACGCGTCACCAGTTCCCCAAGGCGTTCCAGGCTTTGCGTCCAGCCTTCTTCCATCCCTTCGAGTTTTTGGACGCCTCGGCGACCAAAGCGACCGCATTTGTTTGCAAGGTGAGTTTCGTCTTGCCGTCGTGCTCGGCGAACGTAACGGTCGTAAGTCCTTCGAGGACAGCGTTGCCATCCTCGTCCAGCGCTATATTGGTAAACACGAGCCGTTCGGGCTTCACGATCTCCCGGAAGACACCTCTCATCGGATAATCGACGCCATCGGGCGCGCGCATGACGATCCGAAGCGCGCCGCCCGGTCTCACGTCCATTTCACAGACCGGGTTTGTGAAACCCTTCGGACCCCACCACCGCGCCATATGCTTCGGATCGGTCCAGGCCTTGAACACGAGCTCGCGCGGCGCATCAAATATTCGCGTTAACGATGAGTTTGCGCTCCGCCGATGCTGTGGCGGTACTGCTTCTTGCGGCCATGTTTCTTCTCCTCTATCGAAAGCTCTGCATACACTAATGGCGACAGTGCTCCAGCCAGGCGCGCGGCAGTCACCCTCCTGATAGTGCGGGGTAGATCCATACCTCGGAATCGTGCCTGACCTGGGTCGCGGCGCCTTGCGCAAAGCGCACGTGCTCACTGTTGACGAAGACATTAACGTGGCGGCGGATATTATTTTGATCGTCGAGCACGCGCTGCCGGATACCAGGGTAATCTTCGCCTAGCATTACTAATGCCTCGGTGATCGTCATGAGCATGTCGGGCGGAATCCTTAACTCGACGATCTCGTTGCCGCTGGCCCATCGACGTAGCGCAGATGGCAGATGAAAGCGCATCGCAAGCCTCAGTCGATCACTGCGGCCTTTACGCACAGCACGGCGGGTAGCCAATCCGCGATCGTTCGCCAGCGTTCTCCCTCGTCAGCGGACGCGAACAGTTGGCCTCCGCGGGTACCGAAATAGAGTCCCGCAGGATCGAAGCTGTCGGACGTGAACGCGTCGCGAAGCACCGAGAAGTAAGCGTCGCGCTGCGGCAATCCGTTGCTGAGTGCTTCCCACGACGTGCCCGCGTCGCGCGTGCGCCAGACCTTGGCGGCGCCTGCGAGCGGCACTCGAAAATGGTCGGACTCGAGCGGAATGATGTACGCGGTATCGGCGCGGCTCGGATGCGTGACCAGTGGAAACCCGAACTGCGACGGCAATCCTTCGGCGATATCGATCCAGGAGTCACCGCCATCATCGCTGCGATACACGCCAGGATGATTCTGCAGATAGATGCGTGCGGGATTTTTAGCGTCGTAGTGCAGCTTATGTGCGCACTGTGGGCCGAAATGTGGCGCATTCGGAGGTCCGGCCTCCATCCGCACCCCTTTGTTCCTGCGCGTCCACGACCGTCCACCATCGTCGCTGCGATAAACGCCGGCCGCTGAAATACCAACCATGATGCGGTCTGCATCGCGCGGATCGGGCAGGATCGTATGCAGACAGAGTCCGCCGGCACCCGGCATCCAGTATGGACGCTCGGGATGGTTCAGGAGAGAGTCCACCGGATAATAAGTCTCCCCGCGATCGTCGGAGCGATACAGTGCGGCCGGGTCGACGCCAGCAAAGACTACCTCAGGCCCGATCAACGGGGCGGGCTCGAGGGCCCACACGGCATTCAGAGAGAGTCCGCTACCAATGGGGAACTTTACATTGCCGATGGCAGGTTCGTGCCAGCTCTCTCCGAAGTCATCCGACCAACTCACCATCGCACCCCAATGTTCACTTTTGTTGGCGACCAGGATGCGCGGGGCGCTCTTATCCGCAAGATATGCCGCCGAATAAATCACCTGGCCTTTGAAGTAAGGTCCCGTGATACGAAACTGGCGGCGGTTGCGATCGCTGCGAAAAATGAACGCGCCCTTGACCGTCCCGACCAGAAGCAGAACATCGCCGGTTCGGGGCGAGAGCTTGGCGTCAGTAGCCATTATTTTCTCCTTGGACCGGACGCTATGAGCGCCATTGACTAATGGTTAAGCGGCTGGCTCGCAATTGATCATCCATGGGATGCCGAACCGATCGACGAGCATGCCAAAACCGGCCGACCAGAAGGTCTTCTGGAGGGGCATCCGAACTGTCCCATTCGTGGCCAATGCGTTAAAGATCCGTTCCGCTTCGGCAGTGTCGTTGACGCCGACCGACACCGAGAAGCCCTTTGGTGCTTCATAGTGTTCGGGCGGAGCGTCCGAACCCATCAACACCTGATCCCCAACAGTCATACGGACGTGCATGATTTTTTTGCGCCATTCAGATGGCACCTGATCCGCCATCGGCGAATTCTCATGCGTCATCATCATTTCGATTTTGCCGCCGAGGCACTTCGCATAGAATTTAAAAGCCGCCTCGCATTGGCCGTTGAAGGTTAGATAGGCATTCAATTGCATAGTCCATTCTCCTTTTGGTCAACGATACAGAAATTTATTACGTAAAAGATTCAACCCGTTGGAGTAACGCGGCCAACGCATTTTGAATCATAGCATTGCGCGCGGTCATGTCTTCAAACTGTCCTGGCGGGCTGGTGCGGATTCGCCAGGTATTCGGTGAGGCGCTCCAGCGAGCTGGTCCAGCCCTCCTCGTGCGCATCGCGCGCAGTAACCGATTCGAACACCGCCTGATGCAGTGTGAGTTTTGTCTTCTGTCCGTCCGCCTCGAAGGTCAACGTCAATAGCGTTTTCCGGGCGGGTTGGAATGCCGTCGGCGTCCGTCCACACATAGGTACATACGATCCGCTCCGGTTCCACAATCTCGCGATATACACCTTGCACCCAGTGATCGCTTCCACCGGGGCCGCGCATGTGAAAACGGTAGGCGCCGCCCAGGCGCTGGGATCCATCGAGCCAACGACGGTGCTGGTGAAGCCTTTTGGTCCGAACCATTGCACCAGGCGTTCAGGCTCGCTCCACGCCTTGAACACGAGATAGCGAGGCGCATCGAAGACGCGTGTGATCATGAGAACCCGCTGCGCTGAATCGGTGGTGGCTGCGCTACTTCTTGCGGCCATGTTTTTTCTCCTTTGTTTTCAGCTCGCGCAAGTAGTCATCCAGACGGTCGAAGCTCTCTTCCCAGAAACGGCGATAGTGCTCCAGCCAATCGGCTACATCCTTAAGCGGCCCTGCCGCGAGCCGGCAGGGCCGCCATTGCGCCTCGCGCCCGCGGGCGATCAGGCCGGCGCGCTCAAGCACCTTGAGATGCTTGGAGATGGCTGGAAGGCTCATCTCAAAGGGCTCGCCCAACTCGGTGACCGAGGCCTCGCCCGAGGAGAGGCGGGCAAGGATGGCGCGCCGCGTGGGATCGGCGAGGGCCGCGAAGGTGGTGTTGAGGTCGTGCTGCATGCGCGTAGTAAACTTAGGGGTTAAATAACCTAGTAGTTAAATACATCCGGCGACGGTCGATGTCAAGCGACCCTATCTCATTTGTTTTCACTCCGTGGCACAGGCTTCCAGCCTGTGATTTTGAGCGAACAGTATGCGAGGACGTTGCAAACTTGGTATAAGGCGCTAGGTTGGCGTCATTTGACCGATGCCTGTATCTCAAGACAGACCGTCGGAAGAAAAAGGAGTGAGCGATGAGTCAGGAAGCTGCGACGGGCCCGTTGCGCGGGATCAAGGTTGTCGAAGTAGCCGCGTGGGCGGCAGGCCCGATGGCGGGTGGGATCCTGGCGGACTGGGGCGCCGACGTAATCAAGATCGAACCTCCCGACGGCGATCCGTATCGCGCCTTGAATATCCAGCCGGGACGGCGTCCCGAAGGGATGATAAATCATAACTTTTTCGTCGCCAATCGCAACAAACGCAGCATCTCAATCGATCTGAAGAACGAGCACGGACGCAAGCTCGCCGACAAGCTTATAGCCCAGGCCGACGTCTTCCTGACTAATGTCCGGCGACAGGCGCTAGAGCGTCTCAATCTGCATTACCCGCACCTGCATGAGCAGTTCCCGCGCCTGGTCTATTGCCATCTGACCGGCTACGGCATCAATGGTCCCGACGTTGACCGCCCCGCCTATGACATTGGTGCGTTTTTCGCCCGCGCCGGAGTCGGTGCGACCTTGCTCACCGAGGAGTCCGAGCCTCTTATGCGGACCGGAGCGTTCGGCGACTATTACACCGCGTTCGCGTCGGCCAGCGGAGTGTGCGCCGCATTGGTCGGGCGCCAGGCCACCGGCGAGGGCCAACTGGTTTCCACTTCGCTGCTGCGCACCGGAGCGTTTTGCATCGCCCACAGCTTCAACCAGGTGCTGTTCGGCTATCCGGCGTCGGGCCAGCGCACGCGGACCCAGAGCTTCAATCCGATGATTAGCTGCTACCGCGATTCAACGCGGCAATGGTTCTACTTGTTGGGACTTCAGGGCGATCGCATCTGGCCCGCGGTCGCGCGTTCGATCGGCCGCCCGGAACTGGAAAATGATCCGCGATTCAACTCGCTTGCGATCAGAACCAAAAACGCCGCCGAGCTGATGGCGTTGCTTGATGATGCTTTCGCGGCTCGTCCGCTGTCCGAATGGGCTCCGATATTCGACCGTGAAGGAGTTTGGTGGTCGCCGGTGCAGAACGTTCAGCAGGCGCTCGAAGATCCGCAGATGCGGGCGGCGGGAGCGTTCGCCAAAATCAACACGCCTGAGGGCGAGCGGGAGATTGTCCCCGCGCCGGTGGATTTCGATCAGACTCCCTGGAACATCCGCTCATGTTCCCCGGAACTGGGCCAGCATACCGAAGAGGTGCTGCTGGAAATGGGCCACAGTTGGGAAGACATCGCCCAGCTCAAGGAAAAAGGCGCCATTCCTTGATAGAGGCAAGCAGTCTCGCGTTCATGGCGCCGAATTTTCCGCGCGAGGTAGCAGCTCGAAAACCGGGTAGCGTTCGGCGATTGGCGCGAAATCCGTAGCCGGCGACCCGGCGGGAATCGGGAAGTAGCGCTGCACCGTCAACTTGAAGCGTTCCACATAGGCTTTGAGAATCGGTGGCTTCTGGTCATCGAGAACCGCGCGGACGCTGAAGCTTATCCGCCGGCTGCCTTTGGCGAGCACGACTTCGCCCGCCGCCAGCGCATTGCGCACCCATTGCGTCTGCCCGCGTCCGCTGACCAAATAACGGCGCCCGTTCATATCGAGCACATCCACCGGAGCCGAATATATCCGCCCGGTCTTACGCCCGCGCACCTGGAGCAGGTAGTTGTGCGACAGTCCGATGCCTAGGCGGACCATCAGACCGAAGGCCCGATTGAAGATCCTTTTGACTGGTGATGGCTTCAGATACATGACTGTCGCGCGAAACTTATCGCCTGTTACTTGCGCTGCACCACTTCGATCCAGTTGCCGTCGGGATCGCGGATGAAAAAGATCGCGACGGAGGGCCCGCCCGCCGGACCCGGCATCACCGGAGATCCTTCGTTGCCTCCGGCGGCGAGCACCCGCTGGTGTTCGGCGACGCAATCGCGGACCTGCACGGTGAAGTAGCGCAAGCCCGATCCCACCAATGCGGCGGTGGCCCTGAGCAGATCGGGTGTTTCGCCCTCCTTGCGAGGCGGTGCGATGTAAGGACGGGCCGCGGGATTGGCGCTAAAGCTGAGAATAGTGCGGCCCAGGCGGAAGCGTCCGGGACCGATCCGCGTGGAGCCGAGCACTTCAGTATGGAAGCGCTCGAACACCCCGACGTCGCTGACGCCGAGCCGCAACTCGACGTGATCGATTCCATTGTGGCCGGGAGGTACGAGTTCGACGTTATTGCCGTCAGGGTCCGTAATGATTTTGGGCTCGGCCGTCTTCGATGTGGGAATGATCAGCGCCTGATAACCAACAGGAGAACGCGGCGGCAGCGGACTTGCCGACGTGTTGATCTTGAGCCAGGAGCCCCCCAGATCGAAACGATGCTGCTGGACCTTTCCGATCCCCAGCGTCTCCAGGAATACGAGCCCAAGCCGGCCGCCGCCTGGCGCCTATGGACTTGCGACCATCTGGGACAAGGACATCGTCATTTATGCCGTGAGCCAGCTCGTTAGGGCTATCAATCAGGAACGCAAAGACGTAAGCCCAACCGTGCGCCTGACAGCCTATGACCTGCTCGTAAGCACGAATCGCCATACCGGTGGAGGTGATTACGACCAGCTTCAAAAAGCATTTGAGCGGCTGTCCGGTACCAGGATAACGACTGACATACGAACAAATGGGATTCGCCAGCGCGAGGGCTTTGGCATCATTGATTCCTGGAAGATCATCGAGAAGAACCCGAGTGATGGCAAGATGGTTGCCATCGGATTCGGCTGTCGGACTGGATGTACAACGCAATTCTCGGCAAGGAGGTGCTGACGCTAAGCCGTGACTATTTTCGGCTCTCACGGGGTCTAGAGCGCCGGCTGTACGAACTCGCACGCAAACATTGTGGCCATCAGGCCAAGTGGGTCATCAGTCTGGAACTGCTCCACAAAAAAAGTGGGTCAAACTGCCCTCTAAAACGCTTTCGGCTCGAAGTGAAGAAAATGGCAAAGGCCGACACGCTTCCCGACTATCGCCTTCATTACGACGCCAACACCGATCAGGTCATGTTCTACACCAAGGACGCGCGGAGTCTAGGAGCAAGCCTGAAGAGCTCGGGGTCTGCGTCGACGGACGAAGTGCAAGAGAAACATTAAGATGCGGGTTTTCAGGAACCGCGTGCGCTGGGGCTCGATGTTCCGACTTTTAGGAAATTAAGAGCACGGGTTTTTAGGAACCAGAGTTGGAAACTCTCATGTTTCGGCGTTTGGAAACGGGCTTTACCGGGTTTTCAGGAACCAGGCGCCGGTCGTCAACGCCAGTACTCGGGCAATTAGGAACCACGGACGGGTTTTCAGGAACGACCTTCGGGTTTTCGGGAACCCAAAAGCGGGTTTTCAGGTACGTATAGTATCGGGTTTTCAAGAACCAGACCTTCGGGTTATTAGGAACTGGCAAACAGAAAAGTCAAAGGATTCTCAAACGAATTCACACGTCCGACCAACACTAACTCGCGCGCGCGATCTTAACCGTATTAATAACTCTCTAACATTAAACCCCGGCTCTTAGGGGGCTTCGCCCCCTGCCGCCTCAAACCCAACCCAACCCGGCATACCCCCATAAGGAGTGCCTACGGCAATCAACTCAACCCCAACACTACCGCGCCGCCCTATCGGGCGGGAAAAAGGATGGATACTAATAGCGATCCCTGGGTTCTGACTGCAAAAGTGACCTTGGCGCAACTTGAAGCCATGGGTTGCGAGCGGTTCGATATTGGCGCCAAGCGCTCCGAGGGTACGATGCAACTTTGAGAAGGGTGGGGCGCAAAGCAGATTCTGAAAGCGATCCTATGGCTTAGGCGCGAGAACCTCTACGGCGCTCATATTTATGTCCGCCCCGCGGGTATCCATGGGCTCAGTTTGGTAGATGATCTTACCGCCGCCGCTGTTAGCCGTATGAGGGTAGAAGGGTTATGAACCGGCGGTGGTGGTGGAGACCTCGACCGGTAACTTTCAGGCGTGGCTCAGGCATGGCCAGGTGCTTGACGAAGCATTCGGTACTTGTGCCGCCAAGGAGTTGGCGCGGCGCTTCGGCGGCGATCCCTCCAGCGCCGACTGGCGGCATTTCGGAAGGCTAGCCGGGTTCACTAACCCCAAGCCCAGCCGGCGGCTGCAATCCGGAATGCAGCCGTTTGCCCGGCTCTCGGAAGCGACGGGGCGGGTCTACACTGGGGCGCCGGAGTTTCTCAGAACTGTGCGCGCGGAAATGGAGCGGGAATCCGGCAAATTTCAAAACGCGGAAGAGGAGGGTGTCAAAGGGCCGGAACTTCGTCCTTTGGGGGAATTCCATGGCGACGCGCGCTATTGAGGTGACCTTCATCGGGCCGATATGGCTTGGGCCAAGCATGCTGCCGGGCATGGCCTTCCAGCAGAAAAAATCAGGGATACGATATTGGGCGCGCGCGATCTCTTGCATAAAGGTGGCCCTAAGCGGCAGCGCGAATATGCCGAAAGAAACCGCTGAGAAAGCGGTCCGGCAGCTGAGAGAATGAGGAAAAATAGGCTAGTGAGGAGCCTGAGTTTCTGAATCGCATTTCTGGTGGTTCCATGATCATTGGCATGATCGATAGCGCGAAGAAATTGGACATTGATCTGCCGCACCTGGTAGATACCCGGCTTCTGATTCAGGCGAACTCGGGTGGCGGCAAGTCCTGGTTGCTGCGTCTGATTGCCGAACGGGCCGGCATTCAGACCATCGTGCTAGATCCCGAAGGCGAGTTTGCCAGCCTGCGTGAAGCGGTCGACGTGTTGCTGGTTGGCAAAGAAGGGGAAATCCCGGCTGACCCGCGTTCGGCGGGCCTGCTCGCGCGTCGTCTCCTCGAGTATAAGGTTTCGGCGGTCATCGACTTGTTCGACCTGAAGCTGGGCGAGCGGCGCCGTTTCGTCCGGATGTTTCTGGAGTCGCTGCTTCACCTGTCACGTGAGCTTTGGCGCCCCGCGCTGGTGATTCTGGACGAGGCCCACCTGTACTGTCCGGAGCGCAATGCCGGCGATGCCGAATCCACCGATGCTGTGATCGCTTTGATGAGCCAGGGCCGCAAGCGAGGACTATGCGGGATAATCGCTACCCAGCGCCTAAGCAAGCTTCACAAGGACGCCGCGGCCGAGACCAACAACGTAATTATTGGGAGGACGTGGCTGGATGGTGATCAGCAGCGCGCTGGCGACTTGCTCGGCATGAGCAAGTCGGAGCGGCTTAAATTACGTGACATGGAGCAAGGTGAGTTCTACGCCTTCGGCCCGGCGCTGAATTTTCCGGGAGTGGTCCATTTTCGCTCCGCCTAGGTAAGCACCACGCATTTGAAACCGGGAGCACGACATCTGCTGAGCGCGCCGGCGCCTTCAAAAGCGATACGGACGGTGTTGGCGAAGATGGTCGATCTGCCAAAGCAGGCCGAGGAAGAAGCGCGTGATGTCTCCGAAGCCAGACGCCAGATAGCAGAACTCAAGCAGGAGCTTGCGGAAGCGAAAAAGGGCAGGGCACCTGCAATGGATCAGGGCGTCGTCGACCGTGCGGTGCGAGCAGCTTTGCTTGAGGAGCGGCAGCGCTTTAACGCGTTCCGTACGGAGGCCGACAAACGCTTTAGATGGATTGCGGGCAATGTAGGACGGCTCGAACGGCGTATTTGCTTCCGCCGAAGAGATTGTTAAGGCGTTACGTTCAAACCAGGACGGGGACGAGAAGTTTTCCAGTGGAGTGCCACATCAAATACCTGTCTTGAAAGTCACGCCGTCGGCGTCTCCCAAAGCTGTCAAGATGGCGATCAGTGTGCCCGACGCGTGGTCGAACGGCGCTGGCAGGTCCAGTCGCCGGAAACGACAATGAGAAACTCGCCTCAGGTGAGCGGAATATCTTAACGGCTCTGGCACAGTATCCAGAAGGGCGTAGCAAGGTACAGGTGGCGCTGCTGACCGGCTACGCGGTTTCGGGTGGTGGATTTAACAATTACCTCGGTGGACTGCGCTCAAGGGGTTTCATTACGGGTGGCGGAGAGCAACTGCGGATCACTGAGGCCGGCCTGGTGGTGCTTGGCTCATGGGATCCTCTGCCCGTGGGTCCCGAACTCATCGATTACTGGCGAAGGCAGCTTGGCAAGGCTGAGCGGCTTGTTCTGGAGGCGTTGGTCAACGCGTATCCGACGGCGCTGAGCAAGGCCGAGATCGCGGTGCAGATGGGCTATGAAGCGCCGGTGCGAAGAAGTTATCGGGCCGTTCCTTGAGGGGCGCTATGGGCACGCAGCTCGTCCGAGTGCCGACTGACGCCTCGAATTCCCGGCCTCATCATGCGGATTCGGATTGCAAGCTGCTGTAAAAGGCGTCGAAGTGTTCAACGTCCCGCTCTTCGAACAGTCCTCGCGACCGCAGTCATTCGCTTATAATATCAGCAGAAGCCAGGGGTAGGCGCATGCGTAGGTTCTTCGGGTCGAGGGGTTCCATCAGCCGAGTCATGATCGAGAGCCAGGCCCTCAAGAATAATATGCTGGATGATCCGTGGGTGCGCGCCGTGGATGTGTACGTCCCGGCTGGGCATGACGGACAGGGATTGCCCCTGCTTGTGGATCTTGTTGGTTTCACAAGCAGTGGCCTATCCCATACGAATTGGGTCGGCTTTCGCGAAAACGTGCCGGAGCGGCTCGACCGGCTGATCGGGGAACAGCGCATGTCACCTGTCGTCGTCGCCTTCCCGGATTGCTTCACCCGGCTCGGCGGCAATCAATACATCAACTCAGCTTCGGTGGGCGCCTGGGAGGATTTCCTGCTGCTTGAAATGCTGCCGGCGATCGAGCAGCGCTTCAAATGTGGCGGTACCGGGCGCCGCGGCGTGTTCGGCAAGAGCTCTGGCGGGTATGGCGCGATCACACACGCGCTGCGCCACTCCGACATCTGGTCGGCCGCGGCCTGTCACTCCGGCGATATGGGCTTCGAGTTGTGCTATCTGCCCGATATGCCAGCAGTCCTGCGCGTGCTCGCCGGCGCCGGGAGCTCCATCGAGCGCTGGTGGCGGCAGCTCGAAGAATCCGAAAAGCATTCCGATGGTTCCGGCAAGGTAGTCAACGCGCTGGCGATGGCGGCCAGCTATGATCCCGATCCTGCGCAGTTTTTTGGCATCCGGCTGCCGGTCACGTTCGACACCTGCGAGGTTATCGAGGAACGCTGGGCGAATTGGTTGCGGCAAGACCCAGTAGTTGCGCTCGAAACCCAGGCGAGCAATCTCCGCAGGCTGAAGGCACTTTATATCGACTGCGGCGAGAGGGATCAGTTCAACCTGCTCTACGGTGCCCGTAGGTTCGTGCGGCGGCTGAACGAGCTTGGCATTGCGCATCGCTATGAGGAGTTTCCCGACAATCACACCGGTGTCGATTACCGGATGGACGAGAGCTTGCCTTTTCTCGCCCAGGCGCTGTCCGGCTGATGTCTTGCCTTCCCACCGATTCCCAAGCGCTGCTGGCCCGATGCGGCGATTCGAGTTAGAGGGGGAGGTCGGTAGGCGCGATGACGACATAAGCCCCCCGGTCTTATGATTAGATCACACCGACAACGTACCGGGCAGCCTTGGAGACTTCTGGGAACCACTTCGATACCTATGCAACGAGATGCTGCGCGCCACCGTCTGATGACAGCACACCTTAGGATTTGCGGGGATGGGTCGCGTTGTAGTCATGAATCGCTTTGCGCACCGCGTCGACCGTGTTTTGTGCCAATGGTTCTTTGCGCTCCGCTACCCACTTCATGGTGCGCTGAACCGGGCCGAGCAAACCCTGGATTCGTGGCATCACGTAACGCGCGAGCAGGTCATAGGTTCGTAGGGTCTGTTCACGGGTCGTCCAACAATGACCAAACGCCAGGACGGTGCCAAACCCGCCGGATAGTTGCTGCAACCTAATAAGCCTTTCAACGGCGTCATCGGGCGTGCCGATGACCGCGCCGGAACTGTCCATCGAAGCAGCGGCCTCAAGTCCATCGCTGAAGGGTTGCACGTCGGTCCGGCCGAGCAACTCGATGTAGTAGCTGTTATGCCAGTTTTTGAGCCCTTCGCCGGCCTCGCGGTAGGCCTGCTCCTTGGAATCTGCCAGGTGAAAAGGAACGGTTATCCGCCAAGTGGCCCGGTCGATGTGCTGGCCGTGCTCCGCGGCGACTGTTTGGCCGATCTGCCATTGAGTGGGCAAGGCCCGCAACCCCTGTTCCGAGTATGAGCCGATGGAAAGCACTCCAGTGCCGAATTTCCCGGCAGTCTGCATCCCGGCGGGCGAAATCTGAGACGCCACTGCCACCGGCAAGCGCTGCTGCAAAGGCCGTAGCTGCAAGGCCGCCTCCTGCAAGGTGAACCAGTCCGATTTGTGCGTGATTGGTTCGTCTTCATAAAGCAGGCGCAAGATCACGCCGAGGCCCTCTTCCATTCGCGCGCGCTGGGTCGTGGATTCAATTCCCAACATATAGGCGTCGGAGGGCAGCGCACCCGGCCCGACTCCGAGCATCGCGCGGCCGCGGCTAAGATGGTCGAGTAGCGCGATGCGCTGGGCGACATTGAAAGGGTGATGGTACGGGATCGAAACCACGCCGGTGCCCAAGCGAATCCGCTTGGTACGCTGCGCTGCCGCGGCCAAGAACATCTCGGGTGAGCCGACCAGTTCCCATCCGACGGAATGGTGCTCGCCGACCCATAGCTCATCGAAACCCAATTCGTCCAGGAACTCCGCTAGTTCCAAGTCAGCTTCGAGCTGGAGTGTGGGATGCTCGGAAGGAGGATGGAAGGGGGGCAAGAAAGCGCCGAAACCAAGCCTCTGGACCATAACGGGAAACTCCTTATTGAAGGGGCAAGTATTGTCGGGCGCTGCGGCTCATTCAAGCCCGGAGAAATCTGGGTCTCACCCTCAAGCGGATCTGGCAGCAAGGAGCTCTTCGTTAAGGATCTCCGGAAACCCTTGCGAGCCAAATTCCTGATAGCACTGCTGAAGAAGACGTTGCAGAAATAGTTTCCCTTGACCATGCGAACCGGCGGGATTCAGAAAATTGGCCAAAACCTTCGAATGCCTGACTTCGTCTCGCCCGACTCCGAGCAGCTTGAAAATGTTGAAGCTAGGCGGGTGCGCGCTCTCAGCACTTACCGCAGCGCGATGCACTAGCTCGATTTCCGAGCGAAGCTGGTTGAAGCCTGATTCGAACTTGGCGATTCCGCTGAGTACTTGCACGTCGATGATGACTCGAACTCGCTCGAAGAGCTCCGAAAACTGATCGAGATCTTGGGACAAAGGATTCTTCCACACCATCTATAGTGAGTTTTTTTGGTGATTGTTCCTAACAAAAGATCCGTTTGTGAAAATACCGTTTCGTCTCGTCCGCCGATCTCTTTGGGAACCACGAGACTAATACGGCTCGTCACCGCAAATTGTGATCCGATGCATGATCCTTGTGTGGGGAAAATAATCCGCGACCGCATAATGCTGGGTGGCGCGATTGTCCCAGAAAGCAATCGAATTTTTACGCCATCGGAACCGACACTGGTATTCGGGGACCTCGGCCCGGCAGCAGAGAAAATCTAGCAATTGCCGGCTCGCATCCTCGGGCAAACCCAAAATTCGCTTCGTGAAAGAGTGGTTGACGTAGAGTGTTTTGCGGCCGATCTCAGGATGGGTCCGCAGTACCGGGTGAGTTACGGGTGGGCGGCGTGAGAGCATCTCTTTCATCTCATCCAAATCCATCTTCAACAAGCCCTCGGACGCGTGGCCATGGAGTATGGTAGACTCGTTAACCGCTTTCAGACCAGAGATGAACGATTGCATCTCGCCACCGAGGCCCTCGCTAAGGTCGCTGGCAGAGTTCCATCGGGATCCGCGCTACGCCGGAGACCTTCATCGCGCCGACATGGCTTGGGCGCGGCATGCCGCGGTGTAAAATTTTCCGCCGCTGAGACCCGTGCGGAGCTCATGCGGGCGCGGAACCTCTCCAAGAACAGCCTCAAAAGCCAACGCGAGTATGCTGAGCAAACCGTCGTAGGCACGGTGGGGCAGGGACGGGTGGGGCAGCCCGACGATGTTGTGTTGTCTGGTTAGGTGAGTGCGAAAAGCAGCCACTTGCGTTGACTCTCCGAGCTAGTCATCTGTGCCTCTTTCGACCGCCGCCTTCCACGGCCGTTGGGGTGCCGAAATCAGGTTCATATCAATTTTTGCGGCGCGCCTTGATGGCGCTGCGCTGTTCCGGGCGTGCCAGCATTCAGCGACAGCCGCGGATTACTTCATAATCTGGGACAGGCCACTTGGCATCGCGTATCGCTGAACGTTGGTGTACTCAACTGGCACCGCCGAGTTCGCTGCCGCCACCATTTGCTGAAAGGCCAACGAGGCATGGTAATTCTGCAGATCGTAAATTGTAGGATTCGCATCTCCAGGCGTAATGCACTCGCTGTTGAAGCCGTCGTTGACTGGGATTGGGGAAAAGCGGTTGACCGTCACCTTCCACGGTTTGAACGCGTTGTCGTAAAGGTCCACAAACAGCGGCGCCGAGGTCTCCTCATCGACATAGAGCACACGGCTCGCGTAACAGTACGACCTGGCGATATCCGGCAAGGGACGGATATCTATCAAATAAGCTTTGCGCAACTCCCATTTTCCCACCGCAGGTTTGGCCCATCCGGGAAGGCCGCTGGTCAGATAATTTTCAGGCTTCTGGCGCGCTTGGAGGTCATCGTGCACGAGCACCAGCACCTTCTTTTGGCCGATCAGATCGGCGGAAAACGTGGTGGGTATCCCGTTGAAGCCGTCGCGATTGTCGTCATTGGTGAAGTCCGTCCCGAGCGCAGGGGAACAGCGCGCCGAGCTGGACAGCCGCAGCGAGCGCCGTAGAGAGGGCAGAAAGACGTATATCTCCTGCGCCTTGGTTACGTCTTCAGGGAACAGAACGAGCTCGGCCGTGTACTTCGACTGTTCGGGCGAGAGCACTTCGTCGTATACGCTCATGAAATAGCCGTTGTCGGCGGGATTATTCACCGGCACGCCCACGTCGCTGGTGTGCATCAAGCGATGGAACACCTCCGCCGAACTCTCGGTGTAACGGTTGTTGTACCGATCTATCAACCAGACCGAGTACAGGTTGTAGAGCATGTGCGGCTGATAGTGGTAATAGAAATTGTAAAGTATCTTCATTCCTGCGTTTGGCCCGGCGGCGGGGTTGGGAAAAGGCAGGCCTGCGACGTAGCCCTCGATTCCGAAGCGACCGCCGCCCAGGGGCTTCAGTTTCGCCTGGTCGCTGTATTTTTCGCTATCAAGCGCAAACTGGTGCGGCGGCGGGATTGACCGGGTCGCCTGTACCTCGATCGTATAGTCAGCGCCGGGCTGGAGCTTGTAGGAGTAGTGGCCGCTGTAAAGCCACTGCAGACCAATCGGCAGAAATTGCTTGTACTGCTGCCAGTTCTCAACGGTTATCTTGGTCCCGGGCGCAATGGTCTGCGGAGAATCGGCTTCGGCCAAGGCCTTGTAATCCGCAGGGTCGAAACTGGACCCGGCCGCATTGGCTGTGCGTAGAGACCCCCAAGCCAGTCCCACCGCCAGTAACAATGTTGACAGGGTCTTAGCGGATCGGGACCGGCGGGTTGATCGGTTCAGCATCCGAGTGGACCTCCTCTTATGTTACTACCGCCGGATATAACTCCCGCCGCGTGGTTACGTCAAGAAGTGGTGGGTGTGCAAGCTGCGACATGTCGGTACCGGGCGCCTTGTTGTTTGCGAGCAATTTGTGTATCGCAGTGTATAACTAGATTCTTGAGCAGCTCGTCTGAAAATCTTTTTCCGATTTGCTCATATTTCGTAAACAGATGATGCTTGATCTAAACTAAAATAAGTCTTACATCGAGCTGGCGAAGGATGGTAAAATCAATAACTTGGTGTCCAAAAAGCGAGGTCACACAATATGAAAGCGATGGTAATGGAAGCCGTCGGCAAGCCGATGATTGTAAAAGAGGTTCCAGAGCCCAAGTGTCCGCCGGACGGAGCGATCGTGCGCGTGGAGGGAAGTGGTATCTGCCGCTCCGACTGGCATATGTGGCAGGGTGACTGGACCTGGCTTGGTATGGTCCACGACACGCCCATGATCCTGGGACACGAATACGCGGGTGTGGTCGAGGAAGTCGGTCTGGAAGTCAAAAAACTTAAGCGCGGCGATCGGGTGGTGGCTCCGCTCTCCCAATGCTGCGGCAACTGCGATGACTGCCGCCGCGGTCATTCCAATCTGTGCTTCAGTACCAGCGCGGCCGGCTATGCCCGCTACGCGGCAATCCAGCATGCCGACTTCAACAACGTGCTAGTCAGCGAAGGCATCGATTTCGTCGAAGCGGCCTCGATGGGCTGCCGTTTCGTTACTGCCTTCCACGGCATCATCGACCGTGCGCAGGTCAAGGCCGATGAGACGGTGGTAATCTATGGATGCGGAGGCGTGGGACTGTCGGCCACGCAGATCGCTACGGCGCTGGGCGCGCGGGTGATAGCAGTCGATCTCGACGACCGCAAATTGGAGTTGGCCAAAAAGGCCGGCGCCCAGCATGTGATCAACGGCAAGAACGAGGACCCGGTCAAGGCCGTGATGGATCTGACCCACGGCGGGGCCCACGTTAGCGTCGACGCCCTGGGAATCGCCACCACTTGCCGCAACGCCGTGATGAGCCTGCGCAAGCGCGGACGGCACGTCCAGATCGGTCTCACCTCATCGGGAGAAAAGGGCGAGATTGCAATCCCGGTCGACCAGATCGTGTTCAAGGAGATCCAGTTCACCGGTTCGGTGGGAATGGAGTCTTGGCGCTATCCGGCGATGCTCGAAATGGTCGAGCGCGGCCGGCTGTCGCCCAAAAAGCTGATCACCCAGACCCTCCCGATCGAGAAGGCCTTCGCGGTGCTCGACCAGATGTCGCGCTTCGAGAACGTCGGAATCAGCGTGATCGACCAGTTCTAACCGTATTTAGTTTGTCAGTGGAAGTAAAAGCATCACCGGTGATCGCGGGCACCGAAGCGACTAACACGCTGGTTATTCGGAATCCATTCCCCGATCAGGTTGTCATCGAGACTATCGAGGCCCCATCATCTGCCCCTTTGCTGCCGAGAACTCGAAGAGCGACTGCGGAAAACCTAGTCCAAGAAGGGGACAAAGAATCGTTTTGGCGAAGGCTCATTTCGTCGCTCAGGGCCTTCGAGGTGAAGGAGGTGAGTCTCGGGCCGCTGGTGGCTCATTTTCCGCAGCCACGCGGTCGGGCTTTTAATATAGAGGTAGAGCAAGACTCGTACGTTACTTTCAAGACCCCCCTAGGACCGCAGGATTCCCTGAACATGACGGTCCAGCGGAGCGCAAATGTGAACTTCGACACGCCACCTCAACAATCGACAATGCGGTCCGATGGCGGCGTGGAAGGGATGCAAATACCATCGCATCAAGAAGACATTGCCTCCTTTGAGCTGCGGACCGCGCACTGGCTGTTGGTGACTCCCAAAGTTTTACAACTTTACGCGGTTATCGGATACCGCCTTGGCAACGAATTGCGAAGACAGGCGGTTCCGTTGTCTCTTTGTATATATCCGGCAGTTATGGCGATCGTGGTCGGCGGGATCTGTGGAGGAATTCTCGGGTATGCTGCGCCTCAAACTAACCTCAACAAATCCATCATTCGCCGCGGCGAGCAGCTGCGCACGACGCTGGCCCATGTGCTGCTGCACGCGCGGTTGTGGGCGCAAAACAGGGTGGCCAGCGGCCCGCACCGGTGCTTGCGGCAAACCTTGCTGCCGCGAAGCACCACGATGGACTGGATGGAGTGGCAGGCCGGCTATGTGTCCGGCGCGCTCTTGATGCCCAGGAGCAGAGTAAAGCTTCTGGTTGGGGTAGCGGCAGCAGCCCCGCGAAAATATACGGTAAGGAGCCTTGGGAATGGCTCGCTGGCGTAAGTTTTGGGGCAAGGCTGCCCGATCGAGCCCTTTGTGGATATTCGTTGCGTGAAATCTTTGCGTGCAACTGGAGTTGCATGTAATAAACCGTCGCAGACACTCGGGTTTCACGCAATAAACCGAGGGTCTAACTCGGGTACCACATTGCGTACAACCTAGCCAGCGGCGCGGAATTCACCGGACCGTTGGGTTGCCGATTTCGTGGACCGTCTGCGGCACGATGATTTCGCGGCGGCCACGGTGCGTGGCTACCGTTACGACTTACAGCAGTTCCTGCGCTGGTTCCCCAAAAGCCAAGGGCCTCTCGCGTCTCGAGAAGCTGTCGATCCTCGACCTGATCAACTGCCGCCAGCACCTCGTCAACGTCGAGACACTGAAACCCACCGTAAACGCCGGCTTAAAGCATTGCGGCGCTTCTATCGTTGGGCGCACCAGAACCGGTTGCTTAAAAGTAATGTCGCTCTCGAGCTCAATCATCCCCAACGGAACCTATCATCTGCCCGTTCTATGCAGGGGGGATGACATTTCGTGACACCATTTTTCGCACGGATGCCGCTGCTAGGAGAAGAGTTATGGCCGATGAAAGTTCTCTGTCCCCGGATGTTTCTGCTGAAGCACAGATGAATACGCTACGCTTTGCATTTATCACTACTCAGGCGATCGCCGTTGCGGCAAAATTGGGGCTCGCCGATCTTGTAGCTGCAGCGCCCCAAACCGTGGATGAATTGGCGCGCGAAACCAGAACACATGCTCCTTCGCTGCGCCGTTTGCTTCAGTTCCTCGCTAGCCTCGCGATTTTTGAGGAGGACGCGGCCGGGAAATATCGTCAAACAGCATTGAGTGAGACGCTGCGCAAGGATGCTCCGCGAACATTACGCGCTGCGACGATCTTTTTGGGCGCTGACTTCATTTGGAAACCCTGGGGAGATCTGTGGCAGACAATCGTCACGGGGCAACCTGCGTTCGACCGCGTGCTCGGCGCAACTCCCTTTGAATATCTGGCGGCGCACCCCGACGAAGCTGCGATCGCGGCCGCCGCGATGACTTCCGCGTCCTCGGTGCAGCTTTCCGACATCCTGGCGGCCTATGATTTTTCACGGTTCGAGCGAATTGTGGACGTGGGCGGAGGACAGGGCCTCCTGTTGCACGGAATCCTCTCAGCCCACCCTAAATTGTACGGCGTCCTCGCCGACCAGCCATCCGTTGTAGCTAGCGCTGCCGCTTTGCGAATTAGGCCGATTGCCGATCGCTGTGAAGTCGTCGGCATCGATTTCTTTCAGTCGGTTCCGGAAGGGGCGGACGCGTACGTCGCGAAATCCGTCATACATGATTGGAACGACCACGACGCGGTCAGGATTCTGAAAAACTGCCGGCGTGCGATTCGGAACAATGGAACGATGCTTCTGATCGAACTGATCCTGAAACCGGCCAACCAACCCGATTTCGCAAGGTTCGCAGATTTGCAAATGCTCGTGGTGACCGGCGGACAGGAGCGGACTGAGGCGGAATATCGCGCGCTGCTTGGCGACGCGGGCTTTTCCCTGACGCGGGTGATTCCGACTGCCGGCTTTATGTCGATCATCGAGAGCCAGCCCCTATAAGGCCGGAAGCTCGCATCGCGGGGCTAGCACAGGAAACGCGGATGAGCTGTTCGAGCTGCGGGGCAGAACATCCGGAAGGGCACCCAGCTGCGGGCGCCGGCGAGACCATCGTGGATGAGGACCTAGCGCGAATCTCACCGCTGATGTACCAGCACCTCATCCCCAACGGAACCTATCATTTTTGCCCGTTCTAAGCCTGGGGATGACATTGCTTGAAACCCGCTACCGTACATTTTCGCACGGATGCTGCCGCTACCTCTGGTTCCTAGCACAAGGGGTAAGTGAGGCACTCGGCCACAGGCTGTCTAACAGGCTAGCGAGCCGGAATCCGGCCTTCGCAAGTTGCTGGCCGGCAATCGTGCCCGCTTTGTCCATGTACGCGTTATCGAGATCGACAGGTCCCTGCGGTGTGTGCGCGCAGCTATCAACTTCGGGCTGGCACGGTTCGACCGGAATACCGAGTGCCCCGTAAACCTCGGAGCGAGCGAGCAGATTCGTTTCCCATGCGATGTCGTCGGTTCCCCCAGGTTTCCAGGAATCAGCGTCCTTCTGGCTCGCATGCATCTGTCCGATCTCATAGAAATCTAGTCAGCAAGGCGACTCTGAAGTAGCGGTAACGCAATCATCGGTGGGCCGTGACGTTGAAGATTGAGACTACTCTGGGCCAGCCGTGCAGGACGATCAGGCTGATAGGCCGCATTCGCACTGAGCACCTGGCCGAGTTAAGCGCGCTGCTGGATGCGGTTGGCCGAAATGTACTTCTGGATCTTGGCGAGGTGTCACTCGTGAGCTTGGAAGTCGTTCGCTTCTTGGCCACATCCGAGTCGCAGGGCATTCAACTCCGAATTGCCCAGCCTACATCCGTAGATGGATCGACAGAGAAAAGGTAACTGGACCGAAGTCCTATTATAGAGCAAAGAGGCCATGCCGCTGAGGGCAACAGCCATCAAGTAGAGGTTCCAATGAACTGCCCGTATTGCCGACACACGGGCCACTGCCCGTGGTGTGGCCCAAAAGGAGCGTAAGATGGGCACTGTTCACAAACGAACGCCCTCGCTACTAGGCGATTCCAGCCCTTTATGCACGCTGCAGAATCAGCCGTCCGGCGTCCCGATCGAATTTGGTCGGTACTTCCTCGTCGAATCTCCGAACGCTTCGGACGCGGTTGCGAACGCTGGGCGCCCTGCCCGCCTCTTTATTTATCATAACGCGCGGTTATGTGCGGTAACGATTCGATTTCTGAAAGTGATACTTGGAAAGGGTCGATAACGGTGGACGGATGGCGGGGCAGGGTGGTGTGTTTGTAAGTGGATTGAGCCGAGCCTGCATCAATCCGTGGCCCCCGGGCGCCGCTCTCTGCCACAACAAGATCGGGACCTGCCGAGATCCGGTCCCATCTGTGCCGGAAAGATCGGATATTCGATGCTGAGAAAGCTTGGAAAAAGCGTGTTCAGTGTGAGCTTACACCCTGCGGGAATGACTGTTGCATTTTTGCCCGAAGCCCAGCCTCGACAAACCCTTGCGCGACAACGATGGAGCAAGGCTCGCGCGCTCACGTAAAGGGCGCTAATATCGGCGAGCAGGTTTTCGGCGAGATGTATCCATCGGAATCTCAGCTCCGGAAAATGATCGATACGATCCCCGCGCTGGCATGGTCCTGTCTGCCCGATGGCGCCAATGAATTTACTAATAAGCGATGGCGCGATTACACAGGGCTTTCACAGGCCGAGGCTCTCGGGTCGGGATGGCAACGTACATTTCATCCGGACGATTTGGGAAAGGTCATGGAGAATTGGCGCGCCGTTCAGGCTTCCGGAGAACCGAGCGGTGCGGAAGCGCGCGTGCGGCGAGCAGATGGGGAGTACCGATGGATGTTGCATCAGAAAGTAGCCGTGCGCGACGAGTCAGGTCACATCGTCAAATGGTACGGCACCAGCATCGATATCGAGGATCGTAGGCAGGCGGAACAGAAGCTGCGGCAAGTGCTCGAAGAAATCCGCGGGTCAGAGGCTAATCTTCGCCGGACCCTCGACACGATTCCGGCGCTTGTTTCGAGCTTTTCGCCGGAGGGTTCGAACGAATGCATGAACCAGCGATGGCATGACTATACCGGTCTCTCCCCTGAACAATCCCAAGGTGACGGATGGCAAGAACCCGTCCATCCCGATGATCTGGCGCCCTTAATGAATAGATGGCGCGAGGCGCGGATGTCAGGAGAGCCAGGGGAAACCGAGGCGCGCCTCCGTCGGCACGATGGAGTATATCGGTGGTTTTTCGTACGCGCCGAGCCGCTGCGTGACGAGAGCGGCAAGGTCGTAAAGTGGTACGTCACCAGCACCGACATCGAAGATCGCAAGAAGGCAGAGGGGAAGCTGCGTCAGGATGAGTGCGAGCTACGCCGGATCACGGATGCGATACCCCAGACCATCATTGTTCAGGACGCGGACGGAATACCGATCTATGCCAACAAGGCATTGCTTGACTATGCGGGGCTGACAATCGAGGATGTGAGCCGACCGGACTTTCGTGCGCTAATCGCTCATCCGGAGGATTTCGAGCGGCAGCGCGATATACGGCCAGCCGCGCTGCTAAGTGGCCTTCCATTCGAAATTGAAGTACGTGGGCGGGGTAAGGATGGCCAATATCGCTGGTTCTTGGCTCATTATAATCCCTTCCGTGACGAACAGGGGCGCTTGGTTCGCTGGTATGTAACCGGAACCGACATCGAAGATCGCAAACGCGCAGAGGAGCGCACGAAGAACGAAAACGTCGCGTTACGTGAGGAAGTCGACAAGGCTTCGATGTTCGAGGAGATCGTCGGAACTTCGTCTACTCTGCAGGCGGTCTTAACTCGAGTCGCCAAGGTCGCCCCAACTGAATCCACGATCATTATCTCCGGCGAAACGGGAACTGGCAAAGAGCTCATCGCCCGCGCGATCCACAAGCGGTCGCCGCGATCAGCACGGGCATTCGTCAGCGTGAACTGTGCGGCGATCCCGCAATCGTTGATCGCCTCGGAACTCTTCGGTCACGAGAAAGGAGCATTTACCGGAGCGCTGCAGCGCCGACTTGGCCGCTTCGAGATGGCCGAAGGCGGTACGCTGTTCCTCGACGAGATCGGCGAGCTTCCCTGCGAGACCCAGATCGCTCTATTGCGAGTCCTGCAGGAGCGTCAGTTCGAGCGCGTCGGCGGCAACGTCAGCTACTTCGAGCTGACGTTCGCGTGATCTCCGCGACCAATCGTGACTTGAAGGCAGCTATCGCAACCGGCGATTTTCGTAGCGACCTGTTTTATCGCCTCAGTGTATTCCCTATCGAAATTCCTCCCCTCCGCGAAAGAAAGGACGACATCTCGATGCTGGTCGAATATTTCATCGACCGGTACGCGAGGGCGGCAGGCAAAAACATACGCAACATCAGCAAGAAGAGCATGGAGTTGCTGCAGTCATACCCTTGGCCGGGCAACGTGCGTGAACTTCAGAACGTGATCGAGCGGTCGGTAATCCTTTGCGAAGGCGAGACCTTTTCCGTCGATGAGAATTGGCTATCCCACGAGCCCCCGCAGGCTGCGTCCCCGACGCAGCCACTGGTCCAAGCGCTCGCGACCCAACAGAGAACGATGATCGAGGCTGCATTAGCGGAGGCGGGGGGTCAAGTATCAGGCGCTTTCGGTGCAGCCGCCAGGCTCGGCATGCGTCCATCCACGCTCGAATCAAAGATCAGATCACTTAAGATCGACAAGCACAGGTTCAAAACTACCTGAGGGGGTTACTTCCGGTTCTGTACCTTCGCAATCCACTCGCAGAGGTATGCCGGGCAGTTCTCGAGCTTGATGCCATCCGCGTCCCAACGCGCAAGCGTTGCCACCACCTCTCGATCGACGAGCCTCACTTCTTTGAAGTCGAGAGTGATTGGCTGGCGCTGCTCGGCGAAGTGAGCCTGCAGCTCGGCAACATCCTGGGGCTCGATACGGCCGCTCAGAAAGAACACAACTGAATCACGCCTGTCGGTGCGCTCGATTCTCAGTACCATGGTGCAGCTTCGCTCAGGTCCGAATGAACGCCAGCAGGTCGGCGTTGATCGGGTCTTTGTGAGTTGCACATGCCGTGCGGCAGCCCCGGATAGACTATTAGCATAGAGCCACTGACGATCCTGGACGACAACATAGCCGAGGCACCGATCGGCACGATCTGGTCATAGGCCACAAATACGATCCGGTCTTCCCAGGCGTCGGCACTTAGCCGCCAACCATGACTGAAGACCACCGGCTTTCCTTTGCCCCACTCCTTCAAATAGATCTGCGTGCCGTCTTTCGTTTTGATCAATGTCAGCGATCTCCCTGGAGTCCCGAGCAGGGTGTTGAGAAAGTAAGATTGATTGAGTGGGAACCATGCACGCTATCAATACCCTGCATAAAAACTGGCTACTTTCCTCAATCTTCTCTCCTTATGGGAGAGATAAGACAGAGGGAGCAGACTGTGAAAACCCTTTTCAACAGCCTGCTAGAGCCAGACGCGTGCCATGCCCGCCGCGGTGCAAAGCGTCCGTTCTAAACCGGAAAATTCCGTGCCCCAACCGCAACCCAACCTAGCCCTGGTCGCGAATGCTCGCGAACTCGCGAAAACTCGCGAAGGCGTCTTCATGGCGTCCTCGGCGGAAACGTCCTGCGATCAAGGGAAAGGCTGTTGCGCGACACCGGAATGAAGCTTGCACCTGCGTCGTCGATGATCGGCTTGTCTACTTTAAAAAGGAGCAGCTCAAATGTCTCAAACGAATGGTCGTGCCAAACGCAGTGAGAAAGGTTTGCTTACGCCGGACAACTGCGTAGTAACTCTCATCGATCTGCAACCCCAGATGCTCTTTGGCGTCTCGAGTTCTGATCGCCAGTCGATCATCAACTGCAACGTCGCTCTGGCGAAAGCAACGAAAGTATTCGACATACCGATTGTTCTGTCTACCGTCGAAACCAAAAGCTTCAGCGGGTACATGTGGCCGCAGATCCAGGCGGTATTCCCGGAGGGGAGCGCCGATCGAGCGTTCCTCCATGAATTCATGGGACGACAAAAACTTCGTCGCCGCGGTGGAAAAAACCGGCCGCAAGAAAATCGTGTTGGCCGGACTGTGGACCGAAATCTGCGTCGCGCTGCCGACCGTGCAGGCCATCCATGACGGCTATGAAGTCTACGTGGTCGAAGACTGCTGCGGCGATGTTAGCCAGCTCGCTCACGACAACGCGATGAAGCGCGTGATCCAGGCCGGCGCGAAGCCGGTGACCTCGTTATCCGTGATGCTCGAGTGGCAGCGCGATTGGGCTCAGCGCGACACCTATGACGCGGTGATGGATATCGTGAAGAATCACTACGGCGCCTATGGAGCTGGCGTCGAGTACGCCTACACGATGGTTCACGGCGCGCCGCCGACCAAGTTCCCTGAGTACGTCGAGCCGCAATCCGCCGCCGCGCACAAGTAGCGGCCGAACGCAAAATCGTCCGCCTGACCCGCCAAGACCGTGAAGGGAGCCGATTATGCAGCCCGACAGCATTCTTCATAACGCGAAAATCGCTACAAACAACGTTCCGTCGTTTGTCGAAGCAGTCGCGATCGAGGACGGAAAGATTGGTGCGCTCGGTACCGGTGAAGAGATCCTACGGCTACGAGGGCAATCAACGAATGTGATCGATTGCGGCGGCCGAACGATCATTCCGGGCCTTAACGATTCGCACATGCACCCAATCCGTGGGGGCCTGAACTACAACATGGAACTGCGTTGGGATGGTGTGCCCTCGCTCGCGGACGCGCTGCGCATGCTGAAGGAGCAAGCCGCGCGGACCCCTGCCCCGCAGTGGGTCCGCGTGGTCGGTGGATGGACGGAGTTCCAATTCGCTGAACGCCGAATGCCTACTCTGGATGAGATCAACGCCGTCGCCGCCGATACTCCCGTCTTTGTACTCCATTTGTATGACCGCGCGCTCCTGAATGGCGCGGCGTTACGCGCTGTCGGCTACACGAAAGACACCCCTCCACCACTCGCGGGTGAGATCCAACGCGATCGTCACGGCAATCCAACCGGACTACTAATCGCCAAGCCGAATGCCATGATTCTCTACTCCACGCTGGCGAAGGGACCGAAGCTTTCGCACGAAGACCAGATGAATTCGACGCGCCTGTTCATGCGCGAGCTAAACCGCTTCGGTATCACCAGCGTTGTCGATGCTGGCGGCGGCTTTCAAAACTATCCCGACGATTATGAAGTCGTCAGCGACCTTCACGATCGAGGCGAGCTGACCGTGCGCCTGGCCTATAACTTGTTTACGCAGAGGCCAAAGCAGGAATTGGGAGACTTTCGGTCCTGGACAAAGATGACGAAACCCGGCACCGGCGATGATTTCTATCGTGTGAATGGTGCGGGCGAGATGCTGGTCTATTCGGCCGCCGATTTCGAGGATTTTCTCGAGCCGCGCCCGGAAATGCCGGAGGCGATGGACGAGGAATTGAAGAAGGTCGTCCGCCAGCTGGTCGAAAACCGCTGGCCTTTCCGCCTGCACACGACATATGAGGAGACCATCACGCGCGCCTTGAATGTATATGAAGAGGTCAATCGAGAGATCCCCTTCGACGGTCTTCATTGGTTCTTTGACCATTGCGAGACGATCTCGGACCACAACATCGAACGCGTCAAAGCGCTCGGCGGGGGCATCGCGGTGCAAAATCGGATGGCGTTCCAGGGCGAATACTTTGTTAATCGTTACGGCGCGAAGCAAGCGGAGCGTACTCCACCGATACGGCGGATGCTCGAGTTGGGCGTTCCCGTCGGTGCGGGTACGGACGCGACGAGAGTCTCAAGCTACAACCCTTTCGTTTCCCTGCACTGGCTCATTACGGGTCAGACTGTTGGCGGAGCCACGCTCTACCCTGCGAGAAATCGTCTCGATCGCATGGAGGCGCTTCGCCTGTATACCGTTGGAAGCAGTTGGTTTTCTTCGGAGGATGGTAAGAAGGGTTCAATCGCTCCGGGCCAATTCGCCGATCTCAGCGTGCTCTCCGCCGATTACTTCTCGATTCCAGAGGATCAAATTAAGCGGCTCGAAGCAGTGCTGACGATGGTGGGAGGCAAAATAGTATATGCGAATGAGCCATTCACGAAGTTGGCTCCCCCGCCGTTGCCGGTGAG
The DNA here is from genome assembly GCA_963824565.1 of uncultured Pseudomonadota bacterium. Taxonomy (GTDB): domain Bacteria; phylum Desulfobacterota; class Binatia; order Binatales; family Binataceae; genus JAJPJA01. Next base: position 241,757 of record CAWGQB010000033.1, on the reverse strand, counting down.
CCCGGACTGGTCGCCGGTCAAGCAGTATGGCGGTTACTTCCGATCGCCGCCAGCACATGCCGGAGCAAGCTTGCGATCGACAAAGCACTCCAGTCAATCAACGTATGCATATGTGGCATCCTCGCAACTGGTGGGATTTCGGTTGCGATTGCTTCGCATTCTAAGGAGGACGGAACCATGACCGCAGCTATCATAGGACTTCTTCTCGGGTTGGTCATCGGCGCCGGATGCCGGTTCTTCGACATTCCGTCGCCGGCGCCGCCGCGGCTGATTGGCGCCTGCCTGCTGCTTGCAATGACTGTGGGCTTTGTCACCGCCGACCATTTCTTGCCGCCCGGGAAAACCCTTGTGGAGATGAGTAAGCCGATGAAATCGGTAATCGGACTTGTGTTGGCTTTCGCATTGGGCTTCGGCTGCCGCGCATTCGGAATCCCGTCGCCGGCGCCGCCGCTGATCCTCGGTGCGCTGCTCGTGATGACGATGACGATCGGTTACATCGCGGTAGATCGATATGCGATGTCGCCCGCTCGGCATGCTCACGACTGCGGCGGACCGAGCGGGCTGGCCGCATCTCAGATGCCGCCATAGGCGTGGGGAGCATTGAGCGATGCGAGCTCTGCAATTCAGTGAATTCGGTCCGGTCTCGAACCTACGTTTGGTCGAACTGCCCGATCCCAAGGCGGATGCGGTGACGGCCGTCGTCAAGGTCGCGGCAGCTTCGATCACCCCGAGCGATGTTAAGAACGTCCAAGGCAAAATGGAGCACACCACCCTACCGCGCGTGCCTGGCCGCGATTATGCGGGGACAGTCGTCGCGGGTCCGGCCGAATGGATGGGAGCGGAGGTGTGGGGAACGGGCGGCGAGATCGGATATTCGATTAATGGCAGCCATGCTGAGCTGATCGCCGTTCCAATCGCAAGTCTTCGGCGGAAACCCCGATCGCTCTCTCTGCAGCAGGCCGCAGCCATAGGCCTGACTTACCTGGCCGCGTGGCTTGGGCTGGTTGAATACGCGCGGCTCGCTCCCGGTGAGACGTTACTGGTCATCGGCGCCAATGGAGGCGTTGGCAGTGCGGCGGCACAGATCGGCAAATGGCGCGGAGCTCGCGTTATCGGTGCCGATCGGCAGAAGCGCCGGGAAGATGCTGCCGGCGACAAGCGGTCTTTGATGAGTTCTTCGTTCTGGAAGCCAAGCCGCTCGAAGAGCGGGTCCGCGAAGCGACAAACGATCGCGGCGCCGATGTTGTGTTTGACACCGTCGGAGGACCGATGTTCGAGCCCGCCGTGAAAGCGCTGACGCCATCGCGGCAGGCAACTCGAGATCGCGTCGACTGGTGACCGCCGCGTCAGTTTCGATCTCGTCGACTTCTACCACAACGAAAGCTCAACTGTTCGGAGTCGATACGCGCGCCCGTGATGCAATCGCATCCGCTGTGTTGCTTGAGGCTCTGGTCCCATTCTTCGACCAGGGTGCATTTCAAGCCGCCTCCAATCGACGGCGTGCTTGCTCTCGCCGATGGGCGCGCCGCGTACGACAAGGTGGATCGCGGACAAGTCCGCGGGCGTATCGTCCTCGCGCCCTGAAGGACGAAACGAGCATGGCCGCTTTCTTCGGACAGTCGACGTGCGCCCAGCGCCTGAGATTAGTCGGGACGGTTGCCCTCGCAGTCCTGACAATATTGGCGTCCTCCAGCTGCACGAAGGCTCAGACACCCCAGCCGATGCCACCCGGACCACCACCCAACCCCGCCCGACCTCCGCTGGCGCCGGTTGATCAGGCGGACGAAAATTGGTCTTTCCTTAGAGATCCCGCGAACCGCACTGATTTTTGGGATCCGCTAAAGTACATTCCGCTTAATCGAGACGGGAATTACTTTCTGACATTTTGGTTCGAGAACCGTTCCGAGTACGAGTGGTTCCAAAACGCAGCCTGGGGGCAAGTTCCGCAAACCATCAGCGGCTATTGGCTTCAACGCGTGATTCCAGCGGTTGGTCTCACACTAGGTTCGCAGGTCCGTGTGTACACCTCTTTTCAATATGACAAGGAGATGGGTAACAACGCGGGGCCCCGTCCTGGTATCGACGAGGACCAAGGCGACTTTCATGAAGCCTTTGTCGATATCAGCACCGGCCTCGACGATGAGCGCTCGGTAACTGCGCGACTCGGAGAACAGGAGTTAGTCTTTGGAACCGGCAGGCTCGTGGATAACAACGAAGGCGTCAACGTCAAGTCGAGCTTTTACGGCGCCAGCCTCATAGCGAAAACGGAGACGCTTCGGCTTGAGGTCTTCGGCGTCAAACCAACAGAGGAGAACACGGGAACGTTCGACGACCGACCCAACTCCCAGCAGACGTTCTGGGGAGCATACGGCACGGTTCCGCTGCCTCTTATCGATAAGAGCGGCCAAGCCGATCTTTATTACCTGGGTATTGATAACACGCGCGCGACCTATCAACAGGGTAGTGGGCGCGAGATCCGTCACAGTATCGGCACGCGGTTGTTCAATCACCAGCCCGGGGCTCCCTTTGATCAACCGGGCTTCGACTACAACTGGGAGTTGGTCTATCAGCTCGGCACGTTCGCGCAAAATTATATCAACGCGTGGACTGTCGCGACTGAAACGGGCTTTACGTTCCCGGCGCGTTTCTCGCCAAGGCTTGCCTTGCGTGCGGATGTAGCGAGCGGCGGACAAAACGCTCATGGCGGAACACTGAACACCTTCAATCCGCTATTTCCACGCGGCGCTTATTTCGGCCCGCGACTTACTATGTTCGGTCCGTACAACATGTTTGATGTGCATCCAGTTTTGATGTTCACGCCCCTGCAAAACGTCTCGATTGCTTTCGACTGGGCATGGTTCTGGCGCGAAAGCCTCGATGACGGCATCTACATTATCGGAAGCGGTCAGCCTGGCGGTCTGGCGCGACCTAGTAATGGAAGTAAGGCCAGATACATAGGCAATCAAGCGAACTTTGAACTCCTATGGGCGCTCGATTTGCACACGACTATCAATATAGATCTGGCGGGATTTATTACTGGAGGCTTCCTTAAGGACACCGGCCAGGCAGGCAACGTCGCCTTTTCCAACGTCGGGATCGACTACAAGTTTTGATGCCCGCAACGGAATCCAAGCGAACTAATTTTTAGCCGGCGGGAGGGTCTAAACAAATGGCAGAAGAAAAGAAACTGAGCGGACCTGATTTCACGGAGGGAGTCTCTCTGACTGAATTTAGCGATGGGGGCATGCTGCAAGGCCACACCCAAGGCGAGTCCATACTGGTAGCCCGGCGCGCCGATACCTTCTTCGCTATCGGCGCATCCTGCACCCATTATGGGGCCCCGCTGGCCGAAGGCCTGATGGCGGACGATACCGTCCGATGTCCGTGGCATCACGCCTGCTTCAGTCTTCGCACCGGTGAAGCGCTTCGCGCTCCGGCGCTAGACGCGGTTAGCTCATGGAAGGTCGAAATCAGCGGCGGCAAACTCTTCGTGCGCGAAAAGCGGGCGGAGAAAAAAGGGCCGGCCCGGCCCGTGACGGCGCCCGAGAACGTTATCATCGTGGGTAGCGGCGCGGCAGGCAATGCTGCGGCGGAAATGTTGCGGCGGGAAGGATTTTCCGGCGCCGTCACGATGCTACCTCAAGTCATCCTTTCACTTCTGATTCCGGCTGAAGCCTCAAGCGAAACAAAGGAAGATCCTTAAAATGCGCTTTGTCAAACCAGTCACCATCCATGGGCAGGTTGCGGTTCACTGTGACAATCAGTCATTACAATCAACCCCGCTTGGGCTGACAAACAATCGGATACTTCCCATTTTATGCGTCTTGCTGCTCTCCTCGACAAGCAGAGGGTTGGCTCAGCCAGCGGCTGTGCCGGAGAAAATCTTTCAGGGAGCGAACCATCTCAGAATCAAGATCAGGGAAGTAGTTCCAGGTGGCCAGCCTAGCTCGGTTCAGATCATTTGCTACCTCAAGCACAAATCTACAGGTGACACGACGTTGGCTGCCCTCGTCGATTTTGATCGAGAATTGGGCGGGATTATTCGGCTACTACGAGATAGCGATCAATTTGAAGGCTATCCGCTAGAGATGCTCTACTTCAAATCCCCGAAGGACAGCATCAAGGCAAGGGGAGTCTTGTTGATGGGTATCGGCGACGAGCAGGACCTTTCCCTGGAAACCATGAGGAATGTCGGAACTGTCGCCTTGCGAAATGCGATGCTCATGAACGCGTCGAGCGTATCGTTCGCCGCCGCTCTCCAAGACCAGAACGTCAAGAAGCTGGACGTTGGCGATGTGGCCGGAGCGGTCGTCACGGGCGCTATTCTTGCCTATGACACCGAGAAAAGGCTCCAACAGCGAGGTCTCCTTCCGCAGCACAGTGTCGGCGAATGGGTTTATGAAGCAGGCCCGGCATTTTTCGAGCGGACGGTCGAGGGGGTCGATGAGGCGGTCAAGACGGCTAATGCCGAGGTCACTACGCGTGAGTCTTTCAGATAAAAAGGGCCGGTGGTGTGTATGTACCCGCGACTGCGGGGGAGGCTCAGGCTTGAGTCTGTGCGCAGACCAATTGGAAATCCACACAGCGTCCAGATTTGACCGTTTCGGTTTCCCTTTTCGAGGTTCGCTCCGTTGATGTCCCGAAGGCAATAAGAGAAGCGATGAAGTGATGGTCGAGATTCTCGCGGCCTCTATCAACCACCTGGGACCTGAAAGACGTCCAGGGGAAAATGGTTGGAACCATCTCGCCACGCATTGCGGTTAGGCGCCCTGCCCGCCTCTTTATGTATCATAACGAACAGGATTGTATCCGAAATGCTCAGGTTCGCAGCGGCCTGAGTGCGGCTAGACCAACACCATCGCATCAGCCCACGGCCTGAGCACTTCGGATACAATCCTGTTCGTTATGCTGTAGAAGAGAGTGGGGCTCAGGTTCTTCGGACGAAGGAACTTCGAACGGGGTCCTCTGAGATGGTGCAAGCCTTTTCAAGAGTAATGCTCAAGGCTAAGGAGAGGAGTATGGAGATATTCCCAGGGATTTCAATGGACCCTCGAATTCGTTTCGGGAAGCCGTGCCTTGCGGGAACCCGGATTGACGTCGCGACGGTTCTTGGGGGCCTGGCTTCCGGAGCGTCGGTCGAGCAACTCGAGTCGGAATATCAGCTCTCACGCGAGCAAATCCTCAGGGCGCTCCGTTACGCCGCCGATGTCGCGGAGCATCTCCCTCCAGCTGTGGGAAGCTCTGATAAGAATCCTCCTCGATGATTTTCCTGTTTGCGCTCTTTGGGAGTTGCAGCAAGAGGGGTATCAAGTCGATCACATCATTTTGCTCGGTATTCGCGGCACAGCGGATCGGGCAATCGTAGATCTGCTCAACTCCGAAGACATCCTCTTCCTCACGCATGATCGGGAGTTCTTCGATCTGCAGCTTTCGCGCTCGCGGGTAATATCTCGCGTGTAACTCAGAGTTTGCCGATAACCCTCCGCGTGGAAATTTGGCTGCAGGCAATCCGAGAGTACTTCTCGCGCGACTGGTCCGAGGCGGTCTTCGAGGTATATGACGACGGAAAGTTGCATCCCTGGGAAACTCGCACAACTGATTCGTGAAACAATTAAGGGGGTTGCGCTCGAAGGCTTCCGTGTAACCTGCGGGCGGCTGGGGATAGCTTCGAACGGCGAAATCCGAAAGCAGCTTCGCTCCTCGGGAATCAGCGCAAGGTGCGGAAGAATGCGCGGATATCCTCGACTAGCAATTGCGGCTCTTCCATCGGGGCGAAATGGCCGCCGCTTGGTTGCACGGTCCAGCGCTGCAAATTGTAGTGGCGCTCCACCCAGCGCCGCGGCATCAATATCACTTCCTTTGGAAATACCGAGACTGCGGTGGGCGCTTCCACCAACTTGCCGCCCTCGTGGCTTGGATGCCAGGGATTGTGGACTGCCTCGTAGTAATAGCGCGTCGAAGTGCCAAAGCTCTGCGTCGCCCAATAGATCATCATCGTGGTCAACAAATCGTCCTTGGTAAACCGCCGCTCGACGTGGCCGTCGCAGTCGCTCCAGGTGCGGCGCTTTTCCAGGATCCACGAACACAGCCCCACCGGCGAATCGTTGAGACCGAACGCCAGGGTTTGCGGTTTGGTGCTTTGAAGATGGAAGTAGCCGCTTTCCTTGTGGAAGAAGTTGGCGGTGCGCTCGGCATACCCGGCTTCTTCGGGCGCGTAATCCTCGGGCTTGGGCCCGTTTCCGCCCGTTAACGACAGCCCTCCGACCATCGTGACATGGATTCCAATCATCCGTTCGGCATATTTATGTCCGAGCTGCGCGGTGATCAGGGCGCCCCAATCGCCGCCTTGCGCGGCAAACTTGTCATAGCCGAGCACCCCCTGCATCAGTTGAACCCAGAGATCGGCGGTGCGCCAGTAGTTGATTCCCGTGGTGGTCAGCGGGGTGGAGAAACCGTAGCCGGGAAGGGAAGGTACGATGACGTCGAAGGCGTCTTCGGGCGAGCCTCCGAAGGCGGCAGGGTCGGACAGCGGGCGGATAATCTTATGCAAATCCCAGAAGGTCCACGGCCATCCATGGCTCAGGATTAAGGGGACGGGACGCGGTCCCTTGCCCGGCTCGTGGATGAAATGGATTGGGATGCCTTCGATAGAAGTCTTATAGTGCGAGAAGCGGTTGATCTCACGCTCCTGGCGCCGCCAGTCGAAACCCTTCTGCCAGTACGCGACCAGCTCCTTGAGGCTCTCAAGATTGGTGCCATATGCCCATTGTTCGTTGCCAAAATCGCCCGCCCATCGGGTCTTCTTGAGCCGTGCGCGCAGATCGGTGAGAACAGGAGTCGGGACAGCTACCTTGAAAGGTTTCTTCTCAGCCATCGATCTTCTCCATTACCCGAAAGGGGCTGCTTCCAGGCTCCCAAGGTTGTAGGTCGATACGGTTGAATTGCGCAAGGCCCTTTTGGCCGGCACCAGTCGCGGATAAGTTGGAAACGTGAGGGTTTGGTATCCGCGACAACAGCCTCTCGCCGGTAAAACCCCCTTGCCAGCGACCGCCGATCTATAAGATATATCGAGGACAGAGTTCTTTGGACGGAACGTCATCCGGCGGCCCTCTAAACGTAATTTTTTTGGGGAAGTTCCAGGAGTAAAAAGATGAAAGTGGTCGTTAACTACGATTTATGTGAAAGCAACGCTCGATGCATGGAGGTAGCGCCCGAGGTGTTCCAGGTGCGCTCCGACGACCGCCTCTACGTGCTCAACGAGAATCCGGCGGAAGCGTTGCGCGCCAAGGTGGAAAAAGCGGTCCGCGTCTGTCCCAAGCAGGCGATTTCGATTGTCGAGGACTGAGTATCAACCCCGGCTGGTGGGGCAGGGGAGCGGCGACCGTTCGACGACGCCGCTGTCCTGGCCCCCGTCTATCCGATCGCGAGCCGCGAACCCGGGTCCGGCGATATACGATGAGATCGTAACCTGATGCGGCCCGCGGCCTGCACGCCTGCGGAAGGGTGAGTCGATATGGAACCGAGCACGACCAAAATCTTCAACAAAATTCTTTGCCCGGTCGATTTCGATCACTCCCTGGACGCGCTTGACTTCGCGATCAAACTGGCGCGGCAGAATGACGCAAAACTATGCGTGCTCAACGTGGCGCCGATCCCGATTGGCGCGGCGGAGCTCACGTCGGGCCTGGAACAGCCGTTCTGGGAAGTGACTGCCAAGGAGCGCCTTGAACTGATTGCGAAACAGAAGCTGGTTAACACGGTCGAATACGAACTGGTGACCCGCAGCGGCGACGCCAGCGCGGGCATTCTCAGGGCCGCGGTCGAGGAGCACATCGATCTGATCGTGATGTCGACACATGGCCGCAGCGGCATCAGCCATTTCTTTCTCGGCAGCGTGGCGGAGCGCGTGGTGCGCGAAGCCAACTGCCCGGTCCTGACTATCCGGCCCGCGTAGAACCTTCCCGGCGCTACGGGAAGAGAGAAGAGAAAAGAACAGGGCTACCGGAGCGGCGGATCCCCTTAATGCCTAGGCGTAACACCCGCCGGCAATCCCGCTGCGGATGCGTGGGGGGCGGTCGCAGCGGAGCGACGGTCGATTTCAACTAGCAGCTCTCTGAACCCGGTCGGGGCGACGCGCGTGTAGCCTTGGTAGGGATGGGAAAGATCGTCGATCGCAACGATCGTCAGACCAATCAACATCGCGAACCCCATCGAAGTCATCGCCTGGAGCAGGCGATGCGTGGTGAAGAAGAAAAAGCTCAGAACGATGGTGATGCAAGCACCGAAAATGATTACGATCCAGACAATCGTGGGTATGTTGCTTTGCGAATAAAGAACGCGTTGCTGGCGGGCCTCGAACAGCCTTGTGATCTGATCTATCGCTTTGCCGAAGAGGATGCCGTCCTTCTGGCTCTGTGGGTCTAGGCTCAACAGGGCAGCCAGCATTTTTCGCAGGTCCCCGCGGCTCCCCATATTTACAGGATTAGGGTTGCCGGACCATTCATAGGTTAATGCATCGGTAACGTAACCGCGGACTGCGGTAGTCATCAGTTGCCGTGTTGGCAGCGGCAGCCGGGTGCCGACTTCGTACAGTTCCGTCAAGGCCAGGAGTTCCACCTGTTCCCGCTCGCTCGCGTCCTGGAAGTTTTGCCAGGCGGCGACGATCACGAAGGCCAGCACGACGCCGTAAAAGGCCGCCGCGCCGGAGAACATCATTCCCAGGACGTCGTGATGGTCCTTGAGTTCCAGACCTCTGGCGCTGCGCCGTACAAAGCCGGGTCCGAAGAACCCGATCAGGCCGAAGACGGCGAAGATCAGGAAGAACTGGAACAGGGGCGAAAAATGCAAAATGTTCGGCATCGTGATATGAACTAGCCCATCAAGCCAGGATTCGAACCGCCGTCGATAGTGACGTTGGCGCCATGGATAAAAGCGGCGCGATCGGAGGCGAGAAACGCCACTAGGTCGGCGACCTCCTCAGGCTTGCCGGCGCGGCCAAGCGGCGTGGATCGGCGCATCGCCTTTTCCGCCGCTTCACCCCGGGGCAGAAAACTCCGCAGCCGCTCGGTCATGATCGGCCCCGGATTCACGCCGACCACCCGGATGCCATGACGGGCGCCCTCGTCGGCCAGCGCCTTGGTGAAATGGTTGAGCGCGGCGTTGACGGCTCCACCGATCATGAAATTCGCGGCCGGGCGCAGCGCGCCGGTTCCGATCACATTGACAATTACTCCGCCGCCGCGTTTTTCCATCAGCGGAATAACCTCGCGCGCCATCCGTACGTAGCCGAAGAACTTAAGCGACCAGTCTTCCACCCACGCTTCGTCGCTGAGCTTCAGGAATTCGCCAGGGCGGGTGCTGCCGGCGTTGTTCACCAGGATGTCGACACCGCCGTAAATGGCCTGGCATTGTTCGACCACGGCTTCGACGCCTTCTCCACGGGTGAGATCGGCAGCCACGGCTGCAATCCGGCGAGCCCCGTCGGGGCCTGCCGCCGCGAGCGTTTCATCCAACGCCTGTTGACCGCGCGCGCAAACCAGCACCGAAGCTCCTTCCTTCAGGAACGTCAGCGCGACGGCCTGTCCGATTCCTTTGCTACCTCCGGTTACGATCGCAATCTTGCCGCCTAAGCCCAGATCCATCAGAGCGCTCCTCTCGAAAATCTATTCAGCAACGACATTTTTACGGTGCGAAAGCAGATCGGTTGTAACTCTTTTTGGCGTGAAGTGCATCAATTGCCGCCGGCCCGTTAGCGCACAACGATCATTAGAGTCCCGGAGAGTCCCGGCCGATGACGGCGCTCGACACGCAGGCGCATGCCGTGGCACCTTGTGGCGATGGGGGGCCGCGGCCCGATACGGCCGATCACGGAAGCCTGGCCCCCACAAGGAGAGCGGACGATGCAAGCGCCCGAAGGAGAATTTCGTCTCACCAAGCTTGAGAACGTTTTGTATGGGCCCGGCAAAATTATGGGAATCGGCCGCGAACTGGATCGCCGCGGGCTTAAGCGCGCGTTGGTCATTACGGGTAAGACGTTGGGCGAGTCGCCGCTGATTGGCCGGGTAAAACGCGCGCTGGACTTTCGCTTGGCGGGAGTGTTCTGTGGTATTCGCCAGCACGTTCCGTCCAAGACCATGCTGGCCGCGGTCGAGGAAGCCAAAAGAATCGACGCCGACTGTCTGATTGCTTTTGGCGGAGGCAGCCCGATCGACGCCGCCAAGCTGGTGCAGATGGCGATTTTGACCGGCAGTTCCACTTCGGAACCGATTGATTTCAGCCGCTCCAAAACCGTGGTGGTGGGTCCGGAGCTGCCCAATTTTGCGATCCCGACCACACTGTCGGCAGGTGAGTTCACCGGCGGCGCTGGGATGACGGATGAAGTAACCCGTCATAAGGGCGGCCGTTTTGACGAGCGCTTGCAGCCCAAGGTCGTCATCATGGATCCGGCGCTGACCCTGGAAACCCCCGACTGGTTATGGGCCTCCACCGGGGTGAAGGCGCTCGACCACGCGGTGGAATGTTCGTACTCCGCGCGCCACCAATTGATTTCCGACACCTTGGCGACGAAAGCGATCAGAATCCTGCGCGCCCATCTGCTGGCTGTCATTCAAAGGTCCCGGCATCGATCAGGTTGCCCATCGCGGGATGTGCCAACTCGGTGCATGGCTGTCGATCTTCGGCGCGATGAACACCCGCCTGGGAATCTCGCACGCGCTGGGCCATCAGATCGGCGCGCGCTGGGACGTTCCGCACGGCGTGACGTCGTGCATCACAGTGCCGCACGTCATGCGCTTCATGGCGCAGGCGGCACCGGAGCGTTTCGAGGCGATTGCTGAGGGCTTCGAGGTCGCGTTCGATGCTGTCAACCCGCGCCCGGCGGCGCTCGAATGCGCCGAGCGCGCGGCGGCGTTCGTCCGCGAGCTTGGCGTTCCCACGCGGCTTAGCGAGGCCGGTGTGCCGCGCGCCGAGATCGAGCAGATCATCGAACCGGTGCTCGCCGAGATTAACGGCGCGAAATCGCTGGAGCGTCCGGTGACGGCACAGGAGATGACGGCGTTGCTGAAGGCCGCGTACTAAACGGAACTTCCCCTCGGCCTACAGGATAGTCCAACCGCCGTCGACCACGAATGGCGCGCCGGTGGCGAACGAGCCCTCGTCACTGGCCAGGAACAGCGCCATCCGCGCGATTTCTTCGGGCTTGCCCATGCGCTCGAGCACGGAAATCCGCTTGATCGCATGTTCCTTGGGCGGCGCTCCCTTTCTGATCCGCACCGCCATCGGCGTTTCGATCGCCCCGGGACAGATGCAGTTGACGCGGATGTTGTAACGGCCGTATTCGACCGCCGCGACGCGGGTCATCGCGATTACTCCGGCCTTGGCCGCCGCATAATGCGCGCCGCCGGGGATTCCGATCAGACCCGCGATCGACGCCTGGTTGACGATCGAGCCGCCACCGGACTTAACCATATGCGGGATAGTGTACTTCATCCCCAGGAAGACGCCGCGCAGGTTGATCGCGATGACTTTATCGAAGGCGTCCTCGCTCATTTTGCTCAGGTAGGACGCCTCACCCTCGATGCCGGCGTTGTTGTATAGTACGGTGGGCGGGCCCAGACGCTCGGCCGTAGCCGCCACCATCCTCTGCACATCCTCGGTTTTGGACACGTCGCCGTGCAAGCCAATCGCTTTGCCGCCGTTGGCCGTGATTTCTTTTACGGTTTCATCGACTCCTTGCTGAGAAATATCGGCTACCGCGACCTTGGCGCCTTCGCTGGCGAAAAGTATCGCCGTGGTCCTGCCCATTCCCGACCCGGCGCCGGTTATCAGTGCTACTTTGTTGGCTAGCCTCATCGCGTGGTTCCTCCCGGTTGGATAAATGCGTGGCTCCAGACCATAACGCCACGGTTGGGGATCGGCAAACGCATCATTCACCGGGTTGGTACGCGAAGAGACCGGGGGAGAAAATGCTTTGCGTTACGCGCCGCTTGTCTTACATTGGGTTTCAAACCAACGAACGCGGCGGCAAGCGCCGCCACATCAACGGCATCACCCGTTCAAGGAGGCATCGGCCATGGCCCTGGCAGGACAAGTGGAAGACCGGCAGCGAATTGTCACCGAGGAGATCGCCGTCGCCAGCGACGGCGCCAAGATCGAAGCGTACCTGGCCAAGCCGCGCGCGGCGGGACGCCATCCGGGCGTCATCGTTATCCATGAAGCATTCGGCGTCGACGATCACATCAAGGACGTCGTGGAACGATTCGCCAACGCCGGGTTCATCGCGCTGGCGCCCAACCTGTACCAAAGAGTTGGGGCGCCGAAGGCGGGAGATATGAGCACGGTCATGCAGAAGATGTTCGGACTGGAAGACCGCCAACTGGTGCGCGACCTTGAAGCCGCGGCCGCTTATATCCGCGCGCTGAGCGATTCCAACGGCAAGGTCGGATGCGTGGGATTTTGCATGGGCGGACGGACCACGCTGCTGTTCGCCTCCAGCAGCGACAAGGTTGACGCCGCGATCCCATGCTGGGGCGGCTTCATCATGTCGGCGACGCCGGACGCTGCCAGCACCGCGTCGCGGCCGACTCCGGTAATCGACCTGGTAGGCAATCTGCGTTGCCCGCTATACGCGGTAGTCGGCGCCGAGGATGCCAACCCGTCGCCGGCACACGCGGCGGAGTTGCGCGCGCGCCTGGACAAAGCCGGAAAGGGCACGCAAGCGACGATTGAGATTTTTGAGGGCGCCGGCCATGCCTTCTTCAACGATCGCCGGCCCAACTATCGCGAAAAGCAGGCGTTTGAACTGTGGCCCAAGATTGTCGCGTTCTTCAAGAAGCATCTGGGATGAGAGAGGTGTGAGTACATGAGGATCTATCAGACCACACCCTGACCGTCTCCTTGTCAGGGTGTGGGCATCCAAAAGTAGGGAATGTGGACAAACCTCAGTTGGGGAGAGAATAGAGAAGGTCATACGCTTTCCGGATGCGGCTTCACGCTGCGGAACTGGATCAGCAGCAGGATGTCGTAGGCCGCCTTGAGCAGGCCGCCGCAGATTAGGGGCCATCCGAAGGAAGAAAAATTCAGCATCGCGCCGGCTATCAGCGGGCTTAACGCAGTGGCCAGACTGCGCGGGACGTTGGTGACGCTGGCTGCCGCGGGGCGCTCTTCCGGCGGGACCACCGCCATTACAAAGGATTGACGTGCCGGCACGTCCATCTGCGACAACAGCATTCGCATGAGCAGGAACGCGATCGCCGATGGTGCGGTCGGCATCAGACCGGCGAGGATCAGGAATACGTTGGCGGGCAGGTGCGTAAAGACCATCGTGTTGATGAGCCCGATTCGCTCGGCGAGCCAGGCCGACACGAATTGCGAAAACCCGCTGAGCAGGCCCGCGGCAAAGAACACCGCGGCTGTGGTCTGAGGGGAGAGGTCGAAACGCCGGTATAGCCACAACACCAACAACGATTGCACGACGAATCCGCCGCCAAACGAATCCAGGCTGAAAAGGGCGGCCAACCGCATCACAATCGCGCGCGATTTGGCCAGTGGCGCGCGTGATGCCACTAACAGGCTCGACTCGGCCGCTGGTGACATCCGCAGATAGCCGAGCAGCACGGGGATGGCGATCAACGCATAGCCCACAAATCCGAGCCGCTCGGCGCCAACCCGGCTCCAGCCTGGATGTTTAGCAATGGTAGCGGGCATTGCGCTCAATAACGCTCCCAACGCGCCGGTCAGCGTCGCGAAGATGTTGTACCAGGCGAAAATCCTGATGCGATCTCCGCCTTTGACCGTTTCGGACAGCAGCGCCTGTTCCATCGGTAAAAATACACTCACATCGCCGGCGGAAGGATTGAGCGTCCCCACCACCGCGACCACGAATAGCACCAAAAGGAGCGCGCAATCGCGAAACCCATCCCGGTTGCGAACATCAGCACCGCCGCCGCTCTGAGCAGGCGCAGCGGATGCAGTCCGTGGGGGGCGAGGCCCACCGCCAGCGTCAATGCGGCCGATCCCAGCAGAGTTCCGGTCACGATCGCGCCTACTTCGAGCGCCGAGAAGCCGATTTTCTGCAGATAAGTGACGAGCAGGATGCTGACGGCGCCGTCGCCCAGTGCCCGCAGCGCACGGGTAAGCAGGAGCCATCGCGCGTCGCTGGTCGCGCTCGGGGGCAGCAGTCGCGGAATCTGTCCCCCGCGCCAAAAGCGATGCGTCGCGTCGCGGGGTAACAAAGGCGTGGCATCGGCTTGGTCGCGGCGCATATGTCAGAGTTTGCCCGCCACGCACATGCCACGCCATCCGGGAAAAAGACTGGATGGGGCGGCCCGGCGCGGACGCCATTTAGGAACTCACAACAGGTACAGGAAGTTCATCGCCGTTACGGCTCCCATGGAGGAAAATATGGGGAGAGTGGGGTGACCGCAGTCACCTTTCGGACAACTACGCTATTGAACGACGGCTTGTCGAGTCGCCCGAGGTGACTGCCCGGTGGTAACCTGCTAATTTCGCTCGCGCTGGATCGACTGGATCGAAAGGACCGGACATGCGGCGGACGACGAAAAAGCCTATTGTTCTAATCGGCGGTACCGCGGGCACGGGAAAAAGCACCCTGGCGCGGGAGCTAAGCTCCCGGCTGAGCTTCGATCATCGCCTGGGTACGGGTTTTATCCGCGAGGTCGCCAAAGCCTTTCATTCACCGGACTCCGCTCCTGAGCTTTACAGTTTCACTTTTCGCTCCGAGCGGCCGGTGGACAATGTGATAGCCCAGTCCCGCGCGCTGAAGCCGGCGATCGACGCCTGTATCGCACGGGCTCGCAATGAGGGCACGTCGCTCGTGATCGAGGGCAACCATCTGATTCCCGAGTTGTATCGCGACGTCGAGGTCGACCTTTACGTGGTGCTGGCGGCTCCCGATCCGGCGCAGCATCGCGTGCGCCTCAACGGGCTGAGCCACAGCAAGAGGCGGCTCGGCGAGGATGATGTCGCTAACGTCCGGCGCATCGGTGATTACCTGCGCGACGAGGCTACTCGCTGCGGCATTCCGTATATCCTTTATGACGACAATCTGGCCCGCTTCGTCGATCTTGTAATTGGCGGGAAATAGAGGCTTTCGATGATTGCGGTTACCGTTGTCAAACCCGGCGACGAAACCCAGTTTAGACTGGCCGAGGTCCCGGACCCTGCGCCCGGTCCGCGGGACCTGCTGATCAAAGTCCATTGTACGGCGATCAATCGCGCCGACCTGCTGCAACGGCAGGGACTCTATCCGCCCCCGCCCGGTGCTTCCGAAATACTCGGCATGGAATCCGCCGGCGAAGTGGTCGAGGTTGGGCATGAGGTCAGCGGATGGCGCGTGGGCGAGCGCGCGATGGCGCTGCTGCCCGGCGGCGGTTACGCCGAGAAGGCGGTTGTTCATCATGGCTCCGCGATGCATGTGCCGCAGGCGCTCAGCGACGAGGAGGCGGGCGCCTTGCCCGAAGTCTTTCTGACCGCGTTTCTGAATCTCTTCATGCTGGCGGAGGTTAGCGCTGGGCAAAGCGCCCTGATTCATGGCGGCGGCAGTGGCGTCGGCACCGCGGCGATTACGTTGTTGCGCGAGTCCGGAGTGCGCTCTGTCGTGACCGCGGGCAGCGCCGGGAAGTGCGAACGATGCCTGCGGCTGGGCGCCGACGTCGCGATCAATTACAACGACGGGCCGTTTGCGCCCAAGGTCAAGACCGCGACCAATGGCCGCGGCGTCGACGTGATTCTGGACTGCATCGGCGGCGCCTATCTCGCCCCCAACCTTGAGGTGCTGGCCCAGGGTGGGCGGTTGGTATTGATCGGCTTGATGAAAGGCGCGCGTGCCGAAATCGATCTGGCCGCCGTGATGCGCCGCCATCTGCACATCATTGGCTCGACCTTGCGCACCCGCGGCGTTGAGGAGAAGGCCAGGATAGTGGATGCTTTCATGAAGCGTTTCGGCAAAGGCCTGGAGAGTGGAGCGGTGCGTCCGACGATCGACTGTGTGCTGCCGCTGGCGCAGGTCGCCGAGGCCCATCGGCGGATGCAAGCTAGCGCGCATTTCGGCAAGATTGTTTTGCGCGTTGCCTGATCCCGCCGTAAAATTCGCAGCAAGCTGGTGTCACGTTTGTCGCAAATCGAAGCCACCCAACAGTCCACCTCGCAACAGAACCCAACACTGCCGGAAGCCAGCGGCGTCGCGCGACTGTGGTGAGGACCGACGGTTCGTCCACGAGTCTGCGCGATAAGCAGCCTCCGAGTACGCGGGACGGGCGTCTGCCGCGATTCCTCGGAATCGGTCCTGCCCGGAGCGGAACCTCCTGGATGCATGCGGTGCTTGAAGACTACGTAGCGCTTCCCCGGATCAAGGAGACCGACTTCTTTACGATTAACTATTCATTGGGCCTGGATTGGTATTTGAAGCATTTTCCCGAGCGCCCTTCGGGTATAGCTGGAGAGATGGCGCCGAGCTACTTCGATGATCCGATGGCGCCATCGCGCGTACATGAGCATATTCCGCAGTGCAAAATCATCTGTTCGCTACGCGATCCAGTCGGCCGCATTTATTCGCATTACAGGCTGCTAAGATCGATGGGTTGGATCAGCCGGAAATCCTTCGAGGAATCATTTGAAAGCCACCTCAAGAGATCCGATCGTCCGAGAAATCTGGTGGGCATCAACCATTATGCGTCACATCTCAGGCGATGGCTTGAATGCTTCGGCGCGACCAACGTATTGGTCGTCCTTTATGACGACCTGGAAAGGGATCCGCAAAACTACATCAATCAAATAACCCGGTTTATCGGAATTCCGGATATTGACCTGACGCAGTCACCTACCGGGATGCGCCGCGTAAACGTAGCTGAAGCCGTGCCAATACACCCGCATCTCGCGGGGCGCTCCTTTCGTCAAAGAAGATCTCTTGAGTACCGGCGAATGCATCGCACCTTGTGGCTGCTGAAACCTTATTTTCGCTTCTGCGTGCGACCGGGCCAGCCTATTTCCCCATTGCAGGCAAGTATGGCGCGGCGTCTGCGTGAGCACTTCCTCCCGGAGATCGAGGCGGTCGAAGCTCTGATCGGACGCGATCTGTCAGCGTGGAAAACTATCGATTAATGAGTCAAGCGCAGGCGCCGAAGATTGCGTTGTTTTTCCTTCTGGAAACGAAATTAAGTCGCGTAACTTTTGACTCGCCCGAGCGTCTTTCTCTGTAAGTACATCCACGAAGAAGGATTTCCCACCCACTCTGAATCGCGGCGGCAGTGTGCCAATTACTCAGACTTGGTGGAGCGGCACGCGTCGTTAGCTAATCGGTCTTGAGCACCACCGGGTCGCCGACGCGGATGACACCCGGGACGCGCGCTGCCGCGAAGATTCCGACGTACGCTTGATGGTGCTGTGCGGCGGCCCGCAGGATCGCCGGATCGTAGGGAAGTTCATCCTGCGGATGGGTCACCATCGAGCATCGGATTGCAGGCCACATGTCGGCGATTTTTACCGTATCCCCGATTTCCAGGATTCCTCCCAGCCAGCGATCCTCGATAAAGCCGTCGGTATCATTGCCGGTATCGATCAGTAGGTTGGGGCGAAAGCGGCGCGGGTCGAAGTCCGATTCGCCCGCTTCCGACGCTTCCAGCGCTTGCAGATGTTTGAGCGTGCCGGTCGCCAGCAGATGGAGGGGTCCTTCGTCGAAGAATTTCCATGGCGTCAGAAACGCCTCTCCCTTTCGAATCGCCTCGATATCGTCGTTCGAAAGCGGTCCGGAGCGCGTTCGTTCCAGCCGCACCGCAAGAGCGAGGTGCGCGGACAATATTTCCGCCGTCTGCGCCGAGTCGCCTTCAACCGCAGTTCCGTCCGGCATCTCGACCCGCACGATGCCCGGCTCTTCGGCGCCCGGCTCGACCGCCCAGCAGGAGCGAAGCGCCAGCATCGACGGCAGCATCTTGGCGCTCAGAATCGCGCCGTACTTGAGTTCACGAATCGCGTAGGCGCGGTCGCCCAGCACTCCATCGGGGGTAACGGTCATCTCACGCAGCGGCTGGCCGCGCAGTGACTTGACCGGGTAGCGCCACAGCTCACCGACGATTCCGACTTGTACCTTCGCCATCGCTCACCGCCGCCTATCCACAAACGGACGGCCTGCGCGCATGTTACGCGCCGACGCGGAGGAGCGTCAATTTCAGGCTTGTGGGTAAATTGCCCAGGCTCAATGGTTGAACCGCGGCGGCATGATATCTTAAGCGGCACATGAGGCTCTCTGATCTGGATTACGACCTGCCGCCTGAGATGATTGCCCAGGAACCGCTGGTCCGCCGCGACGAAGCCCGGATGGAGGTGGTCGTCCGCAAGACCGGTGCAATCGAGCACTCGCGCTTCTACAAGCTGGGCCGCTATCTGCATGCGGGCGACGTTCTGGTCCTCAACGACACTCGGGTTTTTCCCGCCCGTCTGTTGGTGCGCAAGGAAAGCGGCGGCAAGGTGGAATTGCTGTTCATCCGGCCGGCGGACGATCCGCCTGGAGCATGGCTGGCGCTGATGCGGGCGCATCGTCCAATTCCGCCCGGCTCCAGACTGCTGCTCGAAGACGGCGGCGCACTGCGAGTCGCCCGTTATCAGCGTCCTGGGCGCGTGATTGTCGAATTGGAAGGCGCCCGGCCGATGGAGGACCTGCTGGCGATGGTCGGCGCGCTGGCGTTGCCACATTATATCAAGCGCGAAGTAACGGCAGCCGACAGTGCCGACTATCAGACCGTGTATGCGGCTCACACCGGAGCGATTGCCGCTCCCACTGCCGGCCTGCATTTCACCCCCGAGTTGCTCCAGGAGTTGACCGCGGCAGGGGTAAGAATATTGTTCGTGACCCTGCATATCGGCCCCGGAACCTTCGCGCCGCTGCGCAGCCATGAAGTCGAGGCGCACAGCATGGAGGGCGAATGGTACACGATTCCAGAGCCCACCGCGCAGGCGCTGGCCCATGCCCATCGGATCGGCTCGCGGGTTATCGCGGTGGGGACCAGCAGCGTCCGCGCGCTGGAATCCTATGCTGTAACCGGCGACCTCGAGGGGCTGACCGGCCTATTTATATACCCCGGATTCCGCTTCAAGCTGGTCGAAGGCATGATTACCAACTTTCATATGCCGCGCACGACGGTGCTGGCGATGGTGATGGGGTTTGCCGGCCGTGAACTGATTTTGGCTGCCTATCGCGAGGCGATCCGCCATCGCTATCGATTCCTGAGTTACGGCGACGCGATGCTGATCCTGTGATGGACGCGATTACGCTGGAAATCCTGGCCCGCGACGGCGCGGCGAGGCGCGGCCGCCTGATTACGGCGCACGGCGTGGTGGATACCCCCGCGTTCATGCCGGTCGGCACGCAGGCGGCGGTCAAGGCGATGGCGCCCGCCGAACTGTGGGATATCGGATACCGGATGGTGCTTTCCAACGCCTACCATCTGGCGGTGCGGCCCGGTCCCGACTTGATCCGCGAGATGGGAGGAATCCAGTCGTTCATGGGATGGAACGGGGCGGTGCTGACCGATTCCGGGGGCTTTCAGGCGATGAGTCTGGCCTCAATCAACCGGATTAGCGAGGACGGCATCCGTTTCCGCTCGCATCTGGACGGGCGCGAGATGATGCTGACGCCCGAGTCCGCGATCGATATCCAGCATGCAAGCTTGGCGCCGATATCATGATGGCGCTTGACGATTGCACGCCTTATCCGGCCGAGCCCGCATATGCGCTCAAATCGCTGGAACTAACGGCGCGTTGGGCGGAGCGTAGCCTGCGGGCGCGAACCGCCAGCATCCAGGCGCTGTTCGGAATCGTGCAGGGCAGCGTGTATCGCGACTTGCGCCGGACCAGCGCCCGTCAGATCACGGCGCTGGACTTTGACGGCTTCGCTACCGGTGGGCTGTCGGTGGGAGAGCCCAAGCCGATAATGCTCGAGATGGCGGAACTCAGCGCGTCCTTTTTGCCGGCGAACCAACCGCGCTACCTGATGGGGGTAGGGACTCCGGCCGACCTGCTGGCCGCGATTGGGATGGGCTACGATATGTTCGACTGCGTGCTGCCCACGCGCAATGCGCGCAACGGTTGCGCCTTCACCAGCGCGGGACGGATTTCGATCAAGCATTCGCGCTATCTCAAAGACCCCAACCCGCTGGACGAGACTTGCGGATGCCGGACCTGTGCGGGCTATAGCCGGTCTTATCTGCGCCACCTTTATCGGGCGGGCGAGATTCTTGCGGCGCGCGCGTTAACGGAACACAATCTGTTTTTCTATGCTAGCTTGATGCGCACGGCCCAAGCTGCTATCGCCTCTGGGACCTATGGGACGCTGTGCCGGTCGCTGGCGCCGCAGACCGCGGAAAGCCTTGATGGAACGGAAGAAGATTCTTGATGCAACGGAAGAAGATTAATGTCGTTTGAGGGAATCGCGTACGCACAGATGGCCGGCAAGAGCGCCGGCGCCGGCCAACAGGTCATTTTCACCACCGTCATCCCGCTGGTCTTCCTGTTCGGCATCTTCTACTTCCTGCTGATTCGGCCGCAGGCCAAAAAAGCCTCCGATCTGCAGAAGATGCTGGCCGCACTCAAGCGCAACGACGAGGTCGTTACCACCGGCGGATTGATTGGCCGAATCGTGGAGTTGAGCGACAGGGTCGTGGTGCTCGAAATTGCTCCAGAACGTCCGGGTAAGGGTCGAGCGCGCGCAGATCGGTGCGCTTTCGAGCTATTCCAAGACGGTTACCAAAACCGGGGCGAAAGATTAAGATTTGTCTGACCAGGCTCGCTCTAGCCGTCCGCGCAGCGCTTGCGGCGGGGTCATGACATGAGGGAGATACTTTAAGTTTGGAAAACCAGAACTTTGCGCCGATATTGATTTTGCTGGCGCTGGGCATCGGCGTTCTGTACCTCCACCTGACCGGTGGCAGGGCCCTGAACCGGATCTATCTGACGGCGGTGCTGGTGGTCGTTGCCATCCTGCTGCTGGTACCCAGTTTTTCGTCCGACCTTCCCACCTGGTGGAAGGAATACCTGCCGACGCCCCAGATCCAACTTGGCTTGGACCTGCAGGGCGGCACCCATCTGCTGCTCGATGTGAAGCTTGACGACGCGGTTCAAAACGCCCTCAGCCGCCGGGCCGACGACTTGAAGCGCGAACTCAAGGCCAGCAAGATAGCCTTTCGCGATATTTCGGTTTCCGGCGGCACGCTGCAGGTCAAGCTGAGCGATGAGCATGATCGCAGTGCATTTGAAGACATCGTCTCCAAAGACTTCAGCGAACTGACGCTTAACAGCGGCCCGTCTGACGAGTCAGGGCCGACGTTCACAATGGCCTTTAAGCCGGCCGACGTGGCTCAAATTCGCAGCAACGCGATGGATCAGGCACTGGAAACAATCCGCAACCGTATCGACCAGTTGGGAGTGCGCGAGACCACCGTGGCGAAAGAGGGGGAGAGCGAGATCCTGGTCCAGTTACCGGGTATCCAGGACCCCGAACGAGCCAAGGAACTGATCGGCAAGACCGCGGTGCTTGAGTTCAAGATTGTCGACGACAGCAAAACCGTGGAGGACGCCATCAAGGAGGGGCCGCCACCCGGCGACGAGATCCTGTACGGCTCACCGGAAAGGGGCGGCAGAGAGCCTTACCTGGTCGAATCGCCGGTGCTGATGACCGGGGATGTGGTCACCGACGCGCGGGTGCGTCCGGGCAGCCGCCTTGAAGGTCCCTACGTGTCGGTCGACCTCGACGATCGCGGTGCGCGCATTTTCGACACCTTGACCGCCGAGAACGTCGGTCGGCGCCTGGCTATCGTCCTGGACCACACGGTCTATTCCGCGCCGGTTATCAAGGAACGGATACCGGGAGGAAAAGTATCGATTACGGGACGTTTTTCCATCGACGAAGCTCACGATCTGGCGATCGTGTTGCGTTCCGGGGCGCTGCCAGCTCCAGTTGAAATCGCTGAAGAACGAACGGTCGGTCCGTCGCTGGGACGTGACTCGATTCATCAGGGTGAGCTTTCGTTCGTGGTTGGGGCAGCGGCGGTGCTGATCTTCATGGCGGTTTATTACAGCGGCGCCGGTCTGGTCGCCGATTTCGGCCTGACCCTGAATATCCTGCTACTGATCTGCGTGATGGCGGCGATGCAGGCGACCCTAACCCTGCCCGGCATCGCGGGCATCGTGCTGACGCTGGGGATGTCGGTTGACGCCAACGTTCTAATCAATGAGCGGATGCGTGAGGAACTGCGCAACGGAAAGGCGCCGCGCGAAGCGATCAGAATTGGTTACGAGCGGGCCTGGTCGGCGATCCACGACTCCAACATCTCCACCTTCGTCGCGGGTCTTATCCTGTTCCAGTTTGGCACCGGGCCGGTCAAGGGCTTCGCCGTAACCCTGTGCGTTGGGGTGCTGACCGGACTCTTTTCCTGCGTGGTCGTGACCAGAATCTGGTACGACTACCTGTTATCGACCAGGAAACTGGTTCGCATCAGCGTCTGAACCGTCCCGACAAAGCGATTTAATCGCGGTATTGCCGCCCTGATCGAGAAAAGGACGGATTGGCGTGGCGGGCCGATTGGCGCAGTGCTAGAGTCAGTGAAAGCGGGGCAAGTTCCCGCGCCCAAGGGGGAGTGGCTTGACTTCCCAATCGTCTCCATACTAAAAAGGCGCGTTTGGTGCTGATATTCGGACATAGTCCCATGAGCCCAACTCTGATGACAGACAAAGAGGACCTGCTGCTGAATTCTAGGGAAGTAGCATTTCTTCTGGACCTCAGTCCGGATACGGTCAACGAGTTGGCGCGTCGCAGTGTTATACCGGCATTCAAGAAAGGTCGGCAATGGCGGTTCCGCAAGCGCGATATCACCCTCTTTAAACGACAACTCAAGGGTCTCAACGCCGCTGCTTAGGCGGTTTGGCAGACCGTGAAAACTGGTCCAGGCGCACCACTCCCAACGTAAATGGCAGAACCGCACGAAAGTCGGGTTTATTCGGACTTCGCACATTTCTATGATCGCCTATGGGGTCGGGTTTTCGTTGACCGTGAGCACGCGGTTATCGAATGGCTCAATCTGCGGCCGGGACAGCGCGTCCTCGAGGTCGGGGTCGGCACCGGGATCTCTCTGGATGCCTATCCTCCGTACGTCCAGGTGACCGGCATCGATCCATCCTTGGACATGCTTGAGCATGCCAAGACCAAAATCCGGGAAAATGGTTGGAAGCATATCAAGTTGAGCCAGGGCGACGCGCTCAATCTCGACGCGCCTGACAATGGCTTTGACGTGGTGTGCGCCTTCCACGTGATTACCGTGGTGCCCGACCCGGTGCGGATGATGAAGGAGATGTACCGGGCCTGTAAGCCCGGCGGGCGCATCGTCATTATCAATCATTTTCGCAGTGATAACCCGATCCTGGGGTTCATCACTGGTATCGCCAACCCGCTCACCAAACATCTGGGTTGGACCACTCGGCTGCGCTACCGCGACGTGATTGACGGGGTGCCGCTTAAGGTCGAGCGTCGCGACAAATCTTCCCGCTACTCCTTCCATACAATCATCGTGCTGCGCAAAGAGAACTGACGCATCCGCGCCAGTGGGCTTCCTTCGCGCGTTCGGCAATGGGCTTACGGCGCTTTGTGCCGAGAGCGTCCTTCGATCGCCGCTTGCGGACAAATTCCGCGGCTTTTTCCGGCCCGCGTTGACACCACATCAGCGGTTCGCTACCTGTTAGCGCGCTTGGGAGACGACACACGAAAATCTGATGCCGATGAGCGGCAGGTTGAAGAACTTGCGCGCGAGCTGGCGCGCCGCCTGCGCGGTATGAACAGCCGCCAGGAGCTGACTGATTATGCCGTTGCGATGCTGCGCGAGAGCGCGGAGGAGGCCAATCAGGAAGAACAGGCGCACCAGAGCGTGGAGCGGGCGGCCAAGGTCGGCAACATCAATACGATCGCGTTCGGGTTACCCTTGGGGATTATTGGGGCGGTGCTGTGCGCGACCGGAATCCTGGTGGGCCCCGGACTGATAATTCTCGGTGTGGCCGTGGCAATGGTTCTTTACGGGATTGCGGCGGCGTTCCTCATCCGGCCGCGCAAGGCCCCGGAGGACAAAGCCGCCAGGTGAAGCTCAGGTTGTTTGACAATCTATCGTAAAATTAGC
Source organism: uncultured Pseudomonadota bacterium (assembly GCA_963824565.1). Lineage (GTDB taxonomy): Bacteria > Desulfobacterota > Binatia > Binatales > Binataceae > JAJPJA01. The sequence continues at coordinate 217,587 of CAWGQB010000033.1, read as the reverse complement.
AAAGCTCCTACGCGTTTGAGAAACATTTTACCTCGTTGGTCCAGCGCAAAAAGGGACTGTTTTGGTGTTAAGGCGGGTGCCGGCTCCGGACGGAGCGGGGCGACCGCCGCGGAAACTCGATGGCAAAGTTAGACTGGAACGAAGTTAAACGGCAAATCACTGAATCGCAGGCGTGGCAGTCTATCTTCCGTCACGGCTACGAAGATACTCCCCGAAACCGCATCCTGATGGTTTCGGGCAACGTCTGGCTGCACCTGCATCCCTCCAAGGTGCAGCGCCACGCGACCCGGCTGCGCTTTACCTGGTGCATGGGCGGAATCACCTTTTTGCTCTTCCTGGTCACGGTTGTGACCGGCGTCTACCTGATGTTCTACTACCGCCCCACCGCCGAGTACGCGTACGCCGACATGAAATATCTGGAGTTCGACATCCCCTTCGGGATGTTGATGCGCAATATGCATCGCTGGGCGGCGCATGGAATGGTCATCGCGGTCTGGTTGCATATGTTCCGAGTCTTCATGACCGGCTCCTACAAGCCGCCCAGGGAGTTCAACTGGATCGTCGGAGTCATCCTGTTGGTGCTGACGCTGCTGCTTTCCTTCACCGGCTATCTGCTGCCTTGGGACCAGCTTTCAATCTGGGCGGTGACGGTCGGCTCGAATATGGCGCGCGCCACTCCGCTGCTGGGCCATGAAGGGCCGTTCCATGAGGTGCTGGGCGTCAATCCGATATACGACGCACGCGCGTTCCTATTCGGCGGCAGTGAGATCGGTCCGCATACCCTGTTGCGGTTCTATATCCTGCACTGCATCTTTTTTCCGCTGATCGCGAGCCTGTTCATGGCGGTGCATTTCTGGCGTATCCGCCGCGACGGCATATCCGGACCCCTCTGATGGTATAACTCGATTGTGATGGTATAACTCGATGTTTAATCATCTTTTGCGCTTGGGAATCGTCCGGGTCCTGTCGGTCCCGCTGACCATGGTCGCCATCATGTACGGGCTGTGGGTGCTGGCAGCGCCGCCCGACGATCTGGGCGATGACAACGGTGAGACCAAGAGGCCCTGAACATTTCATCAGCCCCGTGGGTATTATAAGGAAACAGGAAAGCCGCCGGCCGATAGCGGCGGCATCGACAGGGGCACTATAAGGACGAGCCATGGCAAACCCAACGAGCGGCAATGGTCCATCGATGATGATGCAAGCCGCGGCCGGCGGCGGCGCGGCGCGAAGCGCCCCGCCGTCGGGCAAGCGGATCGAAGTGCCGATCAAAAAGGCCGGTTCGGGGATCGAGGATAAGCTCCACACCTGGCCCTTTCTGATCCGCAGCGAGTTCCTGATGTCAATTGCCATTACGGTCGTCCTGACCATCTGGTCATTGACTATCAACGCACCGTTGGAAGGCCCGGCCAACACCACGCGGACACCCAACCCCTCCAAGGCCCCTTGGTACTTCCTGGGATTGCAGGAGATGCTGGTGTTCTTCGACCCGTGGTACGCGGGTGTGGTGCTGCCCAGCTTTGTAATCGTGGGACTGATGCTGATCCCGTTCCTGGACATCAATCCCAAGGGCAATGGCTATTACACTTTCAAGGAACGCAGATTCGAGATCCTGACGTTTCTGCTCGGCTTCCAGGCACTGTGGGTGTCCTTCATCATCATCGGCACCTTTTTCCGCGGTCCGGGATGGAACTGGTTCTGGCCCGGCCAGGTCTGGGATCCGCATCTGGTGGAATCGCTGACCAATGTCGATTTGCCTTACCTGCTCGGTTTTCGCGATTACCTGGCATCGGCGATTTTCGGCCTGGTGGCGATTGGGGCGTACTTTGTGGTTGGCTACGTTCTGTTCTATTGGTGGGTGCGATCGCAGCCGCCCAACAATCCGTGGTCATCGTTTCCCGGTGGCGGCAAGGAAATGCTGGAGCATTGGGGAATGGTACGTTTCGGTATCACGGGCTTCCTGTTCATCACCATGATTGGAGTATTCGTCAAGATGGCGCTGCGCCATGCGTTCAATATCAAGTACATCCTGGTAACGCCTTGGATTAACGTTTAATTTGCCGGGTGTTCTTTTTGGGGAAAATTCTCGAGGCCCTGGGCTTCGCCGACGTGGGTTTCGCACTCTACGTCGGCCTGACCCAGGAGCATGGAATGGGCAAGGAAATGGAACTCGCCGCGATTGGCATGCTGGTGTTCGGGCTGGGGGTGCTGGCCGAGCGCTGGTTCGCGGATTGACGAGGGCAATCTAGCAAGTGAACCGGCGCCCAACAGGATGCGGCGGTTTAGACGTGGAGTGACACAATTTAGATGGCTGGCCGACTCGGACTGGATCCCACCGAAGAGAGCAAATCCTTCAGCGCGCTATTCGTGCTGATGGTCGCGTTGCTGCTGGCTGGTGCGGTTTGGGCGATTTGGGACGACAACATTTCGCGCCGCCCCTGGAAGCAGTACCAGGTCGAATTCGACGAACTGGCATACAAGACGTTCATGAAAAAGGCCGCCGACGAAGATAAGCGGCTGGCCAAAGATCCCAAGTACGTCGCCTTGACCAAGCAGTTGGAAGCCGCCCAAAAGGCCGTGTCTTCCGGGTCGACTACCGCGAAACTGGATGACCTGCGCGCCCAGCTCATACCGGCCAAGGTGGTGGCCGATGACAAGGATCAGGTCGTCCGCTTTACCAAGTCCGAATTGACCGAGCGCTGGTACGATTACAATCACGCGATTCAGACTGGCGGCGATTCCAAGAGCTTCAAGGATGACATCGACCGGCTCAATGCGAACCTGGTCGGTCAGCAGGCCGCCTCCGATGCCGCCAAGGCCAAAGAGGATGCGATCAAAGGCGAGATCGAAGCGCTTAACGCTCAGGTCGAAAGCATCACTGATAAGCTCAAGGTCTATACCAAGAACCGCGACGACTTCATCGATAAGGCCGGCACCTACATGCTTCCGGTGACCTTCCAGGGCCGGGTGCTGTTCCGCTATCCCAAGATTCCCAAGATTGAACAAACCGCGATCGACGATTTCGATCGCAATTCCTTCGACGAGCCGGTGGCGCGAGTGGATCGCTGCCAGAGCTGTCATGTGGCCGAGGATAAGCGCGGCTTCGAAAACGCTCCCGAACCGTTCCGCACTCATTCCAATTACGTGGAGATTATCCTCAAGCATCCGCCCGACAAGCTCGGGTGCACCCCGTGCCACGAGGGGCAGGGTGCGGCGATTAACTCGGTGGCCCTGGCCCACGGCGACACCGAATTCTGGGAACAAAAGCTGCTCAGGGGACCCAAGATGGAGGCGCGGTGCGTCACCTGCCATATCGATGTGGGTTCACTGCGCAACGCCAAGGACGAGCAGCTCGCACCGCATTGGGTCGACGGGGAACGGTTATTCCAGCAGATGGGCTGCCACGGCTGTCATCTGGTCGCCGGCTATGAGGTAATGCCCAAGATCGGGCCCTATCTGAAGCTGGCCAGCGCCAAGCTGGATCCGTCCTGGGCGGTGCGCTGGGTGACTAACCCCCACATTTTCAGGCCCCATACCCGGATGCCCAACTTCATGTTCAGCCGCGAGCAGGCAACCGCGATCGTTGCCTTCCTGTTCGATAGCTCCAAAGCGGACAGCAAGACGTGGCTGGCAGCTCATCCTGCCCCTCCCACCCTCGATCAGGACCTGAAGGATCCCAAGATGGTGGCAGAAGGCAAGGATATATTCGAATCGGTTGGATGCAAGGCCTGCCATGCCATTGACAAAGAACAGATCGGCACGCCGGTGGGGTCCTACATTGACTTCAAGCCCAATGAGTCCCGCACTACCAAAGACTTCGCGCCCAACCTGAGTGCGATCGCGGAAAAGACCGACGGTCGATGGATCTATTTGTGGCTCAAGAACCCGCGCGATTTCTCGCCGCATACGGCGATGCCTTCGCTGCGACTTTCCGATCACGAGGCTGAGGCGCTGGCCGCGTACCTGATGACGATGGGGCACAAGAACATCGACCCGAACATCGAGCAGACCCTGGCCCAGCCCGATGAAATCGCCAAGGGCAAGTCGCTGGTGCGCAAGTACGGCTGCTTTGGATGTCACGATATCAACGGGATGGAGAAAGAGTCCCGGATTGGCGTCGAGCTGACCACTTTCGGCACCAAGCATCTGGACGAGTTGTTCTTCGGCAATCAAACCGACATTGCCAACACCTGGGACGCATGGACTTTCCACAAGCTCTACAACCCACGCATCTACGCGACCGCGGACGTTGAGCAATTGATGCCCAATTTCGACTTCCAGGACACCGATATCCGGAATCTGCGGGTTTTCCTGGCCAGCCTTATCGGCGAAAAGGTGCCCGAGCGCTACCGCGCGCCCGGTTCCGCTGAACAGGACGCGATCGTCAACGGACGGCGGATGGTCAACTACTACAACTGCGTGGGATGCCACATCATCGAGCAGCGTGGCGGCTACATCCGGCGCTTTTACGAACAGAATCCGAATTTTGCGCCTCCTATCCTGAATGGGGAAGGACAAAAGGTGCAGCCCAACTGGCTGTTCGGATTCCTGCAGGCGCCCACTCCGATCCGGCCTTGGCTCAAGCTGCGGATGCCGACCTTCCACTTCACCAATACCGAGGACAACACGCTGGTGGATTACTTCGGCGCCACCGGCAAGGTCGAAGTGCCGTTTGTGTTCGTCAATACCAATACCATTCCGAAAAACGACCTGCTGGCCGGAGAGAAGCTGATGTCGAAGGATTACTTCAACTGCTTCAGTTGCCATCAGCAGGGCGACATCAAGCCCGAGGGTCCGCCCGACGGCTGGGCCCCCGACCTATCGCTGGCTCGCCATCGGCTTAACCCGCAATGGCTCGCGAAATGGCTGCACAATCCGCAGGCGCTGCAGCCGGGAACCAAGATGCCGTCGTTTTATCCCGGTGGTCCAGACGACATCTTCCATGGCAACGAACCTGAGCAGATTCGTGCGATTCGAGACTACATATTCTGGTTCGGCGACCATCCGGGTATGAACCCGGCCGGCCCCCAACCCGAGAAACCACCGGTGAAAGTCAGTAGCAAGTAACCGAACTAAAACTTCTATGGAGAGGTCCAGGATGAACAAACGCGCTCTGATAATGGCATTTATCGCTGCGGCGATGTTATGCACCGGTGGCTTGGCGGCCCGCGCCGATGACGGCTCGATTACCGGAACGGTCAAGTACGGCGGCACGGCGCCGACGCCTAAGAAGGTTGATATCAGCAAGGACAAGGAAGTGTGCGGGCTCAAGCCCCACTTCGAGGAAGATCTGATGGTCGGTAGCGACGGCGGAATCGCCAACGCGGTGATCTATATCGCCGACGCCAAGGCCGCACCGAAGCCGGAGACGGTCAATTTCGATCAGAAAGGTTGCGACTATGTGCCGCACGTTCTGGCTTTCCCGGCCGGCAGCACGGTCAAGATCATAAACGATGACGGCATCCTGCATAACATCCACACCTATTCCACGGACAATCCGCCAATTAACATCGCCCAGCCCAAGTTCAAGAAGGTAGTGGACGTGACAGTCGAAAAGCCCGAATTGATCAGGGTGACCTGCGACGCGCATGGCTGGATGCATGGATGGTGGTTTTCGGCGGCCAATCCGTACTATGCGGTAACCGACGACAAAGGCAATTTCACCATCAAGGATGTGGCTCCGGGCGACTACACTGTCACTATCTGGCAGGAGAAGCTGGGCAAGCAGGAGCAGAAGGTGACGGTCAAGGCGGGAGCGCCAACGACACTCGACGTCACGATGAAGCCCAAGGGCTAAGCGAAGACCCGTTTACATCGTAAGTAGCTAATGAAAGAAGAGCGCCGCGAGCCTTTAGGCTCGCGGCGCTCTTCTTTCATTATGGCGCTTCAATCGGCCCCATCCGGATTCTAGTATACACTCGCGTATAATCACTGTCCTCGTCGCATAGGTTTCCAGCCTGTCACTGGAGTTCCACATGCTATTTAATATTCTCCCCTGTCAGGGGGAATATAACAACGACAGATGTAGAAAATCCAGAAGCGGGCATCCGATGGGTACCCGCTTTTGTTTTCGCATTGGGCGGTTGCCTTTCGCGCCCAGGAGTAAACTCCTTGGGCGGGAAGTGTTAAGCGGTGCCTCTCTTCGACCGCGAGACCTCTCGCCACTATGGTCGCCGGATAAGCTTTAGTAAAAGCAGCCATCGCAATAACCCTTGGCCCAGAATCCAGTTTTTCGACGGTCTCTAGCCAGGGAGAGGGGACAGAAATAGGGCGCGGATTTTCATGCGCGCGGGGGCGGCCCGCAGGGTCATGCGACACTCCGGTTATAAGGCGCGAATGCACCATTGTTGCCTGCATACCATACCGCCGCAGAAATTATCGCACGGTTAACGACGTCTTAATTAGTTTAACGACCTCTTTTAACTCGCCGTTTCTCGGTCAGACACATTCGGCCGGTAACCTCCGCGGTTTCTTCGATCCTCTGGGAGGAGGTTTATCGACTGATGGAAAAATCAAAACCGTATTCTCGAAAGCTCCGGGCGGCCGTCGCGATTGGCGCGCTTGCGATTGCGGTGGGCGCGGCGCCGAAGGTCTTCGCCGCCGGCAAGATCAGTCACGTCCTGCTGATCAGCATCGACGGCATGCACGCGCTCGATTACCTGAACTGCGCCTCAGGAGTTCCGGGTGCAAACGCCGGCAAGCCCTACTGCCCGAACCTGTCGGCGTTGGGAAACCACGGGGTCAATTACATCAATACTTCGACCTCGAAGCCGTCGGATTCATTCCCGGGTCTGATGACGCTCATGACCGGCGGCACGCCGCGCACGATGGGTGTCTATTACGATGTCGCTTACGACCGCGATCTCAATCCGCCGAAGGTCACGACCGGCAATGGGTTGGCATCCGGCCCTTGTACGAAGGATGCAACCCCGCTAGGTACGACCACCGAATACGACGAGGGCATCGAGATCAATCAGAACCTGCTCACTGGCGGCGACCCGACCGGCGACGGCGGGATCGGTGCGATCGACTCGAGTAGGCTGGTCCGCGACAAGAATTGTAATCCGGTCTATCCGTGGAACTTCGTGCGTGACAATACGATTTTCGGAGTTATACATGGCGCGAAAGGTTACACGGCCTGGTCTGACAAGCATGCGTCGTATTCGTCCGTGGGCGGCCCTACCGGTACCTCTTCCGACACTAATGTCGACGATTACTATTCACCGGAAATAAACTCCGACTCCGTGAACTTTGCATCCGAAGCGCCGCCGCAGTTGGTCATCCCCGCTTGCACGAAGGACGGGAAGCCGTTCCTGCCGGACCAAGACGCCGTGGCCAAGGGCGATGACTACACCGGGAGCTTCCAGAACATCCAGTGCTATGACGGTCTCAAGGTGATGGCCATCCTTAACGAAATCGAGGGCAAAAATCACGACGGTACCGCCACCGAGCCGGTGCCGGCCATATTTGGCATGAACTTTCAGGCCGTCAGCATCGGCCAGAAACTCATTTACAAGGATGGGCCGTCGGTTCCACCGCCTTACACTCTAAAAGGCGGCTACGTCGATTCGGTCGGGACGCCAACCGGTTCGCTGCTCCAGGAAATCAAGTTCATCGATGATTCGATCGGGCAGATGGTCTCTGAACTGAAGAAGGAAGATCTGGCCGATTCGACGCTGGTCATCATTACTGCCAAGCATGGGCAGTCGCCGATCGATTCCAGCCGCTATGTGCCCAATGGGCCGCCGAACGATCCGGCTACGATCGTGAGCAGCTACCTGCCCTTTTCGGAGACCGACCCGACTGGAGTCGGACCGACGGAGGATGACGTAGCCCTGCTCTGGCTTAGGGATTCAGCCGACACCCCCGACGCCGTCAAGGTGCTCGAGAAGGAGTCTCCCGTAAGCGACAACATCGCCGGCATCGGTCAGATTTTCTCGGGCCCCTCCATTGGCCTTTACTACAATATCGGCGATTCGCGCACGCCGGATATCCTCATTACTCCCAATATCGGCGTGACCTATTCGAACAGCACCAAGAAGCTGGCGGAGCATGGCGGCTTCGCGCATGACGACGTCAACGTGATGAACCTGGTGTGGAACCCATCATTCAAACCCGACACCGTCACGCTTCCGGTTGAGACGCGGCAAGTGGCGCCGACCATCCTGACCGCTTTGGGCCTCAATCCCAATGCCCTACAGGCAGTGCAAAGCGAAGGTACGCAGGTGCTTCCGGGTCTACGTCTTCCTTGATAACCCTGGCTTGGCAACGAGTCTGAACTAACTGAGAGCAGCGAGCGTCCCCACGGGCGCCCGCTGCTCGTTTGTGGGCATCGCGACCATAACGGGCTTATGGCTGCTCTTGTGGGCAATAATGAATCAGAACTGTTGCCCCCATCAGCTTAGCGTCTCGTTGGATTTCTTGGTTTAGACCCGATGAGAAAAATCGATAAAGCTGCCCACGGCTGAGTGAATCTCTTCACTGTCTGGTCAGCCACCATTAAATGCACTGTAACGACCTCCTTATAAAAGTGCCAACATGAAAAAATATAACCCTAATGGGATCCGGAAAACTCGGTGGTTGAATCGTACACTGTATTCCATGGCAGTGCTTTTCGGTGTTCTTGTATGTGCTACGCTTGGTTTGACGGCGACATCGGTTGCCGCGGGCGATGAGGCGTTCCAGCTCGTCGGCACATTCTCGCTGCCGAACAAGCAAAGTATTTCCGCCTTCGACATCAGCACCGTCGACGCCCAGGCCGGGATTTATGCTTTTTCCGATCGCACCAATGCCAGCGTCGATGTGTTTGCGTTGAACGATGATGAGTTCATCGACGGCAAGCGCAATCCGAATTTCCCCGATCAGATCAACCTCGCCTTTCAAGTCCGGGGCTTCGCCGGTGCCTTCGCCAACCATGCCGTCTCGGGTCCGGACGGCCTGATTGTCGTCAATCACAGCGAGATCTGGGCCGGCGACGGCAACAGCACCGTCAAGGTAATCAATATCGCATCGCATCAGATCACCGACATCATCCCGACCGGCGGTGTCGAGCGGGCTGACGAAGGCGTGTATGACCCGGTCGACCAGGTCGTGCTCATCGCCAATGATGCGGAGACACCGTTTCCCTTCATCAGCCTGATCTCGTCGGTACCCGACCAAAGCGGCGTTCATCAGGTTCTGGGGCGGATCACTTTCGACGGCTCGTCCTCGGTCACTTCGGAAGGGAAGTCGATCAAGCTGCCGGCAGCGACCAACGGCATCGAAGCATCGCAGTACGATCCTGCCACCGGGCTATTCTATCTGGACCTCCCGCAGAACGGTTCCAACGAGAACGTGGGCGCTACGGTGGTGATCAATCCCAGGACCTTCACTGTGGAAAAAGTCTTCACGATTACCGGCTGTCAACCGACCGGCATGGCAATCGGCCTGAACAATCAGGCGTTGCTTGGCTGTTCAGCGACGAACGACGCCAAAGCAACGCCGCTGCCGGCTCAGGTTATCAGCCTGATCACCGGACAGAAACTGGCGACCTTCCCGATCAAAGGGAATGACGAGGTCTGGTTCAATCCGGGTGACGATAATTATTACGCGGCCGGCGAGACGAACGTGCCGACGTCGCTGGGCATCATTCATGCCGTTACGCTGAAATTTGACGAGATCATTCCCCTGGTGCCCGGTGCGCATTCGGTTGCTGCCGATCCCATATCGAACCGTGTCTTTGTTCCCTTGGGGGCCGGATCGGTCAATACCATCTGCCCGAACGGCTGCATCGGGATCTACCGTTCCTCCGACGACCAGTAGCCGCAGCGAAACATCGACGCGACTTGACGAAATAAAAACCCTACCCGGAACACGGTCCTCGCCTCGCCCTATGGCGAGGCGAGGACCGGATGAGTCGAAGCTGGTTGCGCTTTTCGACCCTCGCCCACCCGAACACTTCTTTCCGGGCGCCATTCCAGACCCGATGCGGAGATGATGTCGAAAGGGCATTGAGAGAACTTATCTCTGACCTTTGGCGTCCGGCAGGAATTCTGCTCCGGCGCAACCGGGCGATCCGCCGCTTCAGTGACGATTTACGCTCCGGCTTCACCCACCTTTAAAACCTGGATTCAACCTATCGGTTCTCCCGAATTTGCAGTTTGCCATCGCCACACCACTCCAGCGCGGGAGCGGCGGCATCGTTCGATGCTTCCTGAGACGAGGCGACAACTTCATATGGTCTCATCATTTCGTTGTCCTCGTGTTCCAGCATATGGCAATGCCAGACGTACCGTCCGGTGTAACCTTCAAAGCGCATAATGATCCGGGTGACCATCCCGGGGTTGGCCCGCGCCGTGTCTTTCCATCCCGCTTCGCTCGGTTCCGGAGGAATCGCCGGTCCCGTGTATCTCAGCGTCTTTGAAGTTTGATAGGCGAATACATCGAACCGGCGCCGGTCGAGGATTTGGAAGCGAACCAGATGCAGATGAATTGGATGAGCATCATCCGTCAAATTAATCAGGTTCCAAATCTCAACCGTATTGATCACGGGATTTTCAGTGATCGGCATGCTCCAGCGAGTTCCATTGAGCAGCATCATCATAGCGTTACCCACCAGATTGTCCCGTTCCATCAGTGTCAGCATCCGCGTCTTCACGGACTCCGACTCCGCAATCCTGGGAACAGGACGAAGCTTCGCGGGAAGCGTCGAGGTATCGTTTGGTTTGCCGCGTGAAACCTTAAATTGCATCAGGTCAAGCGTGTCGCTTTTCAAACTGATCGCTTCGCCTCCGTGTCCGGCGAAATCAACGACTAGGTCCGCGCGCTCAGCCGGTGCGAGAAGCAAGCTGCCAAGCTCAATTGGGGACGGCAAAAGACCCGTATCGGTGCCGATCTGGTGGAAGGTCTGCCGATTGGCAAGCGACAAATGGAAAAACCTGCCATTGGCGCCGTTGAGTACTCGAAAGCGGTACTTGCGGGGTTCGACTTCCAGATATGGGAAAATCCTGCCGTTGACGAGCATGGTGTCACCGAAGAATTCGGTAACCCAGGGCGAATCAGGGTTTGCTGAAACCGGATAATAGAGTTGGCTATTCCGGTCGAACATCCGGTCATAGATGATCAATGGCACTTCATATCTACCGCCCGGCAAATTGAAACCCGCCTCGACCTCGTCGCGGACGATGAAAGCCCCTATCAATCCCGCGAATATATTAAGCCGATTGATGCCCATCGCATGGTCGTGATACCAGAGCATCGCCGCATCCTGATTGTTCGGATAGTACGAAAGCGCTGACTGACCAGGCACTATCCAGTGTTCCGGATAGCCGTCGCTATCCGGCGGTGTTTTGGCGCCATGCACGTGAACCACGGCGCGAACCTCAGGGTTGCCGACTCCCGCGCCATGGAGATTATGATCGATCGGTAGGAAATGGCGGCTAGGCAGAGAGTTGACCCATTCAACCATCAGCCCCTGTCCACTGCGCGTTTCGAAGGTCGGTCCAGGAGCGCTGGAACCATAGCCCCATTGCCGCGTCGGCTTCAGATCGCGATGCAGGCGGGCCTCGAATTGGCGCATCTCGATCCTGTAAAGCGGCACCTTGAGTTTTGGATCAGCCGGACTGGGGCGATAACCGCTGGGGCGGGCGATGGAAGGAATCGGAAGCGGATCGACGAAACGGGCCAACGAGTCAGGGTTGAGCGCGGGCCGAGCCAGTACCGTTTGAACCACCCGTTGGGCGCTGAGGGTCATTATGGTCGCGCCCACCATGCCGCTCGTTCGCAGGAATTCCCGTCTTGTGATCAGCGATTGGGTCTTTGTTGTGCGCACAAATCAAATTGATGATTGAGGATATCTCAAGCGGGAACCGATCTAAGCAGGGCTCCGCGCGGATCTCAAGACGGAGCATATCTTTCCCGGACTGTCGTCACGAAGAGCGGCCGGGACACGCGCATGGCGCATATCCCGGCCCCGCAAACAGACTCTGTGAGTGTCGCTTCAGGGAACGACTTCACCTGTGATTGGGTCAAGGAAAACCGGGAGATTCACGCCATTCCCGCTAAGATCGAACATGCTTGCAATCGAATTCGACACAGCGTCGAAGGAGCCCTGGCCGATGCGTTGGCCATGCAGCCAGTTGTCCTCGATAAACCGGATAATCGAAGTCTGACTCGTCACCGATGTGATCGACGAAGTTCGGCCGTGCGTACGGTGAGATTACGAGCATCGGTATCCGTGGTCCGAAGCCGCATCGGCCCTGCGCGTGCTTTGTCGCGGGATTAACTCCTGGCAGAGCATTGACTGTGCCATTGCCGCATGCGCCCGTGGCGGTCAGATCGTCGTCATTAGTGGTCGATTGATTCAGGATCGGAGCAATCTGGTGATCGTACCATCCATCAGAGTCATCCCAATTGATGACAACGGCGGTGTGTTGCCATTCGGGCTGTGTTTCCAGGAAATTGATCAGGTTCACAATGAAGTTTTGCTCATCGAGCGGATCGGAATAGCCGGGGTGGCCTTCCTGAAAACCCGGTGCCTTGATAAAGCTCACCGCAGGGAAGTTGCCAGCCGCGACCGCATCGAAAAAGTCCTGGATGTCGTACTGATGGTTTGCGGGGTCGGTGGTGCCGATCGACGCGACGGAGGTGGGTCGCGCGTGCGTGAGGTTAGCCGTTGAAGGATAGTACTGGAAGGGCTCGTGATGGGGAATATAGTCCTTTTCCGTCACCCCCGTCACGGCTGAAGTCGTGCTGCGTTTACATCCGGTAGTTAAGTTCGGGTTTACCTCCGAGAGATTAAATCCACCTTCAAACCATCCCCAGGTAATTCTCATGGCGTTCGAGAAGGTCGCCGATGTTCTTGGCGTTGGCCCCGAATCGGGAGGTCTCGCCACTGGTGGTGGAGCAGACGTCACCGACCGGGTCGGGGTCGCCGATAATAGTCAGACCGCCATGACCGTCAGATACTGTCCCACCGCCAGGATTAAGGTCTTCGGTGACACCATTGGTCTGCCCCGAAATCAGGTTGATTGCGCCAACGGTCGACGGCCCAAACGTAGTCCCGTAGGAGTTATCGCTCATCGCGAAGTTCTGCGCGTAATTCCACATCGCCGTGACCGTATTACCGTCGTAGTAGCCCATCGTCAGAGCGGTCGTTAGGACTTGAGACGGAGGACTCTTCGGCGGGGGGCCGGCCACTCCTACTGATAGTGGAAAAAGATCCATCAGCCCGTGGTCAAAAGCCATCTGTTCAGGTCCGTAATCATGATCCTGGTCGGCGGTTGCAGCCTGCTCGAGATCCAGCCGGAAAGGATTGGCGGCGACGCTGTCGGTTTCCTTGTTGTTGTTGGCTACACTGAGATTCGGATTATGAGTCAGCAGGGCGCCGGTGAGCCCGTTGACGTTCGGCGTGTTGGCTTTCGCTACAAACCTTGGCTCCCGGGAAGGATTTGTGGCATTCGGATACGTGCCGAAATAGTGATCGAAGGAAACGTTTTCCTGAAAAATGATTACCAGATGCTTGATCGGCGTGCTGGTCTCGATATCGTAGTCGGGCGCAGCCTGGAGGGCGCTGGCCAAGGGGCCGAGGACGATGAAATTAAAGGCGGCGAGAAAACTCAAGCCGATACGCACGCAGCGCGATGATCTTGAAACGGCGCGCCTCATAGACATTGTGGGGTTCCTCCTTCGAAATTGGGCAGTCTTCACCGTCGAGAGCCCGTTACTTGAACCGAGGACGGGCCCTCCGATACATGTGACAGTCGCTAATTCTCCGACTAGGGGCTACGCGATTACAGGTTCAATTGCGATCATAGTTGTTAGTCAGTTAGGCGCCGCCTCCTGAACCGGCTCGCTCGTCGCATCGTTTCCCATCAGATTTTTTCGTCTCAGGGTCCCGGCGAATTCGCTGTTAAGGTGCGGCGCAGGGTAAGTATCTAACCGTTAAGAATGTGCGAACATTTTGATGACTGCCGTGTTAAAGATATTTCCAGAAACCTTGAAGGAACTGAGGCGGCCAGTATTCGTGATTTTGCCGAGTCGGAGTGTAATGTCGGTAAGTATGCTAACGACCGTTTTTATACAAATGTCAGCGAACTTATAGACTCACCTGCGCCAAGACTGCGTGCCGAGCACAGTAGGTGTCGGAGACCATTGCATATAGAGGAGTCTCTCGCGGATGCTCAAAAGGAACGCTCCCCTATGAGACGGGGTCTATTCATCATTGTTGGCCGACGAAGACATCGCTGCCGCAAGAGATTCCGAAGGGATCGAGGATTGAGCGTGCCTTGTCGCGAGTCCGCAAAGAGCCAGGATTATTTAGGCGCTTGTCCCTGTTGACACGAATGCTTTTGCTGGGCCTACAAAGGCACGAGAACAATCATGAAGCTGTTCCCACCAGAGGAAGGAATTCTGATATACTCCTAGCTTTAATGAAACTTATTGCTCTGGACAGGGACAGCACCAATGGCCAATATCACACGCTTGGACCGGCTCGACGTGAACACTACAGACCTCAAAGATGCGATTGCGACCTACCGGCGTAATTTCGGTTTGGACGTGATGCCTGCGGCCGGCGGCAATTCGGCGGTGGTTACAATCGGAGATGCGCGCATCGGCTTGATTGCGGCTGTGCAGGCCGACGCCGAAGGGATGGTCGGAGTTTGGCTGGAAGCTGAAAATGTGGAAGTGGTCAGCGCCGCGCTGGGCAAGGCCGGCTATAGCTTCAGGCCAATTCGCGTCGACGGCTCGCGCCGCGTATTGGAGGTCGATGAGAAATCATCCAACCGGGTCCCGCTGTTTATCTTCGATCGGAATGTCTAGCAGAAGTTCCTGCCTCAAGTTGGCTAATGGCGTGGCTTAGTAAGGCGAACGACGTGTGCTTGCCCTTGGATGGCGTCCCGTGGTTTAAACGCGGAGAATCCAACAGCGAGCGCCGAGGGAGTCATGGCAAAAAAGACCTGGATTGAAGTCGCCGTCAACGGTGCCTCTACACGCAGGGTCCAACCCCGAATTCCGGTTTTGGCGAAGGAAATTATCGACGAGGGCGTTGCATGTATCAAGGCGGGCGCCGCCATTATTCACGCCCATTCGCTGGAGCCCGATAGCGGCAAGCAGAACGGCAACGTGGACAACTCCGCCGCGTTCATGAACGGCATCCGCGAGCAAGTTGACGCGATCGTTTATCCCACCGTAATTGGTCCTCCGAATCCCTCCAATCCGGCCTGGCTGTGGGAGCCCTCCGTGGAGCTGGCCAAGCGCGGGATTCTGGAATGGGGCGTGCTGGATCCGGGCTCGGTGAACTTCTGTTTCATTGATTCAGACGGAGCGAGGTTGATGGGCGGCAGCGGGGTGTATATGAACTCCAACCCGGCCCTGGAAACGGCTGCCGGATACGCGGCCCAATATAAATTTCATCCTGCCTACGCGTGCTACGAGCCGGGTTTTGTGCGCCAGGGCGCGCTCTTGCATCGCAATCATCCGACCATGCCGGTGCCGATCTATCGGATTATGTTTTCCACTGGGATGACCTTCAGCTTTCCGCCCGAACCGTGGGCGGTCGAAGCTTACGCCAAGCTGCTGGAGAAGACGGCACCTGGGGCCCCGTGGATGGTCGCCGGTTTGGCCGTGGATGTGTTACCCCTGATTCCCACCGCGGTTGCGCTCGGCGGAAGTGTGCGGGTCGGCCTTGAAGACGCGCCGAACGGGACGCAGCGCTCCAACGTCGAGTTGGTCGACGCTGCCGTCAATGCAATCCAGAAGGCCGGTAGCGAGCCGGCCACGACCGCCGAGGTCCGCGCGGAGCTGGCCGCGTACAAGAGGCCTGCCGCTTAAACTTGTTTGGACACCATCATATTTTGCGAGAAGCTGTAAGCTGAATGCGAATCGGAATTACGCTACCGACTGAACCGTTCGAAAATCGCCACATGATTGAGCTGGTGCGGCGCGCCGACGCGCTGGGTTATACCGACGCCTGGTCGCTCGAGTCGTTTACCACCGAGGCCTTCAGTCCGTTGGCCGCGGTGGCGATGCTGAGCGAAAAGATGCGCCTAGGGACCGCGATTGTGCCGGTCTTCACCCGGCCTCCGGCGCTGATCGCGATGTCGGCCGCGACCGTCCAGCAGCTCTCGGGCGGCCGCTTCATCCTCGGGCTTGGCATCTCCACGCCGCAGATCATCGGGCAATGGATGGGAGTCCCGTTCAGCAAACCGGTGTCGCGCGTGCGCGATACCGTGGCTGTGGTGCGTGCCGCGCTGACCGGCGAAAAGGTGAACTACCAGGGCCGCACGCTCACGGTTAATGGCTTCCGGCTCGGGATGGAGGCTCCCGTTCCGCCGCCGCCAATCTTCCTTGCCGTTCAGGGCGCTCGAATGTGCCGCCTGGCAGGCGAAATCGGGGATGGAATCATCACCAATCTGATCACCCCGGAAGCGTTGCCTGGGATGCTCAAGTACGTCGGGGAAGGCGCTGCGACGGCAGGACGCGCGGCACCCGGCGAGGTTGTGTGCCGGATTCTTACCGTGGTGGACGAAGATCCTGAGCGTATCAGCGGCGCGCTGCGCCATCACATGACGCCTTATCTGATCACGCCCGGCTACAACCAGTTCTTCAGCGAAATCGGCTTCGAGCGGGAAGCCGCCGAGGCTTCGCGGGCTTGGGCGGCGGGCGATCGCAAAACCGCGACCGATACGATTCACGATCGCATGCTCGGCAGCATCTATCTGTTTGGCAGCGCGCAGTATTGCCGCGAGCGCTTGAACGCATACGCGGAAGCCGGCGTAACCACCGCCGCGTTGTGGTTCAACTCATTTGCGCGCGGCGCCGACGAGCGCAGAGCGAATATTCTCTCGGCGGTCGAAAAGCTCGCACCGCGCTGAGTCCGGCCAGCTTTAAGCACTTTTGCGGATCGGTAGTGACATCCGGCGGCTGATCGCTTACGCTGGTTGGACGTTAGTTGCGCCGGAGACAGCAAGGATGTTCGAAGACGACACGGTCGATATCGCCTGCCCCAAATGCGGCCATAAGAACTCGATCCTGGTGCGTGAGTTCAAGGAAAGCGCCGAGACTCATTTCGTGTGTAATAGCTGTCATGTCGGCGTGAGAATCAAGGCGGATGAGTTCCGGCAGCGGCTCGACGAGGTGCTCAAGGAGGTCCAGGACCTCGAACGCGAGGCCGCGCGGGACTCCAAGCGCCCCGCGAAGCGGCCGCGCAAAGGCGATTTCCAGATCTGACCGTCCATAATCGCGGCATCGCCGGAACCTCGTATCAATCAGCTTAAATTGCACTACTCAGCCGGCTTTGCCTCCCCTCCCATAATGAGATTGCCAGGATAATCCTCCTTGCCCAACAGGGCGGGACTAAGGAAGATTCGTTTTGACGAAACACCATTTGTTTGCCCGTCGCCGTCTTGATCTTCTTCTGCTATTCGGTCTTTTGGTAGCTGCTTGCGGCGGCGGCAGCTCCACGCCGGCTCCTGGATCGCAAATACCCGCGTCAATCCGCGCCATTATGCAAAAGCCGCGATATTCCCAAGGAACGTGGGGACTGCGGGTGGCCGATCTGAACTCGGGCAAAGTGATTTACAACCTTAACTCGAACGGCTTGCTCTTGACCGGTTCCGTGCGCAAGCTCTTCTCCGTCGGCGTCGCCATCAATGAGCTGGGCGCCGGCGATCAATTCAAAACGCCCGTCTTTCGCCTGGGAGACGTTGATGCCACCGGCACTTTGAATGGTGATTTGGTGCTGGTGGCAAAGGGAGACCTGACAATGGGTGGGCGGGACAACGGTGATGGTACGATTGCCATCACCGATTTCGACCACACCGACGCCAACAGCCTGGGCAGCGCGATCCTCACTAAACCTGATCCGCTCGCGGGCTTGGACAAATTGGCCGCGCAGGTTGCCGCCGCCGGCATAACAAAAGTGGCGGGTGAGGTAATCGTCGACGATCGCCTGTTCAACGAATTCAGGGTTCCCAATCAGGATCTGCTCATCACGCCCATAATTGTGAATGACAATCTCATCGACGTCACAATCATTCCGACCAAACCCGGCGAAAAGGCGCTGGTTGAATGGCGTCCTCAAACCGCGGCGTTCACGGTTACCTCCGATGCAATGACGGTCGCGGCGGGTGGCGAGACTCGCATCACGCTCACCCCGACGAGCCCATATGCGGGAACGGTTTCCGGACAAATTGCGGTCGGGTTTGTTCCTTCTTTGCCCGGTGTAGCGACCCTGGTGCAAACCTTCAGAATTGACAATCCCGCCGTTCCCCAGGATCCTGCCGCATTTGCCCGCACGACTTTTATCGAGGCCTTGGAGCGGGCCGGGGTCACAGTTACGGCACCACTTGTCGGTCCGAATCCTGTGAGCAAGCTTCCCCCGCCCAATTCATATCCTGCCGACACCCAAGTTGCTCAATTGGTGTCCGCGCCGTATTCGCAGTATTCAAAACTCATTCTGAAAATCAGTCACAATCTGGGCGCCAATTTGAGCCTGATGCTCTTTGGACTCGCAAAGGGCGTGAATACGATTAATGACGCGCTTGAAGCAGAGCGGACTACATTGATTGACCAATATGGACTCAGTGGTGGCGGGTTTGATTTTCCAACCAATGGAAGTGGAAGTCCGGATAGCCTTGCCGCGCCGGCAACGACCGTGAAGCTGCTAACTTTCATGAGCGGGCAGACGACCTTTGTCCCGTACTTTGATTCCCTGCCGATTTTGGGAATAGATGGCTCTCTCGCTGAAGTAGGAATGGATAGCCCGGCCAAAGGAAACGTTCATGCCAAGACCGGAACATACATCGCGAAGGGTATGATCAAGGCGCAGGCATTGGCCGGTTATATAGACGCACGAAGCGGACGACGATTGGTCTATGCTCTATATGTAAACAATGCCGGACCATTTACCGGCATCCCGGATGTCCTCGATGTGCTACAAGACGAAGTGCTAATCTCATCGATAATTTATCAATCGAATTAAGACGCCTGATCCAAGCCGAAATGAGATAGAATTCTTTGCCCCTTTACTGAGTAGTGGCTGGAGCCGGTGAGGACAGCAGCCCCGCCGCGGCTTTTCCACTCGGCCTGACGCTATTTAATAAGGTTGTTGTCGTGCAGCGCCTGTTCCAGTGCATCCAGGAACGAGTCGATATCGGCGATTGTCATCGGCGAGCAGAGCACAAACAGGCCCAGCGATGGCGCCAGGAAACCCTGTACCGCCAGACTGAAGCAGATATTCGAGACGATCTGCCGATTGCCGGTGGTGAAGGACGGATAGTCAACCACCTTGGTCGGGGTCCAATGGATGCCGATGAACTGGCCCATTCCGGTCGCCTGCAACGGGACCTTGTGCTTCTCCGCGATTTTGGCGATTCCTTCGCGCATATGGTCGCCGAGCTGGTGCAGATGGCGATGGACCTCGGGCGTTAGCTGCCTGAGCGTGGCCAACCCGGCGGCCAGACAGATCGGCATGCCACCCATCGTCGCGGCGATTCCCAGCGGCGGATTGCCGTCGTTCTGGAGCGGATCGAGCAGGCCCATCACGTCGCGCCGGCCGCCGTAAGCCGACAGCGGCAGTCCGCCGCCGATCGCCTTGCCGAAGGTGGTCAGGTCCGGCTTGATACCGTAATAGCCCTGCGCCCCGCCCACATCCAGCGGCATCGTGACTACCTCGTCGAAAATCAACATAATCCCATGCTTGCGCGTGATATCGCGCATGAAATGCACGAACTCCCGTGTGTTGGCGAGAAATCCGCAGACTCCCATGATGGGTTCGAACAGCACCGCCGCGAGGTTGTCTTTCTCGCGTTCGATAATCTTCTCGCAGGTGGCGATGTCGTTGGGCGGCAGCAGCACCACGTCCTGCTGAGTGCCCGGAACCATTCCCGGGGGCACGTACTTGGGGTCGGTGTTTAGACCGTTGCTGATCAGGACCAGGTCGGCGGTGCCGTGATAGGCCCCCGAAAGCTTGGCGATCTTGCCGCGCCCGGTGAATGTCCGCGACACGCGCATCGCGTTCTGGTTGGCCTCGGTACCCGAAGTCGCAAACCTGATCATCTCGACCGAGGGGATCCGTTGCCGAATCAGGCTGGCCAGTTCATAACCGAGCCTGCCCGCCGGTCCGCCGAAGGTCGTGCCCTTCGCCACCTGATCCGTAATCGCTTTGGTGACTTGAGGGTTGCCCCGCCCCAGCGGCATCAGCCAGTCGCCGTCGAAGAGGTCCAGATAACGATTGCCATCGATATCCCAGACGTAGGCGCCCTCTCCGCGTTCCGTAAAAACCTCGTAGGGGTAGTGGATAAAGCCCAGGCCGCTGGGACTTCCGCTTGGAATCAATGGCGCCACCCGTTCGTATTCCGCGCGCGACTTGGGAGTTTTCACTTTATAAGCTTCGATCAAAACCGCCGGGATGCTACTCATGGCTTCCATCCTCCTGATGTCGCGAGCCCTTACGAAGGCTTTAGCCTAACCTGGCCGCGTTGGCCACAGCGCCACGTCAGGCGGCAAGCGCGCGCCGGGGCTGAAACTTAATCGGCAGCCGTTTGATTCCGGCGAGTACAACCGAGGTCAGCCGCTCGACCTCACCATCGAGTTCCGGATCGGGCATCCGCGCGATTTGCTCCTCCAGAATCAGGCGGATTTCGAGACGCGCCAGGTGGGCGCCGATGCAGAAATGCTCGCCGTAGGCGAAGGCAAAGTGATCGTTGGGTTTGCGGCCAACATCGAAAACCTCGGAGTTATCGAAGACCGCCTCGTCACGATTGGCCGAGATGTTCCATACCACCACCCAGTCGCCAGCCGAGATCTTGCGGCCGGCAATCTCCGTATCCTTGACCGCAACCCGCAGCGAATGAGTGATCGGGCTGGTCCAGCGCAGGATCTCTTCCACCGCGGTGGGCATCAGCGACTTGTCGTCGCGCAGGCGCTTGATCTGCGCGGGATGCTCAATCAAGGCAAGCATGCCGCCGGCGATGGCATTGCGGGTAGTGTCGAGCCCTCCAATTACGAAATTCCAGACGTTGTATCCGACCTGTTCGGGAGTGAGATCGCGGCCCAGTACTTTTGCATTGGCGATCAGGGTCAGGAAGTCGTCGCCGTCCTTGCCGCGCCGCTCCATCCCGAGGTTGGTACAGTAGTCGGCGGCGGTCTGCCAGGCGTTCGCGGCAACTTCGGCGCTGCTGGACTCACCGTGATATTCCGGATCCTCGGGCCCAAGCACCTGGTTTACCTTCTCGAACAACATCTGCCAGTCCTTGCGCGGTATCCGCATCATGTCCCAGGTGATGGCCATCGGCAGCCGCGCCGCGACCTCGCCCACAAACTCGCATCGGCCGCGGGGCAAGATCTCGTTAAAGATCTCCGCCACGAGTTGCCTGCCGGACGCTTCATATTGCTTCATCGCGCGGGGCAGAAAGGGAGGATTCAGAGCTTTGCGTAGAGCGCGATGGAATTCGCCGTCGGTGGCGACCAGGAGCTTGTTGCATCCGAGCATCTCCGGTGTGACGGTCGCCTCGACTTCCGGGCTGGCAGGCAAGCCGACGCTTTGGATGCCGTTGGCGAAAATCTCGGAAGCGCCTCGGTAAACGGTGTAGCCGTCCTGGTGGCAGAACAGCGACCAGAAGCCGTGTGCGAGCAACCCCTTGGTCCAGTGGATCGGGTCCGCCTTACGCGCGCGCCGGAACAGCTCGTGCACATCGCCGTTGGCAAAAAAGGCCGCGTCGGTCAGATTAAGGTCATCCTGCCTCGTAAGCATGACACTTCCTCGGATTTATTCTCAAAGAAGGAGGTTCCGATGTGCCTCCACGTTCCCCACCTTTCTACAGGAAATAGAGTTCAGCCGCTGACTTGCCAAGTATCCATTCCTGATCCTGCTCGGAGAGCATCGCGATATGCTCGCGTATTTCAGGAAGCGGATTGGCCGGGGCGTCGATGTGTGGGTAGTCGGTCGCCCACAACATCTTGCGCGCACCGATTTTGCTTGCGACGTTGGGAATCGTACTTTCGTCGACCTCAGTCGAAATCCAGCAGCGCTCACGAAACAACTCGCTGGGCTTTTTGCTCAAGCGCGGGGCCCATCCAAAGATATGGTACTTCTCATCGCCGCGTTCGAGCCAATGCGGGAGCCATCCGGCCCCGACCTCGAGTACGACGTAGCGCAGTTGAGCAAAGCGATCGAGCACGCCGTCCTGCATCACGCAGTTAAGCGATAGCTGGGTCTCGCCCGGCAATTGCATCAGGTAAAGCCACGGCTGCGTCGAGCTATGTAGTTTCGACCCATGGAAGCTCGGCCGCACCTGCACATGGGTCGACACGGGTAGTCCGGCCGCCTCGGCGGCGGCCCAGAAAGGATCGTAGTAGCTGTCGCCAACTGAAACGCCGCGCGGCGGAGCCGGAGTATAGAAGATGCCCTTCGCCTTGCCCTTCACGCGTTTCACCTCCTCGACCGCAAGGTTGACGTCGCGCAGGTTAACGTGGGCGATCGGGATCAGGCGATCGGGATGTTTGGAGCAAAAGTCAAAAGCGTAGTTGTTGTAGGCGCGGCAATAGGCGGCGGACAGCTCCGGATCGGTGCATTCTTCTTCCCAACAAAGCGCGATCGTGCCGTAAAGGATAGCGATGTCGATACCCTGTTCGTCCATCTCGCGGATGCGCGCATCGGGATCGATCCCGCCGGGGGTGCGCTGCGCTACTTCCCAATAGGTGTATTTACCGGGAATCGAAAGGTCCGCGCAGTCCTGGTAGGCGCCGCCGAGGGTGCCGAGAGTGCCGCCGCGCGTGGCCACGCTCATACGTCGATCGATCTCGCGATACTCGAGGTTCCTTTTATCCTTGCTAACCCGCATCGCACGGTCCCGGAACTTCGACTCAAGGTAACGATCCCACAGGTCCGGCGGTTCGAGGAAATGACCATCAGCATCGACAACCAAAGGCTTGGACACAACTTTACCCTCCCGGCAGTTCCTACTTGGATCGACCGATCGCAGATTGTCAGGCCATACTATTTTCCTGCACCTGTAAGTCGTTAAACCTCGACCTACCGGGCTATGAGCAGGTTTGCCAGATTCTCGAGGTCGCGCGTGATCGCGCCGAGATCGTCGGTAAAGTGGATGCCTGCACCGCAGGCCTTGATGCCGAGGTCCTCGAGGCGCTTGATCTGGTCTTGGGTAGGCTCTCCGTAGAAACCGCCGATTACATCGATTTCGTCGAATTTGCGGCCAATCTTTTCACACTCGCTACGCAATTTCTTGAGCGCGGCGGACATATCGACGCCAGGCGTCGGAATGAAGCCGTCTCCATAACGAGCGGCGCGCCGAATTGCGGGGCCGGAATTGCCACCGACGTAGATCGGAATGCCGTTGCTCTGCACCGGCTTGGGAAAACTCTTGAGCGGTCCGAAGTTGAAGTGCTTACCGCGGTAGGTTGAGGGGTTATCGCGCCACAGCACGCGCATCGCCTCGATCGCCTCATCGGTTCGCGCACCGCGAGTATGGAAGTCGATGCCAAGCTCCTCGAATTCTTCCTTGAGCCATCCGGAACCAATGCCGACACGCATGCGTCCTTTAGAGAGGACATCGAGTGTGGCCAACTGCTTACCGAGGTAGAGCGGGTGATGTTGCGGCAGGATTATTACGCTGGTGGAGAACTTGATACGTTTGGTTAACGAAGCGACAAAAGCCAACGGCAGCAGGGGATCGGGAACGGCATCTCGTCGCTGGTGGAGGGAAAAGTCCCGTCCGCGCTGTAGGGATATTTGGTGGTAAAATTTTGGGGGAACGCCACGTGTTCGGGCGTGCTGATAACATCAAAGCCCAGGCGATCGGCCTCGATCGCGTAATGGGCGATGACGTCGGGATCGAAAGGTGCCGGCGGTACGAAGAACCAGCCTACTCCTACGCGCATTGTGTCCTCCTGCGGTTCCAACTGGCAACGAGAGCTCGTCTTAAACTCGGATCCGGTTTTAACCACACGCGCCCGAGAAGGGCAAACCCGAAATGCAATTGGCGACTGGAGTCGGAAATTGATCCGCTTCCCTGAAATGGAGCCCAGATTTCAAGGGATTCCCGTGATATTGCAAGGACCGGCGCCAGTGCGGCGCCGTTAATGCGGATCGGCTGCCCATTGGCGATTACTCAAACATGATGACAGTGCGCAACACCTCGCCCCGATTGATTGCGGCAAAGGCGTTGTCGAGATCCTCCAGGCGGCATTGCCGCGTTACCATCTCATCGAGCAGCAGGCGTCCCTGCTGGTAGAAATCGATATAGCGCGGCGCGTCGATCGGGAACCGCACGGAGCCCATCAGACAGCCCTGGACGCGCTTTTCGCTAAGCAGGCTCATCGGATCGATCTCGACTCGCTGATCGCCCGGAATTATCCCGATGATGGTCGCGGTGCCGCCCACCGCCAGACTCTGGATGCATTGTTCGGCGGTCCGCTTGGAACCGATGGCTTCGAAGCAATAGTCGGCGCCGTCGCCGGTTAGCTGCATAATCGCGGCGACCGGATCCGCGGATGAGGCGTCGACGGTGTCGGTCGCGCCAAAACGGCGCGCCGCCGCCAGCTTGTTCTCGTTGACATCCACGGCGATGATGCGGCGCGCTCCGACGATACGCGCACCTTGAATCGCGGATAGGCCGATGCCTCCGGCGCCGAAGACCGCGACCGTCGATCCGGGCTCCACTTTGGCGGTGTTCAGCACCGCACCCACGCCGGTCACCACCGCGCATCCGACCAGCGCGGCGGCTTGCAGAGGCACGTCGTCGGGAATTTTGACGAAGCCGTTTTCATGGGTGAGCATTTTCTCCGCGAAGCCCGCCGCGTCCCCCGTTACTCCAGCAATCCTCCGGCCTTGATATAGCATCCGCGGCCGTTCATCGGGCTTGCGTTGCACCGCGTTTCGGTTGTTGCACCGGTTAGGATGGCCGGACAGGCAGTGCTTGCACATGCCGCAGAATACCCCCAGCCGCGCGATTACATGGTCGCCGGGCTTTAACCGGGTCACATCGCTGCCGACCGCCTCGACAACTCCCGCCGGCTCATGACCAAGAATCATCGGGGTCGGCAAGGTGACTTTTCCCTCGGCGACCGATAAGTCGCTATGACACACTCCCGATGCCACGGTACGGACCAGCACCTCCTGGCCCTTGGGTTGATCGATATCCACTTCCTCGAAAGTGTGGGGCTTTCCGGCGCCATGAAAAATCGCGGCCTTCATTTTGGAGTCTCCTCTGAGTCCGAAACCTGTGCTTCCCGGTCCAGTGCCATGCCTGTGGCACAAGCCAACATCGTAGCTTAGCGTTTTTCCGATAAGCCATGCCAAACGGCCGCGTCCACGGTGTGAAAATGCATGGCAGCTACCGATGTGGATAGAAAAAATCTTCAGGGATAATGTTTGATGAGATTCGATTAACGTGATGTGAATAAGCTCAACCGGTTCCAATTAGCGCGTCTGCACTGCTGCCGGCGCGCCCACCGCTATGAGCCCGCCTCCGCAAATTGGCGCCCACGCTCTCTACAGTCTCGCGCTGGGGGACCCCGTGAGCTGCGGTAGCGTGTTGTGGTTTATCCATAACGGGGACTGCTTCTGAAGAAATGTCAGAAATGCACAGTGTGACAAAATAAGGATACGTCGGAATGTGTTAGTAAAAAGGTTGGAAGGGCGGTCGCTCTCTCATAACTTGGTTATGAGGTCTTAAGGGGGCTGGCTATGTCGTTACGTCTGCGGGCATTGGTGCTCGTGTTACCGCTTACAATCGCAGTGGGGCTTGCCCTCGGTTGCGTTGCTCACGCCGCCAGCCTGGGTCCCGTCGCAACCCAGGTGTTCGGACAACTCGATTTTGTGCACAACGGTGTCAACATCCTGGATAACGCGGGATTGTGGAACCCCCGGGCGGTCGCGGTGGACCGCAGCGTCACACCCAACCGGCTTTATGTGGTCGACCTGGGCAACCATCGGGTGCTCGCCTGGAGCAGTGTTCAAGGGTTGGTAAACGGCGCTCCCGCGGATCTCGCGATCGGCCAGACGGATTTTCTGTCGTCCAGTTCACAGTGCGGCAACTCGGCAGTGACGGGCGCCACGCTTTGCGTTCCGACGAGCGCCGCGGTCGATCCAACCGGAAATCTTTACGTGGTGGACGCGGGTAACAACCGCGTGCTGGAATACGACCAGCCGTTCACTACCGATACCCAGCCCGACCGGGTCTTCGGCCAGGGCGGCAGTTTTACCTCGAGCGCCTGCAACCAGGACGGCAGCATTTCGGCGGCGACACTATGCAATCCCACCGGCGTGGCGGTTGATACAGCAGGCGCCCTCTATATTGCGGATTCGGACAACTCGAGGGTGCTGGAGATCAACAGTCCGCTGATAAGCGATGTGGCGGATCGGGTTTTCGGACAGGGCGGCAGATTCACTACCGGGACCTGCAACGCGGGCGGAGTCGGCGCGAATTCGCTATGTGCTCCGGCCGTCGTTGGGTTGGACAAGAGCGGTGACCTCTTTGTCGAGGACAACGGCAATTTTCGCCTGCTGGAGTTCAACAGCCCGGTCGAAGGCAACACCACCGCCAATCTGGTTTTCGGCCAGGCCAACTTCGGTTCGAGCGCTAACTCGTGCGCATCAGGTCCGAGCCGGGGCTCGGTTTGCGCGCCGGCCGGTCTGGCGCTCGATAGCGCGGAAAATCTCTACGCTTCCGACGGCACCTTTTCACGCGTCCAGGAATACAACGACCCAGTGGCGAGCGGCAGTACCATACCGAACGGGGTTTTTGGACAGCCCAACTTCGGCTCCGGCTTGTGCAACAACGGGGGGCTGGGCCCGGCCAGCCTTTGTCTCCCCTTTGGAATGGCGACGGACGCCCAAGATGATCTATTCGTGGCCGACTTCGGCAACCAAAGAGTGCTTGAATACATCAAACCGCTGTCGACCAATCCGCCGAACGCGAATGCAGGTTTGGTGCTGGGACAATCGACGTTCCAAGGCAATGGAGTCAACCGGCCCAAGGCAAACAGCCTTTACTGGCCGAGCGCGGTGGCCGTGGATTTCAGCGTTGTTCCCAATCGGATTTATATTGCCGACACCAGCAATTGCCGCGTCCTGGCTTGGCGCGCTGCACCCTCGTTGGCCAAAGGAGCGCCGGCGGACCTGGTGATTGGTCAAGCCAACTTCCTTTCCGCCGGATGCAATCAAAATCAATCCGACTCCGCCGGAAACACGCTGGCGGCGGCCAATACGCTATGCCAACCGGGCGGGGTTGCGGTCGATTCGGTGGGGAATCTGTATGTCGCGGACTCCAGTAATTATCGCGTGCTGGAATACAACACGCCGTTCAGCAGCGGCAAATCCAGCAATCTCGTGGCTGATATCGTCCTCGGGCAAAATGGCAGCTTTACCAGCCGGGTCGTGAACAACGGCGGTGTGAGTGCGGCCAGCATGACGGCGCCAGGCGGTATCGCGATTGATAAATCCGGTCATCTCTATGTCGCCGATCCGGCCAATAACCGCGTCCTGGAATACAACCATCCGTCCACGATCGATATCAGCGCCGACGCGGTCTTCGGCCAAGGCGGCAGCCTTACCTCCAGCGTCTGCAACCTCGATGGGTCCTGCAATCGCACCGGATGCTTTAGCAGCGCCAACTCGTTGTGCAATCCGACAGCTGTTACGATTGATGACGCGGGCAGGCTGTACATCGCGGACAGCGCCAATAATCGGGCACTGATTTTTAACGATCCCCTGTCGCCCACCAAGACCGCCGACCTGGTGATCGGACAGAAGGACTTTTTGGGACTGGACTGCAACGACTTGTGCGCACCGCAGGGGCTGGCAGTGAGTCCAAACGGTACATTGTTTGCGGCGGACTCCGCCAACTCGACGGTCAACCAATACAACGCCCCGCTGCGCAGTGGCGAGACGCCCAACCTGGTAATAGGACAAGAGCAATGCGGTCAGTCCAGTACGACCAGCAATACGTTTTGCGGCGTGTCGGGTCTGGCGTTTGATTCCCCAGGCCTTCTCTACGCGTCCGACACTTTCGACAACCGCGTGGTAGCGTTTGATTCTGGCCCCTAGTCCCACTGCGACGGCCTCGGCCACTTCAACCCCGAGCCCGACCCAAACACCCAGCGCAACCCCAACGCCGATGGCCGGCCAGCCCGTTATCAGCGCGATTCCAACCGTGATCAGAGTTGGCGACATTTTTGCTATCGACGGAAGCGGGTTCACACAGGGATCCGAAGTGAATTTCTTCGTCGCGACAGGCACCGGCGTGGTTAACACCGGTCCCTTCGTACCCGCCTCATTCGCGCCCGGCCTCCTCACGGTCGCGGTCCCCGCGAGCAATCCCCTGGGACAGGGTGTGGTGTCGGTGCAAGTGGTCAACACTGACCGGGGTTTCCTCTCTTCCAACGCGGTGTTGGCCCTATTGCAGGGTGATCCCGCCGCCGGCATTCCGAGCATCACTGGAATTAATGGTGTTCCACTCGCCTCGAACAGCGCTAGTCCAGATATCGCAGTCGCCAACGTGGAAACCTTGGTTGTACAGGGCCAACAGGTCACAATCGAAGGAACCGGGTTTGATACCGCGCACGGCGTGGCGGTGGACCTGTTCTGCGCCTGCTCCGGAGACAAAGTTGGTCCCTTCTTCTTTAAGCCCGGAGATCCAGGCTTGACCTCCACGCGTATCGCGTTCACGCTGCCGGTCTCCGGACTCGACGCACCAGCGACCGGGCCGGGTTCGTTCGTCGTCAGCAACCAGGGAGACGACGGCAGTTTCAGCCACAAAAGCAACGCGGTATCAGTCCCGATCGGCCAAAGAATCACGGTGAGCTCAGTCAACCAGACCGGGAGTACGGTAACCGTGAACGGAAGTGGGTTCTCCTCTTTGACAGTAATTAATTTCTTCAATACGCAGGGCGCCGCTGTGGTTAATCTCGGTGGCCTCATGCCTGACGGAAAACCAACGATCCCGCTGACCTTGATCAACGAAACGGAATTGACCTTCGGCCTGCCCGTCGATGCGACCGCCGGCCCGGGATACATTCTGGCGCTGAGCCCGCCTTTCGTCCCTTTCACCAGCTCCGGCAACGGACCCGGCGGTTCATTTATCGTGAAGTGACTTCTTGCCTTCCGGATTGGGAAACGCAGCCAGCCACTGTTTGGTTCCGTCTCTCAACCAAAGCGAACCTGGCCTCCTCTCTCTGCCGGACCGGGAAGAGGGTTGAGAGCGTAACTTGCGCTTCCAGAATCGTTCGACCACGCCGAAAAGACTTTCCTCGAAGTCGGCGCGTGCGAGGCGCTACGATTCACCTTTTCCTTGCCTTGCGCTCGGACAAGAGGGAGGCACAAAGATTATGGTCGTTGTTGTGCCAGACGAGGCCTGGATGTGTTCCAGCATCAGTTAGCTATTCAAATGTGCATAGTTATTGATGTGCTCTTTTGAGAGTCGCCGAGGATGCATTATTTCTGATTCCACTATGCATGTGTCTAAAAGATACACAGGGAAAAAACATCAAAAACGCGTGCCTACGATAGTTTTTAGTCTGGCCCAACCTCCTTATATGAGTTATACTCTGCGTCAGTGTCGCCGCGCAGTTACTCATTACGATGGTGGACTACTATCTTCACCATCGTGGTTGTTACGCTTCTGGTTTTTGCCGGACTGGTTGCGCATGCGGATGCCTCGGCAAACCGGGTCCTGGGCCAGTTCGACTTCGTACATAACAGCCCTAATATCCTGACCAATACGGGGCTTTGGAATCCGCAGTCAGTCGCGATCGATCATAGTGTGAATCCCAATCGGTTGTATGTGGCCGATGCGGGTAACCATCGGGTACTGGGTTGGCGTAGTATTGACGCGCTTGAAAATGGCAGCCCCGCGGACCTGGTGATTGGCCAGGCTGACTTCCTTTCATGGCTGTCGGAATGCAACAATGCGGCGGTGACGGGAGCGACGCTTTGCGTCCCCGGTGGAATCGCGGTTGACGGGGCAGGCAATTTGTACGTTGTGGACCAAGGGAACAACCGGGTACTGGAATATGACACTCCGTTTACGGCCAACACTCAGCCCGATCTGGTTTTCGGCCAGGACGGCAGCTTTATCACCAGCGTATGCAACCAAGGTGGAATATCGGCGACAAGCCTCTGCGGTCCCAGCGGCGTTGCGGTTGACAGCGCGGGGAATGTCTATATCTCCGACACTGGCAATAATCGGGTTTTGGAGTTCGATTTGCCGTTGGCCACCGACGTGCAGGCCGACCGCGTCTTCGGCCAGAGCGGCAACTTCGACATCGGTACGTGCAATGCAGGCGGGGTCAACTCGAATTCTCTATGCCGTCCAACGGCGGTCGCGGTGGACGGCGCGGACAATCTGTACGTGGCCGACAACGGCAACTTTCGCGCGCTCGAGTACAACACGCCGGAGGCTGGGAACAACACCACCGCTGACCTGGTTTTCGGCCAGGATAACAACTTCAATTCCAATGACAACGGGTGCGCCGCGGGTCCGAGTGCCGGAGCTATGTGTACGCCGTCCGGTGTCGGTGTCGATGGCGCCGGCAACCTGTACATAGCGGACAGCACCTTTCACGCGTCGTGGAATACGACGACCCGGTGGGGGGTGACAACACGACCACGACCACGGTTTTTGGCCAGCCCAATTTTTTGACCGCGCTATGCAATAGCGGGGTCCTGGGACCGGGCAGCTTGTGCCTCCCTTTCGGAGTCGCGCTGGATTCAGCGGGCGATCTATTTGCGGCGGATTTTGGCAATCAGCGAGTGCTGAAATACAACGACCCGCTGATCACTCATCCGCCCAATACGGACGCGGTGCTGGCGCTTGGGCAAACGGCTTTGGACCATAACGGAGTCAACGGCGCCACGGCCTCCGGTCTATATTGGCCTGCGGCGGTCGCAGTGGATTTCAGCGTTTCCCCCAACCGGTTGTATGTCGCCGACATGAATAATAGCCGGGTGCTCGGATGGCATAGCGTGGCGGCCTTTGTTAACGGCGCCCCGGCCGATCTGGTCATCGGGCAACCCGACTTTTTCTCCGCGGGATGCAATCAAAACCTAACTGACACAGCGGGAAATCCACTCGCGGCAGCGGATACGCTTTGTCTTCCTAAAGGCGTGGCGGTGGATCCGTCGGGAAATCTGTACGTTGCCGATTCCAATAATTTTCGTGTTCTCGGTTTTGACGTTCCATTCAGCAGCGGCAAAAGCGCTGACCAGTCGGCCGATCTGGTGCTCGGACAGCAAGGCAGCTTCACCTCGCGGGTGAATAACAACGGTGGAGTTAGCGCCAGCAGCATGTCCGCTCCGTCCGGCCTTGCGGATGACCCATTTGGCCGTCTGTACGTGACCGATCCGCTCAATAACCGGGTTCTGGAGTACGACCATCCAACCGTGGCTAATACGACCGCCAACACGGTTTTCGGTCAAGGCGGAGACTTCGCCGGAAGTCTGTGTAATTTCAACGGTGGATGCCCCGACGCTGGTTGTGCGGCCACCGCTCAGAGCCTATGCGGTCCCACCGCGGTTAACACCGATAGCGCGGGCAATGTCTACATCGCCGACACTATCAACAACCGGGTGTTGCAGTACGTTTCTACACTGACGATCGCGAAGACGGTGATTGGGCAGGCGAATTTTGCTGGCGTGGACTGTGGCAGCCTCTGTCAGCCGCAAGGGGTAGCGGTCGACATGCTTGGCAATCTGTACGCCGCGGATGCGAAGAATGCGCGCGTGACGGAATATAGCGCTCCGCTGGTAAACGGAGCGCCGGCTAATCTGGTTATCGGCACCCAACAATGCGATCAGGCCAGCGCAAAGGCCACCACGCTATGCGGGGTATCGGGGCTAGCCCTGGATTCGGGGGGTAATCTCTATGCGGCAGATACCTTCGACAGCCGCGTGTTGGAGTTCAATCAGCCGATTGTTTCTCCCACCCCTACAGCCACCCCGCAGGTTACGCCAACGCCGACCCCTGCCCGCACGCCGACGCCTACACCGACGCCCGTACCTGGGGCTCCCTTCATCAGTTCGTTGCCCCAGGTAATCCTGGCCGGCGCTCTCTTCATTATCCAAGGCAGCGGGTTCACCCCCGGCTCGCGGGTTAACTTCTTTGTCGCTACCTCATCGGGGTCGATCAATGCCGGCCATTTACTCCGGTGTTCGCGTCGAACCAACTGACAGTGCCCCTGCCGGCGAGCATACCGTTGGGCGCTGGCGTGTCTGCCGTGCAGGTGGTCAACACTGATCGAGATTACGCCGCCTCTAACAGCGTATTGGCACTCCTCCAAGGTAATCCGGCGGTGGGCATTCCAAGCATTACCTCAATCAACGCCAGCGCTATCTCCCCCGACAGCGTCGACCCGGGTATCGCGGTCGCCAATGTGGCGACGGTGGTGCAACAGGGCATGACGGTCACCGTCGGCGGGATGGGATTCGATGCTACGGATGGAGTAGCGGTTAATATCTTCTGCGGCTGCCTGGGCGGTAAGGTCGGTCCGTTTATCATCGCTCCAGGTCTGAACCTGACCCCCACCAGCGTGTCGTTCCTGGTTCCCCCTTCGGGCCCTGAAATGCCGACCACCGGTCCGGGATCATTTGTGGTAATCAACAAAGGTGCGGACGGCAGTTTCAGCAAAATGAGCAATGCCGTCTCGGTGCCGATCGGAGATCGAATCGCGATAACTTCAGTCAGTCAGAGCGCCGGGACGATAACGGTCAGCGGAGCGGGATTTTCCACCCTCACGGTGGTCAACTTTTTCAATCTGGTGGGCGGCGTGACAATGAACCTGGGCGGACTTAATAAAAATGGCGTGCCCAGAATCCCGATCACGTTGGTGAGCCCGAACGTGTTCACTTTTACGGTGCCGGCTGCCGCGACGCCCGGCCAAGCCTACGTGCAAGCGCTCAATCCCCCCTTTGTACCATTCAGCAGTACGGGCAATAGCGCCGCCGGCAGCTTTGTCTTGCATTGATTCTCGCCATTTTGCCTGGTCTTTCGAAAGCCGAAGTTGACGCAGCCGCGATATCTGATTATCGCCGGCCGGACCCTGATGAGTTGCGCTCTACCCAGAGCAGGCCGGGCGCTGGTAGCATTGCCGGGCAATGAAGAAATGGGATTTCTTTGACAATGCGCGCGCGGATCTGGCTGGTCCGCTGGACGGGGTTACAGTGCTGGAGGCCACCACTACCTGGGCGGGGCCGATGTGTGGATGTCTGCTCGCGGATCTCGGTGCGGATGTTATCAAGATCGAGCCGACCAGCGGCGACGTCTCGCGCTTCCTGCCGCCGTTTTTTCCCGGCACGAACCCGCCGCTGTCGTTCATGCACGCTTCCGTCAACCGCAACAAGCGCAGCCTCGCGTTGGATCTTCGCCAGCCGCAGGGGCGGGCGATCTTCCTGAAGCTGGCTGCTGACGTTGACATAATGGTGGAGAACTTCCGTGCCGGAAAGCTTGATAGCCGGGGCCTCGGTTACGAGGGAATCAAGCAGGTCAATCCGGATATCATTTACGTTTCGGTCAGCGGATTCGGTCAATTCGGCGCGTATACCCATCGTGCCGGTTACGACGTGCTGGCGCAGGCATACAGCGGGTTTCTGTCGCTTAGCGGAGAGCCGGAAGGCGAGCCGATCAAGCCGCCCACGTTTCTCTCCGATGACCTCGGTGGATTACACGGCGCGCTGGCGGCGGTGGCCGCCCTGCGCCATCGCGACCGCACCGGAGAGGGTCAGTATATCGACATCGCCTTGCTCGACGCGATGCTGTTCCAATCCAACGGGAACCTGGCGCTGGCGGCGTCGGATGTGCAATTGCCACGTACGGGCAACGAATTTGTCTTCAACGCGCCGTCCAACCTTTACCGATGCCGCGACGGCTACGTGATGCTGGTCATTCTGGTCGATCATCACTGGAAAATTCTTGCTCCCATAATCGGGCGCCCCGAGTTGGCCGAGCATCCCGGCTACGCCACCAATCAGGCGCGAATTGGCCGCCGCGGCGAGCTTAACCGGATGCTCTCGCAATGGTTTGCCGCGCTCACCGTGGCGGAGGCGACGGATTTGCTGGATCAGCAGGGACTCGCCTTCTCGCCGGTGCGCACCTATGCACAATCGGCGCACGATCCGCACGTGATCGAGCGCGATATGTTGCAGACCACCGAGGAGGACGGCAAGGCGCAACTGCACGTGGGTCCGGCCGCGAAAATGTCGCGTACGCCGCTAAGGGTCCGTAGCGCGGCACCGGATCTCGGTCAGCATACCGACGAGATTCTCGAAAGTCTCGGTATCGATTCCGACGCGCGGATAGAATTGCGCGAAGCTAAAGTGATCTGAGCTTCGTTGCCGCGTGGCGTCGAGATGGCCGAGGGCGGTGAGGCCTTCTATCAGCGCAAACCGCCCGCCGCGATTACCGCTCTTTTTCGTTCTTGGTCAGAGATTCATCCAGGTTTATGCTTAAGGGAAGTTGGGGTTGACAACTCTGATAGGCTTTTAAATATCAGCCCCGGCGCCGACGCGCCGGCACCAAGGAGATAGATCATGATCGCGCTCAGAAAAGCTTCGGACCGTGGCGTGTCCAGAGCGCCCTGGCTCGACAGCCGGCATACCTTCTCGTTTGCCGAATATTACGATCCCAAGGAGAACGGCTTTTCCGTTCTGCGCGTGATCAATGACGATCGGGTTGCGGGCGGCGGCGGGTTTCCCTCCCACGGCCATCGCGACATGGAGATCATCACGTACGTTCTGGAGGGTGCGCTGGAGCATCGCGACAGCCTCGGCACCCATTCCATAATCCCGGCGGGCGATCTCCAGCGGATGACGGCGGGAAAGGGTATCGTCCACAGTGAATTCAATCATTCGCCCTCCCACCCGGTGCATTTCCTCCAGATCTGGGTCATCCCCGCACGGGCCGATCTTCCGCCCGGGTATGAGCAGCAGACGCTCGACCCCAATCCGGACCGCGGCCGGTTTCGCCTCGTAACCGCGCCCGACGCGCATGATGGCGCGCTGCGGATCAATCAGGACGCCCGTCTGTACATCGGAAGTTTCGATCCCGGCCAGTCAGCGGCGGTGGAGTTCGGACCCGGACGCCGGGCTTATTTTCACGTCACGCGCGGCAAGATCTCGATCGGCGGCGTCGAACTCGGTGAAGGCGACGGCGCCCGCGTCAGCGGTGAGGAACGGGCGAACCTGAGCGCCGCGACGGACTCCGAAGTCCTGCTGTTCGATCTGCCCTGACGCCGACGGGTGCTTTGCGTTGCATTTGAGTCCGCATCGCCGCAGTCTGGAACGGACCTTTTTGATTGCTGGTGACTTGCGCACGGGGTTGAGCGAAATGGATTCCTACAAATTCATATCTGCTGACAGTCATATTGTCGAACCCGAGGATCTTTGGGTGACCCGGATGGACCGGCGCTTTCGTGATCGCGCGCCGCGGGCGGAGATGCGCAACGGCGAGAAATTCATGGTGGTCGAGGCTAGCCTGGAAGTGTCGCTGGACGCCGACGTACTCAAGGCGACCGACGACAAGCATCGGCCGGCGTTGGATCAAAGCAGCGGCGGACGCCATGAAAAAACCCGTCCGGGGGGTCTCGATCCGCATCTTCGCCTGCTCGACCAGGACGCGGATAATATCGCCGCGGAAATCGTCTATCCCAACTGGGGCTTGTACTTCTTTGCGACGCCGGACCCCGAATATCAGCGAGAAGCGATGCGCGTGTACAATGAGTTTATCGCCGAATACTGCCAGGCGGAGAGCGGGCGCCTGACCCCGGTGGGATTGTTGCCGCTAAAGGGCCCGATCGAATGGGCAATCGAGGAAGCCGAGCGATGCGCCCGGTCAGGCATGCCCCAGGTGATGATCGCGGCGGGCATTCCACGCCGTCCTTACCACGACCCGCATTACCAACCGCTTTGGGACGCGCTGGAAAACCTCAACCTGATGGTAGCGATGCATGCGGGCTGTTATGACGAGCCATTCGTGGATTTCAGCTATCAAAGCGTGCTGCCCCAATCGTTGATCGTCGAGGGCAAGATCGTGCTGCTGGAGCGCGGGATGGTCAATCTGATCTCCGGAGCGGTGCCGCAGCAGTATCCGCGCCTGCGCTTTGTTCTGGTGGAAGGCGGAATCGGATGGATCGCTCCGGTGCTGCGGCTCATGGACCATTTCTGGGAAGACCATCATCAATGGATGCAGCCGCGGCTGGCCGAACCACCGTCATTTTATTTCAAGCGCCAGTTCTGGGCGACTTTCGAAGACGACCGGCCCGGATTGATGACCCGCAGTCTAATCAACCCCGACCACCTGATGTGGGGCTCCGATTACCCGCACAGCGAAGGTACGTTTCCTTATTCGAGGCAAAAGATTGTGGCGGATTTCGCCGACATCCCGGCTGATGAGACCCGCAGGCTCGTGCGCGATAACGCGTCGAATCTGTACCGTTTGAACGTCTAGCAGATTATCTAAATAGGGCCCGCGGCTGGCGGTCCGGGGCGCGCCAAGATATAAAAGCCTTGGGCGATGCCGGTACCAGCGGCGTCAACAGGCCTGGAGGGCACTATGGCAGCGATGCGCGTCATTTCCGCGGATTCCCACGTGATCGAACCTGGCGACTTGTGGACGCAACGGCTCGACCGTGAGTATCGGGATCGGGCGCCGCGGGTGGGGCCGCATCAGGTCGGGCCGGGCTATTGGCTGGTCGCCCCGGGAATCAATCCCTTTCCGCTCGGACCTAATATCGCCACCGGAATGAGCGGGACCGAGCTCAGCAAACATCTGGAAAGCGGCTACGAGGGCGCCCGAATCAGCGGATGGGACCCGGTCGAACGGATCAAGGATCAGGACATCGACGGCGTCGAAGCAGAGGTGCTTTACACGACGCTAGGGATGCCGCTGTTCGCATTGCCCGACGTCGAACTGCAGGCCGCCTGCTTTGCGGTCTACAACGATTGGCTCGCCGAGTTCTGCTCCCACAGCCCCCGCCGCCTGCTTGGCAGCGCGCTGATTGCCTTGCACGACATCAAGGAAGCGGTCAAGGAATTGGAACGATGCCGCAAACAGGGCCTGCGCGCGGCGATGATTTCAGCCGCCGCCCCGGATGATCGTCCTTACATCAGCGCCGACTACGACCCCTTCTGGCAGGCCGCCGCTGATCTGGAGATGCCGCTGTCGCTGCATATCATCACCGCCCGGGGCCAGAGCGCGGGCGTGGTCACGGCGGATATCGCGGCGCGTGCGCAGCCGGGCGCGCTCGGAATGCTCTACCTGTCGCGGTACATGTTCTATCCCGCCGACATCCAGGTCAGTCTGTTCACCCTGGTGATGGGCGGTGTTCTCGAGCGGTTTCCAAAGCTCAGGATCGTGTCGGCGGAGAGCGATATGGTTGGATGCCGCATTTCATCTTTAGGCTCGATCACGGTTACGACAAATTCTCGGGCGTGACGATGACGCGGTTGCAAATGAACCCGAGCGATTACCTCAAGCGGCAGATGTTTGCGACTTTCCAGGACGATCCAGTCGGCACTTCCGCCTATCGATTCTTTGGCGCCGACAATTATATGTGGGCCTCGGATTTTCCGCATTCGGACTCGACCTGGCCGCATTCGCGCGAGGTGATTGAGAAAGATTTCGCCGGCGTGCCGGAGGACGTAACGCGCAAGGTCGTGTTCGAAAACGCCGCGCGCCTGTACCACATCGGTTAGTCCAGAAATAAGCGCCGAGGCAACAGCTGGCGTTTGTTCTTTCCCCGGTCCAGTGTGCGGATTCTTTTCGTAGCGCCGGTCTCCCTGCCGGTTCTTTTCAACGTCACGAGGGTGTACTTGATGGTGGCCTCTCCAACCTGACGAGAGTGGGCCGGATACCAGGGCTACTCCTTGGTACTGCTTGCTGGACTTCAGTAGGAAGAAAAAGAACCGGCACGCAGGCCTGCGCTATGGAGTGGAGCAGAGGGTGTGGCATTGCGGCTCCGCCGGCAAAGCGCATAAGTGGCACCTTGCGGGAGACGCATCCCGTTAACAATACGTTAACAATTCCATAATTGCCGCATACTTGTCCGATTATCGCAGCGGAACATAGGTTGTTGCGCAACGGTGCTCGCCGTTCCTTTGCAGGTTTGTTGAGAAACGCGCAAAGGCAGGGCGGTTTAACCTCAAGGAATGGGAGGAGAGATGCGGCATAGATCCTGGCATAAGCTTCTGTTTTCGAGTTCACTGCTGGCATTCCTGGTTGCGACGCTGGCCGGCTGCGCGAACCTGAGCCAGCCCAGGTATTGGGGCGACTGCGCAATCGGGGGAGGCGTCTCGGAGCCTTCATTGGTGGCGGTACCGCTGCGGGCGTTACCCTCTCACAGGGTTCGAGTGATGGCGTCAAGGTGGGTGCCAGTCTGGGCGCTGCCGCGGGTGGCGCGCTGCTGGGCGCTTTGATTGGTCATTACTACTGCGATCCGCTGATCACGCCGCCGGCGCCCGTGATGGCGCAAGCGCCGCCCCCACCACCGCCACCACCGCCGCCGCCACCGGCTGCGCAGGAGCGTATCGTGTTGCGCGGCGTGCACTTCGATTTCAACAAGTCCGAGAATCCGGCGTGACGCGGTGCCGATACTCGACGAGGCGGCTGACATCCTCAGTCAGCATTCCAACGTAACCGTCAACGTCAACGGCTACTGCGATGCGATCGGCAGCGTGCGCTATAACCTCAAGCTGTCGCAAAGGCGCGCGGAGGCGGTCGTTGGGTATCTGGAAAGCAAGGGGATTGCCGGCGACCGGCTGATATCGCATGGTTACGGCAAGACCGACTTTGTGGCCACCAACGCCACCGCTGAAGGGCGCGCGCAAAACCGGCGCGTCGAATTGGTGCCCACGGGGCAGTAAGTCCGCCTGATTGAAACGCTGCCGTGCGGCTTATAAGCACCCTGCGGCAAGAGCCAACTGTGAAGGTCCCGTCGGATGCGCGATCGCGCATCCGACGGGACCTCGGCGTTTTGGGCGTGACGGCAGCCGCTCCGGACCGGCGGGCCGCCCAACAGGCGCGCAAATTGTGCGCCAATACGCTGGGCTCTATCGGCAGTCCACAGACCCACACCCTAACCCTCTCCCTGGTCAGGGAGAGGGCATCAACCAGACCCTCTTTAGTGCATTCCATGCATCGGACTTTTAAGCTGGAAACAGTTTTTCGACAGTCTTTGGTCAGGGAGAGGCGCGGGAGGTACAAACTTAAGTGGGAAAACCTTTCCCGGCGTTCCTGTGCCACTTCCCGGAAAGGGAAGGGAGCCAAGGCTTCCGATTGGGCTTCTCTTCGAGTTCCAGTCCCGGCCGGCACCACCAACCCGAACCGAAAGCGAGCGGCAATTTTCGCCGTCGCGTGCCGCGACCTTGCTGAATCGGAGCGATTTTCCTACGTTAACCGATTAGAGGAGCATCGACATGAAGGGCACCGTCGCTTTTATTCCCGAGGGGCACAAGCTTGAGTTTTTTCAATATGAGGTTCCCGAGCCGCAGCCGGGCGGCCTGATCGCGGAGATAACTCAGACCAACGTCTGCGGCTCCGAAGTCCATATGTGGAGAGGCGAGTTTGGACGGCGTGGAATCATGCCGGGGCATGAGATGAGCGGCAAGATTTATGCGCTGGGTCAGGGTATGACCAAGGACACCGCTGGAGCGCCGGTCAAGGTCGGCGACCGGATCGCGCCGGTTTATTACACGGTGTGCAATCGATGCGAAAACTGTGTGGTTGGCAATCATGCCGGATGCGTCAACCGGGTCATGGGCGCGGCGCATCCCGACGTGCCGCCGCATTTCACCGCGACCTTCGCGACCCATTACAACATCAAGCCCGACCAGTACTTCTACCGGATTCCGGACAATGTGCCGGATTTGATAGCGGCCTCCGCCAATTGCGCGATGTCGCAGGTTTACTGGGCGCTGGATCGCGGCCGTTTGAGCTATGGAGAGAAGCTGCTGGTGGTGGGCGCGGGCGGATTGGGCTTGCATGCGATGGCGATCGCAAAGGCGCGCGGGGCCAAGGTGTTCGCGATCGACGGCGTCGATCTGCGGCTGGCGCAAGCCAGGCGTTTCGGTGCCGACGAAGTGATTGACCTGCGTAAATATCCTGACCTCAAGGCGCGGCAGGCGCGGGTGCGTGAACTTACCGGTGGCGGCGGCCCCGACGTGGTACTCGAAGTGGCCGGTATCCCCGAAGCGTTTGTCGAATCGGTGAGCCTGGTGCGCAACGGCGGGCGGTTAATCGAAGTCGGCAATATTTCGGGCGGTCTGACCGCGCCGATTGCGCCCTCGATGATCACTTTCAAATCGCTTGAAATCCATGGCGTCGCGACTTATCCGCCGTATTATCTCAAGAAGACGCTGGATTTTCTCGGAGAGCACATCAATCGCTATCCGTATCTGGAGCTGTGTGACGCCAAGTTCCCGCTCGCGCACGCCGCCGAGGCGCTGGACAAAAGCGAGCGCAAAGAGGTGACGCGGGCAGCGTTATTCCCCCAGCAAGCGTAGCGGAGCGGGCAAACGGGTCCCGCCGCTTTGCTTCCGGCGTCTGGTATCAACAGGGAGAGCTCCCGGCGCGAAGGCCCTGAAGGCTGAGCCTGGATGTCACGAATCGGCGCCTTCCTCGCGCTATTTAGTTTTGCCGCAGCGGTCTTAATCGAACTGGTGTTCGGGTTTACGGGCCTGTTTACCCATTCAGTTCGAGTTTACCCGATTGAATGTGAAGGGCAGGTGGTATTCGGGACGTTCTGTGAGGGGAATCTCACGGTACCACTCGATCCATTGACGTTCAGGGCTTACCCGAATCGGCAGTCGGTGGTCGAATGGAGCGCCGACGGAACGACCGAACATAAGCGGTGTACGGTAAAGGACTTTCGCAATTGGCAATGCATAGTCGTCGCGGCGCCCGATCTGCTGCTCCAAAAGACCATGCAAAACGGGCAGCTCACGGTGATCACGTATGATTCCACCATGTCCCCCAAGACCAACGTGAACTCTTGGGACATGGTCTATGTACCGGTGTCGGATTGGCTGCGGCTTGACCTGGAGTATGAGATGAGCCAGCGCCAGCAGCCGCAGCCCGATTGACCGCCTTCAGCTCAAACGGTAAGCGCGCGCCGGATTGTCCCACAGGATCT
This sequence comes from uncultured Pseudomonadota bacterium, assembly GCA_963824565.1. Classification (GTDB taxonomy): domain Bacteria; phylum Desulfobacterota; class Binatia; order Binatales; family Binataceae; genus JAJPJA01. The sequence continues at coordinate 176,469 of CAWGQB010000033.1, read as the reverse complement.
TGCGCTTGCTGCTCTCCGGGATTGGTTGCTCGTCGAGCTTGGCCAGTGCCCACGGCCAGGTGCCGTCGGGATGCGGATAGTCGGTGTTCCACACGAAGTTGTCGTCGCCGAGCAGTTCGAGCGCGGATTTAAGCGTCATCTCGTCGGCACGGCAGGCGACGAAGATGTTGCGCTTGAAGTATTCGGTGGGCCGCAACTTCATATCCGGATGCTCAGCGTTGGCGCTGAACTCCCAATGCTGCTCCATCCGCTGCACCCAGTAAGGCGCCCATCCGGCGTCAGCCTCGACATGCACGACCGTAAGCCGCGGGAAATGCTCGAACACGCCGAACCAGATAAGCCCGGCCATCGCGGACATCGCCTCGAACGGATGGGCCAGAATATGACCTGCGGTGTGCGTTTCCATCCGATCGCCGTAAGACGGGATGCGCGGAGAGCCGGAGTCGTGGATCGAGATCGGCTGGCCAAGTTGCTCGATTTCCTTGAACAGTGGCCAGTGGTCGCGATGATGCAGGTTGCGTCCCTTCACCGGGTTGGGCCGGACGAAAAAGCTGACGGCGCCGTTTTTCGCGGCCCGCCGCGCTTCCACGATCGATTTCTCCACGTCCTGCAGCGGCAGCATCGCGGCCCATCGCAGGCGCTGCGGCGCGGCGCTGCAGTATTCGGCGCTCCAGTCGTTAAAGGCGCGGCAGCAGGCCGCCAGCAGTTCGGTGTCGTGAAACTCGCGGCCCAACAGTTGTCCGCCCACAGTCGGGTAGATGACCTGCACATCCACCCCTTCCTCGTCCATGTCGCTCAAGCGCGCCTGTGCGCTGTACCCGGTGCGTTTGGTTTTTTCGAAGCGCTGCATGGCGCGGTCGGCGGCGGCCAGAAACTCCGGCGCCGCCATCGGATACTTCCCTTCTTCGGCGGTAAGCGGCTCGTCCTCGACCATCATGGTGGTGCGGCCGGCGCCGGTGCGTCCCAGGCGTGGCGCGGAGCTTTTGAAGCGGTCCTCGATATATTGTTCCCAGATCCGGGTTGGTTCCATGTGATGGGTGTCGGTATCGACGACTTTGAAGCCGTTTCTCATTGCGATTCCTCCCGGATTTGATCCGCGGCCGGTAAGCAGCCTGTTACAGCGCTGGATTGACCAGCACCTTCACTCCTTGTTTGTTGCGCAGCAGCTCGAATGCTTCAAGTCCGTTGGCCAGGCCGACGCGATGCGTCACCATCGGCGCCAGATTGACGGTCTTGGCGGCGACCAGCGCGATCGCGCGCCGCCAGGTCCGCGGCGATCTCACCCTGGAGCTGATGATGTTGACGCCGTGGAAGAACAGCGAGCGCATCTCCTCGGACGGAAGATCGCGGGCGGGCCATCCGAGCAGCACCAGTTGTCCGCCGCGTTTGACCAGTTGGCGGACGCTGTCCATCATCCCGGCGGCGTCAAAGATTACGTCGGCGCCGTCTTCGCCGACGCGGCTTTTAACTTGCGCGATCCAATCATGGTCTTGTGCGCAGACGGTTTGGAATCCGAAGCTGCGCGCCAGTTCCAGTCTTTCTGTGTCGGCTCTGAGCCCGGTGATCACAATCGATGTGGCGCCCATACATCGGGCGGACAGCGCGGTGCAAAGGCCAATCGGGCCGGGCCCTTCGACCACCACGCTGTCACCGGCCTTGATGCTCGACTGCTCGACGCCGTGCAGCCCGGTGGCAAACGGCTCCAACAGGGCGGCCTGCTCAGATCCATATCGGGCGGGACCAGATAGGCGTTGCCGGTGGGCGCAATAGTAAACTCGGCGAATGCGCCGCTCAGCGTGGTTGGCGCGGTGCACAGATTGAATCGCCCGGTTAGACAGGTGGAGCATCGGCCGCAATGACCGAAGGGATCGAGCGCCACGCAATCGCCCTTCTTGAACCCCTTGACCTCATCACCGACGTCCACGACCATCCCCGCGGGTTCATGACCCAGCACCATCGGCAGGCGCGGTGCGAAGCGCTCGGCGCCGAGTTCCCATTCGTAGATATGGAGGTCGGACCCGCAGATGCCGCACGCCGCCACCTTGACCAGCAACTCGCCGCGGCCGGGGCGCGGGACTGGAATCTCGACCAGTTCGGCGCCGAATTCGGGGCGCGTCTTCGCGATGGCTTTCATTTGATTCCGTGCCCTCCTGTGCCTTGCTCAATGTTGAATACGACGGCGGGCAACTGGCGTCAAACGGCGCGGAGCTCAAACGATCCGCCCGGACCGGTGCCGGAATTGACGTTGTCGCCAAACAGTGGATTGGCCGCTTGCACATAGGCGAGACCTTCGGGCAGGTTTGCGGGAAGCGTGAAAGACAGCAGGGTCGGACTGTGTATGGTCACTGCAATCAGTCGTGTGCCGGCCGGATCAGACCGCCCGCGTTGATAACCTTGTCGCCGTCTGTGTAGAAAAAATTGATCGCCGTTTGGTGTGTAAACCCGCTGCCGATGACAAAGATCGTGGAGCCCTGCTGAGTCACCTTGACGATCGACAGCGCCACCGGCATCTTCACCGCGAGACCCCATACCCGCTGCGCGGAAAAAGGGCGTCCCTCCGGGCTTTCGATGAAGCCATGCCTTACGATTTCCAACCTGGCCGCCGCCGCCCAGGAACGAAGGCAGGCGAAATTGGGGATGAACCAGTTTGGCCGTTCCTTAAACATCCCGGGAGTGCACAGCGCAAGGGGAAGGTCGCTGCTCGCCACTTGCTCGACGAACTCGCCACGCACTGGCTCGTGGTCCACGGTCTCCGCATAATTTCTTAGGCATTCACCTTCGAACAGCACCTGACCGTTGGGTTCGAGCACCGCGTCTATCTCTTCGAATGCCTTGACCGGATTGGTCAGATGGTAGAACACGCCCAGATAGCCGATCAGATCGAAGCGTCCGGTGAGAACCTGGGACAATTCGTAAACCGACGCTCGCACATATTGAACGCTGGACTGCCGAATTTCCCTGGCGGCGTTGAAGCCGGTCTGTTCCGGATCCTGAACGTCCAGCGCCACGACACTGGCGCCGCGGCGCTCCATCTCGAACGCCAGTGCACCGTCCCACGTACCGATGTCAAGCGCCCGTTTGCCGGAAAGATCGGCTGGCACTCCAGCCTCGTCCAGGAAATGGGACGCGTCCAGCTTTCGCATCCCGGGTGTTACAATTCCCGGCCAAACTTCAAAGGCATCGTACGCGAGGTCTTTGCGATCCGTTGCCTAATCCAGTGGTTGAGTATTTTCTGGCTAAATGTTGGCATAGCTGCGTGAACTCAACGACGAAAATAACTCTGATCCGTTTTCCGCGGTAGAGTAAGGAAAAGAGGGAATTGACGATGCCGGTAGTCGTGATGACCAGAATCAAGGCCAAAGCCGGATTGGAGCGGCAACTTGAGCAAACTATTCGCGCCATGATCGCGAAGGTCCGTGAAGACGGGCCGGCGGACAGCCCCCGATACGCGCTTTACCGCCATGCCCAGGACCCGGCCTTCCTGATTTTGTGTGAGTACTATGACTCGCTCCCCGTGCCCGACTCAGATAGCGACGCTACCAGCGAGCCGACTGACGCACTGATCGGTTTGATCGACGGCCGTCCGATCCTGGAGACGTTCATCGAGGTTGAGGTGAATTGACCGCATCGACGATGCCGAAGGGGCCAGCGTTTGACTCGGTGGCTGCGTTGAATTTCGATGCATGCTGCGGGTTCGCAACGATTCGGATGCGAACCGGCGATAGAGGAGGACCAGCAGATGGAGATTGCAGGAAAGGTGGCAGTGATTACCGGCGGCGGTTCCGGTATCGGACGCGCGACCGCTGAAACTTTGGCGGCTGAAGGCGCGTCAGTGATGCTGGTGGAGCTTGACGAAAAGGCCGCGCAGGAAACGGTCGACGCGATCCAAAGCAAAGGTGGCAAGGCCGCATTTCGCAAGGTCGATGTGACCAATGCCGACCAGATGCGCCGTGTGATGGAGGACACGATCGCGGATTTCGGCCGCCTCGATATCCTGTTTAACAACGCCGGTATCGCGATCGGCCATCCGATTTTTCCCAAGACGCCGCTGGAAAGATGGCGCCGCGTGCTCGACGTCGATCTGCAGGCCGTGCTGCTGGGATGCCAACTGGGTTTCGAGTTCATGGCGCCGCGTGGCGGCGGCGTGATCGTCAACACCGCTTCGATGGCGGGCATCTATCCGCACCCCATCGATCCGGTCTACGCTGCCGCCAAAGGCGGCGTGGTGCATCTGACCTTCTCGCTCAACCGATGGGCCAAGCGTGGGGTGCGGGTCAATTGCGTATGCCCCGGGATTGTCGCCACGCCCTTGCTGGAGCGGCTGGGCGAGGAAATCGCGGCGGCGGGAGGCAGAGCAGCCTTGCCCAAAACGGCGATGAAGCCCGAGCGGATCGCCGAAGTGGTCCTGACCTTTGTGCGCGACGACAGCCGGGTCGGTCAGATCGTCGAGGTGCGCCCTAGCGGTCCCGCCGTGGTGGAACCGCCGCGCGCCCCCAAACGCGGCCGTTGACGCCTGGCCTGGTTCTTTAGCTTGGTCGCCTTTCCGAAGACCGGATCGCTTCGGCTACGTCGAGAATGCGCCGTACTTGGACATGGATGGCCGCCGAGAAAATGAGAGCGGTTATTGTCCATACCTTGCACGAACTCAAAGCGTATCGAGAAAGTTTATCAGGTCTTGCTGCTCGGAACTCGAAAGATTCTGGAACATGGTTGCCGCCTGTTTGCCTTGCCCGTCATGCAAAATGATCGCAGTTGGCAGGTCGGATGCGCGACCGTCGTGCAACAAGAGGGATTTCGCCCTGACTCCCCACAGCGGTGGCGTCCGCATCATGGTCGGCCCCGCTTCCCCGGCGGTAATTCCGTCGCCAAGGGAATCCATGTCATGAAGCAGAAAATCCGAATACGGCGAGAAAGTTTGATGGGACAAAATCGCGTTGAGGGTGGATGTAATCGGAACGCCACCTGATGTGGGTGCAATGAACGACGCTGGATCGGGCGCCGAAGTGAGTTGCGGCGTGTGGCATCCCGCACATCCGAGCTGCCCAAAGAGCGCGTGGCCTCTTTGCGCGGAGGTATCCTCCGTCAACCTCGGCGGCGGCGCCAGGGCGCGGATGAAATCAGTGAAACGATCCATATTGGCTCGGCCGCTGGCGTCCGGCCGATCCTTGGGGTCGTCATCGCCATTGAGTAGCACCCCGAACTGCTTCTGTCCCACGTTGCAGGTACTGAACGGCTTTGGATCATCCAGGTTGGTGATGCCGATTTCGATCAGATAGGAAGCGGCCGCGAACAGCCGCATCGACGCAAATTCCGCTTTCCAGCCAAAGCGCGCGGCGCGCGGACGCCCAAACTCCGTGACCATGCTGACGGTGCCGCGTATCGATGCCGGCTCGCTGGCGGCCAGGTCGATCAGGGTCTGATCCGCCACCGCTTCGACCAAGCCGTCTCCGAAGAGCGGCAGCGGTTGCCGCTCGGCGGTGCAGTTGGCGCCGCTCAGGAAGCTCGCGCTGGTCGGATCGCAAAAGGGCAGATTCGGAGCAAACCCGGTGCTCGCTTCTTCCTCCTTCTGGCAGGGTGAGAGCTGGCATCCTGGGGAGGTGATCTGGCACCCCAGCGGAGTCGCCAGGACCCCCGATCCGAAAATCTCTGTGTCGCCCTGCAATTGGGGGCCCAAACGCAGGATATTGTCGGTGGCAAACACTTGCGCGACCAACCCAGTGCTGCGAACCCTTACCTCCTGGATAAACTCGGCGGAGCCGCCCTGCGCCGGCTGAAAATGGCAAGCTGCGCAGCTGCGGCTGTCGAACAGCGGCCCCAGCTTGGGCAGGGTGTGGACCAGGGTGAAGACCTGTTGCCCGTTGGCAAAGATTTGGAGGTCCTGGGTATTTCCGCGTGCCGCTGCGCTGAGAATCCCGGCCAGTGGGTCCCCAAAACCGTCGAGCGTAACCACTGGGGGAATCGCAGGGGGTGCTGCGTTGGACGAATTGTCACACGCCGCCAGCGCCGTTGCCGCGATCAACCCGCACAACAGGCAGATCGTTCGAGCCGCCACTTCCATACCTCGATCCGCCATACCTCCATCCGTCCGCTAGATGTCCACCCAACATTGCGTTGATGCTAAACTTACGATCAGCGGCGGCGCAGGATTTTCGATGCGGGTGATCATAACGGACGCCACCCGCAAGCAGCTAGAGATCTCGACATTACCGGCTCATTAAAGGTCCAATAGATTCGTCGCGTGAGGACAATAATTGCCGACTCATGCTCGGACGCTACCTTATTTCTTCTTGGTCACCTCCTCGAAGATCCGGATCGCTTCGATCGACGTCGGGATGCCACCGTATTGCGACATGTGGATGATGACCTCTTTCAACTCCTCGGGCGTCCATCCGACGTTGAGCGCGACCTGCATATGCGCTTTGAGTTCGGGGGCGCGGCCCAGCACAATCAACCCGGCGACAGTCGCCAGCGAACGGAATTTAGTGGGGAGCCCAGGGCGCGACCAGATATCGCCGAAGGTGGTGCCAAAGATTACATTGGCAAAACCCTCGTCGAATGCTTTGAGATATGTGTAGGCGCCCTTGGCGGCCGCCTCACCGCTCAGCTCAGCCAGTTTCTTAATGCCTTTTTCGATGTCCGCCATAATATTTTCTCCCTTCCGAATTAACTGATTGGCGCGTTGCCCAATCGCAAGCGTACTGTGCTCGCCCGCGCCCCGGATCTCAAGCCGATATGCAAGTGGGTGGCGGCGGGCTGTAGTTTTTGCGCTGACTGTGGAAGAATCGGATAGAAGGCCGGTTTCGATAGGAGGATGCGGTCATGCCGACGCCGATCGACAGAAAAGAATCCATTGAACGGTTACGTGCGCTGCCCCAAGTCCAGCGCTGGCGTGAGGGCAACTATGAACCCGGCTCCTGGTTCACCAGCAAGCCCGCTGAAGAAGGCGGGAGCTGGGGATCCTGGGGTCATCGATTTCAGCCCAATCGGCGCGGTGTGAGTTTTGTCGAACTCAATCGAGCCGACCGCCATCCGGTACCCGATGAAGGCTTGGGGATGCTGGTTGACCGCGAGGCCGGATCCGAGCCGCAATCCCAGCATTACGATTACCCGCTGAACAAGAAGTATCAGGTCTGGTCTTATAACGTTGAGAGCCTTTACGAGGAGGCGATGTCACGGCAATGGAGCGCCACCCGCGACATCCCGTGGGACAAGCTGGAGCCGCTGCCCGAAGACCAGGAGCGTGCGCTGTGCCAGTTTGTCAGCTTCCTGCATACGGTGGAGTTTGTGCCCGGAGATACGCTGCCCTATTACATGGCGCGCGTGGATCCGTCGTACCCCGAGGTGCGGCTGTTCATGTCCTCCCAATGCGCCGATGAAGCGCGCCATATGGAAGTGTTCGGCAAGCGGATGTACGCGAACGGCGGCGGTCCGGGAATAGAGCCGGGCGCCGAGGCGATGCTGCAGTTCGATCCGCGCAAGTCGGTGCTGCCGCCGGAAATCGCGAAGGCAGTCGCCACCGTCAACCCGACTTGGGATTTTCTTGCCTACTCATACTACGTCCAGATGATCGGCGAGGCGGTGGTGCTGGACTTCTTCCGCTTCGGTGAGTTTCTGGGGCGCAATCCCTGCGACAAGGAGATGTTCCGCCGCATCATGCAGGACGAGGCGCGTCATGTCTCGTTTGGCACCATGCGGATCAAGTATTACCTGGACAACGCGCCGCCCCAGGAGCGGAAAGACGCAGCCGAGATGCTGCACTTTCTGGCCTCCGCGGCGGAAGCAAGCGGAACCGGGTTTGGCCTGTTGCTCCAGCCCAGTGCGATCGAGCCTTTCGCACTGATGGCCGCCGGCAGTCTTGGCAATCTCGATAAGGGGTGGGACGTGGTGCGCGAGTTCTGGTCCACTGCTGTGGAGGAATACATCAACCGCTGCGAGCGGGCGGGAATTCCGCGGCGCGGCCGGTGCATGCTGCCCGAGGAAGCGCCCTTCTGAAGGCGCCCTGCGTAGGAGTAGTAAAGTTGGCTTCACCCAAACGCGTGCCTTCGCTGATCGCTCTCCCTCCCACCCGCAGACTGCAGCCGGGACCGCTGCCGCCGCCGGAGGAGATCAAGGAAAAGCTCTATCATCACGCCGAAGCCGAGCGCATCCGCTCCGGGCAATTGGGCGAATGGTTCACCACGCCGCTCGAAGGCGGCCTGTGGTCGGAGTGGGGCAAGCGCGCGAAGCCGGACCGGATCGGCATGACCTTCATGGCGATAAACCGGGTTAGCGCCACGCCGGAACCCATCGATTCCGCGCGCCGGCTGCTGCATTCGCGTTACATCAAGACCCATCCGGGGATTGCCCGCGAACTCGAGGAAAAAATCGCGCCCAAGTATGGCACCTCGCGTGAACTGGAGCGCCGCGACCAGATTTGGATCGAACATGCCGATCAACTCGCCGAAGAGGCGCTGGATCGGCAACTGCGTCCGGCCCGCCAGTTACATTGGGAGGATATGACTCCGCTTCCCGCCGAGGTCGAACGCGCTTTCGATCAGTTCGCAACCTACCTGATTCAGGCGCTGTATCTATGCTCGGACCTGCATGGCCCGTGGCAAGGGTTGATCCATTACGCATTTGCCGAAGTGAAGAGCTATATCGCCTACGAGTTGTTCGATTACAACCTGATGGGCGGGCTGTTGCGCAAGCGCGTGATGGCCAACGGCGGCGGGATGGGATCCCAGATCGACGGTCTGGACGCAGGGCTTATCGAGGTGTGCAACGAAGCCTCGCAGGGCTTCATGGGCCAGGTGGATCGCGACTTCAGTCCGGTGGTTTTCGCGATCGACATCCTGATGAACGGCTTGCTGCTGGAGATGGCGCGGCTCGGTCAGGCTGGTGCCCGCACTCGTTTCGACCGTCATCTCATGACTCAACTGGCGCAGGATTCCGCTCGGCACGTCACCTGGGGATGCCGGCGAATCAACTACTATTTGCAGCACTGTCCCGACCGGGAGGAGGCCGCGGTGAAGCTCCATCTCGTGGCCGACCAGCTCGAGCCGCTTCAGACCGAGCGCCATCTACTCAACCCGAAGGTCCTGGAGCCATTGGCGATGCTGCTGGGTGGAGGTGCGGCGGGAATAGCGGACGGAATGCGCATCCTGCGCGAGTTCTGGCCGAATTTCGCCGCCAATTACCTGGCGCGCCTGGACGTAATCGGTCTGGCACGGCGCGACCGTTGCCTGATTCCGGAGAAGGCCCCATTCTAAAGGCGATTGACAAACCCGATGGCAAATCCGGTACAATTTCCCTCCACACAGTGGTTTCAGCACCTGGCCGCGCGCATGAATGAGCAGCGGGCCAAGTATCAGAACTTCGGCTTCGTCACGGCGCGCGCGGTTTTCCGGATCCTCGGCACGCCTTCGGGCAATCGCACTTTCGGTCTGGTCTTCGACGGCTTCGAATGCCTGGAGATCACCGAGCTCAAGGATGGGGAAATCGGCGCTTTCGACCCCGACTGGATTATCGAAGGCGATTACGCGACCTGGAACGACATGGTGCAAAATATCAGGGAGCACGGCGAAGCCGACCCCGACCATACGCTGAATCGCCTGTGCCTGCTCGGCCATCCGCTCAAGGTTTACGGCGACGACCAGACGCGAGTGGATATCTTCTTCCGCCAGCTGTTCTCGTTCCAAGCCTTTATCGACGAAGCATCGGGCGTCGAAACCAGTTTCGCATAGCGTCGGGGCAAATAATCTGGATTTCGGGTACGCGGCATCGAAGCGATCGCGCTTGGATTGCAGCCGTTGAGGCAGGCCTCCTAACACGTATAGAATACGTATATGGCAGCGAAACTGAAGCCGCACCGAAAGCTCACCATAACGGTTGAAGACGCGGTCTATCGCGGACTGCGCAAGGTGGTTGGACCCCGCAACATCAGCCGCTTCCTCAACGATCTGGCGCGTCCGCACGTAGTGCGCGAGCTTCTGGAGGAAGGCTACCGGGCGATGGCCGCCGATGAAGAGCGCGAATGCGAGGCCGCGTTGTGGAGCGAGGGGCTGGTGGGAGACGTCGCGGATGAGCCCCGCTGAGCATGGTGAACCGCGCCGCGGCGAAGTATGGTGGATAGCCTTGGATCCGTCACTCGGCGGTGAAATCAGAAAGACGCGGCCCGCAATCGTAGTCAGCAACGACGCGGCCAACCGCGCGCTCAACCGGGTCCAGGTCGTGCCGGTAACCAGTAACGTGCAGCGGCTCTATCCGGCCGAAGCCTATATCACCGTCGGCGGTGCGCGGCGCAAGGCGATGGCCGATCAGATCACCACCGCCAGCAAGCAGCGGTTGCGCGACCGAATCGGTAAGCTTGATCCCAAGGACATGGCCGGGGTCGAGCGGGCGCTTAAGACGCAACTCGGCCTTATCTAAATCAGGAAGGGAGCGATGAGCCCTGGCCTTTTAAAATCATCGAAGACAACGGCGAGCAGCGCGACAACGTCTTCGGCGTCGGCTCCTATCAAGCGGCGGCACTGCTCGAACGAGACGCCACGGCGTTAACTAACATCACTCAAAACAGTTCAAATGCTGAAGGCAGGATAATGGATTTCGGAATCAATACCTCGGGGCTTCCACTTGACAAGCTGGTTTCACTTGCTCAGACCGCGGAAGGAACTGGATACACCACCTTTTACTTGGGTGACCATTTGTTGCTTGCCCAGTCCGGCGTGCACGCTGAGCAGGAGCCCATCCTGGATGCGATGACTTCGGCGGCGGCGCTGTTCGGCGCCACTCGCAAGCTGCGCATAGGTCATCTGGTGCTGAACAACCTCTTCCGCCATCCGATAATCACGGCGCAGGCCCTGACGACCCTGGATCACATCGGCGGTGGACGCTTGATCGCGGGAATCGGTACCGGCTGGACGGAGTCGGAATTCACCATGAGCGGCATCCCATTCCCCGAAATGAAAGCGCGCGGGGAGATGCTCGACGAGGCGCTGACCTGCGTCCGCTCGCTGTGGACCAACGACGTCACGAACTTCGACGGCAAGCATTACCATCTGCGTGACGCGGTGTTGTGGCCCAAGCCGATCCAGAGGCCGTATCCGCCGATAATGGTCGGGGGAGGTGGACGCCCGATCGTCAGGATCGCGGCCAAGCACGCCGACATCTCCAACATCACCTGGGAGCTCGGCCGCGCCGGCAAGTTCGATCCGAGCTATCTGACCGAATTTAATGAGTCGCGCTTTCGCGAGCGCATCGATTACATGGCCGATCAATGCGAGAAGAACGGCCGCCCGCGCGACGCCGTGAAGGTCAGCAACCTGATCGGCAGCTGCGTGGTCACCGATTCTGACGCGGCCACCGCCAAAACTGTGGATGGCGTCGCCCGCGCCTTGAGCTTTACCGCGGAGCAGGTCGGCCATTGCCCGATGCTGCTGATCGGCACGCCGCAGGCGTGTATCACCGAGCTGCGCAACCGGGTAAAAGCATTCGGCGTCAGCCAGTTCATCGTCACGACCAAGAGTGAGAAGACCACCCGCGCGTTGGGAGAAAAGGTTTTCCCCACGTTTCGTAAAACCGGCATTCTTTACCGGCCCGCTCGGCGGATCTAATCTTCGGCGCATGGCTGAACTAGAGGGTAAAGTTGCACTGGTGACCGGCGGTACCCGCGGCTTGGGCCGTGCCACGGCGATTGGACTTGCCCGGATGGGCGCGCGGGTGGCGCTGAATTATCGGCGTGACGAGGCAAGCGCTGCCCAGGCGCTGGAGGAAGTTGCCGCGGTCGCGCCGGGATCGATCCTGGTAAAAGCCGATCTTGAAGACGACGCGCAAGTTCGCGAGATGGTCAGGGGCACGGTCCAGCGGCTTGGCCGCCTCGATATTCTGATCGCCAATGCGGCGGCGACCGCGTTCAAACCGCTGCTGCAGGCCAAGCCGCACAACCTTAACCGCACATTCAATCTGAGCGTGGGCGGATTCGTCGCCGCGGTTCAGGAGGCGCATAGTCATTTCGAGCCGGGTGGGCGCGTGGTGATGATCTCCGGAATCGACTCGGTGCGCTATCTGCCGGGGCACGGGATTCTCGGCGGAGCCAAGGCCGCGCTGGAATCGATGGTGCGTTATTTCGCGTTCGAATTGGGCCCGCGCGAAATCACGGTCAACGCGGTCAATATGGGAATCGTGGATACGGAGTCGTCGCGGCTTTATTTCGGCGATGACTTCGAGCGCGCATCGCGCGCCGCGATTGAACGGTCGGCGATCAAGCGGCTGCCAAGTCTGGACGAGGTTGCCGCGGTGATTTGCATGATTTGTTCGCCGCGCGCCAGCTTTCTCACCGCCCAGACGATCATGGTAGACGGCGGTCTGACCTTGACCGACCCACTGGCGCGCTGACGCTGCGTCGGCAAACACCAGGCGCGTTTCTCGCCAGGCACGCCGGAGTTCAAGGGCCGTTAGGGCGTGCGGCGCAGCCCCGATTCCTTTAAGCGTGAACCCGGAAATTATCGTCGATTCATTGCGCGCTCTTGGTCCGGCTCAAAGGTTGACCAGCACGTCGTTGGCTACTCGTTCGAGATTGCGGGTGATCTCGTCGAGACTCGCGGTGACTGGAATCAAGGTATGCGCTCGCTTTACGCCGAAATCCTGAAGGCGGCGAACGCCGTCGTAAGTGGGACGGCATTGGCCCGAGAGTTCGATCTCATCGAAGTTTCTGCCGATTCTGCCGCACTCTTCCCGCAACTGCCTGATCGAATCGCCGATGCTCGCGCCAGCGCCAACCGCCAGGAACCCGTCGCCGTACCGAGCCGCGCGCCGGATCGCCGGGGCTGAGATACCGCCGACCAGAATCGGAATGCCGTTTTTCTGTACCGGCTTGGGAAAACTCTTGAGCGGCCCGAAATTAAAGTGTTTGCCCCTGAAGGTTGAGGGGTTCTCCCGCCACAGCACTCGCATTGCCTGGATCGCCTCGTCGGTTCTCGCGCCGCGCTTGTGAAAGTCGATGCCCAGCGCGTCGAACTCCTCCTTCAGCCATCCGGACCCGATACCAATAAACGTTCGACCCTTGGAAAGAACGTCCAGTGTCGCCATCTGTTTGGCCAGGTAAAGCGGATGGTGCTGAGGCAGGATTATTACGTAGGTGCCGAACTTAATGCGCCTGGTCGCCGAGGCGACAAAGGCCAGCGGCAGCAGCGGATCAGGGATCGGGAACTCATCAGTCCGCGAAGGAAAGCTACCGTCAGGTGTGTAAGGATACTTACTGCTAAACCCAACCGGGAAAGCGACGTGCTCCGGGGTTCTCGATCGCGTCAAAGCCAAGCCGGTCGGCCTCCTTGGCAAAATGGATCAGAACATCAGGGTCAAAGGGTGAAGGTGGCGTGAGCATCCAGGTCAAAGTCAGTTTCATGGTATTTGCCTCATCGCAATCCGCGTACGTTTAATTGGTCGCTTTTCGCGAGGGAATCAAGGGCCAGAAGGACGGTTGCGCACGTCGGTTCAAACGGCCAACAATGGGCTGGGATGTTTTGAATGCCGGCCGGTCAGGACTGAGGCCGCACACCCCTCGCGACTATCGAACTGACTCGGGAGGCTTGGTGAATTTCCATGGCAAGTCTGGGTTTGAACATAGCGTTCTATACTGGCGATCCTTATGCGGACCTGGTGCAACTGGGCTGCGAGGCCGAGGAGGCCGGCTACGATTGCCTGATGGTGCCCGAAGGAATCGCGGGTAACGATGCGCTGTTATGCTGCTACATGCTGGCCGTGGCAACCAGCCGCATCCACATCGTGCCCAACGTCGCCAACATCTACCTCAGAGATCCGTCGTTGTGCGCGGTGACTTCGGCCACCATCCAGCAGGCGTCCCACGGCCGTTTCATGCTCGGCATCGGCGTGAGCCATCGTCCGGTATTGGAAGCGATGGGCATTGAGATGGGCAACGCGCGCGCCCGGCTGCGCGACTATACGCTGGCCCTGCGCAAGGCGTTCACCGGTGAGATGGCGAAAAAGTTTGGCGTGCACTTTCCCCATCCCACCGAACCGGTGCCTATTTACTTCGGCGCCGTGACCCTGGAAACCGTGCGGATGGCGGGTGAACTCGCTGACGGCCTGCTGCTGGTGCATTGCACTGCCCAGAGATTAAGCCAGGTGATTCGTACGGCGCGTGAAAGTGCCCGCCAACACGGCCGCCGGCCGGACGAAGTCAACATCGCCACCGCCGTGCAGGTCTATCTTCATGACGACGTGCAGCTCGCCCGGGATGCGGCCCGTGCCGGGATGGCGCTTTATATGGGACTGCCCTATTACAATCGGTTGCTGCGCAACAGTGGTTTTGAAGCCGAGGCGCAGGCGGGAGCGGAAGCGTGGGCCCGTGGCGATACCGATGCGTTGGCTGCCGCGGTGTCGGAGCGAGTGCTGGACGCCCTGGTGCTTTATGGTCCCGCAGGCCACTGTCGAGAACGGCTGGCCGCGATGGGCGAAAGCGGCGTCGATATGATCAGCATCATGCCGGGTCCGGTCGGCGGCGAAGATCCGCTCTTCAGCCTCAAACGATGCATCAAGGCCTTGGCGCCGCGGTGAGCTCTGTCCGGCTCCCGCATTCACGCAGGGAGCTAACAGGGCCCAGGCTTACGTCACTCCTTGTTCGTTACCGGCGCGTCGCCCAGCCCATACACCATCGCGGTTTTGGTGCTGCCCAGCTTGATCCAGTCGGCGCAATCAAGTTGCACGCCCTTGTAGAACTCTTCGGACAGTTCGAGGCTGGCTTTTGGAACGTCGTCCTTGCGCTCGAACTTACACTGGAAGGCAAACTCACCCGATAGCGATTTTTCCAACGCGCGGCTGCGCCATATGGCGATCGTGGCTTTGCCTTTGAAGTGGTGGTGGAAGTGGATCATGCCGATGGTATTTTGCACCTCTTCGACCGCGACGTTGTTGACCAGCGCCATTCGGGTCCTGGGCCTGATGTCGATCTTTTGGAGGGCGGGAAAAGCCTTGGCGATGTCTTCGATGCCGCGATCGAGTTCTATCTGAGGCGACGTAAGTACGCATCCGTGGGAGTAGACGCTGCGAATCCCACCCAGACGATCGCGTTCAAGCAGCAACTCCTCCTTGAACTTAATCTCCTCGTGTCCACCAAGCATGGGCCGGACGTCCACCGCCGCCGCCGCCTTGAGGTCGGGGTTGCGGTATTTGAAGGTCAGTTCGTGGTCGGGACGGGGCCATCCCTGTTCATAAAACGTGCGTTTGCGCAGGATGAAATGATTATTGTAGAGATCGAATTGCGGGGTGTCATAAAAGAGTACCTCGCGGACCTGGCTGTCGAACGCGTGGGGGTCGATGTCAACCTTGAGATCCAATCGCTTGATCGTTTTTTCGACGCCCTTCCAGAAATCCATGAAGCCTTGTTTGGCGGTAAAGCGATCCGGCAGCAGCAGGATCTTGTACTCGCGGTAATGAACCACGTCTTCGGAAAGATGCTTGGTTGCCGAGCATTTGCTGATATGCCTGTCCATAACTATAAGATTGCACCATATTTGGCGCCAAGAGGCAAAAACTCCAGGCTACATTGCAGCTTGATAAATCCGACCGATAGGTCGCCGTTTCTGGAACGATCCCGTTCTTTTTTGTATTTACACTATCTTTTGGATGGTAACGTTTAGTTCGGGTCGATCACTCATCGCCGAAATAAATCGAGAAGGAATTCCGGTGGATTCATGATCGGCGCACCCCCTTTGATACTCCGCCCCTGGCAAGCTGCGGACGGTCCGGCGCTGGTTCGTTACGCGAACAACCGCAAGATCTGGCTCAATCTCAGGGACATCTTTCCTCATCCGTACACCTCTGAGGACGCGCAGCAGTGGCTGGCTCGATGCGCCGGCGCAACCGGGGAGCCGGCGAATTTCGCGATCGAATTCGCAGGGGAGGCGATTGGCGGCGTCGGCCTGCAGTTTTTCACTGATGTGCACCGCTTGACCGCCGAGATCGGGTACTGGCTTGGAGAACCATTTTGGGGCCGCGGTTTCGCGACCGCTGGCCGTCAAGGCGGTTACCGAGTATGCGTTTGCGACGTTCGATCTGCATCGTGTTCAGGCCACGGTATTTGAATGGAATCCGGCTTCGGCGCGGGTGCTGGAAAAGGCCGGCTACACTTTCGAAGGCCGGCTGCGCGGCAGCATCGTAAAGGATGGCCGCATCGGCGACGCCCTGATGTATGCGCGGCTGCGCCAGTAGACACCGGCGGCCAGAACATGTGCGACAGTCTGGTTCCGCCAGTATTAGCCGTTGCCTACGGCCGGGCAGAGGAGACGTCAGCCCTAATTCTTCTTCGGAGACGGTTGCGCAGTGGGTTTGGGGGCCGCGAATTGCTCCGGCGTCTTTATCAGGTCGCCATAGTCGTACTCGAAGATTTGATAAACCGTAGTGGGACTGGCGCTGGAGAGCGCGTAATAGTCGACCCGCTGCACGGTACCCGGCTGGCCCTTCGTGCCTTCGTTGCGCCGTTCGATTTTGGCCAGCTTCACGACGCCCATCACTTTGCCGTCCTTGGTCAGGAAGGTGACCTCTTCGTTTGGCGTGTTGAGCGCATACTTCCCGAGGTCGGCAGCGGTATCCTGTAACGATCGATTCAGCCTTAAGCAGGCGCATACGATCCATGAACTGGTCCACCTTGACCGGGTCGGCGTCTGTCTTGGTGCCGTCGGTTAATATCCATTTGCCCTTGGACTCGGCGGGTCACGACAAAGGTCTTGCCTGCGTTGGTGACTTTTAACTGCCCGACCTTGTCAGGCGAAAAAGCGAACACAATGCGGTCGCGAAGATCGTTCAGCCCCTTGTCGGCGTCGGTGTACAGGTAGCTATGAACTGTGTACACATTGGGCTTCTCACCGCGCTGGACATAGTAGGTGTCCTTGCCCTGGCCGGGTTCTTTCTTGCCAAACTCCAATGACTGTTGCGACTGCCCTGGGCCGGTGAAGACCGACACCACAAGCTGGGGCTTGTCCAGGCCATACTGGGCGGGGCTGGATGGATTGTCGTTGATGAAATCATCGATGCGCGCGTTGGACAATGAACTGAGCAGCGCACGCACCCGCTCCTGGTCGGCTTCATAGGGAGCGGGCTTCACGATCTTCCATTGGCCCTGATCCTTCTGTAGCTCCACCGGTGCGGCGTCATCCTCCTTGACCACCAGTTTGCTGACGTCGTCAACCTTGAAGCTCATCAAGGTGTGATCGCGCAGATCGCTGACCGTGCGTTTGGTTCCGGGACCAAACGCTCCCGACGTCAGCATCACCGCGGGCTTATCGGTGGTCTTGATATAGACCGAATAGCCGATCGGCGAGTTCTTGCCGACTTCGATACCGGGCAGGGTTTTGTCCTTGGTGGCGGCGATGACTGTCACCGCGGGTTTGGCCAATCCAAATGGGGCGAGATCGCCGGGATGTTCGTCGACGGTGCTTTTGACCTCGCAGTCGGCGATCTCATTGGTCAGAGTGGTGATAGCGTTGCTGTCGACGTCGGCCTGGATCGGCTTGACCATCTTCCACTTGCCGCCGGAGCGCTCGACCTCGATTTCCTGGCCGGGATATTTGAGCGTGAGCCGAGTGATATCGTCAGGCTTGATTTGGAACAGTTTGACCGTTTCCTGTTCAGGTTTGCCGGCCTGGAAGAAGTAGATGTATCCGCCGACGAGCGCCAACAAGATCAATACGATGAGCGTATTCCGGAACTGCATAAGCGACGGTGACGAAGTATCTCCTGGTCTGGTCTTTAGTGTTGTTGGATCGAATGCGCGCCGCGATGCGGTGCGCACTGACCAAAGGAATGCGCTGGTGGGCAGGTCGCCCTGTCCTTCATCGATTTGCCAACGCAAACCGAGAGACCTCTCCCGGTTTCGGAGCGTAACCTCGTCGCCTCGAATACGAAACCGCCTTTATCGACAGCGAACAAGAAGGGGCCTGCGCCCCGAGTCGTGCTTTTTGCAACGGCGCGCACCACTATTTTCGCTCCAGGGCTGATCAAGTGCGCCGCTCCCACCAGACCGCGATTCCCAAAATCAACAGCATTTCGGGCAACAGCAGTACTGAGAGCGCAAAAACCGTATTGAACTCCTGCACGGTCAGACGAAAGGCCGAAGCATGCATCGTTCGCGGCCGAATCGAAATTGACTTCTCTTCCCCGGCCAGCCAGTCGACGCTGTTGACCGTGAAATCGCGATTGAAGAACTGATTGAAATACTGATTGTTGGCGAAGTCGGTGCTGCCGATAACGACCATCTTGGCCTGCCCATCCTTGGCAAAACCCAGCGTCTTCAAGTCGCCGTCAACCGCGTCGGCCACGTCCACCGGACCCTTGCGGTCCTTGTCGGTAAACTTTGCCGTCTGCTTCTGGAAGATTCCCACAAGGTCGGTCTCCGCCCACGAGGTATCGCTGGTCTTGGCCAGCCCGACGACTGTAAGTCCCGCCTTGAGCGGGCTCTGCGGCTCGACTGAACGGGTCATGGGGAAGACCGTACGCTGGCTGAAACCATTGGTAATCGGGTGGGCGCCGTAAGTGTCGACTACCGGATTCAGACCTAACGCCGGCCCCGCGAACAGCCGCACCACCTGGTCCACAATCACGTCGTCGCCAACCTGCACGCCCCATCCGCCGAGCATCTTGATTAACCCGGCCTCAGGGTCGGGTTCGCCCGGATTGGAGTTTGGACGCAGGGTCACCATCACATGGCCGCCGCCCTTGAGATAGGCCTGCAGCGCGTCGAGCACGTGGCTCGAGACCTCACGCGTCGGACCCGCGACCACGACCAGGTTGGTATCGGAGGGCACGTCAGGTTTGGAGGCCAGGAACAGCTTGCGGGACGTATAGCCTTCACCCTCAAGGGCTTCTTTGAAGGAGCCGAAACCGGTGGCGGACTTGGAGTCGTCGGGATCGCCTTCGCCTTCTCCGTCGAGGAAATCGACGACCTTCTTGCTGCCCTTGGCGACCTTGATGATCGCGTTGGTCAGGTTCTCTTCGCTAAGTTCGGTGACGTTGGCCCCGTCGTTGGAATTCTCACCGCCGTATTGGACCCGGGTGGTGCCCATGGTGGTGACTTTGAACCGCTCGGCCAGTTCAGGATGCCGGTCCGGATCGACCATTTCATAGGTGACCTTTGGGCGAGGCGTAGGCGTAGGACTCGTAAAGGTCGAGCGCCTTTTGATTCTGACCGCCCTGGAAGAAGCCGTACAGTTTGAGCGGTTTGTTCAGGTTCTTGACCACGCTGGTTGACTGGCTGGAAAGGCTGAAGACCTTTTCCTCGGTGGCATCGAAGCGCCGGTCGTGCCGGTTAGCCAGGTAATTGATCGCGACCACCAGAGCGATGAACGCCAACGAGTAAACCAACGCGTTGGCGCCGTAACTGAGTGGTGCGGCTGCCCAGCACGGTGCCCAGCGATTCGCGGCTGGAGGTGGTGGCCCACAGGATCAGCGCGAAGACCCCGGCCACCAGGTTGATCGCAACAAACAGGTGAAACCCGGAAGCGATGAAGTAATCGATTATCGCGAAAATCAGTAGGACCAGGCCGATAATTCCCGCCACCGCCGAACTCTTGCCCATCGTAACCCCTCGCCTCTAACGCCAGCGTACCGACTCGACCGCGCGCTGGGTAAGAAACAGGGCCACAGCGACGACGCTCAGGAAATAGACGATGTCCTTGGTCGATATAATTCCGCGAACCATGGTGGCGAAATGCTCGGGCAGCGACAGGTAGCGCAACAGCCCGGAGAACGTGCCACCCCCGGTTTCCGCGGGCCAGGAGATGACGTACAGCAGCAGCAAGGCGCCAAAGCAACTGATTGCCGCGATGATCTGATTCTGCGTCACCGAACTGGTGAAGATGCCGACCGCCACGAAGGATACGCCGAGGAACGCGAGCCCCAGGTAGCCCGAGGCCATCACGCCGACCTCCGGATTACCGAACATCAGCAGAATTAGCGGAAAAATCCCGGCCAACCCGATCATCACCAGGACCAGAACCGCCGCGCCGATGAATTTGCCGGCGACCACTTCGGCGGTGCGCACCGGCGCCGTCAGCAACAGTTCATAGGTGCCGGCGCGCTTTTCCTCGGCGAAGGAGCGCATCGTAATTGCCGGGACCAGGATCACCATGACGATGGCCAGGTTGTGCAGCAGCGGTTCGACCACCATCTCATTGACGTTCATCCGCTCCAGACCCCTGCGGATTCTGCATCGCCATGTACATCTGCTGGATCAGGTCAAAGCGGCGCAACAGGGCGAAGAAGAACCATCCGCCCGAGTAACAGGAAAACCGTCATCACCACATAGGCGATAGGTTGTACGAAATAGGCCGCGATCTCGCGGCCCGCAATCACCAGAGCATTCCTCATTGCGCTGAACTCCGCCCCGCCCCGACTTCTTCAAGCTCTTCTTCAGCTTCCACATCCTCATGGCCGCGCTCTTGCGCGATAGCGCCGAGAAAGACGTCTTCGAGTGACTGACCGGCAGGCAGTTGGTTGAGGCTCTCCTCCAACACCACGTGTCCTTCGTTGATAATCACGACCTTTTCACAAATCTGCGACACCTCGGGCAGAATGTGGGTGGACAACACGATTGTGCGCTGGCCGCCGAGGTCTCGAATCAGCGCGCGGATATCGCGAATCTGCCTCGGATCCAGACCAATCGTGGGTTCGTCCAGGATCAGAACCTGGGGATTGTGGATAATCGCTCCAGCCAGACCGACGCGCTGCCGAAAGCCCTTCGAAAGCTGGCCGCAAATCCGGGTGCTGACCTGCTTGAGCCCGCATACTTCGATCACATGCTCAAGGGCCGGTTCGAGGTCGCCGCGCGATACGCCGCGCAGCCGGCCGGCGAAGCGCAGGTAGCTTTCCACTCGCATCTCGTTGTAAAGCGGCGGATTTTCGGGCAGATAGCCGATTCTGCGCCGCGCCGCGAGCGATTCGGTGAAAATGTCCAGACCGTCGACCAGTACCGTACCTGAGGTCGCCGGCATGAAGCCTGATATAATCCGCATCGTGGTCGTTTTCCCGGCCCCATTAGGGCCCAGGAAACCGAGAATCTCCCCCTTTTTTGCTTTGAAGGAGACATCCTTGACCGCGACGAAATTGCCGTATGCCTTGGTGAGGTTTTGGACCTCGATCATCCGCTCACGCTCCGCGACGCAGCTTGGTGTGTGCCGCCTTTCTTCACAAAGTTGACGTACCTAATCTTCGCTCTATTCATCCGACCGACAAGTCAATTAACCATGCTGATTCGTGCTGTCAATACACCATCGGACCGTCGCTGCGCCGACGACTGGCCTCAACTGAGCCGCGTTTTGTTAGCCTCCGGGCAGGCTGGCGAATCCGGAGCTAACACGGTCCAAACCCGCGGCCTGAACTTTTTCAAAGGCGAAGAA
This sequence comes from uncultured Pseudomonadota bacterium, assembly GCA_963824565.1. Lineage (GTDB taxonomy): Bacteria > Desulfobacterota > Binatia > Binatales > Binataceae > JAJPJA01. Next base: position 155,083 of record CAWGQB010000033.1, on the reverse strand, counting down.
TTGGTGAAACTTTTTCATCAGGGATTGAGGTAATATCTAATGCAAAAGGTTACGAAATGGCCACTCAATACCCTGTTACGAATGACCGGCGGCGAATCGGCCCTCTACCTGGTCGACGGCTCGGGCTATATCTTCCGCGCCTTTTACGCTCTGCCCCAACTCAATAATTCGCGTGGGATGCCGACCAATGCAGTCTATGGCTTCGTGCGGATGCTCCTCAAAGTTGCTCAAGGATGCGCATCCGGCCCGCCTGGCGATTGTGTTCGACTCACCCAAAAGAACTTTCCGCGACGACCTGTTCGAGTCCTACAAAGCCAATCGCACGTCTCCGCCCAACGACCTGGTAGTCCAGATTCCATACATCCACCGGGCGGTCGAAGCCTTTCGGATTAAAAGTTTGATAATGGCAGGTTACGAGGCCGATGACCTGATTGGCACCCTGGCGATGCGCGCCGCGCGGCGCAAAATCGAGACCGTAATCGTCACCGCCGACAAGGATTTCATGCAACTGGTCGGCCCTCACGTGACGCTGTGGGACACGATGCGTGACCGGCGCATGGGGACCCGCGAGGTGCGCGAGCGGCTCGGCGTGGAACCGCGCGCCGTGGTCGATTTGATGGCCCTGATGGGGGATGCGATCGATAACGTCAAGGGTATTCCGGGAGTCGGCGAAAAAACCGCCTCTGCACTGATTCAGAAATTCGGCTCGCTGGAGAATCTGCTGGCCAACCTCGATCAGCTTGAGCATAGCGATATTAGGGGAGCGAAGAAGCTGGCCCCGCTCATCGCGCAGCATCGCGCCGACGTCGAGTTGGCGCGCAAGCTGGTGCGCATCGACACCGATACGCCGATCGACGTTGAAATTGACGATCTGAACTTTCACGGAATCGATGACAAAGCTACTGCGGACCTGCTGCGGGAGCTCGAATTCAACTCGATACTGCAGGAGTTGACGCCTGTCAGAAGCCCGGCTTCCCACTTCGGCGGCGCAGGAAGTCACGGTAGCCGAGCCGGCGCTCGGTCAGGCTATGGAAGAACTCCGAACCGCTCCTCGCCTGGCAATCCATCTGACCCCGGCCTCTGACTCGAATCTACGGCTGAAAGTCAAGGCTGAAGGACGCGATTGTGTTTACGTCTTCGATGCCGGTTTGATTGCCGGCCTCAAGCCCCTTCTGGAGGCGCCGGTTCCACCTCGTGCATGCCACGACCTGAAAGCGCATCGCGAGGCTCTCGGCCAGTTGGGCATCAATCTGGACGGAGTGGATTTCGACACGATGCTGGCCGGGTTTCTGATTAATCCCGGCCGGCCCGAACCCGCGCTGCAAGACCTATTTCATGAGCACCTGGCGCCGCTTGGCGGGCAAATGGCGGGCTCCGAGCCCGAACTGGTGGCGGCCCTGCGAGAGGCGATGGATACGCGGCTGGAGCGGGACGGGTTGCGGCGGCTGTTCATCGACGTGGAGTTGCCGTTGGCTACGGTGTTGGCTGACATGGAAGATACCGGTATCGCAATTGATTTGGCGGCCTTGCAGAACGATGGGAAGGGAATTCGGCACTCAAATGCAGCGCCTGGAGGCCGAATGTTTCAAGCTCGCTGGCCGCGAGTTCAATCTCAATTCACCCAATCAACTCCGCGAGATCCTGTTCAACGAGCTGAAGCTGCCGACCAAGGGACTGAAGAAAACCAAGAGCGGTTTTTCGACTGACGTCGACGTGCTGACCAAGCTGGCAGCCTCCCATGAACTGCCGCGCAAGCTGCTCGAATACCGGACCATCGCCAAGCTCAAATCAACTTATGCCGATGCGCTGCCGGCGGCAGTCAACCCGACAACCGGGCGGCTTCATACCTCGTTCCATCAGGCCTTGACCGCGACCGGGCGGCTGAGTTCCACCGATCCCAATCTGCAAAACATCCCGACAAGGACCGCCGAGGGACGCCGAATCCGCCGCGCCTTTGTGGCCCAGCCGGGTTGCGTGCTGCTCTCGGCGGACTATTCCCAAATCGAGCTGCGCATTCTGGCCCATCTCTCCGGCGACCCGATATTGCTTGACGCGTTTGCCACCGGCGAGGACATTCATCTGCGAACCGCCACGGAAGTCCTGGGGCTTGCGCCCGACGCGGTGGACGCCAACGCCCGGCGGCTGGCCAAGGTAATCAACTTTGGCATTATCTACGGGATGGGGCCGCAGCGGCTGGCGGGCGAGTTGGAGATTCCGCTCAAGGAGGCATCGGAGTATATCGAGCGTTACTTTAAGCGCTTACCAGGCGTCAATACCTATATGGAAGACTGCCTGCGCCAAGCCCGTGAACGCGGATACGTGGTGACCCTGCTAGGCCGCAGACGTTATCTGCCGGAGCTGTCTTCACCGCAGGGTGGGGCGCGGGCTCAGGCTGAGCGGATCGCGATTAACACCCCGATTCAGGGAACGGCCGCGGATCTGATAAAGGTGGCGATGGTCCGCCTGCACCGTCTCCTGCGGGGATTTGGGTATCGGGCGCGAATGGTGCTCCAGGTGCATGACGAATTGCTGTTTGAGGTGGAGAGCGCCGGTCTTGATGAAGTATCCAGGCTGGTGCGTGAGCAGATGGAAAACGTGGCGCAGCTTCGGGTCTCGCTCCGAGTGGAAATGAAGTCTGGGCCCAACTGGGCGGAATTGTCCTGAGTTTAATGAATTTCGTCGCCCGCGAGCCTCGTCCAACTAAATTGAGAAGCGTTCGCAGACCTGAGGACGACGAGCCCGACCTGATCCGGCGAGCCAGCCGCGGTGACCGCGATGCTTTTGGGGCGTTGGTTGAGCGTTACCAGCATCGGGTCGTAAGCGTGGCCAGAGCTTTGGTTCATAATCCCGATGACGCCGTCGAACTGGGGCAGGAGACTTTTATCCGTGCGTTTCAGAATTTGCCCAGCTTTGAGGGCCGCTCCAGTTTTTCGACCTGGTTGTACCGGATCGCCACCAATCTGGCGATCGACTGGCGTCGCCGTGAGACCAGATATGTCATTTCGCGCGGGGAAGACGCGGAAAACGAGCTGCGGCGAATCCCCTCGGGTCAGGGCGACTCGTTTCGCGAAACGGCGCGTGGCGAACTGAGCCACAGAGTTCGACAGGCGCTGGAGGAGTTGACGCCGGAGCACCGCGAAGTGATACTTCTACGCGAGATGGAGGGGCGCAGCTACGAGGAGATCAGCGACATTCTAGGGTGCCCTAAGGGCACGGTAATGAGTCGGCTGCATTATGCGCGCAGCCACTTGCGGGACCTGCTGAAAGATTTGGAGACGGACTGAAGCCTTGGCTCATTGCGATGACATTGCCCCGCTACTGAGCGCCTTCAACGACGGAGAGCTCACTGCTCAGGAGACTAATCGAGTCGCCGAGCATCTGGACGGTTGTGAAACCTGCAAAGCGGCCGTGCTCGACTACCTGCTGCTGGGACATCATCTGCGCACGGCAACCGACCTTGCCCTCCCTGGAGGGTTTCACCGAACGGGTCATGAAAGGTATCGCCGACACGCGGCGGCCGTTTCGGGGCCGTTTGCTCAACCGGATCGAGGATTTGCGTGAGCGCTGGGTGGCGGCGGTCTCGCTGATGGGCGCTGCGGTGGCTGTGGCGGCATTGGCATTAGTGTTGGCGGAGCCCCATACGATAGGCCGGGTTGCCGGGGCTATGCCAAGTTCTGTGGCGACCGGCGGGAAGCGTCCCCAGCTCCCTTCGTTGTGCCCTTTGAGCCTGAACCTCCGGCTGGCGAAGCCTATATCTCGCGGCTGGAGGCAAAACCCTCTTCAGTGGCTACGTGGAGCGAGCCAGACACCAAAACCACGGTGATCTGGCTGGGCGACGATTCATCGGGAAATGACTGAAAGGCTTAGTGCAACGTCGGGACTTGCCGTTCTGTTGCTATTCGTGATGGTCGGGTCGGCAAGTGCGCAGACCGCCAAAAACGCTGTCAACATCGAAATCTACTCGGTCTTGGCTGCGGATACCAACCAGGGCTGCGACCAGGAACTCAAGGAAAAAGACTTAGCCAGACTTAGAAAATTGCTGGATCACCTCTTTCATTACAGCACCTACCGGGTGGTTAAGCATGAGACCAGCGATACCGGTTTCGGTCAGACGGTTAACTTCAGCTTGCCTGGTGGCCGGATTCTGCATCTCGAGCCGATAGGCATGGACGGCGACATGATCCGAATGGAGTTGATGCTGTTCCAGGGCGAGGAGCCGATGATGACCACGGATCTAAAGATAATGAACAACGGCATTTTCATCGTCGGCGGTCCGCGCTACGCCGAAGGCACGCTCATCATTTCGATCAAGTCGATGGCAGAATCAGCTCCGCCTCCAGGGCCGTCGCCCGTCCCTGCCTCCGACCAGTAGCCTGAAATAAGCGCCTAATTCTGTTCCGCTTTCCGTAGTGCCGGCCTTCGTGCCGGTTCCTCTTGTTCGCTCGCGCTCCACGCGTAGGGTTCTCGACGGGGAGCGCTCCCTTTCGGGGGTTCGAAGTTACTCGGAGTGACTATGAGGATTTTATGGAGGGGTGTCCAAAGCCGGCACATACGACGCCGACCACACCAGGTTGCCGCCTAAGGTGCACTGCGCGTCGGCCTGGGCCAGCTGAAAGATGCCCCAGAAAATCGGGCATGAACACTCCGCGTCGCCCGATTGGGTGAACTTGCAGGGTGCCGTCATGCACCCGGTGTACGGAGCCTTAGGGCAAACCGTGAATGCTGGCTCGTCCTCGGCATTGGTAATGACCGCAGCCAGGCCAGACCGAGAATCCGGGTTATAGTCGGAGATCACGTCGGCACCGGGAATCAGGGTGCCGTCTTGCATAGCTTTGCAAACGGGGGCTTTGTTCGGTACCGCGAAGCATTTCGCGCCGTCGGCCCCGCATACGTTGACGGTGTCCTGGTAAACACTTTCGTTTAGGATTGCGGGGACCTGCACGTAGTTAAGGCCGCTCCGCACCACGCATTTGCAGTTGGCGAAGCGGCCGTCTGAGGTTACTGTGCATGGGAGCGGCTGGGGGCCAGACTCGGCGCACAGCGCATATTGACCCGTGCACGGTAAGAAATTCGAAGGGGCATTGACGGTGTCACGGTACGCCGGACCATAGTTGGTGGGCCAGTTCCGCGAGAAATCCCAGAACGCCTGCGAGTTGGGAACGAAATGAATTTGACTGGCTTGAGCACTGGAAGCGCCAGGCGACCCGCAGCCCTGCGTGGAAATCGCGCCAACGACAAATAGCAGGGCTACCACAACGACAATAGCAGACCTCCGCCCTTTCATTGTTCCTTGCATATATCCATTTTTGACTCTCCAAACACGCGACTTTTTGCTTAATATGGAGCCCGCGTCAAGTGTCAGCCCGTTCGCCGCCAGGATTACTCGCGAATGGCGTATGCCTCTTCTTTTGTGTAGGCGAAAAGCAGAACGGAACTATGGGAAGACTCCAAAGGAGCAACGTCTCCCGGATTATGCCGATATGCTGCGCCGCAAGCGCGCGGCTTCAGAGGTCAGCCTAAGACTACCCGGCATGAGTCGAGACTCGGCATAATTCCAGGCTATGCCGATGTCATTTCTCCCGGAGCGCCTGTGGTGTACTCGTTAAGTCGTTAAGGTAGAGCTCGGCAGGAAGAAACCGCGATTCCTATCTCGGCGGCATGCGCAGCGCGCCGTCGAGCCGGATGGTTTCTCCGTTAAGCATCGGATTCTCAACGATATGCCGGGCCAGCATCGCGTACTCGCTGGCCTTGCCGAGCCGCCGCGGGAACGGAATGTTTGCCTCCAGCGCCTTGCGCAAGGGTTCGGGCAGCGTTGCCAGCATCGGAGTTTCGAAGGTGCCTGGCGCGATCGTACACACTCGGATTCCGAACGAAGCCAGGTCGCGCGCGACGGTAATCGTCATCGACACCACGCCGCCCTTGGACGCCGAGTAGGCGGCTTGGCCAATTTGGCCCTCGAACGCCGCGACTGACGCGGTGTTTATCACTACGCCGCGTTCACCCTCGGCGTTGGGTTGATTTTTGGCCATCTCGGCCGCCACCAGGCGGGTGACGTTAAAGGTACCGATCAGGTTGACCTCGATAACCTTGGCAAAGCGTCTGAGCGGAGCGGGTCCGTCCTTGGTCAGAATGCGTTCGCCGATAGCGATGCCGGCGCAATTGATCAGCACGTGAATCCCCTTGAAGCGGGTGGTCACCTTGGCGATGGCTTCGCTGACCTGCGACTCGGAGGTGACGTCGGCGGTGGTGAAGATCGCTTTGTCGCCGAGTTCGGCGGCAACTTGGGCGCCAGGAGAAGAGGGTAGATCCATCACTACGATAGTAGCCCCGGCCTTCGCGAACTCCCGGGCGCTGGCGGCGCCGAGTCCAGAACCGCCACCGGTGATCATCACAACCGCGTCTTTCGCCTCCATACCAAACTCTCCTCTCGTCTTGCGTGCCCAAATAGTGCCCATCAAGCGCATGCTACCCGCGCAATCGAGCAGTCATACGACGCTGCCCAACCGCAATCAAGCATGCTGAGCAAATCCTTGCCTGCAACGCAGCCGCCACGTTTCAGCGCAACTTGCGACTGGCCGAGCTCGGGATAGATTTTCTTCGCGTTGCCTTCGCCTCATTTGATGGCCGTCCCCTTCTAACTGTGCCGGCGCCGCGGGACGACGAGGAACGATTTCTGAGCGTTCGTCCAATTGATGGGAGATTTTTCGCGGTCATATGGACGTGGCGCGACGGGACAGTGCGAATTATCACGGCAAGGTGGCGAGAGATGCGGAGAAAAGCGATACCGTGCGCTATTGGGCTAAACTGCTCCTCACTGCCGAAGAGGCCCTTATCACCAACCTCCCAGCAGCAACCTTGAGCGGGGGTGGGTTTGGAACATGCGCCTTGACCTCGCCGTTGCCGCCCCCCAAGTGAGGAACCGTTGTGCCGCTGTTTGCGGTTCGTGGTAGAAAGAGTTGACCATGAAAAAGCGAAAACGGAGCGCGGCCATGCAATTAAACCTTCCACCCGACCTTGAGACCCTGATTAACAAGCGCCTTTCCAGCGGAGCATATACCAACGCCGAGGACGTTTTGCGCCGTGCTCTTGAAGCCCAAGACGCCGAAGAAAACTGGACTGACGAGGAACGCCGCGCATTATCGGCCCACATCGAAGAAGCCTATCAACAAGCCGAACGTGGTGAGCTTATCGATCCTGCACAAGCCCGCATGGAGATTCAGGCCATGAAGGAGAAATGGCGCGAAGGGCGTTCGCCCAAACGATGACCGCCTGTGTTCTAACGCCTCTTGCCACAGCCGACATTTTTGACATCTGGGCTTATATCGCTGAAAACAGGGAACCAGTAGCCGACTGCGTTGAACAAGCAATCTATGATGCTTGCGCATTTCTCGCTGAAGGCCCCTTGCGCGGTGTACCCGTCCCGACCTCACAGACCGCCCACTTCGTTTCTGGACACTGACCCGCTATCCCAACTACACAGTTGTTTACCGGCCAGAGACGGCCCCGCTTCAAATCGTTGCCGTACTCCACGGCAGACGCAATATTCTCCGCATCCTAAAGCAGCGCCCCTGAGTTCGCGCGAAATTGCACATAACGTCACTTATGCGAAGCTGGCTGCAACATCCCCTGCAAGGCCAGCAAGGAAAATCTTGGGTAAAACTTTACCCTCTTTTTTTGTAGGCCTAGACTCAACAGTCGTGTCACCAAGTGCCATCTGAATGGCAAGCCTGATTATCATGGAATAGGCTGTGTTCGTGATTGCCCAGTTCTCCATTCGATTTCCTAAAAGCGAGGTGCTTCACTGGGCGAAGCATTATTCCTATCCCGACGACGACACTGAGGTGCGAGAAATCGGCAAGCGCAGCAGGCTCGCAGGGTTCTACACAAGAGGGGATTTCTTGCGCGTCTGCGAGTGGAAGACACGCGGGAGGCCTCGACGCCACTACGAACGCAATTCTGAAGAGGATGTTCGCCGCCAAACTGCCATTGCTTTGACCAGCGCCCACGATGAGGAAACGCGGATACGGTCGCTGACCGCACTACACGGTGTGTCGTGGCCAACGGCATCGGTATTCCTGCATCTTGCTCACAACGAACCTTACCCAATCCTTGATTTCCGAGCGTTGTGGTCTTTGCATTGCGAGCGGAGCCACTACACCTTCGATTTCTGGTGGGACTACGTGCAGGCCTGCCGCGCTCTGGCGGCTGACTGCGGCGTCTCAATCCGCGACCTCGACCGAGCGCTTTGGGAATATTCTAGGGTCCTCCAGCCGCCCCGAATACGAAGCACGGCGGGAGATGTCTCAAAAAGGGCCGCCGCTGTGTACAATCAAGCCGTGGTGTACGACGAAGCGGCCCTTGAACATGCTCTGGAAGCGCTGTATCAGCAGTGGGGCGCAATGGGCTTTTGGGCTAAACGGCTTCATCAAAAATTCACTCCGGGCCGTAGGCGGTATGTCGGCGGGATTGCTGCCGTTCGGAGTGTACTGACCAACAAAAAGGAAGGTTTTGACGTCCTGAAAGAGCGCGAGTGCCTGCATCTCTCTGTTGAAAGTCTCATACTCCAGCAACAGTGGAAGGAATCGTTTTGCGACGCTGACCGCGAACGCGCTCGACGGCGGCTTCAGCGAGCTTCAAATTAGCTACCCGCCAGACGATAGGGCGAGTTCCCCAAAAGATCAAGGGAAATTCCGTGAGCGGGCTTGGGTAGAACGGCTTGCACCTTGGCGGCTGCCGCGTTTCATTGCCGCTTGCGTTAGCGCCGCGCCTGATGCACAAGATGGCAACCACTACGCATGCAGGAGACACTGATGATGGCGGGTTCGCTGGCGGGTAAGGTCGCTCTGGTTACGGGCGGAGGTTCGGGTATTGGAAGGGCGACGGCGGTGGCTTTCGCGCAGGAGGGCGCGAAGGTAGTGATCGGCGATGTCGTTGCCGAGGGTGGCAATCGTACCGCTAACCTGATCAGAGATACCGGCGGCGAGGCGCTTTTCATTGAAGTTGACGTTTCCAAGGGCGATCAGGTCAAAAGGCTGGTGGACGGAACAATCGCAGCGTTCGGGCGCATCGATTGCGCCTTCAACAACGCCGGGGTCGAGCAGCCGATCGCCAAGCTTCCCGAAATCAGCGACGAACTGTGGCATCGGGTGCTGTCGATCGATTTGACCGGCGTATGGCTGTGCATGAAGTACGAGATTCCCGAGATGGTCAAGCGCGGCGGCGGCAGCATCGTCAACACCTCCTCGATCTGCGGCGTGGTCGCGCTGCCCGGAATGGCGGCCTACAACGCTGCCAAGGGCGGCGTGGCGCAATTGACACGCAGCGGAGCGCTGGAATACGCCAAGGTTGGAATCCGCGTCAACGCGGTGTGTCCAGGCTTCATCATGACCCCGATGGTAGAGCGCAACATCCCGCCGGAGGGCAAGCAAAGGGCCGCCTTCGATTCGGCACAGCCTATGGGACGGATGGGACAGCCCGAGGAAATCGCGGAGGCGGTAGTATGGCTGAGTTCGGATGCGGCATCATTCGTGACCGGACTCGTAATGCCGGTTGATGGCGCCTGGACCGCACGCTGAATGGGCTCCGGTGCAGGCGCGACCCCGCCCCGTCCGGGGATTGATTTTCGCAGAAAACTGTTTAGGTTATCCACGGAATCCTTGACGCGGCCCTATGCGTAATTGCGAGCAGGGTCGCGCGCAACTTGCGCGCAGGTCAGCGCACGTTTAGCCTTAAAGTCGGGGTTCGGTGAAGGCCTTAGCAGGCGCCTATCCATATCGGAATCTTATGGCTGAAAAGCGCATCTTAATCGCCGAGGACGATCTCGCCACACGCGAAAGCTGGTCGGAGTTGCTGGGTTCCTGGGGCTACAAGGTCGAGGTAACGGAAGACGGCCAGCAAGCTCTGGAAGCGGTACTCTCTCGCAAACCGCAAGTTGTTCTGGCAGACCTCAAGATGGCGCGTAAGGACGGGCTGACGCTATTGCGTGAAATTCGCGAGGCAGGACTGGACTTGGCGGTAGTGATGATTTCGGGCGAGGGCGATATCCCCGACGCGGTCTCGGCCATGAAACTGGGCGCCTATGATTATCTGCGCAAGCCGATCGATCCAGCGCATCTGAAGACTTTGCTCAGCAACATCGTCGACCATCTCAGCGTGCGCGAAGAAAATGACCGCTTGCGCCGTCGCCTGCTTGGCGAGGGCGAATTGGGTCCGATGATCGGGCGCTCGCTGGCGATGCGCCGCGTGCTGACGCTAATCGATCAGGTCGCCCCTACCGATGCCTCCGCGATTATTACCGGCGAAAGCGGCACTGGCAAAGAGCTCGTGGCGAAGACGATCCACGAGCTGTCCAAGCGCCGCCAAGGTCCTTATATCGCCGTCAACTGCGCGGCGATTCCCGAGACCCTGATGGAGAGCGAACTGTTTGGCCATGAGCGTGGCGCCTTTACCGGGGCGGACCGGCGCCGCGACGGTTACTTCGAGCTGGCCGACGGCGGCACCCTGCTGCTTGACGAAATCAGCGAAATGAAGATCGAACTGCAGGCCAAGCTGTTGCGAGTGCTGGAGGAACGCAAGCTCAGACGGGTGGGCGGCAGCGTCGAGATTCCGCTGAATGTGCGGGTTCTGGCGGCCTCCAACCGGCCTTTGGACCGCGCGCTGCGCGAGGGTCGATTGCGCGAGGATCTCTACTATCGGCTCAACGTTTTTTCGATTGAACTGCCGCCGCTGCGCGAACGCGCGGACGACGTCGCGCTGCTGGTTGACAACTTCATCCGCGAATTTGCCGAGCAATCCGGCAAGCCGATTCAAGCCGCGGATCACGACTCTCTGCAGGCGCTGAAAACACATCCGTGGCCCGGCAATGTCCGCCAGTTGCGTAATGTGATCGAGCGCGCGGTAATCGTGGGCCGTCCGCCGCTGTTGACTTTGAGTGACCTGCCGGGCGAAATCAAACCTGGGCTGACGGACGGCACCATGCAGATTCGGTTGGGCTCAACGCTCGACGACGTCGAGCGGGAATTGATCGTCAAGACCATTGAATACACCGGGGGTAACAAGACTCGCGCCGCCGAAGTCCTGGGCGTGAGTTTGAAGACGCTTTACAATCGGCTTGAGCGCTACGACCGCAAGGAACCTGCCGCGGCCGAATAAAGCGGCGGGAGTTACAGTACAGTGGGGCTGCGCGCCAAACTTCCCACTACCTTTCTGGTGCTGCTCGCCGCCGCGATCATTGCGGTAGGCGCTATCTGTCTTGATCGGATGCTCCGGCTGATGGCGCACGAAGTGGTGGTCTCGGCCGATCTCTGCGGCAAGGACGTGTTCGAACAAGTGCGCGAGGTGCTGAGCCAGCCGGGCGTTACAGACCCGGCCGCCACATTGCGCGATGACCGCCGCTTACAGGCCCAGATCCGCTCCTCGCTGGCGTTCGGCGAATACGTTGTCTATCTGCGCATCGTCTCGATCGACGGCAAGGATCTGGTCGGTTCCGATACCGCTACCGCCGCCGACGTCGGAAAAAATAAGACGGTTCTCCCGATCACCGATCTGTGGCAGCTTTCCGAGTCGCCGTGGCCGCTTTCGCTGGTTTCGGCTTTGTGGAGCGATCACGTCTATGAGCTGAATCGATCAATAGACGTCAATTCGCATCCCTTTGGCTTCATCAAGGTCGGAGTTTCTACCGGGCTTATCGCGAGCCAGGTGCATAGCGTGGTCGCAGAGGTGGCCCTGATCACCCTGATCGCGGTGATCGTCACCACGCTGGTGGCGTTGGCGCTCACCAATCTCATATTGCGGCCGGTGCTTGCGGTCACCACCAGCATGGAGCAACTGGCGGCGGGAAATTCCGACGTCAAGCTCAATGTTCCCGGCAGCGACGAATTCAGCAATCTTGCGGACAAATTCAACGTGCTCTCACGCCGCATTCGATCCGAACGCCATCGCTGGGAAAGCGAGCGAGGCGGTATGTTCGACGCGCTGCGCTCGATTCGGGACGCAGTGCTGCTGATCGATAGCGACGGCACCCTGTTGTTTTCCAACACCGAGGCACAGGACGTCTTGGGGCTACCCACCGGCGGCGCCGGTGAGGGCAAATCGTTGCGCCTGTTGGTAGGTGCGGACCATCCGCTGATGCAACTCATCGGACCGGCACTGGCGGCCGGCACCGAGGTCCGCGACGTAGCGTTCGAAATCGGTGATCGCTTCGAACGCAGACGCTTTCTGGTCTCAATTCTGTCGCTGGGTCAGGGCCGGGAAAGCGCTGGCCTGCTGGTTATCATGCGCGACCTCGAGCAGATGAGCGAGCTGGAAAGTGTGGTGGATCAATCCAGCCGGCTGGCACGGCTGGGCACCCTGCTTTCAGGCGTCGCACATCAGATTCGCACCCCGCTTAACGTGATGACGTTGCAACTCGAACTGCTCCGCCAGGATTTGGAAGGTGGTCGCGATGCCGAGTCGCGCATCGCGCGCGTCAGCCAGGAAATCGGGCGCCTGGCCAAGGCTATCGATGCGCTTATGCGCTTCATGCGTCCCGAACAGCTCAAGCGCGAAGAACTGGCGCTTAACAGTCTCATTCGTGAAATTGGCAGCCAGGTCGGCCGCCCCAACATCCGCGTCGAATACCAGCTCGATCCTAATCTGCCGAACATCCAGGCTGATCGCGACCTGCTTAGCGAAGCGCTCAGGAACATGGTCAACAATGGGGTGGAAGCGATGCCGCAGGGCGGGGTGATGACGCTCAGCACCGGAAACTGCGGTGCTGAGATGGTGGAGATCGGTATCAAGGATTGCGGAAGCGGAATTGCGACGGAGGATCTCGAACGGATCTTCAACCTTTACTTCACCACCAAGGAAAGAGGAAATGGTTTGGGTCTTTCGCTGGCGCTGCGCGCGATTGACCTTCACGGGGGTTCGGTCAATGTCGAATCCCAGCTGGGGGCCGGAACAACCTTTAAGATCCAACTGCCTGCCGACAACGGGGCCCCGCCCCCGGCGAACGGTTTCAGTAGCTGATTTCGATTCCGGTCTGAAACTTGGCGGGACTCCGAGCGCGATGCGGACTGCCGTGGGCTCGCCGAAAAGCTGCTCAGGTTTCGCCCGTTCCGCGATCTCTCAAGATAGCTGGGCGGCAGAGCGTGCGGGAGGCGTCGGGATTTCGAGAATGGCGGCCGCTGGAGCTAGTCATGCCGCGCCGGGGTTTGCCGCGCCAAACACGAATTTCGCGTAGTGCCGGTTCGGCAAGGGGACGTCGCTCTTCCAAACCGCGCGCCAGCGCGTCGGGGTCGATTCCCAAGCTCTCACAGAGGTTGCGATAGGCGAAAACGCCATTTTGGCTATGGGAATGAATCCATAGCCGGACTTCTTCAAAAAGCAATCGCCCTTTGCGGCTTTTAGCGTCGCGATATTTGAAGTAGCACGCAACCGCATCCGCCAGCACCGCGAAGGCGAGGCGGTACTCACCATCCTGCCATCGTCGCCGTCCGACAATGTCGTAATACTGGCCGGGTAAAACCGCATCGCCCCGGTAATTGGCCGGTAACGAAGCCTCAAGCCGCGCGCCCGCCTCAAGCTCTGATTCCGAACGCTGACTAGCACTTGCCATCTTAACGCCCTTTCTCCGCTAGCGCCGTGTTCATTGGTGACCTTATCGCCCGCCGGTGCCGGTTGCGGCATGCAATCGATATAAGGGGCTCAAAGGAGAACGGCATTGAGATGCAAAGCAAATACTGGGCCATTCCGAAAGAACAGATTTCACAAGGATAAGTAGTTTAAGATGGGACTGCACCAGGCTGGTAACTGGTAAATATTACAAGCAAGGCGTAGAGGCGAATATCGGCGGTCAAATGAAGGATTTCATCGATAAATACTGATGAAATCAGGATCAACGGCGAATTTTTTTGCGTATCGCTCGGAACGGCCGTTTTGCAGATTTTACAAACTAGTCACGTTGACATTCCTATTTTTACGCAGCTCTCCACGGAGCCAGCAACATAGGAAGGAAGGTTTGAAGCCAGTTCTGACGCTACTCGACCACCTGCAGGTGGTCTTCCAGCGTGAGCGCCCCAGTCAGCATCGACGCCTCGTCATCTACCATGGTCCGGTCGGCCTCACTACGTACCTTGCCCCACAAGGAAAGCGACGCCCCGGTCACGCGGAACTGGACGTTACCGTAACCTTGCGCGTCCAACATCTGACGCAGCATCTCGGCGCGCAACGGGTCCAAAACGGTGGTGCCGTCATCCGAAGGACCACCTTCGAGCCCAGAGTCACCGGAACGCGCATAGGGGGCGGAGGGGGCAGTATCGCCGGATCCGATCGTGGAAACGAATGAAGACAGGAAGAGAATCAGCTTCAGCACCAGGAACATCAGGCCGGCTACAATCAGTAGAGTCACAAGCGGAGAACGCCTGCCGCGATGGTGCCGCCGGTGACGGGCTGGATAGGGGGTGGAACTGGTCTGACGATGCGGTTGTGCCGGCTCGGTCAGGGTGATGGTCTGGGCTTCGGAGCTGCTGACTTGCTGGGGTGGTCCGAAGTGGTCGCGCAGGTCGGCGGCGCAATAGCTGCAAAAGCGCGAGTCGCCCGGGATTGACCTGGTGCAGGCGGGACAGGGGATATCGTCGGTCACCGTCAGCAGCGTCGGTGCGAACGCTGAAGGCGGAGCCGATGGCGGGGTCGGTGGCATCGTTGGAGGCGTTTTAAGCGGTAGCTGAAGCTGCGAATGCCCTTGCGCTACTGGACCTGTGGATTGACCGCCGATCTCGGCGGTCGCGACGCCGTCCCGTATTGCCAGCAGCCGGTGCTTCATCTCATCGACGTCGCGGATGCGCCGCTCGACGTCATAGATCAGTGCTTCGCTGACCAGATCGGCAAGCACCGGGTTGAGATCAGGAGAAAGCTTGCGCAGCAGCGGAAAGCTGAAAGGCGGTTCCGTGGTCGGGTCGCGGCCCGACAGCGCGTGATGCATCGTGGCGCCCAGGGCGTAGAGGTCCGATCGGGTCTCGACCTTGCCGCGATACTGCTCGGGCGGCGCGTAACCTTGCGTCCCCACCATCGTGGCGCTGCTCAGCGGCTGGAAGTGGCGCGCGATGCCGAAGTCGATCAGCTTAACCTGGCCCGACGGCGCGACCATGATGTTGGAAGGCTTGAGGTCGCGGTAAATAACCGGTGGTTCGCGATGGTGCAGGTATTCCAGCGTATCCAGCACCTGCAGCGCGATTTCGATTACACGCTGTTCGGGAAGCTTGCCGCCGGCGTTCCTGAGCTCCTCCTCCAGGGTGTTGCCTTCGACATACTCCATCACCAGGTAATGGCGATTCTGCTCGCTGAAGCGGTCGAAGATTCGCGGAATGTGCTCGTGACTGAGCTCGGCCAGCATATCGGCTTCGCGCTGAAAGCCGGAGGTCGCCTGCTGTTGCATGTCCGGACTGGTGATGGCGTCGACCATCTCCGCCAGCGCGCAGCGGCGGTTGGCCAGGCGCAAATCCTCGGCCAGGTAAACCACCTTCATGCCGCCGCCGCCCAGCATCCGAGACACCCGGTAGCGATTACCTATAACCGTGTTAGGGGCAATCATTGCCGATTTACAAATCCGCTATTGGCGCCGGAGACCGAGTACCTCGCCCGGGGAAGTTCGATCGCGCCGGCCAGCCCGGCGTTGGCGATACATATCAAATACAGCAGGATACCGATGGGTTCTGCGCCATAATAAGCGATCAATACAAAAACAAACCATAATATCGCATACAAGCGCTGGCCCTTATAGAACTGGCCCAAGCCGGGTACCAAACTCAAGGCCATGGCGAGCCAGGGATTCCAATTCAAGTCATGCTTGAAGCGCAGCCTGCTGCCAAGAGTGGCGCCGCAATCCTTGCAGAAGCGAGCATCGCCAACCACCACCGGATGGCCGCAGTTGGAGCAAAAGCGCGGACCCGTCGTTCCCACCTTAGCAGGCTGCTGAAAGAGGAATTTTGCGGTCCCGCACCCTTACGCCCGTCTCTCCTTGGAACGAGGAACGATTGGAGCAGGAAGCCGGTTTTGGTGCAGGGTATTGAACGCGGGCATAGCAGCTACGATCCAGATTACCACTTTGTCAGCGCCCTGTTAGCCCCTGAACTGGAACCGGGCGTCGCCAAGCCTGATGGTGTCGCCGTCCTTCAGCGGCGCCTGGCCGACCCGGTCGCCGTCGAGATAAGATCCATTTTGGCTTTGAAGGTCCTGGAGGCAATAAACGCCATCGATCATCGCGATGGTTGCATGATGGCGGGAGATCGACTGATGCGGCACCACCAGGTCGTTATCGAGCGCGCGGCCGATTTTGGTGGGACCGCCCTGGCGTAGCGGGAGCTGCCGGCCCTCGGAATCCACCAGGCACGCGCCGTTGCGAGGCGCGCTCATGGACGGCGGCATGCCGACTCCCGGAAGCGCCGAAGCGTTGCGCAAGTTGAAGCGTATCCGGTAATTGCCGATCTCGATCAGGTCGCCCTGGTGCAGCGGCGCGCTTTCGATCCGCTTCCCGTTGACAAAGGTGCCTGGATCGCGGGTCAGATCCTTCAGAACGAAGTCAGTCCCGGCGCGTTGGATTATTGCGTGGCGTGGCGCCACTGCAGGATCGCCGAACAGCCCAATCTCGCTTTCCTCCGCGCGGCCAAGGGTTGCCACCGGCTTCTCCAGCCGGAACTCGCGTCCGCGCAAGCGTCCCGCCTCGACCTTCAGCCATGCGGCCTTGGTCAGCTCCTGCACCAACCCGATAAACAGTCCGATTGCCAGCCCGAGCAGACTCAGCCCGAACAGCCGCGAGAAAAGCCCGCCACCGGAGATCTCGCCAATTAAGTCGAAGGTAATTCCGCCCAGGAAGCCGCCGACCACTCCGCCGCCGGCGCCTTTGAGAATGTTCGCTGGCGAAGCGGTTGCGAGTCCCACGCCTGCGCCCAACATCAGACCCATCAAGGTCCACCCGGCCAGCCGTGCCAGGATTAGGTAACCCAGACCGCCGGGCTGTCCGATGCGCCAGCCCCCGGCATTAAGGATGTATGTAAAGGCGAGGTTCGAATAGTAAGTGGCGGGCAGCGAGAGCACGGCGCAAATTACGAACCCCCACAGAAAGCCGCGTTTGACTTGGGGCGTCAGCTCGAGCACCTGGGCCTGCGAGGCGTTGATCGATCCCGCCAATTAATCCCGACAGCAGGGCCATCGAAACCATTCCCAACACGACGCTGGCGGTAGTGGCAGGATCGGTCAATGAATGGCCGCGGGTGGCCAGCTCGACCGGAAGCCACCCCACCGCGCCCCCGGCCAAACCAGCGAGGCCCTTGAAGGTCAGATCGCGCCGATCGATTATGGGCTGCATCTCTTATCCATGCCGCATCGCAGGAATCCCGGGACTTTTACGCGGCATTTAAAACATCATATCCTGCCGGTAAACGGGCACAAGCGGCGTCCGCGCCATGTGTATGGACGGGATGGCGGCGGCGCGGGATGATGGTGCCGCATCGCAGCGGAAATGGAGCTTAAACCGATGAGCATCGATAACCTGGTTCCGGAACGATTTGGTCCGTTACAAGGCGTGCGGATCCTTTCCAGCGGAACCCTGATCGCCCAGCCGTGGGCAGCGGAACTCGCGGCCGAGATGGGCGCCGAAGTGATCCAGATCGAGCGCCCAGGCTTGGGCGATGTCGGATGGCGGACGCTGGGCATCCGGCTGGAGACCGCCGACGGCAGTCCGCCGGTCGCGACCAACTGGATTCAGGAGCGGCGCAATATCTTCTGCGTCTCGTTGGATTTGTCGAAGTCCCAGGGCCGCGACCTGTTTCTAAAACTCGCCGCCCGCGCCGACATCTGGATGGAGAGTTCCAAGCCGGCCACTTATCCGCGTTTCGGCCTCGACGACGAGGCGGTGTTCAAGGTCAACCCCAAACTGGTTATCACGCATGTTTCCGGTTACGGTCAGACCGGCCATCGCGACTATATTCATCGCGCGTCCTACGACATCGTGGGTCAGGCATTCGGCGGCATGATGTACCAGACCGGATTCCCCGACCCCGACCCTCCCACGCGGGCCGCCCCTTGGACCGCCGATTATATCACGGCGCTGTTCACCTTATGGTCATCGCTGGCCGGGCTCACCTATGCGCGCAGTACCGGCAAAGGTCAGGCCATCGATCTGGCGCAGTACGAGGCCATCCATCGCACCCTGGGCGGCACGATGATGGAGTATTTTGAACAGGGTGTGGCGCGCGAGCGCAGCGGGAACCGGGCCCAGGGTTTCCAGCCACTGGATACTTTCGCCGCCAAGGACGGATGGGTCGTGATCGGTGCCGTCGCCGACGTTTACAAGCGTCTGTGCCGGGTTATCGGATTGGATCCCGAGGAACAAAAATGGCAAAGCGCGCGGGTCAATCTCGAATCAATCGAGGGGATAGAGTTCGATGCGATGCTGCGCGGATGGGTTAACGAGCGCACCATCGAGGAGGTCGTTCGCGAGATGAACCAGGCCCAGGTGCCGTGCTCGCGCATCCTGTCGAGCGACGCGATCGCTCAGGATCCCCACTACCAGGCGCGCGAGATGCATATCGAATGGCGCGACGAGCAACTCGGCCGCGACGTGAAAGGAATGGGTATCGCGCCGAAGTTCGGTCTGACCCCGGGTAAGGTCTGGCGTGGATCGGTCGCAGTCGGTTACGACAATGAGTCGGGTATACGGCGAAGTGCTGGGTTTGAGCGCGCAACAGATTGCGGAGCTCAAGGACGCGGGCGTGATCTGAGCTCGGAACGCTGCCGCGGGAGTGAGTTATGGGAAAGTTGGATGGCAAGGTTGCCCTGGTGACTGGTGGTGGATCCGGTATCGGCGAGGCGACCTGCGAAGTGTTTGCGCGCGAAGGCGCCAAGGTGGCGGTGGTTGACTGGAACGAGAACCGGGCCCGAACCGTCGCGGATCGGCTGGCCCAATACACCGCCGCGGTCGCGGTCGGGGCCAATGTGGCGATTGCCGCAGACGCGGAGCGGATGGTGAAAGAAACCGTCGCCAGGTTGGGCGGCCTCGACATCCTGTATAACAACGCCGGCATCGGCTCGCCCCAACTGCTGCATCTGATGAGCGAAGCCGATTGGGACAAGACCCTCAATGTGGACCTCAAAGGCGTGTTTCTGGGCTGTAAGTACGCATTGCCCGTGATGATGGAACGTGGCGGCGGCGCCATTCTCAGTACTGCGTCGATTTTCGGTGTCGAAGGCAGTCCCCAATGGGCCCATTACTGCGCGGCCAAGGCCGGCGTCATTGCGATGACCAAGGTGATCGCGATGGACTATGCTACGTATAAAATTCGCGCCAATTGTATCTGTCCCGGAGTGATTGATACCCGCGGCTCGCGCGGCGCGTTCAGGCGCCTTACTCCCGAAGACGCGGAGCGCGCGCGGCGTGCCGGTGCCGCGATGGCGATGCTCAATCGCTCCGGGCAGCCGGTTGAAATCGCCAGGACAGCGTTGTTCCTATGCTCCGACGACGCCTCGTTCATCACCGGCCAGGCGATTATCGTCGATGGCGGCTACACCGTGGGCCATCGGATGGCGATGGACTGACGCTGACGGGCGCGGTTGAGCGTCGGCAATACTCAACGGGTAATGTCAGCCTGGCAACCGTTGGCGACATCGCGCGTACCGGGGTGGATCTGATATCCGTCGGCGAGCTGACCCATTCGCCGCCCACCGCCGACCTGAGCATGCGTATCGAAGCGTTTTGAGGTTCAATCTCGAGGATACCCATTCGTAGGGCGCCCGCCTTCCACCAGCGTTTTCTCGTGCGTCACCAACCCCCATCACGTTGACCGACTACATTTCGTTCGCGGAGGCGTCCTTGATCTTTTCCACGCGCACAGAGCGACGGCCCGGCTTGAATTTGATCAAATCCTCCGACTCCAAAAGCCGCTCCATCTCTTCTCTCGAGGTGTTCTCCAGACCCACTGTCGAAAAAAAGAACGTGATCATTGAAATCTGATCCTGACACCAAAATTCGCCCTTAAATGGCCGCCCGTCGGTCAAAACGCCCTCTTGCCAACCCAAGTCCAGGGCCTCGTTTTCGGGAGTCTTCGACAAATTGGGCTTGAAATTCGATCGGTCTGGCTTAGGGTAAGTGGAATCCATGTTTTGACAGGCTTTCGCCGCGTTGGCCTAGTTCGCCGGAAGGGCGGGGCCCTTCAGTGAGGTGAATTCGCTATCGGTGACGTCGCCTGGCACGCCGCGGTGCTGCACGTAGATATGCACGTGCCGCCCGGCGTTGGCGCCCGAGGTCACGACCGCCGCATATTCGATGCAGGTCGAGGTGCTGTGATAATGCAGGCCGGGATCGACCAGGCCGGTCGGCGGGCTGCCGTTGCAGTTGCCGTAGTCAAGGCGCGCACTGGCCTTATAGCCGTGGGCAGCCAGCATGAACATGTCAGAGGCTTCCATCGCAGCCAGCTTGGCTTGCTTTTCGCTGGTCGTTTCAGGCGCCTTGACGGCCTGCTGAACCGGTGCTTGCTGGACCGGGGCGGCTGCTGAACCGGTGCTTGCTGGACCGGGGCGGTCTGCTGAACCGGTGCTTGCTCGACCGGCGGTCTGCTGAACCGTCTGGGTCACCGCAGTCTGTTGCTGGGAGAGCGGAGGTTTATAGTTGTCGTAACCGGCGATGCCGACGACGCTGGCGGCCGCTGCTACGGTGAACCCGCCGACGAGGAACTTATGTGATAATTCCATGAAGCTGTCTCCGATTATGTTCGCACAGACTCTGACTGAATATCCCCACCAATCTCGGCCAGCGATCGGTTGCCATAACCCTTGGCACCGATGCCCACGCGGGTTTTGTGCCCTAAGCGGCTCCCTTCAATAGAGTCTACCGCCTCTTGCCTCTGAATGGTCTTCGTCGTGATCGTCACGAAGCGCTTTAGTCTGCTATACAGGGCAGAGTCCGCAATATGGGCGCCGATGCGGGCGCCCAACCGGAGGCTACCAAAGTGAGACCTTCGAATGATTCACTCAAAACATTGGCCACAGAAACCTATCTCTGCTTCGTCTCCGTCTACTCAATCCTTAACGGAGTGGTCAAGCGGCGGGCTCTGCAGTAGCGCGCCGCTGATCCATTCGTTGGGCAGTTTGGTGATGCAGGCCGGGGTGAATTTGACCGACTTGAACCGCCATCCCTGCGCCGTCCGCACGAACTCGTCGTCGTATATTCCAATCATGAGGAAGCCGGCGCCTTCCTGATTGCCGGTCAGCGCGACATGCCAGCGGCCGGTGGCGCGGTCGCCGTCGACCTGGACATCGGGATTGGTAACGCAATGCAGCCCAAGCGGTTGCGATGCGAGCGCCTGGAAAGTTTGCCGTAACTCCTCGCGCCCGGCGCAGCGTCCGAATGGCGAGGTGTCCCAAATCGCGTTTTCGACGAATAGTTCCACCACCCGCTCGCAGCGGTCGGCCGGCACCGGCTTCCAGCCTCGATCCCAGCCGTCGCAATAGGCCGCCTTGAGTTTGACAATTGCCTGGGCGTCTTCGATAGCCCTGAGTCTTCGCTCTACCGCGTCATTCATCCCATGGACCTCCCTGGATTATCCGATTGCGAGTCAAAACCATTAGCGCATCGGCCGCGGGCTTAAAATGCTTTTGTGGTGAAGCTTGATTTTATCGTTGGTTCGCGCGAAGGTCACAACCAGGCGGAACAGCCGTACTAAAGTCGGTTCTGTAGGGTTATCGTTGGCAAATTGTTTAAGCATGTGGCTCAACAATGCTTGACAGTCGAAGCCGTTTCGTCCTACGAATCTCCACAGACCGTTATGCAGCTCGTTTGCCGGGGCGCCCTTTTGACTGAATGGTGGTGTCGACCTCAAATCTGCTACAGATCGCATCCAGCCTCGAAGGCGGCCATCGCGTTTGCCACGTCCCGGAGAGTTCAAGCAGATGACAAATCACACCGCACCCGCAGCGGTGCGGCGAGAGGGGATAAGATGAAAAAGCTAACCGGGGTTCTGGGGGCTATTTTGGGACTGGCCTGCCTGCTGTCATCGGCGGCAATGGCCGTCGCCGCAGGCTTCGACTGGGACCCAAAAAACTACACCGGGCTGGTCGATGCGAGCGCCCCGGACACGATTCCGGTCGGGACGCAAATCACGGTCGCCAACTGGCAACAGTACAAGCGTTTCCTGCCGGTCACGCTTCAGGCCGCAATGAGTGGCTGCCTATACCTTTCACGCCACTGCCGATCCGGTTTACACGATGATGGTGGGCCCCACCACCAATCTCACCCCGTATCGCAAATGGATCGAGGACGGCGAGAAATACAGCGGCCAGGTCTCCCTGGCGCCGGCATCGACCGGCGGCTTGACGATGAAGGGATGGGTCGCGGGTCCGCCATTTCCCAATCCGAGCGGGCCCAATCGGGGCGTGGAGATCATGTACAACTCCTGGACTCCGTTCCGGCCGTTTATTTTGTTTTCGGTTGACCAGGGGTTTGCAGTGGACCGATTCGGCAATAAATCCCAAAATGACGTCCAGGCCGACTTCTTTCAGCTCTCTCATCTGAGCGAGGAAAACATGCCGATCAACCAGCCGTATGCCAACGGCATGTTTTACGTCAGCCGGTTCGGAATCACGGCTCCCGAGCAGTCGAAGTACACCACCCAGTTGCAGTCGCAGCCCGACGATCCGATGAAGCATCCCGAGACCTTCGTCTTCCTGCCCTCGTTGCGTCGTTCATTGCGGCTGTCGAGTGCGGCGCGTTGCTCGCCAATCAGCGGCTCGGACTGGGTCCAGGATGATAACGCCTGGAATCCGCCCTTTTTCCACGTTGACTTTTTGGGCGAGAAGAAAGTCCTGACGCTAATTCAGGACCCGAAGAAGGCGTTCGACGGACACGCTTACGTCGGGATCTTCGATTCCACTGGCGGGGCGCTCCCGGGTTGGCCCAAGGCGGGCAACGGGCACTATGAGCTGCGCACCATGGATATCATTGACCTGAAGTGGATTCCGGAACTGGGCAGCTACTGCTTCGCCCATCGAATTTATTATGTCGATCGGGCGACCTGGGTGCCGGTCCTGCTCGAAGAATACGACAACGAAAATAAATTCTGGAAGACCGGCTGGAACAAGTACGCGCCGCTAATGGTTCACGGACAGGAGACTCTGGTGCTGGACGGCTACTGCAGTTCCGTCAACGTGGACTGGCAAAATGCCCACACCAGCATTTCCTACACGACCGGGATTCCAACTATCGACGATGATGTTCCGGGCGAGTTCAAGGACGTCGCAAACCTGTCGCAGCCCGGCAGTCTGTCCCGTATCATGAAGTAATTGTTTGTGGCACCGGCGCGCCCAATCGCGGGCGCGCCGGTGTAATCCGCTGATCGCCTGGAAAGCCTGCCACGGCAATTTATGTAGCGCCGCTTCCTCTTCCAGCAACCGATACGGCTCATCTTCAGCAGCACTAAATCGCGTATATCGAGTACTTGATTTTGCCGGTCTCGAAAGCGACCTCGCCAATCCCGATCCCTTGCACCTGGTTGAGCCAGCGATAGCGCTCCGCGCTGGTTTCAAACCTGACCGCCGTGCGCACCGGGCAGGTGCCCGAGGTTGGAGCGGCTCTGCCTGCGGGTATCGCGGCGTGGCGCATGTCGAGCAGACCGCTATAGCGCATGTAAATCAAGGCGCCATCGTCGGTCTTCATGATGCCGCGTACGTCAGCTTCGCCGACGCCGTCGGGCCGAGCCAGATACCAGTCTGTGGCCGTGATGGTGCCTTTGATTTCCGGGCCCTCAAACCGGCCGCTGACGTCGCCAATCCCACGAGTGCCGCCGCCTATATCCCCAATCTGGTTGGCGCTTTCAACTTGCATTTCCAGAGAAAAGAGCAACTTCACCTCAATGGTTGTTGCCATCGGTTGTTCCTCCGCTTCGGGTTCGAATTCCGTTCCAGAGCATTGAGCGGTGGAGAGTAATCTCAACGGGGCCAGGGCGGCAACCCCAGCTCTGATTCGAGCAGCGTTGGTGCGGCAGACTCGACATCGGCAGGCCGGTGCGGGATAATCCGGCGCGTTTATCGCATAGGGAGGACTTCCGATGCGCAGATACAACGTGATCTCCGGCGACGGTCATGTGGAGGTCCCGCTGGATTGGTCGACCCGGGTGCCCGCCAAGTATCGCGAATATGCTCCGCGGCTGATGCGCAACGCCGACGGCACCGAAACCTGGGTGATGGACGAATGGCGGCGCGACTGTATCGGCAACCTCTATTGCGGATTGCGCTACGACGAATTCACTCGCAAAAGCGCGCCGACCTATCATTTTCCCGACGGTTCGCCGCGCCCTGGTACCGGTGATGGCGTGCAGCGCCTACGCGAGCAAGACCGCGACGGAATCGATGCGGAGATTCTGTACTACCCAATCTATGGTCCACGCCTGATGGCGAACATGATTCGCAAAGACAAGGATTGCTACCTGGCCCTGATCCAGGCCTACAACACCTTCCTCGCCAGCGAGTATTGCGTCGTGGCGCCCGATCGTTTGCTCGGCGTCGCCTTGATTCCGGAAACCGGTGTCGACGACGCGATCGCCGAAGTGGCGCGCGTGCGCAAGCTGGGTCTGCGAGCCGCGTCGCTGACCATGTGGCCCAACGGCGGCCCCGATCCGGCTCCCGACGATGACCGGTTTTGGAGCGCGGTAATCGACCTGGACATGAAAATGGCGATGCATGTGAATTTCGGCGGACCGCCCAGGATGGTTGAGGGGGTAACCGCCGAGTCGACGGTCTGCGGCACCCTGCAGTCGGGTCCCAACTGCGGCACGATCGGCCGCTTGATTTTATATGTGTTCGACAAGTTTCCCGAACTGCGATTTTACTTTGCCGAGACCCAGGCGGGATGGCTGCCCCACGGCCTCAACTGGGTCGATGAGTTCTACCTGCGCTGGTACACCTATTTCGATCTCAAGCTAAAGAAGATGCCCAGCCAGTACTGGCGCGACCATTGCCAGTTCGGCTTTGTTCACGACCGCCTGGCGATGAAGCTCAGGGAGTATAGCGGCACCGAGATGTTGATTTGGGGTAGTGATTTTCCCCACAGTCAGGGCACCTATCCGGATTCCAGGGAGATTCTGACCGAGTTGCTCGAAGACGTGCCGGAGGCGGACGCACGCAAGGTGCTGGTCACTAACGCGTGCCAGTTCCTGGGCCTCGATCCCGAAGCGGAGATCACTCCCACGCCGGGAGGAAACCACGGTGTCTGAACTGACGGTCATCGTTAATTGCAAATCGATGCTGATCAGCACCGGGTTTTTCCGCTTCTGCAAGGGCGTCGAGCAGTTTTACTACGCACTTCTATTTACCGCCGAGCCTTACGCCGAAACCGGTGCGTCGCCCTGGCTTTCCTGGCTAGATGTTGGATTTCACCTCGCGGCCCGTGAGGCTCCGTCGGCTGCCGCCGACGCCGATCGGCTCCGGCTGGACGCGCATCCGGGCAGAGTGTTCGAAATCAAGGCCGCGACTTCCAACGGCGAGATGTTGGAAAAGCTGCGGGAAGTGATTCGGGAGGTCGACCGGGTCCGAAGAAACCTCGGCGACGGCGATGATCAGAGCAGGCTTCAAGCCATTGGCGCCGATCCGAAAATCGATGCGCTGCTGCTGGCACCCCTTAAAAGCAGCCTCGTGCGAAATGGCATCGATGCGGAAGAGGTCCAGGCTTTTTCCCGCATGCTCGACCGCGGACTCCTCGCCCTGTGCGACAAACAGATCACCTTGATTGAGACCGATTTGAACTGAGCGATCGTTACCGGCGACATCGGGTCGCGTCTGTGCGAGGATAGCGGAGCATGGCGGCGATCCGCCGGCATCCGTGAAGGAGGTCCATGACTGAGATGAAGTTTGGAATTTTTCTTGCTCCGTTTCATCCCCCCGGACAGGATCCGGCCCTTGCGTATGAGCGCGATCTGGAACTGGTGGAATGGCTGGACCGTTTGGGATACGACGAGGCCTTTATCGGCGAGCACCACTCCGCCGGTTGGGAAATAATTCCCTCTCCTGAAATCTTCATGGCCACGGCCGCCGCTCGCACGCGGCGGATAATGTTGGGTTCCGGTGTCGTGAGTGTGCCGTATCATCACCCCTTCAATATTGCCAATCGCTACGCGATGCTGGATCAAATCACGCGCGGACGAGTGATCCTCGGATGCGGACCCGGGGCGCTGCCCGGCGACGCATACATGCTCGGAATCGATCCTGCAACCCAGCGCAAGCGCTTGATCGAAGGCGTCAAGGCAATTCGGCGGCTGTTCACCGAAGAAGGCGGAGTTACTATCGACGGTTCCTGGTTCAAGCTCAACGACGCCCATCTGCAGGTTAAACCTTTTCAGAAGCCGCACCCGCCGCTGTTCGTCGCCAGCCTTTTTTCCCCTTCCGGGATGATGGCGGCGGGGGAATTGGGCGTCGGGCTGCTCAGCCTGCTGGGCTTTGTCAGGGGGTTCGGCGAACTGAAGGATCGATGGACGATCGTAGAGGAAACGGCGGCCGAACACGGCAACACCGTGGACCGTAAGGATTGGCGACTGGTACTGCCGTTTCACCTCGCCGAGTCACGCAAGGAGGCCCTCGATGACGTCCGCGTAGTAGGTGATGCGTTGATTCAGAACTACTTCTCCGCTCCCGTCCGGCAGGTCGAGCAGGGGCAAGGCAGTGCGATCTCCGCAATGCCGCTGGAACAGTTGGCGTCCGAGGGTGGCGCGATCATCGGAACTCCGGACGACGCCGTCGCCAAGATTCGCGAGCTGCAGGAACTCAGCGGCGGCTTCGGCGGATTTATGAATATGGCGGTGGACTGGACGACGCGCGAAAAAACAATGCATTCGTATGAGTTGTTTGCGCGCCACGTGGCGCCCGTTTTCAGAAACAACTTCGGCTCTATTCCCTACTCGGTGCAATGGACGGCGGAGCGGCGCGCGAAGCTGATGGAAAGGGGTGGTTTGGGGGTCCGCCTTGCGACCCAGGAGTACCTGGAAAAGAAATCGCCCGGGAAACATCCCGACGGCAACGCCAAGGCGCCAATTAAAACCGCATGAGCCGGTGTCACGAAGCCGAAGTCATACCGGGGACGCCGGTGAACAGCAGCACAAAGCGCACTCCTTCGGGGCCGGCGCGCAGACGTCCGTACACCGTGTTGGGCTCGATATGATAGGCATCGCCGGCTCCCAGCCGTTGCTCGCCGATAATGATTTCGCCGTCTAATATGTACACGATCTCGGGAGCCGCGTGGCTATGGGGCTCGGCGACGTAGCCAGGTGCGTATTCAACGACGCGCAGCAGAACTCCAACCTCGGCAGGGTCGAAGTAGGGCTTGGTTCTGATGCCCCATCGCAGCGGCCCACTGGCGTCACCGGTCCGGTTCTCTTCCCAGTTTACGTTATCACCGTGCCGTATATGAATCGCACCCATTTTTCGCCTCCCAAACTGAACCGGGGCAGATTGGCAACCGACCGATGTGGTGATAGCCCCGTGGGTCACGTCATATCGTGATGCCCCGGCCCGGCGCAAGCGTGATCGAAGAGCTTGTGGCCGCGGCGGTCCCGGTTCATGATTCGTTTACCGGCAAGCGAAGGAAGGTGGACGGTTGATGAAATACGGAGTGGCAATTTTCCCTACCGACAACGCGATCCGTATCGACGATCTGGCGCGCGCCAGCGAAGAGCGCGGATTTGAATCGCTGTTCGTCTCGGAGCATTCCCACATACCGGCCTCGCGCCGCACCCCATGGCCTTTGGGCGGCGCAGCGTTACCAAGCGAATACTGGGCCATGATGGACCCATTCGTCGCGCTGGGAATGGCGGCGGGAGTGACGAGCAAGCTGCTGCTAGGAACGGCGGTGTGCCTGGTGATGCAGCGCGATCCGATCATTTTGGCCAAAGAAACCGCGAGTCTGGATTACCTCTCGGGTGGCCGCTTCGTCTTCGGTATCGGCGCGGGTTGGAATGCCGAGGAGATGGAGAATCACGGGACGCCCTTTGCCAGCCGCTGGGAAATAACGCGCGAAAAGACCGAAGCGATAAAAGCGATCTGGACGGCGGCGGACGCCAGCTATCATGGCGATTGGGTAAAATTCGATCCGATCTGGAGCATTCCCAAGCCGATTCAACAACCGCGTCCGCCAATTCTGTTTGGCGGCCAGGGAGTCAAGGCGATGCGGGCGGCGATTGGATTTTGCGACGGATGGTTGCCAGCGGTGGTCCCCGATTTCGGCGCCAAGGTGGCCAAATTTCGCCGGATGGCTGAAGCCGCCGGCCGCGATCCGTCGTCGATGCGCATTACCGCTATTTTTGCCGCCGTCATGAACGGATGGGCGTTGCCCGATCGGACCACGATTGACGAAGTCGCCGCGGCCGGCGTCGAGCGCTTGATTTGCGGGATGCCGCCGGCGCCGCGCGACGTCGTGATGCCGCGGCTGGACGACTATGCGCGGCTGTGCGGATCCTGAGCGGCAGCTTTTCGGTCTGGACGCCCGTCACATCAGACGCGGAATATGCACGCCGGGAATTGCCCCCACCACGCCGAAGACCCGCAATACCCAGATCAGAACGACCACGAAGACCACAACATTAAGTAGGCTCTTGATTCCGGCCGCCATGGGAATGAACGCGTTGATTAACCACATCAGCACGCCGACAATCACAAATACCAAAACGATATCAATCAGGGTCATGGCGAGCTCCTGGCTCTAAAGATATTGAGTTAAGCGCATTCGTGTCATTCATAAAGTGCAGAGGCATCCTCATGCAGGTGCTTATGCTGATCCTCTCCAGCGAAACTCAAGAGAGAGGGATCATAAATTGGTGATCACCCTCTCTCTCGGCCTCTGAGACTGGGGGGAACATATGGGTGCTTTGAGCCGAGCTAGACTCTGCCAATCAAGACCAGAATCAACCATACGAGAACCACAGTGCCCAGGATGCCACTGGGGTAATAACCCCAACCTGCGCTGTAGGGGTAGACAGGAATTGAACCGATCAACGCCAGAACCAAAATTACCAGAAGAACAGTACCGAGCATCTTAATTCTCTCCTTCGCTGTGATGTGTGCGCTCACCGTCAAGCGAGCGGACTGAGACGACAAAGCAACCCGCATGCCTGAAAATGCTGGCCGGGAACTGGGCATTTTAAAGAAGGCCTCCCTTCCCGGGTCCGCCTTTCTTTCTGTAATTTTTCCCGATTACCGCTTGCAAGCCTGACATTATGAGAAAGCTTTTCTCACTGGATGGGGAAAGCGGCCGCTGATCTGCCCATATTTATGCGTTTTTTCGGTTGAGCGATCACAGATCGCGGAGCCTTAAGGTTTGATGGCAGAAAAATTGCACCCATGATTCACGAACGCTTGTGCTGGAGGCGCATCAAATGGCGGACATTATCGATAGTTCAAGGTTTTCCGAAGTAGGTCATTCAATCGAGAACGCTGCGGATTGCGGCGCAGCGGCCGTGAAGCAGGGAGTAAATGCCGCACTGAACGGCCTGGATAGTGCCAGGGGAGCATTGGGTCACGCGCAGGAACACGTAAATGATGGGGTTGACTATGTAATGGAAATGATTCGAAGCGTAAACGACCTGGTTACGCGTCAGCCCCTTCTCGCCGTCGGCGGGGCGTTTCTAATTGGTTACGTTGCAGCCCGGTTAATGCGGCGGGTTTCTTCCCCATCATGAGCGTCGGCGACTATCGGTCACCTAACTATAAAGCCGACCTCCAGGCACGCATTCGACGGCGCCCGCTGGAAGCCGTCGCGCTGGGATTTCTCACCGGCTTTGTGTTTGGTGGGGGCCAGACAACCCGAGTCGGCCAGGGTTTGGTTGGTTTTGCCGCGCGCGCGGCACTCAGAGTTACGGTGTCCAGAGCGTTGGCGGAGGCAATAAACACGCATGAGCAATCTGTCGGAAATTGAACACGAGGTCGAAGCGGCGCGCGATAACCTTAGCCGCACCTTGGATGAGGTCAATCGCAAAGCCGCCAACACCGGGTCGGAACTCCGCATACCCGAGCAACAAATCCGCCGGTTTCCGATTTCCTCTGTGTGTGGGGCGATGGCGCTGGGCTTGGCCGCCGGCGGCTCGACCGGGCCAGCAATGCTGCTCGGAGTGATCGCGCTTGGGAGCGCCTTGATGGGTCCCAAGGTCTGCGAGCGCACCGATGGCGAGCTTAGACATCGTGACGGTTTTAACCATGGAACCGATTGATGAACGGAATTCCGTCGAGCCCAACAAAGAGATCCAAAGCTGGCCCGGTCTGCTATCCAAGCTGTTCGTCGATTTCACCAGAGTCGTCGAAGCGGAAGCACGTTTGTTGCGTGCCAGTATTGAGCCGACTTTAAGCACGGTGCTGGATCGCTGGCTATTGCAGATCGTTACCGCCGCCATTGCTTTAGCCGGATGCCTGCTGTTGCTTGCGGCCGTGATTCTGTTGCTCCATGAGTGGCTGCCGTGGTGGGAATCCTTCGGCATCGTGGGGGCGGTCACGGTAGTTGGCGGCTTTAGTGTGCGGACGGGCAAGCCGGGGCTGATTGATAGGAATGTCGACACTGGCAGCTAAAAATGAGCGGGACCGTCCGATTGCCACCATCCATGCGATGGCCGCCAGATAGCGCTAATATTACTCGCGATTCGCGTTTGGGGTCTCTGCTCAGCCGGATGCAGCGCCAACGCCCTGCCAAATACCCGGGCGATGGTCCAGCGCTATTCTGGACCACGATCATCATAACCTGAATCATGACGATTATGCGGTTCCGGTGACTGCCGCCTCCCAGGACGCGGGATAGCGCACGGAGACCGAAGCTGATATCAGCGCGCGATTTCAGCGTTATCTCAAAATTGAAGCGGCAATCAGCAAGGAACCGTTGCTTGCCGGGAAACAAGGTGGTGCTGCTGGAAAATGGTCCGGCCTCCTACCGGGCCATGTTCAATGCGATCGCCGCCGCGAAAAATTCTGTCAACCTGGAAAGCTTCATTTTTGTCGACGACGTGGTCGGCCGACAGTTTGCCGCGGCGCTGATCGCTGCACGCGGTCGAGGCGCCCAAGTCAATGTGATGTACGACTCCCTTGGTTCGCTCGAACACTGCCAAGCCAGTTCTTCGACAACATGCGCCGGCACGGTGTTTCTGTGGTCGAATTCAACCCCGTTAATCCGTTCGCGGGCTGGCATTCGGTGGCCATGGTATTCGTGGTCAATCTGGCCGCGAGACCACCGTAAGCTGCTCATCGTTGACGGCAAGACGGCGTTTACCGGAGGGATCAATATCACCGCCGATTATGAAAAGGGCAGTTCGCGGCGTCCCCGCGGCGAAAATGTGCCGACATGTGGCGCGACACGGACGTGGAGATACAGGGACCCGCGGTGACCAAGCTGCAGGCCCTGTTTGTATCCCACTGGCTCCAATATTCCGCCGAACCGTTGCCGACGGCGGACTACTTTCCACCTCGGGCTCTCCAGGAAACGTTATGGCAAGAGTGATCGGAAGTTCGCAGGATGCCGGATTCAGCAGAATGTATGTGAGCCTGATTTCCGCGATCTGGCATTCCGAACGCAACGTCTACATTACCACGGCCTATTTCACACCTGACGAACAACTGCTGCGCGCCCTGGAACAGGCGGCCGCGCGCGGCGTCAATGTTGTGTTGCTCCTGCCCAAGCACACAGACGTTCAGATAACCCGCTATGCAGCTCACGATTATTACCAGCAACTGCTCGATGCCGGGGTGAAAATCTATGAACGCAAGGATGCTATGCTACATGCCAAGACCGTCACTATCGATGGCGTCTGGTCAACGGTTGGATCGACTAACCTCGATTGGCTAAGTTTCGCCGAAGATGATGAAATAAACATCACGATTCTGGATGCTGGATTCGCCAGCGAAATGGAACGAGCATTTGCAGGAGACCGCGAACAATCGGCAGAAATCACGCGAAAGCAATGGCTCAACCGCTCATACCGGGCCCGGATACGGGATTGGCTCGCCACGACCGTTGACGCGATGGCTTTGAGTGACCGTTTGCTGCAACCGCTCAAGCATTTTCCCGGTAAGATTTTCAGCGCGACGTCTGTAATATGCCTCAGACACCGAAAATTGGATAATTGACGTGAATATCAGGGCGAAAAACCGGAAAAGTTTACCGTATACTTTTTACCTGATTCATGAAAGATCGGGAACGAATTCCTTACAATATCGGTAATTTATTCCCGTTTCTTCTGGTATGACGATTGCGTGAGGGCACAGACGGATGATCTGGCAGAAGAAATTAGCCCGAACCGGCAGTCATCCAAAAAAGTGCGCGATTAAGGAGCAGGTGGCTCGGGCTTCGGGGTTGGGAGAAGGTCTATGCAAACGGATACACGTGTTCTGGTCGCCGAAGATGAGGTAGCCGCCCACGACGGATGGCGGGAAATGCTGAGCTCGTGGGGTTACCAGGTGACTATGGCGGAAGATGGAGAGCAGGCGCTCGACCTAATCAGAAGGCAGAACCCGCATATCCTGCTAACCGACATAAAGATGCCGCGGAGTCGACGGTCTGGGTCTTTTGCGCAACATCAACATGATGGGGCTCAGCCTGGCGACTATCGTGATCTCGGGGAAGGGCGATTTCTCCGATGCGGTCCAGGCCATGAAGCTCGGAGCACTGGATTATTTGCGCAAGCCGATTGACTGGCCGCACCTGCAACACCTGCTCGAACACCTGTCCGGACAGGTGACGGCGTGGGAAGAGGCATACGCGGCGCGCAAGCGCGGCGGTGGTTTCCGGGACAAGGGCACCTTTATCGCGAGGTCGCAGCCGATGCGGCGCGTGATGGACTCGATTAGGCATTTCGCCAATTCGAGTGCCTCGATCGTGCTCAACGGAGAAAGCGGCACCGGCAAGGAACTCGCGGCACGGACGGTCCATGAACTCTCGCCGCGCCGCGAAGGCCCATATATCGGCATCAATTGCGCGGCGATTCCGGAAAATCTTCTGGAAAGCGAGTTGTTCGGCCATGAACGGGGTGCCTTCACCGGCGCTGAACGCCGTCATGACGGCTGCTTTGAACAGGCCAACGGAGGCACTCTGCTGCTCGACGAAATCACCGAAACCAGACCCGAAATCCAGGCCAAGCTGCTGCGGGTGCTTGAGGAGCACAAGCTCAGACGAGTGGGTGGAACGGGCGAAATCCCGCTGGACGTGCGAATCATTGCGGCCTCCAACCGCGACCTCAATCAGGCGGTCCGCGACGGCCGGTTTCGTGAAGACCTCTACTACCGGCTCAATGTGGTGTCGATCACCATGCCGCCGCTGCGCGAGCGTGCCGAGGACATACCGCTGCTGGTCAATTCGTTCCTGCAACACTTCACCGAGAGCAGCGACAAGAGGATCATTGGTGTTGACGAAGCCTGCATGGGCGCGCTGATTGCGCATCCGTGGCCCGGCAACATCCGCCAACTGCGAAATGTCATTGAGCGCGCGGTGATTTACGCGCGCGGTGCGTTCATCTCGCTGGCCGACCTTCCGCCTGACTTTCAGAATGTAGCGGCACCAGGGGCCGGACCGGCACAGTTTCAGATCAAGCTCGGAGTGTCGGCCGAGGACGTGGAACGGGAACTGGTGCTGAGGACCCTGGATTACGCCGGAGGCAACAAAACCCTGGCGGCGAAAATGTTAAAATTCAGCCCCAAGACGCTCTACAACAAACTCGCTCGGTACGGAAAATAGGCCCTCCGTGATGTAGGAGGCCGGCATCACTGAAGCCAAATCAGATCCGGTGCGCGACCCCTCTGTTCCAGCCTATCGCGGATTGGGCGCGATGCCTTTTCGGATAACGTCACGCGGCTGTAAATCAAGAAGGCCGCTCGAAAAAATGCTTGGCCGGTGCGCTGGTCTGCGGTCGCCTAGTGGCGGGGCGCGAACGCGGATACTGCGCGACATAATTGCCGCATTTTGGGAAAGAGTCGCGATATGATGATAGGTATATGAACTATATTCAACGGTTCGTCCGATGGACTGAGGGGCTGCTATGGCACGATAACAATATGCAGCCGTCCATCGTTAAAAAAAGACTGCTGACCAGCGCGATTAGCGCACCACTGGCCATGGCAGCTCTGACCTTCATACTTCTGTGGCATCTGAGAACTGAGCGGGTTTATACCCAATGGCTGGATCATAGCGATCGGGTCCTGAACGGGATTCGGGTAGCCCAGGGCAGAATTCTCGCGGAACAGGCCGCCTTTGACGGGTATATGGCGTCTTCGGACCGGGCCTATCTCAACGATTTTCAGGCTGCTTTGCAACGCAGCCGAGCAAGCTTGGACCGTCTGGGGACGTTGTTTTCAGACAATCCATATCAAGAGAGCAGATTGATTGAACTCAACAATCGCGAACGACTTTGGACCGCCGAGATGAATCGGGCGCTGGCTAGTCTGGGCCCCGGGTCCGATCGTGCGCAATCAGAGACGGTTCTCAAACAGGTGAGATCCTTTGCGAAACCGCTATTTGCATCATTCGACGACATGATCGGAATTGAAAACCAGATCCGGGACTTCAGGTTGAAGCGCCGCGACTCCGAAGAGTTGCTGGTGCTGTGGATGGTTCCGGTTTCCGCCACCGGTGTCGCGTTAATCCTGATCCTGGTTTCATGGAGGGAGGTTACCGCCGTGGTCCGCGAGTATGAGTCGGCTCTGCGCGACTCCGAAGAGGCTAACCTCAGAACCAACAATTTTCTTGCCACCGTATCGCATGAACTGCGCAATCCCCTCAATCTGATCTTACTATGGTCCCGGCTGCTGCTTACCAGTGAACGCACCGAAGAAAAAACTGTTCGCGGCCTTAACGCGATCGATCGTGCCGCGCAGGCGCAGGCGCAGTTGATTGAGGACCTGCTGGAGGTCGGCAAAATCGAGAGCGGGCGCTTGCGGCTGGACTTGCAGCCCACCGATTTGCCCCCGGTGGTCAGGGCGGCTGTTGATACGACGATGGCGGCGGCCGAGGCCAAATCGATCGAGCTGCAGGTAATCATAGATCCGCGTGCGGGGATGATTTTGGGCGATCCGCAGCGATTGCAACAGGCACTGTGGAACATACTTTCCAACGCGCTTAAGGCCACACCCAAGGGGGGAATGATACGGATTCAACTGTCGCGCATAAATTCGCATATCGAGCTCTCGGTGAGCGACACTGGCCGTGGGATCGAGCCGGCTCTTCTGCCCCATGTATTTGACCGATTTTTTCAGGTCGATAGCGGTACCGATAGCAATAGAAAGGGTATGGGGCTAGGTCTGACCATCGTCAAGCACATCATCGCGATGCACGGCGGCTCGGTTACTGCTCATAGTGAAGGTATCGGTAAGGGTGCGACTTTCACGCTGCGTCTGCCGTTGCCCACCGCGCCCGGCGGCTTTCAGGACGAACGGGGCAAGCGCCTTACGGTGGCGGGGGTTGTGAGTTCTACTCGAATACCACGTCTGACCGGCTTCGAAATGCTGGTAGTCGACGACGACCATGAGGCGACCGAGGCGTTGAAGGCGTTGCTGAAGTCGCTGGGCGCGAATGTGCTGGTGGCAGGATCGGCGGATCGCGCCCTGGAGATTCTCGCGGAGCATCGTCCCGACGTCGTAGTGTCCGATATCGGCATGCCGGGACGCGACGGACTGGACTTGGCGCGCGAGATCCGCAGCCGTGAGCAAAACGGTCACGGTAGCCGTCTGCCGCTCGTGGCGTTGACGGCTTATGGCCGGGTGGAAGACAAGGTGGAGATTTTTGCCGCCGGTTTTGACAGCCATGTGGTCAAACCGGTCGATCCGGCGGAACTCGCCGCGGTCATAAAGGGCATCGTGGGACACAATCGCGACAGATTGTTAGTATAGTTTCCCTTGACAGCTCAAGGCAGGGTGACCTATCGCATCGACAGGCTGGAGCGCCTGCGCCATCAGCAATGCACCGCATCTATTCCGGGCAAAAAGCTCCAACGGAATCGTGTGGCATTTATTTTCAGTGCGAGCTTAGTTAGCAGATTATTTCGCAGCGCCGGCCATACGGGTCGGGACTTTACAAACGAACAAAGGACCGGCAGGGAGGCCGCTACGGAACACAGGGCATACAGGCAGTCCCGCGACATTCAACGACTGCGGAAAAGTGCCATCGCCACCAGTCCTTGGTGGCGATGGCCGCGGTAGCAATTACTGGGAATCGGGCGTAGTGACTATGGTCGTGGTGGTGGTTGAGGGCGGTGCCGGCACGTCTTGTACGGTACTGGACTCGCTGTGGGTACGGGAGGTGACAACGCTGTTCTCGCTGTCCGGGCCAGTTTCATTCTCCGAGCTATCAGACTTGTAAACGGTAGTGGTCTGACTGGTTCCAGTGTCGCTCGGCTCTACGCGAGTGATCGGCGGCGCTGGCGCTACCACGACCGGCGCCGGTTGGACAACTACTTGGGGCGTTTCGGGCACATAGGTTGTGTCAGTTTTTACCTCGCGGCTCGCACATCCAACCCCCAACGCTGCGGTTAGAATCACGGTGGCCGCCAAGCCACCTCGAATGAGCGATTTCATCG
Organism: uncultured Pseudomonadota bacterium; assembly: GCA_963824565.1. Classification (GTDB taxonomy): domain Bacteria; phylum Desulfobacterota; class Binatia; order Binatales; family Binataceae; genus JAJPJA01. The sequence goes on along the minus strand of CAWGQB010000033.1, from coordinate 118,535 downwards.
TTGTCTCCTTTCTTTTCTCAGTTCTTAAAGGGCTCAACCCTCAAGGATTTGACCTTCCAAAGTCTCTATATCCGGTCGCTAAGGAATGCGACGCTTGCGGTCTTTTATCACAAAGCGCTACGGACTCTTCTGCCACGTAAGCCGATTATTTACCCCTGTCACGCCATCAATCCCGGCAACGAGGGCTACCGCTCGATCCACGTCCTGACGCGAATCTAACACCCCGGCTAGCGTAACCCGTCCGTGATCGGCGTCGACGGTGAGCGGATCGTTATCAGCCAGCCCGGCATCGGCGATCGCGGCCTTGACCTTGACGATCAGAAGAGCATCCTCGGCGCGTTCCGCGGGCGAGGCATAATGATGTTCCTCATAGCTGTGCGCCGAAAGCTCTTGCTGTTTTACAGTATCACTGCTGCTCTCAGTCTGAGCTTTGGCGGATGGCGCGCCGGCTAATGCTAATGCGCATCCGCAGACCGCCACCGCGAGGACTCGGCTTTTGCGCTTCCAGCTATCGTGAACGTTGTTGCTCTTCATAATCGTCTCCGAAATAGCCAGTATCTGTGTTCCGACTTGCGAAACATGCTGCTATGGTAAGGAGCGTCAAGATCTCCGGCACAACCTGCGGCGCTACCTTGCGGAGGTAGGCCAAGTCAATTCGTTGCTGACGGAGCTCACACCACTGACGTTTTGAGCCAGAGATTGAGCGCGCGCCGCGGTCGCCGGTGAGTCTACGGACCCGTGCAGGGTGACTTTGCCCTGGTCCGAGTCGACATGAATGGTGTAGTGCTCAGTCACGGGATTCTTCAACAGCGCGGTCTTGACCTTGGTGGTCAATGCGGCGTCGCCAAGCTCGTCCGCAGTCGCGTGATAAGCATGTGCGATCGATCTTTCAGCAGAGTCCGCCGCTGATGTCGCGTCCATGCCACTTTGGTTCATCTCGCTCCCAGTGGCGCTTTCCTGGGCATGGAGGACCGAAGAATAAATAAACGCGCCGCCAATGAGGGCCGCAAGGGCCAATGATGGTAAGATCTTGAAGTTCATAGTAATCTCCTAAGTCGAATCATTCATGTGCAAAAAATGTGCTTGGACGAACGGTTGATGCCTTCAATGAAACCTGACCCCACTACAGATGACTAAGAATAAACCAGAGGACAACAAGTCCGAACGGCACACCGATTAACCAAGCCAGAATATAACGCATCGATGTCTCCCAAGGAGGCTGGCTGTCCAAGCGTCGTGTAAGACACCCGGACAGCCAGAAACAAAGTTAGTACTTCTGTTGGTCAATCCACTGGCGAATTGCGTCGCGCTGTTCGCCGGTCCGTTGCTGAATCGCACCGACCAGCTTGTCCATGTTTCCTTCAGCCTGGAGCAAATCGTCGTCCGTGATCTGTCCCCATTTGCGTTTGACATCGCCTTTTATTTGGTTCCACTTACCTTTGATACGATCGCTGTCCATCACCTTTACTCCTTGTCCATATTGTCCTGGACTAACTTCGGACCTTCGTGGGAAATACGCAAGTCGCGTTCCAGATAAAGTGATTCTAGTAAACGCCCTATATGTGCCAGGGCCAGGTAGGTTTTACATAGTACATATGAGGTGACATGAAGCGGAATGCAAATACCGCTTTTTCGTAATATGTAGTTGTCCTCTGAGCTCCTTTAGGGGTGGTCGTCGCTCCTCCCGATCCTAGCGCCATTGTGAACGGGTCTGCCAAATCATCGTTCGCTTGAAGTCAGCGCTGTCGATACATGAGGCGCATGACCTGTTTGTCCGTGGGTCAAGGAGAAGGAGACAGAGTTATCTTCACGCTGAGGCTAATTAAGTGACGCGCACCGGTCGAGGTTTCTATCGCAACCCCGAGACCGGCGTGCGTCGGACCGTGGGAGGATACGAGGAAGAGAGAGTCTTCAGTCTCGCGTGAGCACGGCTGCGCCAACCAGAACTACGCCCGCAAGGATCGCCGCTCCGCTCACCATCGGTGGAACAACGTGGGTTTGGTTTTGCTGCTCCTGGACCTTCAATCCACCCAGTTTTGCGACGTCTTCAGTTTTCGTGGTGGAAAACACGGGGATTGCGAGGCCCAGAATGCCCAACAAAAACAGAAGTGATCCAAAGATGGCCATGGGGTTCTTCAAAGGAATTCCTCCGGAGGTCATTTCGGACCTTTCGGTCCCGACCCTGGTGTTAAATTCTTGCAGCCAAGGAAACGCAAGAAGCACGCCAAGTAGGGACGGGTTAGGAAGGGTTGGAAATGCTCCGGATTGCTTGGTCTTTTCGAATCCTCAACCGCCGGATTGAAATTCGTGAACAATTGTAACGTAAAAGTTCCATACCACCCGAAATGGGATGCCAGGCAGGAACCGTTGGCGTTTTCCCGCACGAGTTCTGGAATCACATTTGGACCATAGAATTGAAAGGAGTACCCGTCGGCACTCAAGCCGGGGTCGCAGCAGGCGGGCCGCATGTGCTAGCGAATGCAGAATAAAGATGATTATCGAATTGGTCTGCCTATGGTGGATTTTGGCGCTTCGCTGAAGGTCTCAGAAGCGGCTGGGGGTACCAAAAGAATGTCGGGAATTATCGTGTGAAAGCTTCTTGTTTTCGGTGACTGTCGAAAGCACAATGGTGCCGTTTAGCGGAGCTTTGACTTCGGGAGGTATGGCCACTCTTGCGCAGGCCGCATCAGGATCATGCGCTAAGAGGGAAACGTGACAATCCGAGCAATTGTTTGGCTGACAGGAGAGGAGAATCAATGCGATCGCCACGGAAACTAATGATCTGTTTATTTCTGGTGTTGTTCGGCGTAGGCCTGATGTCCTTTCATCCGACAACGGTTCGTGCGCAGGACGACGCGATGAAGCAGGCCTTGATGACGTTCGTTTTCGACCTTCATGAAGGCGTCAAGAATGGAAATCTGACTCCTGAGCAGAAGGCACAGGTTCGCAACGATCTGCAGACCCTTCGCCAGGCCAAACAAAACGGAGACCGGCGGGCCATGTTGGGAGCATTGATGAATTTTCACCAACTGGTCAATAGCGGCGCTTTCCAGCCCCAGGACGCCCAACGGATCAAGCAGGATATGCGAGCGATTCGCCAGGCGAAACAAGCCTCTGGCGGAGGTATGGGCGGCGGAGGTATGGGCGGCGGAGGTATGGGCGGCGGAGGCATGATGGGAGGGAACCCCTGAGAGTGCCTGCCGGCGTATGGGCATCCGTCCGGGACGGCATATCCGCCAATGCGAGAACGCGGGCAAAAGGGCGTCGCGGATTAAGGCCTGGGATGTTTTATAAGGTCGAGGCGGCGCTCTTTGCCCTCTTTCTGGCGGCCGGCGGATGCATGCTGGGACCGGATTTCAAACGGCCGCCCGCGCCGGTCGCCGGCACTTGGACTGAAGCCAAGGATGCCAGAGTCGAATCACAACACCAGGAATATCGCGACTGGTGGACGGTCTTCAACGATCCGGTGTTGACCCGGCTGATCAATCTCGCTTACCAACAAAATCTCACCCTGCTGACCGCCGGCGAGCGGGTACTTGAAACGCGGGCGCAGTTGGGAATCGCGATCGGAGAATTCTACCCGCAACAACAGGGGGTAAGCGCGGCCATCTCCTACAATGGGCTGCCGATCTCGCTGCCATACAATCTGTTCAGTAACACCTACTGGTCAGATCTATTTCTGGCGCAGGCAACCTGGGAAATCGATGTCTGGGGAAAGCTGCGGCGCGGAATTGAATCGGCCGACGACGCCTACCTGGCCTCGGTCGCCGATTACGACGATGTGCTGGTCACGCTGACCGGGGACGTGGCGAGCTATTACGTCAACCTGCGCACCAGCCAGAAACAGATTCAGATCGCGCAGGATAACATCGTAAGACAGCGCAAGGCGTTGCAGATCGCCGAGGCCAAATTCCACGGTGGCACTGCCACCAAACGCGACGTGTACCAGGCCGAGAACGTGCTCGGCGCCACCGAAGCGACGGTGCCGCAATTGGCGATTCAGGTTCAGAAGTCCAAAGACGAGCTCAACGTCTTACTCGGCATGCCGCCGGGCTATGTTGACCATTTGCTCCCCGGCAACGCAGACATTCCTAATGCTCCGGAGCGAGTCGCGGCCGGGATCCCGGCCGATTTGCTGCGGCGCCGGCCTGATATTCGCAAGGCTGAGTTGCAGGCGGCGGCGCAATGCGCGCAAATCGGTTACGCGAAAGCCGATCTATTTCCAATTTTCAGCCTGGCCGGCGACGTCGGAACCCTGGGCAGCAACGTGACCCGCGGGCTCGATAGCGTGTTCACCGGCAAGAGCCTGTACTATTCCGTGGGACCGAGCGTCCAGTGGAACATCCTTAACTACGGGCAGATTAGCAATAACGTCCGTATGCAGGACGCCAAATTTCAGGAGTCGCTAACCAACTACCAGAACACAGTGCTCAAAGCGCAACAGGAAGTCGAAGATGGTCTCGCGGTATTCCTCGATTCGCGTGATCAGGCCGCCTTCCTGCAAAAGAGCGTCATCGCGGCCGAGGGCGCCCTACGGATCGCGTTCATCCAATATCGGCAAGGCATCGCCGACTTCACTACGGTTCTCACCGCGGAGCAGAACCTCTATCAGGCGCAAAACAGCCTGGTCATCGCGCAGGGAAATGTGCCGCTTGGACTGATCTCCGCCTATCGGGCCATGGGCGGCGGATGGCAGCTTCGCGAGGGCCATGATTTTATCCCGGAACAAATCCGCGAGGAGATGGCGCAGCGGACCAATTGGGGCAGGCTGCTAACGCCCGGCCTGTTACAACCCAAAGCGCCTGGCCTGCCGTCGCCCCAAGACACCGGGCCTCTGGTCCGGCCACCGGAATGGTAAGGATGGGACAATGTTTATAGGGCCGCGAACACGATCGAAACCGGCTATGGTTTGCGGATTAATCTGCTCGGACAACTCATCGGAACAGTCGCGCTGAAAATGGCTCAGAACCCACACTCTAACCCTCTCCCTGGTCAGGGAGTGCGCATCAGTCGGAAGCGCAGCGGACTGCTTCAGCCAGGGATGCTGGCAGTGATGTTGGTGACCTGCGTTGCGCTTGGCGGATGCAAAAGTGCGACCGAGGCCCCTCCGCCTCCGCCGCCGGAGGTCACGGTGATGCATCCGGTGACGCGGGCGGTCGCGGACTACCTTGATTTCACCGGCAATACTGCCGCCGTTGACTCGGTGACCCTAGTGGCGCGCGTTGAAGGCTACCTGGAAAAGATTCATTTCACCGACGGCGCCAACGTCAAGAAGGGCCAGGTGTTGTTCACGATCCAGCAGGATCAGTACAAAGCACAGTTGCAACAGGCGCAAGCTGGCGTGGAGGCTCAAAAGGCCGCTCTGTGGCATGCCAAGGTCGAGTTTGCGCGCTATTCGGGCCTGCTCAAACAGGACGCGGCGACTCAGACCGAGGTCGACCAGTGGCATTACAAGCGCGATGCCGCCATCGCCGACCTGATGTCAGCCCAGGCGCAGGTGGTACTTGCCAAGCTCAACCTCGACTATACGACGGTGACCGCGCCGTTTGACGGGCGCATCGGGCGGCATCTGGTGAACCCCGGTAATCTGGTGGGCACGATGGGTCAGCAGACAGCGTTGGCCGAGATCAGCAAGATCAATCCGATCTACGTGTATTTCACGATCAACGAGCGCGATCTCCTGGGTATCATTCAACGCAACAAGACCTCGCCGGGCACGATACCGCAGGACCGGGTCATCCCGATCTACTTCGGGCTGTCCAACGAAGACGGCTATCCGCATGCCGGGCGATTGGACTTCGCGGCAATCAGCGTGGCCCCGACCACCGGCACCCTGCAACTGCGCGGGATATTTCCGAATCCTAACCTTACGATCCTGCCCGGGCTGTTCGTGCGGGTACGCATCAACGCACCCGTAACGCGCAACGCGCTGCTGGTTCCCGGCGATGCGCTCAGTTTCGACCAGCAAGGCGAGTACGTGCTGATCGTCAACGATAAAAACCTGGTCGAACGCCGCAGCGTGAAGACCTCCTTCCAGGTCGGAGACATGATGGTAATCGCCAGCGGCCTGCAACCCGACGACTGGGTAATAGTCGAGGGTCTGTTGCAGGCGATTCCGGGGCGCGAGGTGAATCCGCAGCGATCCACCAAGACGCCGCCTGCCGAATCGGGTGCAAGCGGCGGCTGATCCGCGGTTAGAGGAGCAGCGTGTCCAAATTCTTCATCGAACGTCCGATCCTGGCCAACGTCATCGCGATCGTAACGATTCTGCTGGGCGCGGTATGCTTGCTCAATTTGCCGATATCCCAATACCCGGATATCGTGCCGCCGACGATCCAGGTGGCTACGAACTATCCCGGCGCGAGCGCGGCAGTGGTGGCGAGCACGGTCGGAATTCCGATCGAGCAGGGAGTCAACGGCGTCGAGGGCTCGATCTACATGCAGTCTAACAGCGGCAGCGACGGCAGTTACACGCTGACCGTCACTTTTGCCGTCGGCACCGACCTCAACGCCTCTATCGCGTTGGTGCAGAACGCCGTCAACGGGGCGCTCTCGCAGCTTCCCAAGGCGGTACAGGTTCAAGGTGTGAGCGTCCAGAAAGTCAGCACCAACGTCCTTTTGATCGCGAGCCTGTACTCCGAGAACAACCGCTACGATGAAACCTTTCTGAGCAATTACGCGATCATCAATTTGCAAAGTCCGCTGGCCCGTCTGCCCGGCGTCGGACAAGTACAGGTCTTGGGCGCCGGTCCCTACAGCATGCGGATCTGGCTCGACCCGGTAAAACTTAAGGCCTATGAACTGACGGTTCTCGATGTCCAGAACGCGATCAAGAACCAGAACATCCAAGTGGCGGCCGGGCAGTTGGGCGGTCCGCCGGTGTCGTCCGACCAGGTTTTCCAGTTCACCGTCACGACCCTCGGCCGTCTCTCCGACGTCAAGGAATTTGAGAACATCATCGTCAAATCCGCGCCGCCCTCAACCTTGACCAGCCAGGCCCTCCAAACCACCGGCGGCGAGATCAATCAAACCGCGGCGATGGTGCGGGTTAGGGATGTCGCCAAGGTCGAGTTGAGTCAGGAGGTGTACTCGACGTTCTCCGGGCTCTCCGGAAAGAAGGCGGCGCAGATGAACGTCTACACGCTGCCGGGCGCCAATGCGCTACGGGTCGCGCAGGAAGTGCGCAACCTGATGGGTCAGATGAGCCAAAAGTTTCCGCCCGGGCTTAAATACGTGGCGCTGCTGGATACTTCCCTGTTCATCAAGGATTCAATCCACGGGGTTTACGCGGCGCTGATCGAAGCCGGCGTCCTGGTCTTGATCGTCATCATGCTGTTCCTGCAGAACTTCCGCGCGATGCTGGTGCCCGCCACCACCGTGCCGGTGACGATCATCGGCGCGTTTGCGGCGATGGCGCTGTTGGGCTTCAGCGTCAACCTGATGACCCTGTTCGCCTTGATCCTGGCCATCGGTATCGTCGTCGACGATGCGATCGTGATCGTGGAGAATGCCTCGCATTACATAGAAACCGGGCTGACACCCAAAGACGCCGCAATCAAGGCGATGAGCGAGTTGACCGGCCCGGTCCTGGGAATCACGCTGGTGCTGACCGCGGTCTTCCTGCCGGCGTCCTTTCTGCCGGGCATCACCGGTCAGATGTTCCGCCAGTTTGCGTTGGTGATCGCCTCGACGGCGATCATCAGCGCGCTCAACGCCTTGACCCTCAAGCCCACGCAGTGCGCGCTTTATCTGCGGCCGATCCCCAAGGACAAGAAGATCAACTGGTTCTACCGCGGATTCAACTCCGTCTATGGCGCGATCGAGGATGTCTATATCGGTCTGGTCAGCCGCATGGCGCATCATCCGTGGCTCATGGCGTGCGTGTTCTTTGCGATTGTCGGCACCGCGGCCTGGCTCTTCGGACATCATCCGACTGCCTTTTTGCCCACCGAGGATCAGGGCTACTGCCTGGTGGTGGCGCGGCTGCCGCCGGGCGCGTCGCGGCCGCGCGTGGGGGAAGTGGCGGACAGCATCAGCGCGATCCTGAAGCAGACCCCGGGGGTCAAGGGATGGGTAACAAGCGGCGGATTCTCGGCGCTGGATTCCGCCAACCTGTCCAACGTGGTGACCGAATATGTTATGTACCAGGACTGGGACAAGCGGCCGGCAGGCCTGTCCCAGAATGAGATCGTTGCCGATCTCAGAACCCGGCTCCAAGCGATTCACAAGGCCGAGTTTTCGGTCCTGATTCCGCCGCCGATTCCCGGACTGGGCACGGCGGGGGGCTTTCAGATGATGGTTGAGGACCGCGGCAGTATCGGGTTGAACGAGCTGGGCAAGGCGGCACACGAAATCATCCGGGTTGCGAACCGGCAGCCGCAATTGCGCGGGGTGACAACCACCTTCAGCGACGCCAGCCCGCAAATCGAGCTGGATATCAACCGCACCATGGTGGAGTCGTTGGGAGTCACGATCAACGATGTCTTCCAGACCCTCGAAACCTACCTTGGGTCGACCTACGTCAACCAGTTCAACAAGTTCAACCAGAGTTTCCAGGTTCGCGTCCAGGCCGGCGCCGACTACCGCCGCGAGCTGCAGGATATCTCCAACCTTTACGTCGCCAATCGTTCGGGCCAGATGGTACCGCTGGGGGCGCTGCTTGATATCCGTCGCATGCTGGGGTCGGAGTTGCTGACGCGTTATAACCTCTATCCCACGGTCTCGATTATCGGCGGCCCGGCGCCCGGTTATAGTTCCGGACAGGCGCTCAGCACGATGGAGCGCGTGGCCAGCGAGAACCTGCCCCTGGGGATGGACTACGATTGGACTGGACTTTCCTACCAGGAGAAGTTAATCGGCAATCAGGCCTACTTCATCTTCGCCCTGTCGATCACGCTGGTCTTCCTGGTCTTGGCCGGGCAGTACGAGAGCTGGACCGATCCGGCCGCGGTGATCCTGACCGTGCCGATGGCGCTGGTGGGAGTGCTGGCCGCTCTGATTATCCGTGATTTTCCCACTGACCTGTACACCCAGATCGGGCTGGTCCTAATGATCGCGCTGGCCGCCAAGAATGCAATCCTGATCGTCGAGTTCGCGCGCGAGATCAGGGCCGAGGGCGTGTCGGCGGTCGACGCCGCGGTCGAGGCGACACGGCGGCGCTTCCGGCCGATTTTGATGACCTCGATCGCGTTCATTCTGGGCGTGGTGCCGCTGCTCACGGCGACCGGGGCCGGAGCGGCCAGCCAACAGTCATTGGGCACTGTGGTCTTTGGCGGGATGATCGCCTCGACGCTGATCGCGATACCCTTCGTCTCGGTTTTCTACATCATCATGGAGAGCTTCGCGGGGTGGCTTAAGAAGGGCAAGGAAGTCGCGCCGGCGCGAGCAGAGGCCGTGGCGCCGCGCAGCGCGCCGGAATGAGAAGTCTTCTGATGCTTTCACCATCTGGGAGAACAAGCACCCTCTCCCCAACCCTCTCCCTGGTCAGGGAGAGGGGGTCAGAAAACTTACTGACGAGGGCAGAGTAGCTATTCCGCATGTCCAAGTTCTTCATCGAGCGGCCGATTCTCTCCAATGTCATCGCGATCGTCACGATCCTGCTCGGAGCAGTGTGCCTATACAGCCTGCCGGTCGCGCAGTACCCGCAAATCGTGCCGCCGACCATCCAGGTGACCTGCAGTTACGCAGGGGCGAGCGCCGAGGTTGTGGCCAGCACCATTGGCATTCCAATCGAGGCTGCGGTCAACGGGGTCGAGAACTCGATCTACATGCAGTCCACCAGCGGCAGCGATGGCAGCTATACGCTCACGGTTACGTTCGCGGTCGGCACCAATCTCAGCACTTCGTTGGCGCTGGTTCAAAACGCGGTAAACACCGCGAAGCCGGAACTGCCGCAGGAAGTTCAATCCCAGGGAGTCAATGTCAGAAAGGTCAGCACCAACATCCTGCTGATCGAGAGCCTCTACTCCGACGACAACCGCTTCAGCGACACCTTCCTGGCCAACTACGGAATTATCAATCTGCAGAATCCGCTCGCGCGCCTGCCGGGAGTCGGGCAAATCAGCGTGTTGGGCGCGGGACCCTACAGCATGCGGATCTGGCTCGACCCCGACAAGCTCAAGGCTTACGGGCTGACCGTGCTTGATGTGCAGCGGGCGATCGAGTCGCAGAACATTCAGGTAGCCTCGGGGCAGATAGGCGGGCCGCCGACGGCGAGCAACCAGATTTTTCAGTTCACGGTCACGACCCTGGGCCGTCTGTCCGAAGCTGCGCAATTCGAAAACATCATCGTCAAAAGCCAGCCTCCGTCCAACCTCGACACATCAAACGCTCGACCCCTCCGTGGGCGCCGAAACCTCGGCGGTTGTGAGGATCAGGGACATTGCGAAGGTCGAGTTGGGGCAGCAGGCGTTCACCATTTTTTCGGTCCTTTCGGGCAAGAAGGCAGCGCACATAGCCGTGTACGCGCTGCCCGGAGCCAACTCGCTGGCGGTGGCGAATGAAACCCGCGCGCTGATGGCGCAGATGGCCCTCAAGTTTCCCAACGGCCTCAAGTATACGACCCTGTACGACACGACCTTGTTTATCAACCAGTCCATTGGGGCGGTGTACGAGGCGCTGATCGAAGCCGGCATCCTGGTCCTGATCGTGATCATTTTGTTCCTGCAGAACTTCCGCGCGATGCTGGTGCCGGCCACCACCGTGCCGGTGACGATCATCGGAGCGTTCGCGGCGATGGCGCTGCTGGGATTCACCGTTAACCTGATGACGCTGTTCGCGTTGATCCTGGCCATCGGTATCGTCGTCGACGACGCGATCGTAATCGTCGAGAACGCCTCGCATTATATAGAGGAGGGACTGACGCCCAAGGACGCCGCGATCAAAGCGATGAGCGAGCTGACCGGTCCGGTGCTCGGCATCACGCTGGTGCTGACCTCGGTTTTCATTCCGGCGTCGTGCCTGCCGGGGATCACCGGGCAGATGTTCCGCCAGTTCGCGCTGGTTATCGCCGCCACCGCAATCATCAGCGCGCTCAACGCGCTGACGCTCAAGCCCACGCAATGCGCGCAGTATCTGAGGCCGCGGCCCAAGGACTACAAGGTCAACTGGTTCTACCGCGGCTTCAACACCGTTTACCAGGCGATAGAGAACACCTACATCGGGCTGGTCAGCCGCATGGCGCATCGTCCGTGGACGATGGCCAGTATATTCCTGGTCGTGGTTGGCATCGCGGGTTTCCTTTTCGCGCATTACCCGACCACGCTGATGCCGCTGGAGGATCAGGGCTACTGCATAGTGTTTGCGCGCCTGGCGCAGGGCGCGTCGCAGCCGCGCGTGCGCGAGGTCGCGGGGACAATCAACAAGGTGCTGGGGGGAACCAAGGGGATCAAGGGCTGGGTGACGATCGGCGGCTATTCGGCCCTGGACACCGCCAAACTCTCCAATGTGATCACGGTGTTCGTGATTTACGACGACTGGGACAAGCGCCCGCCGGGTTTCAAGCAGGCCGGTCTGATCGGTGAACTGACGAAAAAGTTCGAGGCGGTCCACGCGGCGACGTTTGCCGTGCTGCCGCCGTCGCCAATTCCCGGATTAGGCAATGCCTTCGGCTTTCAGATGATGGTCGAGGATCGACGCGGTCTTGGCCTGCGCGAATTGCAAAAGGGGATGCAGGCAATTCTCGGTGCCGCGCAGTCCAAACCGGGGCTTCTGGCGCACCGGGTTTACGACTTTCAGCGACAGCAGCCCCCAGCTTTACCTGGATATCAACCGCACGATGGTGAACTCGCTGGGGGTCAGCACCAACGACGTCTTTCAGACCCTGCAGACCTATCTGGGTTCGTCCTACGTTAACCTGTTCAACAAGTTCAACCAGAGTTTTCAGGTGCGAACCCAGGCCGGGGCGGATTACCGAAGCGAATTGCAGAACATCTCAAACCTTTACGTCACTAATAAGAATGGCCAGATGGTGCCGTTGGGTGCGTTACTCAGCGTCCGCCGCGTCCTGGGGTCGGAACTGGTCACGCGTTATAACCTTTATCCCGCGGCATCGATCACCGGCATCGCCAATCCCGGCTACAGCTCGGGGCAGGCGATGGACATCATGGGCAAGTTCGCCGATGAGATTCTGCCGGCGGGCATGGACTACGAATGGACTGGACTTTCCTACCAGGAGTTACTGGTCGGCAACCAGGTCTACTTCATCTTCGCCCTGTCGATCACCTTGGTCTTCCTGGTGCTGGCCGGGCAATACGAGAGCTGGATCGATCCTGCCGCCGTAATCCTGACCGTGCCGATGGCGTTGGTGGGCATCGTGATCGCCCTTGCGGTGCGGCGCTTTCCGGCCGACCTCTACACCCAGATCGGACTGGTGCTGATGATCGCGCTGGCGGCCAAGAACGCAATCCTGATCGTCGAGTTCGCCCGCGAGCTCAAGGCCGGAGGAATGTCAGCCACCGATGCGGCGGTGGAGGCAACGCGGCGGCGCTTCAGGCCCATTGTGATGACCTCGATCGCATTCATTCTTGGCGTGGTGCCGCTGGCCACCGCGAGCGGAGCCGGAGCCGCCAGCCAGCAATCGCTCGGCACGGTGGTGCTGGGCGGGATGCTCGCCTCCACGTTGCTGGCGATACCGTTTGTGTCGGTGTTCTATATCATCATGCAGCAGGTCGGCGCGGTATTCGGAGTAGGCGTAGCCGCGCCGCAATCCAAGCCCGCCGAGGCGCCGGCCACGAAGAGTTGAGCGGAAGCCGGCAGTAGCATACAGCGTCTCGCTGTAACTGTCCTGGTCTGTTTTGGGCCATTGCCGCGCTCGCGGGCGGGCGCAACTTACGAAGGGTGGATCGCTTTTAGCGTCGACTCCTGGCAGCCGCCACGTACGTGCTCAGCAACCAAAATCGGCGTTGCGACGTCGTGTACTGAATCAGCCATCCCGGGGACTGGCGCGCCTACTTAAAACCGCACCATCACGCTGCTCAGCGCCGCCGGCAGGCCGGAGACCTGGATTATTCCTCCCTGACCATCACCGATGTTGATTCCGGCTTTAGCAATCGACTGATTGGAGCTTTGCGTTGGCATCGGAGAACTCCCACTACTACTGCCTGCCACAGCTTGAGCTCAGGATTGCGAGACCTCCCAGGAGCAGCAGCCCGGCAAACGCATAGGGCATCCGCCAACGCGACTTCACCAAAAGGGCGCAGGCCAGGAAGAGGGCCAAGCCAAACCATAGGGACGAACCTCTGCCGCTGCGCGGAGAGCTGCCCACCCAGGTCGCGATGGTAACCCCGGCGACAACCGGAGCATGAGTAACGGTTAGCCCATGAAGGATCATCGTAGTGGATCCGCCGGAAGGAATGCTCACAAGCGGTGAAAAAGTGAACACGCTCGACGCGGAGGGTAGCGCGGCCGCGACTTGCGGCGTGTTGCTTCCCACGGTGGCGGTAAGCGTCAGAGAGGAGAAAACGGCAGGTGAACTAAGGTTGATCGTGACCGAGTGCAATCCAAGAGCACCGCTGGTCGTATTAGTAATCGTGAATTCGCCGGCGGACGCGGTTCCACCTGCGCTGACGGTCGTGTTGATGGGAGTGCTCGATGCGGCGGCCCCTGGAAAGGCGGCTACCAGCTTGGCGATGTCTGGCGATCCCCATCCGGTAACCAGATCGTAGCCGACCCCGGCGCTGTAGCCGGGAATTCCATTGTTAACATTGTTGCCCACGCTTACGTCGTGAAGTCCGGAATTAGGACTTTGCAAATTACCCAGTTCGTACAACCGCGAATTGATATTGCCCAACCTGGTCCCGCCTTGGGCTTGGGCGATCAGACGCGACACACCGGCCCACATCGGAGTGGCGATACTGGTCCCTCCGGTGAGGGCAAAGGTCGGTGCGGGGTCGGTGGTCTTTTGCGTCGCGACAAAAAATCCGGGCAAGGCGATCGCCGGACTGACACCCACCCCCGGACCGTCGGCGCCCATAGCCACGTCAGGGATATCGCGCGCTGCATCGTTGGGCACGCCGACCCCGGTTTGCCAGGCGGGCTTGCTAAAGATTACGCTAGGACCGCCGCCGCTGGCATCCTTGATCGGGCAAAAGATCGGGCCCGTACCGTTATTATTCCAGACGCTCTCCAGACCTTGGCCGACTGTGCTGAGATCGTTGCCTGCAGAGTCATACGTCGGCTGGAATTTGGTGCCGCCCACCACCGTGATGTTGGCGCTGGCGGCTTCTTCGTCGATACTGGGCTGGTAGAGATTGCCGTTGGCATCGGCGTAGTTGCTGGACGTTCCTTGGCAACTGGATTGGTTGTAAGGCTGCTGCTCCGGAGAATTTTGCGTAAGAATCGCAGGAATGGGACTTCCGCACTTCCAGTTGCTGCCGTAATCGCCCGAAGATTTGAATATGGTCTGGCCCTGTACCGCCGCTTCGGCTTCGACATCATCCAACGCCAGGATAGTTGTTACGGGATCGCAGTCGCCCTCGACGCTGCTGCTGATCACGCCGCATCGATTTTCAAGCACCGCATACTGCATCGCGCTCAGATAGTTTTTACGGTTCACATAGTAAACGCGAATCGGCGTGTTGGGCGAAACCGTATGGACCCACTCGATGTCCAGGTAGGGCTCGTTGTCTGACGGCAGGCCAGGTGTCGCGGCGGGCGTGGCGCCGCTTACAGGCGGATTGATCGCGGTATAGACAATCGGCGGCAGCACGCCGGGCGAAGGTAGCGGCGCGGGCAGGCCTTGAAACTGGTTGACGAAATTGGTCAATGCCTGGGCATTGATGCTGGCGCTTTCCGGCAACGCGACACAGTCACCTGAGGTGGCAGTGCCGCCGGTGCCGAGGTTACCGGCGTTGAGCACAGAAGTTTCATCATAAAAAGTATAGAGATCGCCGGGACCGAAATAAGCCCCGGTATTGCATCCGGACGGCTGGGTACAGGTGCTGACGATAGCGTCGGTTTCGGTTTCCAGCGGACCGCCGTTAGATGTGCTCAATCCTTCGATCGATACAATCGTTGGTGCCAATGCCGCGGGCACCTGCGGATCGGTGACGTTGCCGTAGTTAACCCCATCACCGAGAATCGTGGTCCCAAGCGCCCTTCTGACCTCCGAGTAGAGAGCCGTGAATCGCACCGCGCGGGCCAGCGGGTCCATTGCGCTAACCACCAGTCCCTGGCTGCTGAGCCAGTTAGCAACCGCCTGCATCTGCTGGGTGGTTGGGCCAAAGTTGACGGCGAACTGCTGGGGCGTCAGCCATCGATGATAAGATGGAGAATGGCGGTCTTGAAGGTCAGCCTCAAGCTGGGACAACTGCTCACGATGGTTGAGTGCCATTATTACTTCAAGCTGCAGCGGATGATTCTCCGCCAATTGCGTTGTAAACGGTAGGTGGTTGACATGGTCGCCGACAATCGGAGCAGTCTCCTGCGCCAGCACGCTCCCGCGACAAACGGCCAAGACCACGATTAGGCAAAGGACCAGCCCGGCATATCGGCTGGCGATCCTATCTCTCCTCTGGAATTGCATCAAAACCGTCTCCTCCTGGCCAAAACCATTGACGCGCCATCGCAAAGTCGTGGTAAGCGTACGGTTATGCCTTGTCATGTGTATTGCAGGCAGTCGTGCCGTCTGAGCGAGCGCATCGCGTATTCACTGCTGCCGATGGTTATCACCGCCTGATCTATGGTGATAGGCTATTGAGCATAGTTACCCAGCCAGGCAGGTTCGGATTGGGAGCCGTATTGGCGGTCAGGCCCGGCACTATCCCACTTTGCGTCAAAATGTAGCCGCTTATCATCTGGCTGTCAGCCATCTATCCTGCTGCTGACGTTGCACCGGAATCTGCCTTTTTGACATTCAAAATGTCCTATTCGTAGACCTTTACCGAACTCAGCGTCAAGCTGGGGTCGCTGACGATCGCGGCCTGCCGCGGCATCCGCGGGTTTTGAGCCCCTTCGACCGCCTCGCGGGCCGACTCCGCTGTGGTTGGAAACGGATTCTTCAGATGGCTCTCGGCTACGTGCTTCGGACGTCTCCTGGCACCCATCGTTTATGAAACTCCGGATCGAGCCGGCGGTCGAAAATCGTCAAGGCGATGTGGTTCGCAAACCCGAAGTTTCGTCGGGGTTTAGTCTAAAGAGCTTTATGTGACTGGATAGGCTTCCGGGCTTTCGTACGTTTACAGTACCACTTCGGGCCTCGGTCTTACCGTGAGCAGGTAGCGGCCGTTGTTGCGGCGAATCCTGACCGGCACTCCAAAGGCTTCGGAAAGCAGTTTCGAGTTGAGCATCCGCGCCTTGGCGCCGCATGCCAGTACGCGTCCGCTCTTTAGCACCAGCACGTGAGAGAAGCTCGGCGTGATCTCTTCCGTATGATGGGTCACCAGCACCAGCGCGGGCGCGTTGCGTCCGCGCGCCAGCCGTTCCAGAAATTGCAGGAAGTGTTCGCGCGCAGCGGGATCGAGTCCGGCGCAGGGCTCGTCGAGGATCAACAGTCTGGGCCGCGCCATCAGGGCGCGTCCGATCAGGACGCGCTGGCGCTCGCCCTGCGAAAGATGCAGCCACGGGCGATCGCGCATGTAATCGCACTCGACCCGGCGCAGGATGCGAGCTGCCTCGCGCTGTTCTTCCGGCACAATTTCGCCCCACAACCCGATTTGCGCGTAGCGGCCGCTCAACACCGCGTTTAACGCCGTCTCATTGTCGGCCATCATCTGGTAGATGCTGGAGCTGATGATACCAATGCGCTTGCGCAGTTCACGCCAGTCGGTGTGCCCATAGGTTTCGCCCAGCACCGAGATATTCCCGGCGGTCGGCGGCAGGTATCCGGTCAGGGCCCGCAGCAGCGAGGTCTTGCCCGAGCCGTTGGGACCGAGAATCGCCCAATGCTGGCCGCGTTCGACCTGCCAATCGATTTGCTCCAGGATGGTCGCGTCGCGGACGACCCGCAGCCCGCGTTACGGCGATTACAGGTAGCGCGCGCGCCATTTGAGGATGATGATTGTGGAGGTTGTTTTGAAGTTCATGTCGAAGATTTGCCAGCCCGCGAAGGATGCTAGCCTTTTGAAGAATGCCGCGCGAGATCGCGGTCGCGCAGTTCTTTGCGCTTGATTTTGCCGGTGACGGTGAGCGGGAAGTCGTCGACGAACTCGACCTGGCGCGGATAAGCATGCCCGCCGACCTTGGATCGCACGCATTCCTGGAGTTGCGTTACGATTGCGGCCGACGGAGTGTAGCCGGCGCGCAGCTTCACCAGCGCTTTGACGACCTGCCCGCGCTGCAAGTCCGGCGCGCCAATCACCGCGCATGCGGCGACCGCGGAGTTGCGCCATCAAAGCGGCTTCGACTTCGTCGGGACCGATCCGATAACCCGAACTCTTGATCACGTCGTCGGCGCGCCCGAGAAAGTACACGTTGCCTTGCTCGTCCATTTGGCCGCAGTCGCCGGTCAGCATCCATGGGCCGGAAAACTTTTTGTTCAGCGCGTCGGGGTCTTTCCAGTAGTCCTTCATCAAGACCGGATCGCCGCGCCGCAGCGCGATTATTCCGGACTCGCCGTTTTTGAGCACGATCCCATCTTCGCTGACGATCGCGACATCGTGGCCAGGATATCCCTTGCCGAGGGCGCCGGGCTGCGGACGCTCCAGCGCCGTGCAGGTGCCAATCACGGTGTTGGCCTCGGTTTGTCCGAAGCCGATATTGAAGGCGATGCACAGTTCCTCATCGAGCCATTGGGTCAGTGCGGCACTGGGGGAACCGGCGGTTATGAAGATGCATCGCAAGGCCAAGCGGTATCTGTCGCGCGGTTTGCTTACCTGGCGCATCAGCTCGAGTGCCGGCGGCGGAAACATCGCGACCGTCACCCGATACTTTTCCATCAGGCGGTAAGCCGCTTCGGGATCGAATTTCCCCTCGGCGCGATATGCCACCACCGGTATTCCAAACGCCCATGGGCAGAGCAATCCGGTCAGTCCGGCCGACCAGGCCCAGTCGGCGGGGCTGAAGTAGACATCGTCGGGTCTGAGAAAATTGAGCGCGTAATCGAAACCATTGCGGCCGATGACATTGCAGGTGGCCTGCAGCACGCCCTTGGGGTCGCCGGTGGTTCCCGAGGTGTACATCAGGAGCAGCGGGTCATCGGGGCCGGTCGGCGCGGGCTCGCAAAGCGATGCGCCCGCCGCGGTTAGATCGTCGAAGCTCAAACCGCCACCCTTGCCAGTCACGATTACATGGCGCAGTTCGGGCAACTCCGCGCGGATCACTTCGAGGCGGCCGGCTGCTTCGGTTTCGGCCACAATCGCGCGGGCGCCGCTGTGCGCGAGGCGATAGCGCAACGCGTCGTCGCCGAACAGTCGCGAGACCGGCAGCGCGACCGCGCCCAGCCGGTAGATCGCCATGTGGGCGATAGCAGTTTCCGGCCGCTGCGCTCCTTGGATCGCAACCACGTCGCCGCGTCCGATTCCCAAGGCGCTCAGCGCGTTGGCGAAGCGCCGGGATGCCTCGACCAGTTCGCCGTAATTGTAACGCCGCGAATAGCCCCCGGACTCTTCGTAAAACAATGCGGTGGTGCCGGCGCGATCGGCGTTGCGATCCAGGCAGTCAACGCAGGCGTTATAGCGAGCGGGAATCCACCATCGATGCTTCGCGCGGGCCTGCGCAAACGATGTGGCATCGCGAACGATTTGCTCTTTCAGTCCGATGATCATGGCCGAGGAATTCCCGCAGGCGAATTTCTAGGCGTTGAGCCCAGCCAGGAACTTGCGCAGTTCGGCGTTGAACTCGGATGGCCGTTCGAGCTGATAGAAGTGGCCGATGTCCTTCAACGCGACCAGCCGGGCGCCGGGAATATTGTCGGCCAGGAACTTGTTCTTTTCCATCGGGATGCCGAAGTCTTCCTCGCCGGCGTAAACCACGGTGGGCTTGCGGATTTCTTTGAGGCGTGGACCGATGTTCCACTGGAACAGACCTTGAGGGTCGTCGAACGACGACTTGAACACATGGCGAGGAAAGGTCTCGATCCGCAAGTGCGCCTTCATGACGTCGAGGATTTCCGGCTTTTCGCGCTTGCTGCGGGCCGATATTGAGTTCTCCAGGTTGCCGTCGAAGGTATCGAGGTAGCTCGACTCGTAGGCGGCGGCCGCTTCCTTGAACGCCTTCGGATCCTGACCGTCGAACAGTCCGGTACCGGAGCTGATGATTACGTTGCCGATCACGCGGTCTGGATGGTCAAGGTTGAACTGCAAGACAATCATCCCGCCGATCGAATTTCCGACCATGACCGCCTGGTCGATCTTCAACGCGTCGAGCACCGCGGCCACATCGCTGGCATGCTCGGGAATCGAGTAGCCACTTGCAGGCTTGTCGGAGCGGCCCATTCCGCGATGGTCGATTACAACGCAGCGGTTGGTGGCGGCGAAGTTGAAGACCTGGTAGTACCAGATGCCGCCGTTTGTGGTCCACGGATGCAGGAAGACGATCGGCGTACCGCTTCCGTAGCAGTCGTAATATATCTTTACCCCGCGGTTTTCAGCATATGGCATCGAAGCTAACCTCCGTTATGGCGTTATGGCGTTATGGCGTTATGGCCGGACTGTTTGTGCGACTGCGGGCACGGCGCTGTCAAGACACCTGCTCGAGCCAGCGCTGCTCCAGCCGCGTCAGGCCGCGCGCGCCGATATATTCGCGCAGCGCCGTGGACGCGGCGGGCTTTTGTCCGGACCTTATCAACGATACCAGGTGCGACTGGATGAACACGCCGCGCTGCTCGTCGCTGCCGCCCACGCATGGTACGTCGTTGATAATCGGGCCGAGCAGCGACGCGGCCTGCTCGTAATCGCGCCGCGCAAACGCAACACATCCGCGCACCAGCGGCATCCCGATTTCACGCCATACGTGCGCGGATCGTCCGGATTGCCGGTGCGAAAAGCGCTCCATCTCCGCTAGCGCGCTGGAGACTTCGGCCGCCTCCCCGGCCCGGCTCAGGGCATAAAGACAAAGCGCATTGACGAAGGGAAACAGGTGCTCGTGAGCAGAAGGTCTCGCGTGAGACGCAATCTCGCGCCATTCAGCCTCGATTTCGACACCTGCCAGTTCCAGATACCACAGCAGCAAAATCGCGTCGGTCTGCTCCGCCACGAGGTCGGGAAAGAAGCCCCAGACCTGCGCGCGATAGGCGTCGTACGCCTTTTGGAATTCGAGATTAGCCAGATACAGGGTAGCGAGGTGAAACCAGTTGTGCGCTTGGATGTAGCGGGCAAAGCTGCGCCAACTGCTGGAGTAGCCTTCGAGTTCGGCGATTCCTTGCCCGATTCGCGACTGGCCGGCAAACACGTGAGCCAGGCAATGTTGCGCCCACATCGTGAGCGGGTTGAGCCGTAGCGCCGCACGCGCGACCGCTTCCGCCTCGTCGCGCTCTTCGCACAGTTCCAACGCAAAAGCATACATTGCTTGCAGATGGCTGTTGTCGCTGTTGGCCTCGGCGATACTCCGCATGAGGGCCAATTGGCGGGCGGACTCGCCGGTTTGAAAGAAATGGAACTCGGCCAGCTTGGCCGCGACCACGTCGCGAGGCGCTTGCCGCGCGATCTGCTCATAGGCGCTGATAGCGCGCTCGAAATCGCCGTCGCAACCGGCCTCGACACCCTCAACGAACAGCCTTTCGCGCGCAGTCAGATCGTCGAAGCGGCGGCGCGCGCGAACGAGCAACGGGCGCGCACTGCGGGCTTGCGCCGGCGATTGAGCATAGACGTATGAGCTGGCTGCGTACGCCTGAATTATCGGGCAATCGGGGAAAGCGTTGGCGGCGTCGAGGATTGCGCCCGAGTCGGCGCCCAGGCTCAGAAGCTCGCCGGCATAGTGGTCGATTGCGGCAACGGCGCCCTCGGAATCGGTGGTAACTGCAAGACCTCTGCTATCGAGCTTCATTTCGCGCAATTTCCTCTGTCATATGAAACTTTTTGCCATCCGCTGGCATCGGTGATTTTATGACGGCGATGCCGTCTATTGCGAGGCGCCGCGCGGGTGCCACCGATAAGTGCTGGTGGAGTATGATCCAGGGTAGCGGCGTGAATCAGGCTGATCCGTTTGCGTCTAATCGTTTGGACGGCGTGCTAACTGGCGGAAAGGATCATACGATGGCTCTTACGAGAGCATTGAATCGCAGAGTTCTTCTGGGAGGGCTTCTTGCGGCTCCCCTAATTGTCTGGGGCACTTGGCTTCGCGCCGGTGATGAAGACAGCAACGGGTCGGCGGGAACCACCAACCAACCCGGGACAAAAGTGACCATAATAAAGTTTACCGATTCCGGCGAACGGGTCGGGCCGGTTACCGTCGATAAGGTGGTCAAGCCCGATTCCGAATGGAAGCAGCAACTCAACCCCGAGCAGTTCCAGGTAACGCGCCGTGCCGGCACCGAGCGCGCCGTTTACCGGCATCTACGCCGAAAGCCATCAGCAGGGCCTTTACCGCTGTGTATGTTGTGGCAATGCCCTGTTCAGCTCGGACACCAAGTTCGATTCCGGCACAGGATGGCCGAGTTTCTGGCAGCCGATCGCCGAAGATAATATCGAGAAGCGGACCGATCGGTCGTGGCTGATGACGCGAATCGAAGTGCTGTGCCGGGAATGCGATGCGCATCTGGGGCATGTTTTCGACGACGGACCGCAGCCCACCGGCCTGCGTTACTGCATGAACTCGGCGGCGCTGTCGTTCGTCAAGAAGGCCTGACTTCTGAATCAATTGGCAAGCCGCTACCGCGAATGCGCGGGAGCGGCCCACGCCGCGCCGTGACAAGCGGTGCGCGACTGCGATAATGTCCGCCTCGAAAGCGCGGCTCAACAGCAGCCGCTTACAAGAGCGCGTGGAGGAAAGGACATGAATCGTTGGAAAATAGGTGATGTGACGATAACCCGTGTGGTCGAGAGCGAAACCGCCACCGATCTGAGCATGCTGCTTCCGGACGCGACACCGGAAAACATCCGCAAGGAGGAATGGCTGCGGCCGCACTTCGCGGACGATAACGGGCGGCGCCAAGCTGAGCATCCACGCCTATGCAATCGAATCCGGCGGCCGCAAAATTATCGTCGATACCTGCGTCGGTAATGACAAGCGCCGTGACGGCTTTCCCACGATGCACATGTTGCGGCTGCCGTTTCTTTCCGATCTGGCCGAAGCGGGCTTTGCGCGCGAGTCGGTCAACCTCGTCCTGTGCACCCATCTGCATCTGGATCACGTGGGCTGGAACACCATGCTAGAGGGAGAGCGCTGGGTGCCGACGTTTCCCAATGCGCGCTATTTGATTGGGCGCAAGGAATGGGCCCATTGGGGCGCCGCCAGCGAGGACGACAGCGTAATCGGCGATTCGGTGCGCCCGGTCTTTGAGGCGGGGCTGGTGGACCTCGTGGAACCCGACTATCGGCTGACCGACGAGATCTGCGCTGGAACCGACCCACGGGCACACTCCCGGCCATGTCAGCGTCAGGATTTCCTCGCGTGGCGAGGAGGCCGTAATCAGCGGCGACTTGATGCATCATCCGATCCAACTTGGTCATCCCGACTGGAAGTGTACTTTCGATACTGATTGGAAGCAGGGATGCAAGACCCGGCGCGAGTTCACGGAGCGCTACGCCGACCGGCCGGTGCTGGTTTTGGGACGCATTTTGCCACGCCAAGCGCCGGCCATATCGTCAAGCGCGACGGGGTCTTTCAATTCAAGGTCTGAAAGGCTAGGCGGGAGTTAGCCCTCCGCCGTCACGGCGGGGGGCTACGAGAGTCGTCGGGCGCCACGTGTCGGCGACGTTAATCAACTACAGCGTGAGCCTGATTCGAGCTCCCTTACCTTTCAATAGCCGGTCGAGCCTGGATAGTGCAGCTCAATTTGACAATCTATGCCATGTTACACCTAATCGTGAAAGGACAGATAAGTTTAATCGATTCTTGACAAGAATCAGCACAGTTGCTGTCCGAACCAACGCCCCGTTCAGCCTCGGGGACAGCGGCTTTATCGCGGCTTTATCTATGTTCGCAATGACAGGGGTTTTACAGTTACGACATGCCCGTACATCACTGTCTACGCGCGATCGTGCGGAATGCCAACGACCCGTTCGCCGCCAGGCGATTCCATTAGCGGTTATTTCAGGACTCGGTCATTGAGCATTGCCCCTGTCATCGGCTAAGCTTCTCCAGATGGGAATGCGGGAGCTTAAGTTGCCCGGCGGCGAACTCGAATACGCCGTCTTATACAGTGTCTGCGAGCTTCGCTCAGCCTCAACCCGCGAGGTCTACACGCAAGTCGGCAAGGCGCCCGGCCTCGCCTATACGACCATCGCCAAGGTTCTCGATCGCCTCCACGCCAAGGGCCTGGTGGCGCGGCGGCGCCGCGGCAAGGTGTTCGTTTACCGGCCGCGAATCGCCCGGCAGTTAATCGAGTTTACGCGCGCGCGCGTTTCACTCAGCAAGCTTCTGGGGTCCGCGCCCTGTCCCGCGGTCGCGACCCTGGTGGAGGCCATGGAATCGCTGGATCCGGCTCTGCTCGACGAACTCGAGCGCGCCGTATCGGCCCGGCGGGAGCGCCGCGATGGACCGTGAACTGGTGTTGGCGGTTCTGATCGCCCTGCTGTGCGGGGCCGCCCTAACGGTATTCGGCTCGGGTTGGGCCGGGGCGCAGGACGCGGCGGGCGATAACGTTTGCGAGCGGCGGGCGTGGCGCCGTCTGTGGCTGCCGTTTTTGCCGGCGTCGCTAATCCTCGCCGCGCTTGCCGGATGGGCGCTCAGAGAGCCCGCTACATCGGAGCGCGTGCCCGACGTTCTGCTATTGTGCGCGATGCCATTCCTCGCGGTTTTCGCGCGTGCAGTCTGGCGAGCGCTGCGTTCACTCTGTATTTCTGATGAGGATCTCGCAGCCGCGACCGTGGGGTTATGCGGCCCCGAATCGTAATATCGCCCCGGATATCAACCGCGCTCGATCCTGCCGCCCTTGCTGCCGCGTTGGAGCATGAGCAGGCTCACTCACGCCATCGCGATCCATTGCGCCTGTGGCTGGCTCAAATCGGAACTGACATGCTATGGCCGTGGCCGGCGGCTCATCACCGCCTGCTGCGCTGGAGGCGCGATCTCGAGTTCGAACGCGACGACGAGGCACGGCTTCGCGGCGCGGCCGGACCCGACCTGGCTGCCGCCATTCTGACCGCGATTCGGATGACCCGGACGGACGCACCCTTTAGCGCCGTAACGCTTGGTGCCGATGAGGCCTTTCTGAAACAGCGAGTGGCGCGGTTGCTGCAGCCGCTCGAACCTCGCGCGTCGCAGCTCAATCCCGGCGTTCTTTGGCGGGTGCTGCCGCAGGCGGCTGGAATCAGTTTGGCGATACTGATGGGAGCGACCTTCGGCGAGCGCGCGGTTCGGGTGCTGTTCGGCCTCGGCTGACGCTTGAATCGGAAAGTGGAATTGCCCTGCTTCCCTCTCCGCTGTGCCCAGGGAGAGAGTAGGGGCTCGAGGGAATCGAGCCGACCAGCGTCACCGCCTACATCGAGCAGCTGGACGCCACGGCGTCGAAGCCCACTGTCAAGCAGCACCTGGCCGTCATCCTGAAGCTGTTTGACTATTTGACCACCGGCGGGATTGTGGAGTCCAACTCGGCAAGCTCTGTGCGCGGGCACAAGTAAGTGGTCAGGCGCGGCGAGAGGTCCGTGCTTTCGCTGAAGACGCGCGCGAGATTGCTCGACTGGATCGATATCACAAGATTGATAGGACTGCGCGACGATCTCCAAAGACAATCGGAGCGCCCCAAAGTTTATTGGCCAATTGATATTTGACACGCGTCGTACATATATAGGGCTGATTGTAAATGACGCTTGTCAGTGACTACGCTAAATAGAATCATCTAATCTATCATCCGCTTGACAGCTTAGTCGCGCCTGTTCTAATTACTCGCGCGTTTCCGGCGACAATACCTGCTCGGTCTGGGGTATTCACGAGTGGGCTGGCGCGCATTATCGAGGCGCAGCCGTCGCGTCAATTCGATCATAGTGCGAGTGGATTGATTTTGATATGTGGCGATTTTCTATCGGAGCCTTCCTGGCTGGCGCAATAGCCTGCGGACCGGTCTTGACGGCGTTTGCCGACCCACAGAGTGCGGCGCCTATGGCTCCGCCGCCCGCAACCGCTCAGCAGCCGGTGCCCACATATAAGCTGCCCCCCGTAATCGTTACTTCCACCCGCACCGGCATCTCCCCTGAAAACGCGACTACTTATGTGACGGTACTGACCCACCAGGACATCAAGCAATCGCCGCAACTGGTGCTGGACGACCTCTTGCGTCAGGTCACCGGCTTCAATACCTTTCGGCGCTCCAGCAGCATTGTAACGGCGCCGGCCGACGATCCGGAGGCGCAGGGTGTAACACTACGCGGAGTAGGCCCGGGAGGCGCGAGCCGGGCGCTGGTTCTACTCGATGGTATTCCGGTTAACGACGCATTTGGCGGCTGGATTTACTGGGACGAGATTCCGCTTAATAGCATCGATCGGATTGAAGTGGTGGAGGGCGGTGGCTCCAACTTGTGGGGCAATGAAGCCGAGGGCGGGGTGATCGATATCATCAGCAAGCGCCCATCCGAGAGCAACGGGGTGGACGTCCTGGGCTCCTACGGTATCCGCAACACGACTCTCTGCTGCTGCTGCTCTCTCTCTCTCTCTCAGGACGCGGCCATAGTGAACTTCAACAAAGGCCCGATTCGAGGGATGCTGGAGGGTGATTTTTTCAACACCAACGGATGGAACATCGTGCAGTCCAACTTTCGCGGACCGATCGATGGGACCTCGAGCTCGATTAATGAATTGTTTGCCGGCCGGGTTGCGATTCAATCCGGGCACCGGATTGTCGTCGTTCCTGCGCGGCAGTTTCTACAATGAGAATCTCGACCTCGGAACGCCGTTTCGCGATGCCGACATTACCCGCGGATTCATCAACGGCGGTAGCTCTTTCGACGACCGCCAGGGAGATCTGTTCCATCTTAGCGTTTACGCGCATCTATCATCGTACTTTCAGAATTTTTCCACGGTTAACGCGGCCCGCACGGTTGAGACTCCGACCCAGTTGCAGAGTGTGCCGTCGACCGATGTCGGCGGTTTTCTGACCTGGACCCGAACTTTCTTCAAGTATCATCAGGTAGCGTCCGGAGGCGACTTCCGTCTGATCGACGGCCAGAGCCAGGACACCTTCTACAATTTCGCTGGTACCGCCGCTGCCGACCAGAGAGTCAGCTCCGGGCGCCAGAATTTCTTTGGCGCGTATGTCGAAGACGTCTTCCAGCCGACCGACTACTTCCAGATAGATGCCTCGGTCAGAGGCGATTTCTTCGCCAACTATGATGGCAAGATCGTCGATACGCCGGCCGCCGATATACCATCGACCGTGACATTTCCGACCCACATGCGCACCGCGACCAGCCCCAAGCTGGGGATGCGGTATAATCCGTGGAATTGGCTCACCCTACGCGCGGCGATCTATGAGGCTTTCCGCGTTCCGACCCTGGCGGAACTATATCGACAATCCAGCGTCGAGGATCTGGTGTTGCTGCCAAACCCGAATCTCAGTCCGGAGTTCATGAAGGGTGGCGAAATCGGATTCCAATTCCGAAAATGGGAAGGTTTCACGTTTAGCGCGACCGGCTACTGGGATATACTGCACCATCCGATTTCCAATGTGGTCACGGCCGCCAATCCGATCACCGGCGAGGACGCGGAGCGGAGCCGGGTCAACCTGGGGCGGGCGCGGATTCGTGGCTACGAACTCGACGCGGAATATTCACTGTCGTCGCTGTTGTACCCTACAACCTATTTGGATCCCTTTACCATTACGGGGAGCTTTCTGGAGTCGGAGGCGACGCTGGTTAGCAATCCGCCCGATCCGACACTGGTCGGCCGCCGCCTGGCGCTGGTTCCGTGGCAAACGATTAATATCGGCCTGCGTTACTCTCACCCCATATTCGGCGATCTCACGGTACAGCAGCAGTATTGGGGCAAACAGTACGAAGATTCCGACAACCACGACATCCAGGGCAATTATTGGATAACGAATCTGACCCTGTCGAAGACCTTCCAGGAGCTTTCCCAGGCGCGCTGGCTCAATGGCATCACGGTGTACGCGAAGATCCAGAACCTGATGAACCGCAGCTATATAATCGACCTTGGCGGGGGCATTCCCAAGGTGGGCACGCCGTTGTTGATCCAATTCGGGCTGAGCGCGCCGATCAAGTTCTAGCCGGACCGTCGAAAAGGGATTTTAAAGCCTGCTTCCTCAAACCGCGAGAGCGATAAATGCATTCAGCTTCAAGACATCGGCTTTGGTTACTGATCGGCGGACTGATGCTGGCGGTGGCGGCCGGATGTGGCAGGGGATCGGGTACCTCGCTTCCGATGGTAAAGGTCACCTCCATGGTACCGGCGGACGGATCGACCGCCGTGCATCTGAGCGCGACCGTGTCGGTTACGTTCAACCAGCAGATGAACCAGTCCACCATCAACTCATCGACGTTTTCGCTAAGTGACCCCACCCACGCGATTGTACCCGGTACGATCGCCTACAATTCCTTCAGTTTCACCGCGACCTTTACTCCAATCGCACCGCTGACGCCGAACACCGCTTACAAGGCGGCAGTGTCCGGTGGCGTCGCCAACGTTGCCAACACCACTTTGGGCACGGACGTCACCTGGACCTTCACCACCGGCACGAACCCGTAAACGCCGGGGCGGTGTGTTGGCTCCGCGCGGTCTGCTCGCGGGCCGCGGAGGGCGCCTCTCAGCTGGAATAACGAGTCAGAGCGGATCATCCCTGCGGGCATCCGGCGCCTGGCAGCGACATCGAAGTCATGTCGGCGAAGTGAAGCGTTATCTACGAGCCTGCCTCAACGAGCGTCTTGGAAGGGTCGAGCGCATCCAGATCAACTTGGGTCCGCCGCAAATGCCTGACATCGCCGTAGTCGGACCAGAAGATTTTGCGTGTAATTAAGACGCTTATTGACAACATGTTCAGAATGAAGCTAGTAACACTCAAATCTAACATAAATAATTGAAGGAAGGTTAGAGCTGTCATAGGAATGAGAAAGCAGAAGATGCCCCCTCTCAAAAATGCCTGAAGGAGGCTGAAAGTTGCTGAGATCGTTGGTCGGCCATACTCAATCTTGGCTTGATGTTCGAAGTGATTTACGACTACTGTCGTAACAGTTCAGTACGACTACTGTCGTAACAGTTCAGATCGAGACGCTTTGGTCCTGGAGCGATACCACCCATTTAGAGGCGGTGTTGGATCTGCTGTCTAAGCGTTGGCCGTCCGCAATTGTGTGGAAGAGAAAAGTAAGATGTCAAACCGCAATATCCGTGGGCGCCGACGGCGATGGTTTGGCGGAGCGTTGGCTGCCGCGGGCATCGTGCTTATCCTGGCGTGGCTGGTCGGCAAGCAAAGACTGCGGGCCGAAGCCTTGTCCGATTCGGAGCCTCCCGCCCGCCAGGCGGGTATCGCCTCCGGCCCCCAGCATGATTCCGAGGCGGGCGAAGGAGACGTCTCGACGCGCGATTATCTCGATACACTCAAGCGGGCGGCCCCCGCCGGAATTCCATCATTGGCCCGCACCCGCGCGATTTTTGCGATGCAGTCGATACCGGCGCTGTCGGGACCGGGAGCCTGGACTTTTATCGGGCCTGAATCGATCAGCAACGGGCAGGGAATGGCCTCCTCCAGCGTCACCTGTAACCCCACACGCGTAACCGTAAGTGGACGGGTTACCGCGCTGGCCTTCGGTAAAGATCCCTCTACCATTTATCTTGGCAGTGCGTTGGGCGGACTGTGGAAAAGCACCGATAGCGCGAGCACCTGGAAGCCGCTGCTCGATCAGCAGCCGTCAATGGCGGTGGGCGGGTTGGCGGTTGTGCCCGGCACGCCCGATACCATTTATGTCGGTACCGGGGAGGGCAATAACGGCTGCGACAACGAATTCGGACAGGGCATCCTGAAGTCCACCGACGGTGGGGTGAGCTGGACGCAAATGGCCGCGGCGACCTTCGATCGTCTGACCTTTACCAAGCTCGTAGTCGACCCGGTTAACCCGGATGTGCTTTATGCCGGCACCAGTTTTGGATTCACGAGCAGCCAGTCAAGCGTATGCTTCTCGGTTACCACCGGCACGTCAGGAGTCTACCGATCGACTGACGGTGGAGCGACTTGGACGCCGCGCTCGGGCGCAGGCGGCCTTCCGCCGGGGAGTATGGGTAATAATTCCAGCGGTTCGGCCTACGATGTGGCGGTGAATCCGGCGCCGACATTCGCGGGTCCCTTTACGGGAACGATTTTCAACCTTGGAGGGTCGAGCCGTATCGGCGCCGACACCCCGCCGGGACAAGCGACGCTGACCGCGTTCAACCCCAAGAATGCCGCCGACCCCGACCCTTTCAAAATCCAGGCTCAGCCGAACCCTACCGGAGGCTACGACCTGAGCGGGACCATTTCGATCAGGCAAACTCCGGTCGCGGGCACTTTTCCACCCGGTTGCGGCATGGGGTCCAATCCTCCTTGTGGAATCTGCGTGGACTACAGCAGCACCCAGGGACTTCCATTCGATGTTCCGTATGATTGCGTCGGCCACGTAGCCGATCTCCATGGAGCAAAAACCGACTTCTTCAGTTGCCGCGGCGGAAGTGAGATGGGGTCCGCGCCGGACCTGGTACTGGAAGGCAGCTTCACCGGCGGCGCTTTCAACGGCACGCTGAGCATCGACAATATCGTTTGTGACGAAAATTGCGCGGAAGACGTCTTGGGTCCCGAGGCCGTGACGTTCAAGCACGTGCCCGAGGTCCTGGCGGGAATTGGCGGAGCCTCGGGCGGGGTTTTCAAATCAACTGACACCGGTATGACTTGGACCAAGGCACCAACGGTGGGTTCGGCCTACCGGTTCGCCATGGATTTCTCTCCCGACGGCGAAACATTATACGTCGCGAACACCACCGACACGACTTTTAACGCGCTTTATGTATCAACCGACCAAGGGAGTACGTTTGTCAACCAAGGCGCGACACTGCCCACCGTGCTAAACGGCGCCCGCTGTATTACCGAGAAGCAGGGATTCTACGATTTGGCGATAGCGGTTGATCCGAACAACACCAGCAACGTGTACCTGGGTCTCATTGGACTTTACCGTTCCACTGACGGTGGCCAGGATTTTGACTTTATCGGGCCCGGCTCACACGTCGACCAGCATGCGCTCAAGACCACCAGGGGCGGCCTCGTATATGCGGGCAACGACGGCGGATTGTTCGTCAGCGCCAATAGCGGCTCCACCTGGACGGCGCTTAATAACGGCCTCGCAATTACACAGTTTTATGGGATCGGCCTCGATTCCACAGGCACCCTGATCACCGGCGGCACCCAGGACAACGGCACCGACAGCACTACGATTGGAAGTCTGATCTGGGGCCATTCAGACGATGGTGACGGCGCGTACGCGCTGATCAATCAGAAAAATCCTGCGATCTATTTCGATGAGCACTTTAATCTGAGCCTCGGCCGCTCCAAGACTTCCGGCGCGTTGGGAAGCTACAGCGATATCAGCCCACCGGCGGCAGCGGATCCGATCCAGTTTTACGCTCCCTTTACGGCCGATCCATCCAATCCCGACCGCGTCCTATTGGGGACCAACCGGCTTTGGGAATCGTGCCATCTGCAGACCCTGACCAAGAAGTTCGTTTGTGATGGCTCGAGCAGCACGCTCTCGCCGACTTGGAGCGCTATCAGCACTGACCTGACCGGCGGATGCACCACCGGCTTCTGCGATGTCACCGACATCGCGGTGGCACCCACCAACCCCACGGTGGAGTATGTGGTCAGCAGTTCCGATGGCACGACCGGTCCGATGGCATGGCGAAGTATCAATGCCACGAATATCCCGGCGAGCTTTACCGCAATCACTCCCCCCGGGGTGGCGAGGCGGCCGCTGACTGCGGTGGCGGTGTCTCCAACCGATGCGGCAACCGTGGTAGTCGCGGCCTCAGGCTTTACCGGCAGTGCCTCCGGGCATCTCTTCCTGTCTTCCGACATGGGAACGCACTGGACCGATATCGGTGCGACGCTGCCCTTGGATATACCGGTGCTCACGGTGGCGTTCGATCCCGATGCGCCGTCCAATAGCCTCTATATCGGTACCGATGTGGGGGTATTCCATACTGGCGACCTGGGCGGAAGTTGGACCAGCGTCAACCTCGGGGTTCTGCCCAACGTGCCCGTTTATCAGTTACGTACGGTGGCGGGTAAACTGGTGGCCGCGACCCATGGACGGGGCGTGTGGTCGTTTGCGAGCGCGCCAACGCCCACTTCGTCAACGACCACGACTCCTACTCCGACAGCCACGGAAACTTCGACTCGCACTCCAACGGCTACACCCACGGAGACGCCGACGCCGACCGATACGCCCACCGATACTCCGACGGCCACGGACACCCCGACTGAAACGCCCACCGACACCCCGACGGCGACCGACACGCCCACCGATACTCCGACTGCGACGGAGTCCGCGACCGAAACGCCAACCGATACACCGACCCAAACTCCGCCTCTCCTGGTCACCCCGACTCCAACGCGAATACCGACCAGGACGCCGACCCTGGTGACGCGAACTCCGACCAGAACGCCCCCTTTGGTGACGCCAACGCCGACCAAAGCCACCCCCTTGGCAACGTCGACTCCAACCAGGACGCCTACGGTGACCCCCACACCCACGGCCCCAGTGATTGTCAGTATTCCCCCGACAATCCTGGTAGGCGGCACCTTTGTGATAAAGGGCAAAGGCTTTACACCCGGCTCAGTGGCCAACTTCTTCGTCTCCACTTCCACCGGCACCATCAATGCGGGTCCTTTCACGCCCACCGTCAAAACTGCTATCGCGCTGACCGTTGACGTGCCCGTCACGACGACGCTCGGTGAGGGCTTTGTCGGTGTACAGGTGGTCAACAAGGACCAGGGCTTCCTGAAGTCCGGGATGGCCTTTGCGCTGCTCCAGGGCGCACCGGGCTCGGGTATTCCGAGCATTACGAAAATCAACGGCGTAGGGCTGGCGCCCAGCAGCAGCAATCCGATGTTCGCCACCAACAACGTCGAGACGGTAGTGCCCCAGGGTACCGTTGTAAGCATCGGCGGTGCCGGCTTCGACATCACGCACGGCGCGGCTGTCGACGTGTTCTGCGCCTGTCCGACCGGCAAGGTTGGTCCGTTCTTTGTCAACCCCGGAAACCCGGGGCTAAGCGCTGCTCAGATCAAATTTACCCTGCCGGCCAAGGGTCTACCCAACTCGCCGGCAACCGGTCCAGGCTCTTTCGTGGTGAGCAACGCCGGTGCGGGGAAAACGTACAGCAAGAAGAGCAACGCGGTGTCGGCGCCGATCGGGGCCAAGATCTCGGTTCTTTCCGTGAGCCAAGCCGGGAGCATCATCACGGTTCATGGAACCGGGTTCTCGACTTTGACCGTGATCAACTTCTTCAACAAGCAGGGCGCCATGGTGGTGAACCTTGGCGGGTTGGGGGCGGGCGGTATCGCGAAAATCCCGCTGACGTTGATCAACGATACCACCTTCCAGTTCACCAAGCCGGGCGGTTCGGTGCCGGGGCCTGCATACGTGCAGGCGCTTAACCCACCGTTCGTACCGTTTACCAGTTCGGGCAGTGCTCCAGGCGGCGCCTTTACACTATTTTGAAAAACTGAGGAGTCCGGCTTCCAGCTCCCTAACGCACATGGTTTTCTGCAAGTTGGACTGCGGGAACGAAGACAGGGCTCTTGATGCACTCTATTGGAGCAACACCGCCGGCGGCGTCGACGACCGATTGCCGCTATCGGCGTTCGGTCCTCCTGACGATTGTCCTCGCGGTAGCCTGCCTGATATCAAGCGCGAGATGCGGTCTGTCCTTGCATGATTCCGATGCCGCGGCCCAGGCGACGGCGGTCATTTTCGGCCGTGTGCTCTCCGGCCCCGGAATGGCCTCACACAACATGGCCGCACCGACTGGAGTTGCCCGCATGAATGTTACGATTGCCGACGCCTCCAGTTCGCGGACTATCTCGACCGCAACCACAGGCAGTGACGGAACTTTCCGCTTCGCGGTACCGCCCGGAGATTACTCGGTCAAAGGGCCGGGCAACCCGCACCTGGTGCACGTCGACCCGGGCCAGCAGCTCCAGGTTGATCTGTACATGCCCAACCCGTAAGCAGCCGTGGTTCCCACGACCCAAAGGCGTAGCCGGGCGCAGGTTGCATCTACTACACTCGGCCCAGTGGGAGGGCGATCATGGCGGCGATTCTGGATGGAATTGGAGTTATAGACCTGTCGCAGGGATTAGCTGGTGCTTTGGTTTCGTTGTTGCTGGCGGAGCAGGGCGCCGACGTGATCAAAGTCGAGCCTCCGGGCGGCGATCCGACGCGGGAAATCGAACCGGGTTTCTTCATCTGGAACCGCAGCAAGCGCGGCATCACGCTGGACCTGGGTCGCGCCGCGGACCGCGCGCGCCTGCACCAGCTTTTGACCCGCGCCGACGTCATAGTTGAATCGTACACGTCCGCCGAGTCGGCACGATTCGAGCTTGATCACGACAAACTGAAATCGACTTTCCCACATCTGATTCATTGCAAAATCAGTAGCTACGGGATGGACCATCCGTGGCGCGACCGTCCCGCGATTGAAGTCCTGGTGGCGGCGCGCACCGGCCTTTACCATCATCAGGCCGGTATCCGCCGAGACGGCCCCACTTTTATGTACTGTCCGTATGCGAGTTACGGCGCGTCGTTCACTGCCGCACTGGGAATTTGCGGCGCTTTGCGGGTGCGCCTGCACAGCGGCCGTGGCCAATTTGTCGATACCTCGCTGATGGACGGGGTCGCCTTTTTCACCAACATGCTGTGGCAGTGGTCTGAAATGCCGGCCCCGGAGTTCAATTATTTTATTGACCGCACCGTGCCTTACCCGGTGTGGCTGTACGAATGCTCCGACCGCTTGTGGCTGCATCACATGCGCACCGACAAAGGCAATCTGTTTGCCCTGGCGAAGGTCTTGGGCATCGCGCTGCCGCCCGACGCCGTGTGGATGACTGACGCCGAGCGCTGGAAGCTCAATGACGAAGTAATCGCCGCATTCAAAACCAGGCCGCGCGAGGAGTGGATCAAGCGGCTGCGCGAAGTCGATATTCCGGTCGAAGCGGTGACGCCTGCCGAGCCCGCGTTCGAGCGCGAGCAGACCCGGGTCAATGGGATGGTGCATGTGGCCAACGATCCGGAGCGCGGGACGGTCATGCAAGTCGGCCTTCCAATCCGATTCTCCAGGACTTCGAGCGTGATAAAGGGGCCGGCGCCGCGTCCCGGGCAGCATACCGACGAGGTGATGCGCGAGATTGCCGCTGAGAAATCCAAGCCTCTGCCGACGGCGCTGCCCGGCATCGGGCGCAGCTTGCGCTATCCGCTCGACGGCATCACGGTGCTCGACTGCGGTGAATACCTGGCCGGTCCGTTCGGGCCGATGGCGCTGGCGGATCTGGGTGCCCGCGTGATTAAAATCGAACGGCCGCAAGGGGACCGCATGCGGACTCCCGTGCCGTTTCCTCCTTTCATGGCGTGTCAGCGCGGCAAGCAGGACCTCTCGGTGGACCTGAAGCATCCGGAGGGAGTCAAGATCTTCTATAAGCTGGTTGAGCGCGCCGATGTGGTGCATCACAATCAGCGTCCCGGCGTCGCCGAGCGTTTGAAAATCGACTATGCAACTTTGCGCGCGATCAAGCCCGATTTGATCTACACGCATAGCGCCGCTTACGGTACGCGGGGGCCAGACTCGCTGATGGGCGGCTACGATCAGCTCTTCGCCGCGATGTGCGGGATGGAGTACATGGGCGGCGGCGAGGGCAACGCGCCGATCTGGAACCGGCTCGGCACCGTGGATGCCGGCGGTGCGACGCTCTCCGCGATCGCCACCGTGATGGCGGTTTATCATCGGGATCGCACCGGCGAAGGGCAATTCGTCGATGGGTCTCTGCTCAACGCCGGCCTATGGTACAACTCCGATGCCTTTGTCACTGACCGCCAGGATTTGAGGCGGCGTCCGACCCTCGATCGTAATCAAACCGGAATCAACGCTACCTACAGAATGTACGAGACGGCGGCGGGATGGATCTGCGTGGCGGCGCGGTTTGAGCCGGAATGGAAGAATTTCTGCGACGTCGTTGGGCGCCCGGAATTGGCCCGCGACCCAAAGTATGGTTCCCATTTCGAGCGGATCGACTATCGCGACGAGTTGGCCACGGTCCTGGAACCGGTCTTCAAGACTCGCACAGCGCAGGAATGGTTCGAGCTGCTGGATCGCGCCGGCGTGCCGTGCGAGGTTTCAAACGAGGGCTACTGGCGTAAGTTCCTACAAGATGAATGGTGCCTGTCCAGCGGCCGTGTGGCCGAATACTACCAGGGTAATCTGTTCGGCAAGCTGCGCCAGTTCGGCAAGACCATCCGCTTTTCGCAGACGCCTCAATTTATCCAGGGACCGCCGCCGCGAATCGGCGAGGACACGCAAAAAATCCTCACCGAGCTAGGCTATGACGCGGCGCAACAGGCGGCGCTGAAGGAAAGCGGCATCATCACCTGGCCGGAGTAGGGTTATAATTTTGACGCACATAGTTGACTAAGGGCGGAGCTGATTGCATGCCCTCTCCCTGACCAGGGAGAGGGTTAGGGTGTAGGTTTTTGAAATTCTGAGCTTATGAAAGTTAGATAAAACTCACAAGAAAGACAGCCACCCTCTCCTTCCCTCTCCCATAGAAAAATGGGAGAGGGCAGATAAGAAAGTGTCGCCTTCCGTTCCTTGAGTCAACGCTTCGCTATTCACAGACAGTCTCAAGATAGGGGGAGGGAGTCAGAAGGATTCTATTCAGATTCCTGTGCGACCGGTTGGGCTACCGGGATCGGGAACCTGTTACCGCGCGGACTTAACCATAGAAGGGCCGCGAAACCTTGCCCCGCGGTAATTAGAGAATTGAGGCGAAAGGCGACGCCCATACTCAAACCTGCCGACACCGGCAAACCGAGGGCCGCAAAAATCAATACTTTGCCGCCTTCCTGAACTCCCAGGGATCCAGGTATCGCGAACAAAACGAAGTTGACCAACACCGAAAAAGCCTCGATCGTGAGACTCGAAGGCCAGTCCCGCCGCAGTCCCATCCATCCCATCATGAGCCAGACCTGG
Organism: uncultured Pseudomonadota bacterium; assembly: GCA_963824565.1. Lineage (GTDB taxonomy): Bacteria > Desulfobacterota > Binatia > Binatales > Binataceae > JAJPJA01. The sequence goes on along the minus strand of CAWGQB010000033.1, from coordinate 82,289 downwards.
ACTACGCCCACGCACAAACCGCCCATGCTCAGCGCAACTGCGGCGACAAAGTCCCACGGGCGCAGGGTGTAGAGCTCGCGCAGATGTTCATCAACGCGCTCCAGACCGCGCTCGAGCCGCTCAACCCAACTGCCCAGGAAGCGCAAGCGAGCCGATACTTTGGCCGCTGTCGCAGAGAATCCACGAATCTGCAGCGCCATGAACATGGCGACGCCGGCGGCGGTCAGGATGAAGCCGAGCGTCAGAGCCCGCACCGGCAGCCGTTCAACCTTTAACGACCACCACGCCGCGAGCATCCCGACAATCACGAACAGCGCTCTCGCCAGGGCCTGGGCGAGCTTGGTGCTCAACAGGCTGGCCGTCGTCACTGATATTGGAAAACGCTCTTTCAGGAGCATTACTTTGACCGGTTCGCCACCCAGCGGTGCTCCCGGCGTGCCCTGGTTCAGCGCGCTGCCCGCGAGGTGGATCAGAAAGAGCCGCGCAAAGCAGCCACGCCGAGTCTGGCTTGGAAGCGTGTGCCACCAGACCCGTGCGCTGGCGACACTGACTAAAACCTCCAAAGCTACAATTGCTACCAGGCGCCAGCCAATCGACCTTAGATCGAGCCAAACCTTGGCGGACCCAAAACGATCGACGAGGTAGACAAGAAGCGCCGCGCCCAACGCGAACGTCACGGGCCGCGCCAGTCTTTGCGCCCACGGGGGCGAGCTTGAGCCGGTTATTTGCCGCTTGCCAGTGGCCATCAACGTTTGCCGGTATGCCGCAAGCTCGACCAGCGACGGCTTCTGTCGCACGCGCAACCATCGATGCCTCCGGCCGCCGCTAGCGGGAGATTATCGGCCGGCGCGGAGCCTCAACAAATGGACTTGGTTCCTCTTCGACGGGCCAGGTGCGGCGCAATTCGGGCATCTTCCGTCCCACCATCCTTTCCAGCTCATCGATTTCGGGTTCGTAGATCTCCAGCAGCAGATCCCGCGCGCGCGGATCCATGGGCGGCTTATCAGCGCGCTTGAGCAGGAAGTGTTCGTAGATGAATGAACCCAGCCTGCGCGGCACAACCGTTTCGCCGAGCATCCGCGACAGCCTGTTGCCGGCCAGAAACTCGGCCCATCGCCCGCGCGATGCGCGATACGGGTTGCGGACTTTCGCGGCATCGATGCGGGCTACTGGCGCCGGATCGAGGCCCAAAAACTGCACCACCTCACGCATCTTGGCGTCCGGGTCGCGTTTGAGATCGTCGAACAGCACGATCTTGACGCCGGTCGCGTCCGAATACTTCGAGATAACGGCGCACCTGTTTGGCGTAGCAGCCCTTGCCAACGTAGAAGTGGGAAATCGCCCACGCCTGGTCGGTCCGTTTCATGTCCTCGACCAGCGCGTCATAAAAGCTCAGGCTCTGGATGCCCTCGCGCACGTGCATCAGGTAATGGGAATAGGCGCGTTCCACCGGGTCGCGCAGTGAGATGATGATCCGCGCGTCGGGCACTTGTTTGCGGATCCGTCGGGCGACCTGGGGATGCCACAGATATGAGGTGCTGGCCTCGCCGATGGCCTTGAAACCTTCGCTCCCTTCGAACAGGCGAAGATACCGGTGCGGATCGGTGTAACCTTCGAAGTGCCACCGAGTTGATGAGGAGGGTTTACCTGGGTGAAATGGTGGGGCTCCTTGGGATAGGACATGAAGACCTCGGGATGCTGGCGCAGACCGGCGTAGAGCGAAGTCGTTCCGGCTTTGGCTGCCCCGACGATGAAGAAGTTTGGCCACACCGCAGTTTTCATGTCCGTTTGATCAGCCTATCGATTCGGTTGAGCTCGTTTGCCGATGGTTCTGGTCCGCGATCGAGCAGCGGCGTTCGCATCCGCGCGGTCCTGTTTCCAGCGATTGCCATTTTTCTAACGATCCTGGCCGGTCTCATCCGTGGTCCGCACGTCGCGTGTCATCGTCCGAAAACAGCTTGCGCAGCAATGACCATTCAGTTTCGCTGTTGCGCTCCCTTATGGCGCGCCTGATGCTGTGTTCGCGCCGCTGCAAGTAGCCGTTGCGCACGGCCGAGTAGAGATCGAGACTGGAATCCTCGACGTCCTGATACAGCGTCAGGTTAACCGCGCGCTCATTGATTCTCTTGACCGCCGACCGCGCGAAATTGGCTGCGAACGGAGCGAGATAGCCGATCGGATCAAGGAATGTGTCGGCTGCGTACCCGATTCCATCGCGCAGCGTGAGCGGTTGCATGAACGGCAGTACGCAGGTAAGGTCCGGGACCGATGCCGTAAATGCCAAGTGTCTGGCCGGTGTCGGCATAGCTCTTCTCAAAACCCAGATCGGTCGCGACGTCGAATATTCCGGCCACACCCACAGTTCGAATTGACCAGGAAGCGGGTCAATTCGCGGTTGGCGCCTTGAAGTCTGCCCTTGAAGCACGTTGTTTACGAACCGCTTCGGCATGTCGATATTGTCGAACGCGTTGACCAGACCCTGGGTCACCAGTTCCGGCAACCGGGCCCAGACGGTCGCCACCGGCTTAAGCCCGTAGTGATCGACCAGATCGTAATTGAACGAGAACACCCGTTCGTTGACCGGTTCCCACGGGTCATAATCCCTTTGCTCGTGCGGTCTCCGACAGGAGGGATTCCGGCGGCGATTGCGCGGCGCGGTTATCCCCGCCGACCCGGACATCCGGAGATCCGCCGATCTTTGGGTTCGCAGCGTGCAACCCGCGAGTGTGACGCAGCGGCGACGGCCATCGCGGCAAGCATGAGCCGTCCATTGGAGCGGCGTTTTTTAGATGACACTACAGTTCGTCCTTCCCGGCAGCCGCCGGAAGTAGAGAGCCGCAGGCGCTGAAACAGGGTTCATGGCGGTCATTCATGGCGGCGCTGGCCATAGCTGAAAAAGCTCAATCCGACGACGAAAGACACGATCCCGTAGGCCAAGAGAAATACAATCTTGCCCGAAACCTCTGCCAGGCTGCGGTCGCGCAGCATCACGTCCTGGACCGCGAACATCGACCACGTGGTCATCGCGCCGCGCCCGATGGTTTGCATCCATACCGGTTGATGGAAAAACGGCCACCACAGCCCTCCGAGCGCGGCCAACAGAAACACCACGCTCATACCGACCGGGATGGCCTGTTCCCGGGTGCGCGCCAACCCTGCTACGATCACGGCAAAGCAGGCCATCGAAAACACCACCGCGGCCGCCACGAGCATCAGCGCTAGAGGCGAGCGGCCCAGCCGGAGTCCATAGACGAAATGGGCGAACAGCAGGAGCACCACCAGTTGCGCAATGCCGATAACGATCCGCGCCAGCAGCTTTCCTGCGACCACCGCCCACTGGGGCATCGGGGCAACGGACAAGCGCAGGCTGGTGCCCCACACTTCTTCCTCGCGCAGACCGATCGATACGGTAAAGACCATGGTCAGCAGCACGAACATCAGGCTGAAACCGGGAAGGTGCTGGTCCAGACCCGAAAAGGAAAGCCGGTCGCCGGTGATGCTCCGTTCGTTCAAATGGAGCAGTTCCTGGCTGAAGGGGTCGCCGAGCGTGGCAGCCTCGCGGTCGGCCAGCAACAAGACCACTTTGATTGCCTGGAGCGATTCCCATTGAGCGGGATCGGTCAGCAACTCCATCGTTGGTGGGCTTTTGGTTGAGATAGCGTTTGCTCATTCCAGCCGGCAGAATGAGGGCCGCGGGAGCCTTATTGCGGACCGCCACCAACTGCTGGGCAGTCGCGCGATCAACCTCGCGCACGTCGAGGTGCTCGCTGAAGACCTTGATCAATTCGTTGGCGACCGGCCCCTGATCTTCATTCACCACCGGAAAAAGGATGGTCCTGGTTCCATCGCCGGAGGTGGTTCCGCGACCACCATGATGACCACGATCGGAACCGCAAGCAGAAAGGCGAACGCGGAACGATCGCGCAATCACCAGGCGCAGGTCCTTGAGCATGACGGCAAGAATCTTCATGGGTTCTCGGCGCCCTCGTCTCCGTATTTACGCCGCAGCAGGTCGAGCACATCTTCGACCGAGGACTTGGAAAGCAAATGGTCGAGCTGGCTGCCCAGATTGGCGGTCAAGCTCACGTTCTCGACCTGGATGCTGGTGGCCAGCCATCGCTCGCCGGCGGGCCGCAGCAGATAGACCACCGCGAAGTCATCGCGCGGCGTGGCGATGGTGGTGTCCACGCGAGTTTCGCCGTCCACGGGGGTCTCGCCGCCGTAAGTGAAGTGGGGTTTTTCGAACAGCAACATCTCCTGCACGTAGGTTCGCTCCAGCAGCCTGCCAAACAGAACCAGGAACTCCTTGCGCTGGCTGGGAGTGAAGCTCGCCCAATGTTCGCCGAGCGCGACGCGGCCCATCTCGTCGGTGTCGAGGAAGTTCTTGAACAGGGATGACAGCGCCTGAAGCTTTTCATCATGCGGGCGCTCGCTGGCGACGATGGCGCGCGCCTCTTCAAGGGTAGCGCGGGTGTACTGCAAGCGCGCTGGCAGCCCAAGCCGATGCCGTCAGACCAGCCAGCAACAGGCAGGCCGCCAGCAAGGAGCGCATCAATCGCGCAGCTCCCTGCCGGTTAGCTCAAGAAAAAGGCGCTCGAGGCTCGGCGGCGAAATCTTCAAATGCATCGGCTTGCGCTGAACTGTTGATGATCTGCTGCAGCGGCTCAAGGAAGGTCGTGGCGTTTTTGACATGCAGCCGAACTAGCCCGTTCCCGTTTTCCAGGCGCAGCAGTCCGGGTCTGGATCGCAGAGCGTCAAGGTTGGTTCCCGGCACGACGCCATGGAGTTCGATGATTTCCGCGCAATTGGAATGCGCCAGCAGTGCGTCCAAGGTGCCCATCGCAACCATTTTTCCCTGGTCCATGATGCCCAGGCGGTCGCACAGCCCTTGCGCTTCCTCCATGTAATGCGTGGTGTACAAAATCGCGGCTCCGGCATTACGCAGGCGCCCAACCAATTCCAAAATGTGCGATCTCGACTGCGGGTCGACACCGGCGGTAGGTTCGTCGAGCAGGATCAGTCTGGGTTCATGCACCAGCGCCGCGGCCAGATTCAGGCGCCGCTGCATGCCGCCCGAGAACGTCCCGACAAAGCTATCGCGATGGGTTTCCAAGCCGACAAAGCGTAGTAACTGGTCAACGCGATCGGTGAGATGGGTCCCTTTCACTCCGTAGATACGCCCAAAAAATCGCAAATTTTCCGCCGCGGTCAACCCTGGGTAAAGGGCGATTTCCTGGGGCGCCAGACCAATCATTTGTCGAACGGCGCGCGGCTCGGCGCAAACACTGTGACCGAACAGAATCGCGTCGCCACCCGAGGGCCAGCGCTGCGTAGCGAGCATCGCAATCGTGGTCGTCTTTCCTGCGCCGTTGGGGCCAAGCAGGCCGAATACTTCTCCCTGGGCGATGTCGAAGCTTAACCCCGCCACCGCTTCGGTCGTACCGTAGCGCTTGCTGAGGCCCTCGACATGTAGCGCAATAAGTGGCGAGGCTTGCTGATCGCGCCGCAGCGGCGAAAAACCCTGGCCATCGGCAACGGGCACGGCCTCTCCGCCGCCTTCTCGTAGCACGGCTTTCATCGAGAGAGATCCATCCCGACTTCACGCTGCCCGGCTGCCCCAAAGTGCAGCGTCGGCACGGCGAGTTGACGCGTCCAACCAGACTGTTCCGAGAATCGCTTCTTTTTCCAGGTCGCCACGCGTCTACACTTTGCCACTTTCGCAATAACTGGTAAACTCGGCTGCAACTTCAGTAAATAGGCTTATGTTTAAAAGATCGAGGCGAATTGCGGCAGAAACTCGTCAGAGACCTTCGGCACGCAGTTAGAAATCCGAATCGAAAACCGTCAACACCAACGCTCCTATCACCAGCGGCGCGGCCGGTGGCCGAGCTTTGGCACTGATTATGGTGCAGAGCGCTTTGGGAGGCCAGTGGAAATTTGGACAGGACGGAGTCCCCCTGCCGTTACGCATACGCGAGCCGCGCGGCGACACCGCCGTCGACCAGCAAATCTACCGCGGTAATATAGGACGCGTCGTCGGAGAGCAGAAAAACCACCGCCTTGGCGACTTCCCAAGGCGTGCCCTGACGTCCCATTGGAATGTGCGGTGCGACCTGCGCCTCGCGGTCGCCGGCCAGCCGGCGCACCATCGCGGAGTCGATTGCTCCGGGCAGTACGGTGTTGACCCTGATCCCGTTCCTGGCGTAAGCCAGCGCGACGGCGCGCGAGAGGCCTGACAAGGCGGCCTTGCTGGTGGCATAAGACACACCGCCGCCGCGTACTGCGGATACCGACGATATATTGACGATCGAGCCTCCGCCCGCCTTGGTCATCTCCGGAATTGCGTAACGTATCATGAACAGGTGGCCGCGCACGTTAACATCCATGGTGGTATCGAACTCGGCGGTCGGGCTTCCCAGCAAATGGCCGGTTGCGATGCCGACGACATTGACCAGCAGATGCAACCCGCCGAACGCCTCGACCGCGGCGGCAACCGCGCCGCGGCATGATTCCTCGTCCCTGACGTCCGCCGCAAACGCTGCGGCGCGGCCTCTTCGCTCCGCGCGAATCAGTTCAACCGTTTGAGTGGCGGCGTCCAGTGCCCGGTCGGTCACCATCACGGCGGCACCTTCGCGCGCGGCGAGGATTGCGGTGGCGCGGCCATTGCCCATCGGAACGGTTTCGCCGGTTTTGGGCGGACCATCGGCTCCTCCGCCCGAGACCAGCAACACCTTGCCCTCCAAACGCCCCATGGGAACCTCCAAAGGTCAGAATTCGGGCCGGATTGCATTTTCCTCTTTGCATGACCGCGGCCATTGAATGGGATTATATTCTTTGGACATATTATCGCGATGACTGGCCGGCGAAATGTCTGACGGAATAGCAGAAGTGTTCCTATTAGCTCTCCTCTCTTAGGGCCTCTTAGGGAGAGGTATTTGGGAAACGAACTGCGAATGGCTGACTTGGTTTGAGGTCAAGTCGTTCCGGGGTTGCCTGCTGCGCCGGCCGCCACCAACCGCTCAATCTCTTCAGCCGAAAATCCCCAGTCGCGCAGTGCCGATTCCGTATCCGCGCCCGGTGCCGAAGGCTGGCGTTGGATCGCGCCGGGCGTGCGTGAAAAGCGCGGCGCCGGCGCTGGCTGCGTGACGCCGCCGACTTCGACCAGGGTCCCGCGACGACGGTTATGCGGATGCGCCGCCGCCTCCGACATGCCCAGGACCGGAGCGAAACAGACCTCGCTGCCTTCCATTATTTTGCACCATTCGTCGCGGGTCCTGGTGCGGAAGATCGCCGCCAGCCGCTGCTTCATCGTGGGCCATGACGAGGTATCGTTCTGCGCCGGAAGCTTTTCTCCCTCAAGTCCGGACAAGCGTATCAACTCGCGATAGAACTTGGCTTCGATAGATCCGACCGCGACGTACTTTCCGTCGCTGGTTTCGTACGTGTCGTAGTAAGGCGCTCCGCTGTCGAGCATGTTCGCGCCGCGATGCTCGACCCATTTTCCCGCCGCGTGCAGCCCATACATCAAGGTCATCAGCGACGCCGCGCCGTCAATCATCGCGGCGTCGACCACCTGTCCGCGTCCGGATTTCTGCGTTTCGAGCAAAGCCGCAACGACTCCCAGGGCGAGATAGAGCGCGCCGCCTCCGAAGTCGCCGACCAGGTTGAGCGGCGGCACCGGCGCCTCACCCTTGCGCCCGATTGCGTGGAGCACTCCGGCGAGAGCGATATAGTTGATGTCGTGGCCGGCGGCTTGAGCCAGCGGTCCCTCCTGGCCCCATCCGGTCATTCGGCCATACACCAGGCGCGGGTTGCGTTGCAGACAAATATCGGGGCCCAGCGCGAGCCGTTCCATCACGCCGGGCCGAAAGCCCTCGATCAGAGCGTCGGCTTTTGCGACCAGTCGCAGCACGGCCGCAACTGCCTCGGGCCGCTTCAGGTCCAACGCCACCGAGCGCCGGCCGCGCTTGAGCAGATCGTACTTCGCGTTGAGCGGAATCCCGAGATCGGAACCGGTGGTGCGGTCGATCAACAGCACGTCGGCGCCCATATCGGCCAGCAGCATCGCGCACATCGGCGCGGGCCCGATGCCCGCCATCTCAATAATCTTGTAACCAGATAGAGGACCCATAATGCGGGTACTATGTATCAGTTTGGGTTTGGGGAAAAGCGTGGGTTTGCAATAGTGTGCGAAGGACTAAACACCCTCTCCCAACCCTCTCCCGTAGACGTAACCGGAGAGGTGGTAAGAGCAGGAGGATCGCTGATGGGCGTACTGGAGGACAAAGTCGCAATTATCACGCGCGCGGCCCTGGGGATTGGGCGCGGATGCGTGGAACGATTCATCAAGGAAGGCGCGGCTGTCGTTATCTCGGATCAGCGGGTGGCGCCCGGCGAGGAACTGGCGCAGGCGTGCCGCGCCGCGGGCGGGCGCGCGGTGTTCCAGACCGCCGACGTGTCCAGCGAGACGGACATCAAGGCGTTGGTGGATCGCGCGGTCAGCGAGTTCGGGCAGCTGGATATCCTGTTCAACAACGAAGCCGCCTTCGATCCAGTCGGACCGCTGGAGACCACCAAGGTTGAGGACTGGGACCGATGCTTCGCAGTGGGGCTGCGCAGCGTGTTCCTGGGCATCAAGCATGCGGTCCCGGAAATGCGCAAGATGGGTGGCGGCACGATCCTGAACGACGCGTCCGTCGCTGCTATTCGCGCCGAGGCGAATAGCCCCGCTTATAGCGCGGTCAAGGCCGCGATGGTGAACCTGACCGCTTCGGCCGCAATCCAATTGGCCAAGGATCGGATCCGCGTCAATTGTATCTCGCCGGGTGTCATCAACACTCCCACGGTATGGACGCGCCTTCCCGGCGGCGAGGCGGAGGCCGAGCGGTTGTTTGCCAACGCCCAGCCTATACGGCGGATTGGCCGGCCGTCGGACGTGGCCGGGGTCGTCACGTTTTTGTGCAGCGACGAGGCCGAATGGATCACCGGCATCAACATGGTTGTGGACGGCGGGGCAATCGCCGGCCATTACGAACGGCCGCGCCCGTCGAGGCGCTGACCGCGGGTTTGACTTTAACCTGCGGCAGGCCTAAGCGTGACGCAGGAATGGCAACAGCTTGGAGGGTTGAAAAATGGTCCCACGCAGAGTCATTTCCGCCGATTCCCACATGACCGAACCCGCTGACCTGTGGGTCGAGCGCCTGGACCGCAAGTACCGTGACGTCGCGCCGCGGGTGGTCCGCAGCGAAGAGAAAAGAGGGCCTGTTTGGATGTTCGTAGCGCCGGGAATCAGCCCAACCCCGGTGGCGGGCTTGTTTTCCGCGGGCAAGCGCGGCGAGGAACTGCGCGAATTCTTCAAACATGGATATGAGGCGGCGCGGCCCAGCGGATGGGATCCGGTGGAACGGCTGAAGGACCAGGATATCGACGGAGTCGTGGCCGAGGTCCTTTATTCATCGTTGGGTTTAAAGCTCTTCGGGGTCAACGATCCTGAACTTCAGCTCGCCTGTCTGAAGGTTTACAACCAGTGGCTGGCGGAGTTCTGCGCCCATGATCCGAAGCGTCTGCTCGGAGTCGGACTTTATTCGCTCGAGGCGCTGCCCGACGTGTCGGAAATCGAGCGCTGCGCCAAGATGGGTCTGAAGGGAATCCTGATTCTCGCCACCGACGCGTATGGGACTCCGTATAGCGACGCGCGTTTCGACCCGCTGTGGCAGGCGTGCTCGGAGCTCAATCTGCCGGTCTCGCTTCACAAGCCCCTGGTGTCAGGCATGAAGGTGACGCCGGCGATGCCTACTGCGGCCGACCTGCAGATCCATATCGTACACATCGTGGAGCAGTGCATGACGCGGCTGGTGTATGGTGGGATTTTCGAACGCTATCCAAAACTCAAAGTGATTTCAGCGGAGAACGACGTCGGCTGGATTGCCAATTGGGCCCATCGCCTGGACCATGTGCATTCGATGATGGCGGTGCGCGAGAAGCTGCCGATGGCGCCCAGCGATTACGTGCGGCGCAACGTCTGGGCCACCTTCCAGGACGATCCGCTGGGACCGGGAACGTGGCAGTATTTCGGTGCCGACAATTTCATGTGGGCCTCGGACTTCCCTCACACTGACTCCACCTTTCCCAACTCGCTCAGGGTGATCGAAGAAAACTTCGCTGGAGTACCGCAAGAGGTAATCGAGAAGATGGTATTCGGCACCGCCAACCGGCTTTACGATATGGGTCTGGGCTGACGCCAATCGAGAACTCGATGGCCAAGCGCGCTTACGATCGTTTTGATGGCTTTACGGTAGAGCTGTATCTTGACCAAGACGGTGATCGGCTCGCTCATTTCGTGGATATGCCCAACATCTCGGCATTTGCTCTCGCTCCTGAAGAAGCTCTGGACGAGTTGGAAGTCGCTTGGGACCTCACCAAGGAGTCCTATCGCCAACACGGTGAAAAGGTTCCAAACAGTCTTCGCCTAAAGTAGGAGCAGCGTCGCCGATGCCGTTCGCGCATATCAATGGGATCGAGCTCTATTACGAAACCCACGGCGAGGGGCCGGCGCTGGTGTTGGCTCACGGCGGCGCCGGCAACCATCTCAGTTGGTGGCAGCAGGTGGCGGAGTTCTCGCGCTCATTCAAATGCGTCACCTTCGACCATCGCGGATTCGGATGGTCGCGTGAGCCGGCCGACAGTCCCGGTCCAGCGGCCTTTACTGAGGACCTGCGCGCCTTGCTGGATCATCTTGGAATCCAGCGTGCCGTCGTAGTAGGGCAATCAATGGGCGGATGGACAGTGTTGGGCTTCGCCAGCGCCTATCCCGAGCGCACGCGCGCATTGGTGTTGTGCGATACGGGAGCCGGCGTCGACGATCCTGAGATGCGCCTGCCGGCGGGTACCGGGCCGCGTGAAAGGCCCGCGGATCTGGCGACGGTCTTCAAAAAAGCGGTGGCTCACGATTTCGCCGAGCGCGCGCCGGCGATGAATTTTCTCTACCATCAGATTACCGCGTTGAACGTCAACCTGGCGCCCGAATCGCTGCGCAAGCTGCTTAAGGTCAAAAATCGGATCGAGCCGGTGGTCGAGCACCGGATTCCCACTCTGATCTTTGCCGGTGAGATGGACGAGATGACGCCACCGCGAATCATGGAAGCGCTGGCGCGTCATATCCCGCAAGCCCGCCTGGTCAAGGTGGTCGGCGCGGGCCATTCCGTATACTGGGAGAAGCCCGAGGAATTCAACGCCATCCTCAAGCAGTTTCTCGACGATGCACCGGTCTGATCCCGAGCGCTACTTCAGGGACCGTCGGGAGGAGGTCCTTGCACGCTTTCCGCAAATATCTGGCCAAGGCTGAAGCTGGGCGGCGCCGTATGATCGACCAGCACCAGCATCTGGGTGCGGCGCTCGACCATTAACGTCTTGAGCTGATCGCGTTGGTTTTCGTCGAGCTGCAACACTGCGGTCAAACGATCCAGCGTGGGAAGGTAGATCACCATCGGAATGAAGAGATCGCCCATCTCGCCGGCACACCCAGGCATCGGCGGCGGAGGCGGTCCATGTCGCATTGACGTTCCCAGGACGCTCAATTTGCTCCTTTGTTGCGGAGTGAGGATGGCGTCGAGCTTGGTATGGAAGTCCTGCTCGATTGCCTCCACTTTATGGCGGAAGGCGTCGATTTGAGGCTGTAGGGCCTCGATCCGGGCGCGCATCTGGCGCGGGCTTATCGGCGGACCCTGTCCGAACCCCAGCATCCACTCCGCTGGTGGCGGCGGCCCCGGCGGACCAAATCCGTGCGGCGGGGGCGGACCGAACTCGCCCATCAGAGGAATCGGAGGCGGTGGCACGGGCCACATGCGTTGCGTCCACACCCCGACTCCAAGCCCCAGCACGAATACCACTACGGTAACTGCTACGACCTGCAGCCGCTCACTCATATGGTTTCTTCCAATGCGGTGATCTGCTGGGCGGCTTTCGACCACAGCTCGAGATTCTGGCGGTCGGTGCGGGCGGTAACCATCCAATGAGCCGCCAGGACAATTGCAATGCAAAGGGCGGCGGTGACGGCCGTCAACCTGTTACGTTGGGTGCGGCGCTGATGTATCCGCGCGTCGTGGATCACCTGCCGGGCAAAATCGGGCGGCAGATGGCGGCTCGCGCGCAGGCGTAATTCCCGCGCATAATCGGCTTCAGGATTCATCGATTAGTCTCCGCCTCAACTGCTCCCGGGCACGGAACAGACGTGACTTGACCGAGCTCACGCTACTGTGGGTAATGTTCGCCATTTCTTCGTAAGTGAAATCTCTCTCCTGCAGCAGCAAGATCAGTTCACGCTGCTTGACGGGCAGTTCCCGCAAGGCGTGGCGGAAGCTTTCCAGACGGGTGTCCGGCTTTTGCGGTAGCGCCGCGACCTGCTCATGCTTGTGTTCGAAGGGCACGAAGATCCGTCTAAGCCGCTCCTTGCGCAGGTAGTCGAAGCAACAGTTACGGGCGATTTGAAACAGCCAGGGCTCGAAGCTCTCGGGAACTTTCAGCCCTTTGATATTGACGATCATCTTTACGAACACATTGTGGCAAAGATCGGCGATTACGTCCTCCCTTCCCACCAACGAGTAGACAAAGCCGGCAATTCGCTCCTGGTAGCGGCACACAAGCTCCTCCAGCGCGCTTTCGACGCCGCTTCGGGCGCGCTCCGCCAGCACGGCCAGGTCTTCACTCTTGACACAGGGATTCGCCACGCCGCTCCACTTTACCTTGCACGACGCATGAAGGCGCAAAAAGTTGCGGTGCTTTTACAACTTTCCCGAGGCAGATTCATCCATATGCGCCCGGCGACAACCGGTGCGTCAGGGCGCAACTTTCAGGCCTCGGGAGCGTCTCCCATTTTGCGGAGCAGGGACCGCGAAGCCGCATCTGATGCCACGGGCTCCCAATATGGCCTCGTTGGTTCGCCGTCCTCCGCATAAGAAAAAGAGGAGAATTAAGATGAATCGGAGATGGCTCTCAGCCGTAGTTGGCTTGGCAGCGACGGGCATACTTTCACCGGCGGCGTTCGCCCAAATGGGTCCGCCGGGACCACCCGGGCCGCCGCCACCAATCGGAATGATGCTTCAGGGCATCAGTTTGACCGCCGATCAGAAAACCGCGATTGATGCGATACTAAAGTCGCATCAGCAGACCGCCCAACCCCTGATGGACCAGTTACATAGCGAGCACGAGGAACTCACGGCGAAGCTGCTTTCATCCGGGCAGGTCAGCCTTTCCGATCTGACCCCGCTTGAGCAGCAAAGCGCTCAAACCGAACAGCAACTTAATCAGGATATGCTCAAGGCTGCATTGGAGGTTAAGGCGGTGCTGACACCCGATCAGCTCGCCACGGCAGCGCAGAATCAGCAGAAGCTGGAGCAGATTCATAGCGAGTTGCGACAGTTGACTGGGCCGCCGCCGGATGCGCCGGATCCGATGTGATTGAATCAGCGAGTGGCCCTTCCGCATGCCGGCGCGGAAGGGCCACTCGCTTCCAATTCCCAGCTCTCACTCGTCGCGATTGAGACTTTCCGCCGGCGAGAACGCGGCTTGACGGCCGCTCCGCTATGAATCGATCGGTACTGTGCCGCGAGCTCGGCAGCCTGTAATTTCTGATCTTCGAACCAAATCTATCCGCGGCGTCCAATTCGAGCCGGTGCCGCATGCTACGGCCACGGCGCTTACATGACCGTCTTGCAACGGACCGCTACAGACCCATAAATGAATCAAGTTGCGTTGTAGCCGCCTGCAACGGCCGGGTGACTGATAGGCATTATGTTTGTCTTTGCTTCCAAAATCCTGGGTCCATTGGCCTCGCCGGTGGTGTTGGTGTGTGCGCTACTGGCAGTGGTTGTCCTGAGCGTGCGCAGCAGGCCACGCCTCGCCAGAGGCGCGGCGGTGGCAGCGTTACTGATCATGTTTTTGGCCAGTAATGTCTGGATCGCGTTTGCGCTGATGGGTTATCTGGAGTCGCGGAACATTCCGCATGGTCCTTTGCCGGCGGCGGGCGCAATCGTCGTGCTCTCCTCGGGCGCGGAACCTGCTTGGCCGCCTCAGCCGACCATCTGGGTCGATGACGCCACCGCTAACCGCCTGCTCTACGCCGTGATGCTTTACCACGAAGGCAAGGCTCCGGTGGTGATTCTCAGCGGCGGGCAGCTCCCGTGGTTGAAGAGCCTCCCGCCAATGTCGGAGAGCATGAGCGAGTTCATCGAGCTGATGGGGGTGCCCAAGTCCGCGGTGATTCAGGAGTCCGCTTCCGGCAATACCTACGAGAACGCGATCGATGTGAAGGCTATCCTGCGAGCGCGCAATATCCATACGATCCTGCTGGTCACCTCGGCGTTCCACATGCCTCGCTCGTTGGCTCTGTTCAAACATCAGGGCATGGACACGATCGCCGCGCCGTGCGATTTCTTCTCAACCACTCCCCACTGGCTGGCCGATACGCAGTAATTGGCAGGCGCTTGCGACCGGGCTCATACCGGACTCCAACAATTTGACCAAGACCACCGAAGCTATCAAGGAACTGGTCGGAATCGCGGTTTACCGGCTAAAGGGGCTGCTGTGAAGCCCGATCATCTCAGATTGAATCAACAGTGAAGAGACGAGCAGCGGCCCTGGCGCAAAGCGCTGGCTCAGAGGATAAAACGTGTCGGGCGCCGGGCGTGGGCGAAAACGGCTGCCGATGCTTGAGCGTGAACTGTTGGAACGGTGGCTTTCGCGTGATGGCCGCGCTGGTCCAAGAAGGTAGCAGTAATTAGGGCAGCCGCGGTTAGCGGCTTGGCGGATAACGATGGCAGAAGAACAAAAACATCCCCGCGAGTTCGTGGCCAAAATCGCGCACCTTATCGCGGTTATCTGGATCCAGGTCGGCTTGACACTGGTGCTGTTCTGGATCGTCAGCATGGCGTCGGGCGCAATCGTCAAAAGATTGCGCCATGCGCAGGATCGTGTGCCCGACCCGATAGAGGCTTACCAAGGCAAGCCGTGGGCGGCCGAATACTTCAGGAGTCTGAATCGGGTACACATGCGCTGGTACCCTTACGTCTACTGGAAGGGCACCCCGATGACCAGCCGCTACCTTAACATCGACCCCAACGGCAACCGCGTAACCTGGAACCAACCCCGTCAGGCGGGCGATGGCCGGCCGGTACTGCGGGTTTTTATGATGGGCGGTTCGACCACCTGGGGTACCGGTGTCAGAGACGATCATACCCTCCCGTCGCTGCTAGCCCAGCGCTTTGCCCACAATCCCGCCTTCGATGTGGAAGTCACCAACCTGGCGCAGATCGGATACGTGACCACGCAGGAACTGGTGCTGCTCTACCAACTCCTGCGGCAGGGGCAACGTCCTGACCTGGTCATCTTTAATGACGGTATCAATGACTGCTTCACGGCCTATCAGAACGGGATTGCAGGCCTCACTCAAAGCGAGTTCTTCCGGGCCCAGGAGTTCAGCGTGTTGAGCTCGTCGTGGGGACGGGAGAAGCTTTACCGAACCGCTTTGCGCGCGGCGCTGATGAGCACCGGTATGGCAGACCTGGTCAAGTGGATCGAAGGCAAAGACAACCCGAATATGGCGCCGCATCAAATCAAGCCGATTTTGCCTTACCTGGCGCCGCCGCAGGATTTCGAAGGACCCGACGCGGTGGAGCGCGACGTGATGGATATCTACTTGTTCAACGTCCAGTTCGCCCGGATGCTCGGAGAACGTTACAAGTTCCGTACATTGTTTTATTGGCAACCGACGGTTTTTTCGAAAAAAAGCCTGGTGCCGTTTGAACGCAAGCTTTTGCCTGGCGACCCGATGCGGCAGGAATTTTTCGACGCAACCTATAGCCGGGTCGCCGCGGTGGCCGGCGCCAACGGGATTATCGACATCAGTGGCATCCTCAATGACCGCAAGCAGCTCGCCTTCATCGACCCATATCACGTCAACGAATCCGCCAACGAAATTATCGCTGACCGCATGGCTGCCGACGCCGGTCCCGTACTCGCCGGACTGGCGCGCGATAAGCGTGATGGCGGTCCGAATGCGGGTGCAGCGCCGCGTTGATTCCGGCGCAAGCAAGGGGAACGGGAGCCTTCGACTCCGATGTTGCGGTGTATTACAGCATGTGATACACAGGTGGATATGAGCGTTCTGAATGTCAGAATAGACCCGGAAACAGCTGTTTTTCTTGAGCGTTTCGCACGCCAAACGGGCTGTACCAAGTCCGAGGTCGTGCGCCAGGCGCTTGAGGCTTTGCGCAGGGAAAATGGAGTTCCCTCAAGTTTACCACCCGCGGAAGCGATGGCCCACCTCATTGGGTGCTGGGATAGCGGTGGGATGCGCCTCTCAGAACGCACCGGGGAGCAATTCGCCCGACTACTACGAGAGAAGAAGCATGACCAAAGTGCTAATCGACGCCGGCCCGCTCGTCGCGCTGATTGACCGTAGCGACGCGTATCACCAAGGCTGCCGCGAAGCGCTGGCGGCGATCCCCGGCGAGTTGGGCACTGTCTGGCCCGCCTTTACCGAGGCGATGTATCTACTCCGGTCCTCCGCGAACGCCCAGCGCGCGTTATGGGACATGCTTGGTGGGGGAAGTGTGCACCTCATGGAGCTAGGACCCGAGGATTGCCCTAGAATGCGTGAGCTCATGTGGAAGTACCAGGACCTACCGATGGACTTGGCCGATGCCGCCCTGGTCCGGGTGGCCGAGCGCGAGCGCATCAGACGCGTCTTCACTGTCGACCGTCATGACTTCGAGATCTACCGGCCTTACCGGCTCGGGCGCTTCCAAATCCTGCCATAACTTTCCGGCCTACTTGGTGAATCCTAAGGGAAAGTGGCGGCCAAGCCGCAGCGCCGAGTTGATTTCGGCGTTTCAGCCGCGTGCGGGGATTACCGGCAGCGTCAAATGAGACGCGTAGCCTGCGCGATGCATCACGGTTTGCAGGGCGGGGCGGGTCTCGGCATCGGCAAACAGGTCGTGTCCGGTGTTGGGATTGCGGTCGAAGCGGGGAAAGTTGCTCGAGCTGATTTCCAGCCGGATCCGATGTCGCGCCTTGAAGACGTTGCACGTAGCGCCAAGATCGATGGTGTATTCATAGACCTCGCCGGGCTTCAGCAGGCGCGCATCGGAGCGCGATTCGCGGTAGCGCGCGCGGATTATTCCGTCGGTAAGATTGCGCGCGTAACCGTCGGGTTCGACATCCACGAGCTTGGCGGTGAAATCGGTGTCGGGCGCGGATGACGATGCGTATAGGGTTAAGGTAATTGGCCCCGTAACCTCGAGGTCTTCGCTCAGCGGTTGCGTCGAGTAAACCAGCACGTCGGACCGGCTTTCGATTGCGGTTTGATCGAAGGCGCCGCCGGGCACCACCGCGGGATAGCAGCACAGCCCGCCGCCGCGAGTTGGTGTCGGGTCAAGCGGATTGTAAACCAATGAATCCGGCGGCTCCTCGCCCGGCGCCTGCGTGGCCAGCGCGCCGTCGCCACCGGCGGTATTGGCGCGACCTTTGCTGTGCAGGTAGTAGCGGCGCCAATCGGTGCGCGCCAGCGGCCATTCATTTTCATCGCGCCATCGATTGGGGCCCATCGCGAACAGTTGCACCGGAGCGGTTTGGGCGCGCTGGATTCCCTTGAGCCAACGGTCGAAGAAGTTCAGCACCAGACGGTCCTGGTCGATCGATAGTGGCGCCGCGCGATAGCCGAAGTCGACCTCGCCCGCCATGTTCGCGCGCGGCAATCCGTGCGGCCACGGTCCGACCAGCAATTGCTGCCCGGTGCGCGCTTGCGGCGTTGCGCCGTGCACTCCCATCCCGATAAAGTTACGCAGCGTGCCGCCCAAAAAGATGTCGTACCATCCGCCAATATTGAACGCCGGCACGTTGATTCGTTCGATGGCAGGTTTCGATATCGATCGCGCGCCAATAGGAGTCGTAGGCGGGATGCTCCAGCCAGTCGAAGAAAAACGGCGCCCCAATCCGGAACATCGGCAGATCCTTGAGCGCAATCACGTCGAGCCATTTGCGCATCTCATCGATACCGCCGATTACCTGGCCCAGTTCGGTCGAGGCCGCCGGAGTGTCCTTGCGCGCCTTCATCAACCGGTCCGGAGCGAGCGCGGTCATGGTCCAGCTCAGGTTGAATCCGAGGCAGAAGGCGCCGCCCTGATAGGTCCATCCGTCGTGGTAGTTGGAGGCGGTCAGCCCGGGCGCCATCGCCTTGAGGCTCGGCGGGGTCTGGGTCGCCGCCAGCCATTGGGTTACGCCCATGTATGACGAACCCCAGGTGCCGACCTTGCCGTCGGCCCAAGGCTGGCCCGCTGCCCATTCGATCGTATCGTAACCGTCCTGGATCTCGCTCATGAAGCAGGTCCAGGTTCCTTGTGAGGTATAGCGGCCGCGGCAGTCCTGGATCAGCACGTTGTAGTCATTGAGCGCCGCTCGCACCGGGTCCATCGCCTGGCGCATCATCGGACCCGACTTGCCGTAGGGAGTGCGGTTAAGCAGCACCGGAAGCTTTTCCGGACTGTCGGGCCGATACAAATCGCCTTTGAGCACGGTGCCATCGCGCATCGGAATCAAAAGGTCCTTCTCGATTACAATCTTTTTTGCCATCTCGCAGCTCCCAGCATCGAAGCCCCTTGTAGCGCGTCGGTCGGCCAATCGGCAATACGCGGCGGCCGTGCCGCTCGGCCTGGAGCGCTCGAACTCGGGCGGCGAGGACGGTTTTGCGGGAGGCGCATTAGGACACCTCCGGAGCACTGCTTCAGGTAGCCGGGGTTCGAGTGGGTGTCGGAGTTGGAGTTTTTACGGGAGTCTTGGTCGGGGTCGAAGTTGGAGTCTTCGACGGAGTCCTGGTTGGGGTTTCCGTTGGCGTATGGGACGCAGTCCTGGTCGCGGTCGGAGTTGGGGTCTTCGACGGCGTCCTGGTTGGAGTGTGCGTTGGCGTATGGGTCGGACTTCTGGTCGGGGTCGGAGTCGGGGTCTTCGACGGCGTCCTGGTCGGAGTGTGCGTGGGTGTGTGGCTCGGAGTTCTGGTCGGGGTGAGGGGTTGCGTTGGCGTATGGGTCGGAGTTCTGGTCGGAGTTGGAGTCGGAGTCTTCGACGGCGTCCTGGTCGGAGTGTGCGTGGGTGTGTGGGTCGGAGTTCTGGTCGGAGTTGGAGTCGGAGTCTTCGACGGCGTCCTGGTCGGAGTGTGCGTGGGTGTGTGGGTCGGAGTTCTGGTCGCGCTTGGAGTCGGAGTCTTCGACGGCGTCCTGGTCGGGGTGTGCGTGGGCGTGTGAGTTGGAGTTCTGGTCGCGCTTGGAGTCGGAGTCTTCGACGGCGTCCTGGTCGGGGTATGCGTTGGAGTATGGGTCGGAGTCCTGGTCGGCGTTGGAGTATGCGCCGGGGTCTTGGTTGGCGTTGGCGACGGGGTGCGGACCGGTGTCCGCGTCGGCGTGCGAGTCGGGGTTGGAGTTGGAGTGGCGGTTGGCACCGCTTTGCCGAGGTAGCGATAGACAAAGGTATTTATGTCGACGGTGCCCCAGCCGGACGCCAGATCGTAATTCGGACCCGCGGAGTATCCAGTTACGCCATTGTAACTGTTAGTCCCGACTGGTCACGTCGCGGAAGCCATTGGGCTGCGAGGCCTGTTCCAGCAAGCGCGTAGAGGTTAGGTGCGATATTGCTCAGTCGGTCGCCGTCCAGTTGCCCAATCAGCTTCGCGATGCCGGACCAAATCTGAGCGGCAATCCCGGGTCCGCCCACGCAACAGACACCCTCGGGAGTGCCTGAATTGTCTATCGCCGCGAAAAATCCGGGGGCGCTGGTGCTGCCTCCAGCCATTGAAACATCAGGCACGAGGCGGCTCCCCAAAGAGGGCACGCCGGGCCCTTTCTGCCACGTCGGCTGGGGCGAAAAATACTTGCTCGCTCCGCCGCCTGAAGCGCCGCCGGGGCCGTTCCAGACCTGCTCGGGCACGCTGCCGACATCGTTTCCCGACGCGTCGTATTTGGGGGTAAACTGCGTCGTTCCAACGGCGGTAACATTGGGATCGCCTGCGCCCTCGTTAATGCCGAGACCGTTGGCAGGCGCACAGGTCTGAGTTTCCGTATTGACCATATTTCCGGCGGCGCCATAGCTGCCGGTGGTGGAAAAGACCGATTGTCCCTGCGATACCGCCTGGGCGTAAATCGCATCAAGCCCCGTTTCGGGGTCGTTGAAAAAGGCCGCAGAGCCGCCGCAGAAGATATAGCTTACCCCGATAGTGCTGCAGGCATCCTGCTCCACGGCGCCGTAAATCGCCTGTAAAATCGCTTCCGCGGAACCTCCAGCGGCCGGAGCCGGATTACCGATATAAATCGCTTCACCTGCGCCCGGCGCCACCGCGTGGACCCATTCCAGATCGACCTGAGCCAGCAACGCATCGCCGTTAACTCCGGGGTCCGTCGGGCCCACTATGGCACCGCCCAACGACGTCTGAATCGGCAGACCGAAGGTTGTGTCGAACAACTCCAGGACGTTTCCGATATCGGAGGGGGGATCAGAATCTTCGACCACGGCGACACAATCAGCGCCCGCGCCGTTGATTCCTCCATTGAGCAATGGCGTTTCGTCGTAAAAGGTGTGCAGATCAGCGGGGCCGAAAGCCGGCGCACCGCCGCCAATCACTGTTGCGGGCTGCACTCTTCCAGGACCGCCGGTTATCGGAGATTCGACCTCAGGCCCCCAATCGAACAGTGATGCCAGTGTGAGTGCGCCGCTGATAGGCGCGGGTAGCGGAGCGGCAGCAGTCCTGGCGGCGAGTTCTCCACCTAAGGAAATAGCGGGAATCGCTCTGGCGAAGTTATCGAGTCCTCTGATCGCGCCGATGATGCCCTCAAATTTGGCCGGGATTACCGGCGCGGTTACGTTCGCGTAAGAGTCGCTGGCTCCGAAGAGCATCTCGGTTGTGCCGAAGGTCTGCTCGGCTTGCGCCACGGTGCCGGTGAATTGAATCGAGCGGCGACCCAGGCTGGAATCCGTGATCGTGAATCCCTGCCCGGATATCCATTGAGCCACCGCAGCAAAATCCTGCTGAGAGGGTCCAAACTGCGCGGCAAATTGAGCCGGCGTGAGCCATCGATGATATAGCGGTGATGCCGTATCTTGCTGCTCGGCGATGAGCTGGTCGAGTGCTGGACGATTGCGCAGGGCGAGCACGATGTGCATCGTCATCGGCATGGAGGGGTCGGCGTGAGCGACCGCACTGCCGAGCGTGGCCTCGGCGGGACGATTGCCGGCGAGGGCGACGGTGGGCTCAGCCGCGTGCGCCGTCGTCACAGACAGGGCCACGGTGATCAGACAGCCAAGCACGAAGGACCGCGCAAGATATGAAAAAAAGTTTGATACGCATTGTCATCTATCGCACCGAAGACCCCGGGAAATCGCCGAAAACAACCTTGATTGTCACGCTTTTTCCAACGTCGCTCCAAATCTGGTTTTCGCCATAAAACGTTTTCAATTCTTGCTATATTACAACAAAATCAGGCTATGCCAAGATTGGAAGGCCCACGGTTAAAAAAATTCTGCTGGATATCGATATGGTGGCAATTCGGGCCCTCCCAACTCCAGGCCGGTGACTGATTGATAGATTGCAACCACTGCGGCTGTGGCACGGCCTCTGGCCGGCCGTCAGCAACCGTCGGTATTGCAAAGGTAAAGTCATCCATTCCGCTGATCGCGCCAGGTCCGAAGAGGAACTTGAGAGAATTGGAATCCAACCTACCGAAATCCAACCTATTGATGAGTAAGCCAATGTGGCTTGATTGGATTACAAATAATAACTGTCCAGGTGGATTAAAGACTTGCCAATCGGATCGTTCAGTTCTAAGCTAGCCAAGTCCCCAAGCGGTCAAAGGTAGCCAGATTGGGTTCAATCTAGGTGAAGTGAAGGGAGTAGGAGTGGATCGATGAAGAAAAGAGCTTTAGGACTACTGGGTTTAGTATTGCTGATGGCTGGCCTGACCAGCCTGCCGGGATGCGGCAGTTCAAGTAACAATGTAATCATCATCCATCATCACACGCCGACGCCCACGGCTACGCCGGCGCCCACGGCTACGCCGGCGCCCACGGCTACGCCGGCGCCCACGGCTACGCCGACCCCATCGCAAACGCCGGGCCCGACGGCCACTGCGACGGCGGCGCCCAATGCCTGTCTGCCTTCGAGCTCACTTTCGGTGCTGGTTTCCGGCACTGATGCCGTTGCCTATATCCCCGAAGGACGTTGGGACGGGGAAACGACCGGGGTTGATGTTGTACCGATCGAAACCAAGAGCGGCATCGGTACCGGGGGCGCGGCAACTTCGATTACGACACCGAACGTTGTCAACTCTTGTTCCGCCAACTCGACGACTGGTGAGACGGTATGTGTGGCCAATAACAGAGATGTTTACCTGATCACGGGCACGACACTGAACAAGACGTTGACCAGTGGCGCTACCGCCGAAGAGTCGTTCTCCGGTGGCTCTTGCGAGAACTGCGGCGTCGTGGTGGATTCCTCAGTCAATAAGGCGCTGATTACGGAAGGTCTGGACGCAGGGGATGGCCCCGGTGCCTATCAATTCCTGGACTTGGCCGGCACGCCGACGTTTGAAGACCCCGTTCCGGCCGGAGCGTACACTTCCGAAAACGTTTCGATTGACCCGACGCGGAAACTGGTGCTGTCGCCCAATGAACAAGGGAACTACCAGTTACTCAATATCTCGGCCGGAACCGGTCCGACGACCGCGACGCTGTTTAACAATCAGCTCAGCCCGGACCCAGGGGCTCTCGACTCCGCCGGTGAGGACTGCACGACCGGCATTGCGCTGTCCACGGTCGAAGGAACCGACACTCTCTTTATCGCCGATCTGACGCAGGCGAAATTCACCCCCGGAACTCCCGGTACCTGGACCGATACCGCAAGCCAGGTTGTCACATTTCCAGAGTTCGAGGACTTCTCGGCAGGAACCTGCGGCATTTCGGTGGCGCCGGGCACCCACTTTGCCATCGTGACGGGTGAGTTCGGTGGCGCCCTCGAAGGGGTATTGGAGCTTCCGTCCACTTCAGGAACCGGAATTCCCTCGTTCCCCGATTACGTGGCATTCACGGTGCCTGACGAGCCCGATGGTTCCGAATTTTCACTGGGCTTCGATCCTCATACGGTCACCGCGTACGTCAGCCCCAACACCGGCAAGGCCTATGGCGTCCTAACCGACGGCGGTCCCACGTACCTGGCCATAGTCGATCTTGATGGGCTGCTGAAAGCGCCGCGCACGGGGCATGTTGTGAACAGCCCGCTTCCGGCCGGCCTGGTAACGTTCGTGAAGTTGTAACGCCCGAACTTCGGCAGTTCCCTCTCCCGCGACCATCGCGGGAGAGGGAACCAATCCTGGAAGTTTCTTCAGACTGTTTTTCCTCGAGTACCCCAACATTCTCGTCTCCACCCCATCCAGCCTTCGAACCGATAGCTGGGCTTGTCTCATGCCGAAGACGGACAACCGTTAATCGGGGTCTAATGGCGGCAATCAGGCGGGTGACGGCCCCGTGCCGTCATGAAGTCCCGCTACGTGTCGGCTGGCTCTTCACGTGTTGTGAAGAACGCAATGCTGCGATCCCTACATAGAGGGAGAGTGCGACTCGCCGCTTAGGTTGGCCCTTGTGCTGGTCAGTGAGAGCGGAAGGGAAGGCTCTCCCTCAACTAAACCTGGCGAAGAAGAAAAAAGGTAAACGTAGGAACCGCAAAGGGCTCCTACGTACGGTTACTAAAGCCGTTAGAACGCCGGGCTGCGCATGCGCGAGGGGCGTGCCCGCAGGCGCGCCGAGCTGAAGACCTTGAATGGCTTGGGCGCGACAATTTCGAGTGCTTCGAACCCGTCCACGTTTTCGCGCTCCAACTTGATACCGAGGGAGCGCTCGATCTGGCCCAGCGAGGCACGTTCTTCCGGCGTGACCAGGCTTAGCGCCACGCCCGATTTTCCCATCCTGGCGGTGCGGCCAATGCGATGCACATAGCTCTCGGGCGCTTCGGGAAGGTCATAGTTGATGACGTGTGATACGTCGTCGATATCCAGGCCGCGCGCTGCCACGTCGGTGGCAACCATGACACGGTAGGAACCGGCCCGGAAGCCCGCCAACGCCGCGTTGCGCTGGCCTTGCGAGCGGTCGCCATGAATCACAATCGCCTTGACTCCGCTGCGCACCAGCAACTTGGCCACGCGGTCGGCGCGGCTCTTGGTGCGGGTGAAGACGATCGCGCTGGTGACCTCGGGGCGGCGCAGGATCTCCAGCAGCATCGGCCCCTTGTTGTCGGTCTTAACCGGACAAATAACCTGACGGACACTCTCCGGCGGCGCCGAAATCTCGCTGACGCCGACTTCCACCAGCGCCGGATCGGTCAGAAACTCGCGCGCGATACGCTGGACCGCCGAAGCCATCGTGGCCGAAAACATCAGGGTCTGGCGCCGGCGCGGAACCATCTCCATGATCCGCCGCAACTGCGGCATGAAACCCATGTCCAGCAAGCGGTCCGCTTCGTCGATCACGACGATTTCGATCCGATCAAGTTTGACCGTGCCGCGCTCGATATGGTCGATCAGGCGTCCCGGGCATCCCACCAGCACCTGCGCGCCCTTGCGCAACTTCTGTAACTGGCGGTCCATCGACTCGCCGCCGACCACCACCGCTACGCTGAGCCGGGTATGGCGGGCGAGCAGTTCGAATTCGCGGCCGATTTGGGCGGCCAGCTCGCGGGTCGGCGCCAGCACGATCGCGCTCAGATGGGCGGCGCGCTGGCGATGGAGCCGGTCGATAATAGGCAGCAAGAACGCGGCGGTTTTGCCGCTGCCGGTCTCGGCCGTCGCAGTCAGGTCGCGGCCCGCCATGATTTGTGGAATGGCGCCCGCCTGAATTGGCGTCGCCTCTTGGTATCCGCGCTCGCGAATCGCGCGCAGAGCTTCAGGGATTAGAGCAAAATGTAGAAAAAGACAAACGATCTCCGTGGTTGCAGAGCCAGCGGATTCAGGTCGGGCGTGAAGCCAAACGATTGGTTCTGGAGGTTCGAGACTGACGTCGCGGAATCCGACGCGCTTGAGGCCGTGATTGACCACTCGTTCAGAATAGCCGGTCATCCGGGCTAATTCAATGCCCCGCTGGTCCGAACACGTTAACAACTTGTTAAAGCGCGATTTATCCAGATATGAGGTCATCCCGCAGATGGCTCGGTGGCGATCCGCTCTCATCGCGAATCGCTTTCGCAATCCGGGCCAGGCTCCGCAGGCTGAGCGGTTCGCGGTCCGCTTCACGCTGCTCCAAAGAGTCGGTGCGCTTCAGAAATCCATCGAGATCAAGCGGCATAATCAAACGGGCCGCGATTCGTAGACATTCAAGCGTTGATCGAAAATCGACGTCATTCATAGCTTATCCACCCGCTGTTCGTTTCCGGCCTGCCCTCGGAGGTCGGCACATCGCCGGCCTGACCGTGGCCGGACTCCCGGCACCCCTAGTCTAAGCCACGGAACCGTCTGAAAAATCGCGCTCCGCTTGCTGCATCATGAAGCCGAGATTAAATCCGAGCGGGTTTTCTCCGGGCTTGAGGGTCTCCGGACAAAGAGCCATCGAGGGCTCACGTCAGGACTTTGGGAAAAGCTGACAATCCCGTTATTTTCAATTTCCGCTAAAACGCCTGGATTCCGGGCGATGCCGCGTATAGAGGGTAGGTAAAAATTCCCTTCTACCCGGATGTCCACGGCTTGGAATTTTGATTCTCCAATAAAATCAACTGTTTGCTTCCTGCCTGATGCCAGATTGGACGGCTCGCCGGTTGCAATGCGAGATTTTATTACCGCCGCCGGACGTCGACCAAAGGTCCAAAAAGGAGAAGCCAAAATGGGTGAATTCCTGACCGATTTGAAGGAAATAAAGGCTCGTGCCCGCAAGGAAATGGAGAAGGGCGCGGTCACCGACAATTATAAAGCCGACCTGAAAGCCGTGGTCAAAGTGCTCAACCAGGTGCTGGCTACGGAAATGGTGTGCGTCCTGCGATACCGACGGCATTACTACATGGCGTCAGGAATCAATTCCGAAGCGATCAAAGCGGAGTTCCTTCAGCACGCCAACGAAGAACAGCAGCACGCCGACTGGGTCGCCACGCGTATCACGCAGCTCAATGGCGAGCCTGATTTCAACCCCGAGGGCCTGGCCTCACGCAGTCATTCCGAATACGCGGAGGGCCATAATCTGGTCGAAATGATTAAAGAGGACCTGTTTGCCGAGCGCATCGCGATTGAGTCCTATAGTGAAATCGTGCGCTGGCTGGGTGACAAGGATCCGACCACTCGTAGGTTGATCGAGGAAATCCTTAAAGTCGAAGAAGAGCATGCCGAAGACATGAAGACCCTTTTGCAGAAGGCATCGTAAGCAGGCGGGAACCGGGAATTCATTTCGCTGAGGCCTGCTGATGCGGTCGCAAACAGGTCGCAGCCTTTGTGTGTTGGGAGGCTCTGATGATTGCGGGATTCCAGTCTGAACGCGCCGCGTTAATCCTGGCCGGCGGCGATGGTACACGGCTGCGCGGCTTTACCCGTGAGATTTTCGGCGAGGAGATACCCAAGCAATTCTGCCGGCTGTGGGGCAAACAAACGCTGCTCGAACAGACTCGCCGGCGCGCAGCCCTGCTGGTCGAGCCGGCGCGGATGCTGACGGTCTTTACCGCCGGTCACGCCCGCTTTTACCAGCCGCTGATGACAGGAATGAGCGGCGAGCAGTTCGCGATACAGCCGTGCAATCGCGGCACCGCTCCAGCGATTCTGTATTCGCTGATGCGGCTGAAAAAGATCGCTCCTGACTGCGCGGTGGCGATGTTTCCCTCCGATCACTTTGTCGGGGACGATCGGGAGTTCATGCACTACGTGGAAGCCGCGTTCCGCGCGGTTGACGCACGGCCTGAAGCGACCGTTTTGCTGGGAATTGAACCCAGTGAACCCGAGCCGCAATATGGTTGGATTGAACCCGGTCCATTCCTCGCCCATGAATGCGAACCGGTTCGTCAGGTACGGCGCTTTTGGGAAAAGCCTAACCCACTGCTCGCGCAGCAGCTGATGCGCATGGGCTGTCTGTGGAACAGCTTCGTTGTGGTGGCGCGTCTTTCCACTTTCCTGGGCCTGTTTCTAAGCGCTCTGCCCGCACTCTACGACGCTTTCATCGCGATCGAGTCCGAGTTGGGAAACTCGGCCGAAGCGGCCCGCATGCGGAGGCTGTATAGCCAAATTCCGCCGTCGAACTTCTCCAGGGAGGTCCTGGACAGATGTCCGTTCAATTTGGCAGTGCTGCAGGTAAGCGGTGTGGAGTGGAGCGATCTGGGCGACCCGCAGCGCGTTGCCCGGCTGCTTGACAGCCACGGCGTGCGGGTGCCCCTTGAGGGAATCCAGCTTGGGTGCTCTGCCAGCGTTAGTGGATGGCGAAGAGAATCCCAGCGACCTGTGAATGGCGCCAACCGTATGTAGCCGTTCTCGCGCGAGGGTGAGTTCGATTCCCTTTCCCATGACTGGATATGGGAGAGGGAACCGAAGACGGGCGGGAGCAAAAAATCTATCGGTCGCTATCGCGGTTGGACTCGGTCGTCCCGAGGCACTCCGGGTGCCCGCAGTGGCAATCGGTAGCCCCTTCATCGGCCAGATCCGACGCGCAGTCGCTGGAACAGAATTCATGACCTGATTCGGTTTGGCAGTTACACTTGGGATGGCGACACTTCATCGATTGGCCTCCTTTGACGGTTCCTGTATCAACTGACCCTTCCTGTATCAACACGAATATAACGTCCTCGCGTTGGGGCCAGACCAACTATGCGCCTCCGGGTCCGCCACTTCAGGTTTTGAGATGCGATAGAAGGCGAGCAAGGCTCATGCCCTTGGTCTGGCGCAATTTATTCGACCATGGACGACCTCGATGCCGTATCCGGCGTGGGGTTCGGTGCATTCATCGTTTTGTTTCTTGCAGGGCCCGATGCCATCGAGTAATTCAAAGGTATTATGCGCTGCGCTTACCCGCGCGGATGCAGTCCGGCGCTCAAGGCCGATGCGTCGCTAAAGGTGCGCCGCCAAAGGTACGAGGCAAATCGTGGAATATAGAAATCTGGGTAAATCGGGTCTTAAAGTTTCGGTAGTGGGGTTGGGATGCAACAACTTCGGGATGCGCATCGACGCCGAGGCGGCCCGCGCGGTCGTCAACGCCGCCCTTGATGAAGGCATCACCCTGTTCGATACCGCGGACATCTACGGCGGGCGCGGGGCATCTGAGGAGATGCTGGGCAAGGCGCTCGGCAATCGCCGCACCGAAATGATCCTCGCGACCAAATTCGGGATGCCGTTCGGAAAGGGTCCCTACCTGCACGGGGGCTCGCGCCGCTATGTTTTTGCGTCGGCGGAAGGCAGTCTCAAGCGCTTGGGGACCGATTACATCGATCTCTACCAGATTCATCAGCCCGATCCCGAGACGCCGCAGGAAGAGACCCTCGAAGCGCTCACGGATCTGGTGCGGGCCGGCAAGGTCCGCTACATCGGGCATTCCAATTATGCGGCCTGGCAGTTGGTGGAAGCGGCCGCGGTTTCCGATAAAAGGAACCTGGCTCCGTATGTGTCCGCCCAAAACGAATACAGCCTGGTGGAGCGTTCAGTCGAACGGGAACTGGTTCCGGCCTGCCGGCAGTTCGGGGTTGGGATTCTACCTTTTTTTCCGCTGGCCAGCGGCCTGCTCACGGGCAAGTATAAGCGCGGGGTTGAACCGCCCAAAGACACTCGCTTCGGTGCGATGAAACCGTTGGCCGATCGCTATGGCAAGGAGTTCTTTTGGACGGCCGTGGAAAAGCTCGATGAGTTTGCCCGCTCCCGGGGTCATTCGATACTGGAGTTGGCGATGAGCTGGCTGGCAGCCAATCCGTGCGTTTCAAGCGTGATCGCGGGGGCCACCAAGCCGGAGCAGGTTGCCGCGAATGCCAAAGCGGCCGATTGGAAGCTGACTCCCGAAGAGCTGACCGAAATCGACAAGATCACCAAGCACTGAGGCGTTGAGTACGTGGCCGGCAGGCGGTTCCTGCCGGCCAATCGATGTCAGAGTCCCGCAACTGAAATCGCGATTGCCGCGATCAGTCCGGTGGTGAGGATAGCCACGATCGCCAGAGTGCCAAGCGCCCAGGCGACCAGACTTCGCGAAGGTCGGGGTTCGCCGATCGAGTGTCTGAACTTCAGCCACTGATCAAAGTTCGTGCAATTCTCGGCCAGAGCCAGGTAGTCAGCCATTTCCTCGTCGGCAATCTCCGGCTGGCGCATCCGCTTCTTAAGCGCCAGATGGCTCATCCTGACTAAAACGTCGCGGTCGCTGTCGGCGTTTAGCTCAGCCCGAATAATGGCCGGAATCTCTTCATAGAGTGGTTCCTGGTCCACCTTCGGTTCTACAAATTTTTCAGCAATCGCAAACGAAGACACTTTCCTATTCTCCCTTATTCCCCATGAGCGCTGCCGGTCCCAGCAACCCGGTCCGCGTGTCATTTCTCCTCCTGGCTTCAATCATTAATATTGTAAGATAGACGCTACGTCTCGTCTTGTCAAGACGATGCGTCTCGTCTCGAATAATATTTTCGTTCGACCTGTCCAATCACTTCGCCGGGTTAATGGGTCATTAGGCCGGGCACTGGATGCCGTGCACGACTGGACTTGGGCGGCCAGTGACTTCGTGCTGGCTAATCTTCCGATCATTATTCTCATTTTTCCTGCCGATTCCACTAGACGAACCGTTGCGGTTCAATGCTAAATCCCGGTCGAAATTCTTATATGTGTGTTAAGTTCTAATTACGATGGCATCCAGCGCACACCAGGCACCGCATAATCCCCAGGACGAAATTGACCTGGCAAATGGACATAGCCATCGGCGCAGCAAGCGCGCCCATGAAGCCATCCTGGCCGCTGCCGCCGAGTTGCTTCATGAGCGTCCGTACGCCGACGTCTGTATCGAAGCCATCGCGGCTCGCGCGGGCGTCGGCAAGCAGACCATTTACCGATGGTGGACGTCGAAAGCAGCTGTACTTATGGAAGCCTGCGCCATGTTGGTCGCGCGTGAGGTGCCGCTGCCGGATTTGGGCTCAGTTGAAGCGGATCTGAGCGATTATCTGGGCCACATCTGTGCCTTCTTTTCCACCCAAATGTCGAAGCCCACGATTGCGGGATTGCTGGCCGAAGCACAGTGCAACAGCGAACTCGCCCAAGCCTTTGAACAGCGCCTGCTGAAGCAGCGGAGGGTCGTGCTGCGCACGATCCTGGATCGCGCGGTAACGCGCGGCGAGCTGCGTGCCGACGCGGACCTGAACGTGATCATCGACATGGTTCACGGAGCTATCTGGTACCGGACGCTGTTTCTGAGAGCTCCGCTCGATGAACCCTTCATCGAGCATCTTATTCATCAGATCATGAGCGGAATGGCACTTCAGCCGTTCGCACCCAGGGCGGCATCACTCCGCTGATCCGCCTCCCGCTGAATCCGCCTCGCGTTTGTCCGCTGTATGGCCGCCGAATGTAATCGCCGTTTGCATTGCGGCAGGGGCCGGGGCTGTGCTTGTCTGCGGTCGGGTGCGCGCCGGCAGCATCGCAATCGACGGGCGCAACCCTGACAGGAGATTCAATATGCTGGCAGGACTCAAAGACAAAGTGACCCTCATCACTGGCGGGGGATCTGGAATCGGACGGGCGACGGCGCTGATCTTCGCGCGCGAGGGCGCCAAGCTGGTAATCGCGGATCTCAACCGCAAAGGCGGTGAGGAAACCGTGGCATTGATCAAGCAGGCCGGCGGTGAAGCGATCAGCTTCGAAGCCGACGTGCTGAAGCCCGGCGTGGCCGAGGATCTGGTCAATCAGAGCGTCAAACAATACGGCCGGCTGGATTGCGCCTTCAACAATGCCGGAGTGGCGGGAGATCTCGCCCGCACCGCCGACAGCACCGAGGAGTGTTGGGATTTCGTGGTCGGCATCGACCTGAAGTCGGTGTACCTGTGCATGAAGTACGAAATCGCGCAGATGCTCAAACAGAAGAGCGGCGCAATCGTCAATACCGCGTCGATTGCGGGACTGGGCGCCAATCCGCTGGGAATCGCGTACAGCGCCGCCAAACATGGCGTGGTCGGATTAACCCGGACGGCGGCGGTCGAGTATGCTCGAATCCCGATCCGGATCAACGCCGTCTGTCCGGGCGTTACCCAGACTCCGATGGTCGAGGCCGGCATTGCCAAGCGGCCTCAAATGCGCAAGACCTTCGATAAATTACATCCGATGGGGCGGCTCGGGCGTGCCGAGGAAATCGGTGAGGCGGTGGCCTGGCTGTGCTCCGACGCGGCCTCGTTTATCACCGGCGTCCCGCTGCCGGTGGACGGCGGCTTCACCGCAATCTAGATATCTCGAGCATCGGCGTGCAGTGCGGCGCCTTTGATTTGCAACCCATCGACGAGTGCGCGATTGTGCGAACTGCGCGAGCTGACGCATGAGGCCGAGCGGCCCCGGGGCAGCCTTAACGCATCAAGGAATGAGGTCCAAAAGTAAATGAGACTAGCTGACAAAGTGGCATTGATAACCGGAGCCGGGTCCGGCATGGGCAAGGCGGCAGCGCTGCTGTTTGCGAGCGAGGGCGCGGCGGTGGCGGCGATCGACATCGACGAGGCGGCGGTGCTTGAAGTCGCCAAGGAGATCACCAGCCGCGGCGGCAAGGCGTTCGGCCTGCGCGCCGACGTCTCCAACCCGGCCGACGCGGAAAAAATGGTCGAGGAAACGGTCAAACGCTTCGGCAAGCTCAACGTGCTCTACAACAACGCCGGAATCGAGGGTGAGGCGAATCTCACCGCCCGCTTCAGCGTAGAGGGTTTCGAGCGGGTTATCGGGATCAATCTGCGCGGCGTGTTTTTGGGTATGAAGTACGCTATCCCGCACATGATCAATGCCGGGGGCGGCTCGATTATCAATACTTCATCGAGTGCCGGTCTGGTTGGAACCAAAGGCGGATGCGCTTACGCGGCGGCCAAGCATGGCGTGATTGGGCTGACCAAGACCGCCGCGATCGAATACGGACGTCGCAACATCAGGGTCAATGCGATCTGCCCCGGCCCGATCGCGACTCCGCTGCTGGAACGGATCGCTGGTCATCAGAAGGCCAAGAACGTAACGGTCGAAACGATGGCCGCCAACACCCCGATCGGACGGCCGGGCACTTCGGAGGAAATCGCCAAGGTGGCGTTGTTCCTGGCCAGCGACGATTCGTCCTACGCCAGCGGGGCCTCGTTCGCAATCGACGGCGGGATGCTGGCAAGCTGAATTGGTCCATAGGCCGGAAGCCTGTTCCACGAAAGCCATCTCCATCATTGGTGAGCGGGGAGGGCTTTGGTCTCTGGTTCTTCCGTGGGACAGGCTTCCAGCCGGTGATCTTTTTGAAGCAAACACCCTATAGATAGGGACGGGCTCCAAGCTCTGCTGCCGAGGTGCCCCCGATAATCCCACTACGCGGCGCGCGAGCCCATCAATTCCATGAAATTGCGCGCGTAGAACAAATCCTTGGCTTCTTCGTCGATGTTGGCCAGGGCGCCGGCGAAGCGCTTTAACGGGTCGCGGCCGCCTTCGGGATGGGGAAAGTCGGTCGAGAACAGGAACAACTCCGGACTGCTCTGCTCGATCATCCATCCCACCGGCTCGGGCGGCAGCGGTGCGAACTTGAGCTGGCGATGCACGTATTCCGAGGGCTTCAATGGCAGGTTCAGATATGGCTCGAACCTGACGAAGGCGGCCTGCGCGATATCCAGTTTCTTGAGCCATGGGATCACCCACAGCGCGCCTTGCTCGATCACCCCGCCGCGCAGACGCGGGAATTTCTCCAGCACCCCGTCCAGGATCATCGCGGACAGAAACGCCTCGGCCGGATAATGCATCACCATGTAGTCTTTGGCGCGGATTTCATCGGGACCTCCGAGTGGTCCCGCTTCGATCTTCTTGCCATTGTTCCGAAAGCCCTCACGCAGGAACAACGGACCACCGCCCAGATGGAGCACGAACGGAACGTCCTCCTCCTGCAAGCGCCTCCACACCCGGTCCATGTCAGGATGGGTCGGCGACATCGTGGGCGGCGGAATTGCGGGCACCCAGATGGTGGCGCATCCCAGGCGAATGGCCTCGATAATCTCGCGCTCGGCCAGCTCCGGAATATCCAGCGGCACGAACCCGACCGCCATCATGCGCTTGTCATGCGAGCAGAAGTCGGCGATCGCGCGGTTGTGGGCGCGGGCGCCGGCGTACATCACCTCGGGCTCGATTTGATCGATTCCGCCATAGCTCCAAAACTGACCCGGAGAGCATCCGGTGAATACCAACTGACGATTGTATCCAAGCAAATCCAAAGCGCGTCTGCGCTCGTCGGGATCGAATCCACCCAACGCATGCCAGCTTTTACGCTCGAGGATTTTGGCTTCGGCGCGCGCCATCGCTTCCGGGTCGCGCTTGCGGCGGTCGATGATGCCCGGCAGAGCGCCGACCAGTTCGGCAGTCGCCTTGCCGCCCGCCATCTGGACGCTCATCGGTCTGATGCGGTCGCGAAACTCGGGATCGGCGTAGCTGAGCAGCCAATCGAAGGTTTCCATTATGTGACTGTCGGCGTCGTTGAAGATTCGGCCTTCCGCGTATGGCATCGCGCACCTCTAACAAGATTTAAGCTTGGCAGATCACCTTAACGAATGAAGAAGCCAGCGCACTAAAACTGAGCGCGGCCTGCAACTCTTTATGCTAATTCATTACATGATCAAGTGGGATTGATGCCAGAGCGAGCGTTCAGACGGCTTTACACGGTACCGCGCGGGATGATTAGAATTGGCGCTCCCGCAGGAGATAACGATGGAGTACACCGAGATCATCTATGAAAAGGCAGACCGGGTCGCGACCATCACCTTTAACCGCCCGCAGGCGCTTAACGCGTACACGCCCACTGTGGGCCTGGAATTGAAGACCGCGGTGCACGAGGCCGACGCCGACAACCAGGTTGGCGCGATCATCGTGACCGGGGCCGGCCGCTCATTTTGTTCGGGCTTCGACGTCAAGGTCGGGGCGCAGGCGAACAAGGCGCTGCGCTCGGGCGAGTCCAAAGGCTATAGCGAGATCTATGACAATTTCCACTACATGCATCAGCTCGGCACGCCAATTATCGGCGCGATCAACGGCCATTGCGTGTTCATGGGCTTCGCGATGACCCTGTTCTTCGATTTCCGGTTCCTGGCCGACAATGCCAAGTATGGCGCGCTGTTCTCGCAAAAGGGTCTGGCGCTGGAGCAGGGTGCGGGATGGATGCTCTCGCGGCTGGTCGGCGTCACCCGCGCGGTGGACCTGGCGATCACCAGCCGGCTGCTGCCGCCCGAAGAAGCCCTGCAGATCGGATTGGTCAACCGCGTGGTGCCGGCGGAACAGCTCATGACGGTAACGCGCCAATTCGCCCGCGACCTCGCGCACAACTGCGCGCCGACCGCGGCGGCGCAGGCCAAGCTTGCGGTTTACCGCGATCTGAGTACGGACTTCGCCGCCGCCTACGAGGCCAGTTGCCAGGATGCGATGAAGCAGAACCGGACCGAAGATTTCAAAGAAGCGCGCCGCTCGATGGCGGAGAAGCGCCCGCCCAATTTCCCGGGCAGATAGTCATCGCGAGTCGCGACGCGCGACGGCGAGAATTGCCGCTCGCCGTTGGCTCGGGTGGTTTGCAGCCGGCCGTGCTTCGCACCCGAAGCCTAGCATGCCAGGCTTTGGAGCAGTGCTTGGGGTTCTCCCACGGAAGATTGGAGCGAGGAACAGAATCAGGAGGAGACAATGAAAATTTACAGCAGCAGTGTGGCGCCCAATCCGCGCCGGGTGCGAATCTTCCTGGCGGAGAAGGGAATTCAGGTTCAATACGAAGATGTTGACATCAGCGCCGCGGTTAACCGGCAGCCCGAGTACAGGGCAAAGATTAACCCGATGGGCGAAGTGCCGGTGCTGGAGCTTGACGACGGCACTCATGTCGCCGAGAGCGTCGCGATCTGCCGCTATTTCGAGGAGTTGCATCCCGAGCCTCCGCTGATGGGAGTCGGCGCGTTGGGCAAGGCGTGGGTCGAGATGTGGAACCGGCGCATGGAGTACCACCTCCTTATCCTGGTGGCGGCGGTCTTCCGCAACAGCAGCGAATTCTTCAAAGGCCGGATTCCGCAGGTGCCCGAGTACGTGGAAGTCGCGCGCCGCGCGGCGGAGAAGAGCTACGCCTGGCTCGACGAGGTGCTGGCCAACCAGCGCTTTATCGCGGGTGACCAGTTCACGATCGCGGATATCACCGCGCTGTGCGCGGTAGATTTCGGGCGAGTGTCGAAGATTCGAATCCAGCCCGATCAGAAAAACCTGGCGCGCTGGCGCGAGGAGGTCAGCGCCCGCCCCAGCGCCAAGGCGTAAGGCGCGGCGCGGGCTTCCTATTCTTTTCGTGAGCTGACAACGTCTGGCGGGCTGTTGAAAAGTGATTTTCACAGCTTGCCAGCGGACCTCCACTGTTAGTGCAATCGCCGCAATTGTCAGTTCAAAGAACTTCAAACCTGGCAAGATTCACATGGTTCCTGACCAGCCGCGATAGGGTCGCGCTTGCCTCACGCGGCTCGCTTCGGTAGCGCTGATCATGTCATGCGCAATCGCACTTTCAGGGGCGCCGGACTCACGATAAACTGCGTTGATTATGGCGGCGAGAGGCGGCCACCGCTGCTGTTTATCCATGGCGGGTCCGCGTTCGGCCATTGGTGGGATTTCGTGGCCCCGTCATTCACTACGAAGTTCCACACCCTGGCGATGGATCTGCGCGGGCACGGCGAAAGCGAATGGTCGGAACAGGGTAGTTATGCGCTGGCCGACTACGCGGCCGACGTAACCGCGATGGTCGCAGGATGGGGCTTGGGAGACCCCGTAATCGTGGGGCATTCGCGGGGCGGACTGGTGGCGATCACCCATGCCGCGACCCGCGGGGCCGCGATCCGCGCTCTGGCGGTGATCGACAGTCTCCCAACTACCACCGAAGAAATGCTGGTTTGGAGCCAATCGATGAAAAGCTGGCGGCCGCGCAGATACGCGACGCTGGAAGAGGCTTGCGCGAGTTTCAGGTTGCTACCGGCCGAGACCTACGTGACACCCGAAATGCTGCGACAGATAGCGCGCTACGCATATCGGCAAGACCATGACGGTAGCTGGATCGTTAGAATCGACCCGCGATGCCGCGCCCGCGATGGGTTCAACGTCTTTGACCGCTTGCACCTGATCGGCTGTCCGACACTGATCGTCAAGGCGGCCCTGAGCCCGCTGCTGCCGCGCGAGGTGGCCCATCAAATGGCGTCGGCGCTGCGTCAGGGCGCGTTCGCCGAGATCGGGGACGCGTACCATCATGCGATGCTGGACAATCCCGCTGCCGTGGTGCGGACGCTGAGCGATTTCCTGGAGCCATTCCAATGAATCTCGATGCGGCTGGCCGCAACGTGCGCGAAACCATTGTGTTGAGCGACGGGCGCCGGCTTTCCTTTGCTCAATACGGCGACCCGCGTGGCAGGTTGCTGTTTTACTTCCACGGAATGCCGGGCTCGCGTCTGGAAGGCGCGGTGGTCGATCAGGCCGCACGCGAATGCGGCTTTCGCATCGTGGCGCCCGATCGTCCCGGCATGGGAGAATCGGATTTCAAGTTCGGCCGCACCTTGATGGGATGGACCACTGATGTCGCCGAGCTGGCGGACTATCTCGGTGAAGAGCGTTTTGGGGTATCCGGAGCCTCGGGCGGTGGACCCTATGTGCTCGCCGCGGCCTATGCGCTCAAAGACCGCCTTGATTTTGCGGCAGACCTGGCGGGATGGGGCCCGGTGGAAGAGGCGGAGGCGCATGACGAATTTGATGTTACGGAGCGCGCGCTGTTTTGGCTGGCCGACCATGTGCCGATCCTGGCGCGCCTTGCGTTCATGATGCTGGCGCGGGCGGCGCGCCGTTCAGGCGATGGCTATTGGAAATCGATGAACCGGCGCACCAGCGACGCCGACGGCGCGCTGCTCGCCGATCCGGCGGTGACCGGATTCATGGCTTCCAACCAATGCGAATCCTTCCGCCAGGGTGCGCGTGGCCCGACCCTCGATGCTTTGCTGATTTATCGGGAATGGGGATTTAGACCTGAACAAATAAAAGTTCCGGTGCATTTCTTTCACGGCACAGCGGACCCGATAGTGCCCTTCGCCTTCAGCCGTTATCTGGCTCGCGCCGTACCGGGAGCGACGCTGACTGCATTCGAGGGCGAAGGGCACTTGTGTCTGTTCAGGCGCGCCAGCGAAATCGTGCGGTTTTTGGCGCGCCAGTATTTGCGGGCTTAAGCGTCGCAGCGGTCACCGCTATGGCGACGAGCAGACAGACCAGTATCGATAACATCGGACAATCTCCGATCAAACTGATATCCGCGTCTAATAGTTACCCCGCCGGTATTCGTCGTTCTGCATTTGATTGCCGATCACGTATCCGGTTCCCGCACCCAAGGCGCCGCCGATTGCCGCGCCGGCGCCTGGAGCGCCAACTGTAGAGCCGATTATGGCGCCGCCGCCCGCGCCTACGACGCCGCCCACCAAAGTTCCTTTTTCACGAGTCGTAAGCGGAGCGCCGCTGCATCCGGCGAGCAGCATGCTCGCGCCGAGAGCCGCCGCGATAATTGCCTTGCGCATGACCAAATCCTCCATTACCTGTGGAAAACCGTTGTCCTGTCTGCCGAAATCCCGGCTGGTTTCCACATATGAAGGTGGAGCAATTAGCTTGCCATGCACGCTTCTGGAATTAGGGCGGATCCGATGGCAAAAACGCAGTGGCGCACAGGGGCCGAATCCTGAACCCTGTAAAAAGGGGATAGCGACGCCGGTTGCGGCCCCGGAGGCCGCCAGACTGCCCGTCATGTGGCCGCAGCGGATTTACCTAATCCAATCTAAGGAAGCTGGTTGTTTTTTTCAGTCTATGGTGGCGCAATTAGAGGAAAGGCTAATGTAAGCAGAGAGCAAGCAGAAAATAGCTGTTAAATCCCCTTTTCAAGCAAATTGATATGAGCTAGGCTTTGGAACTGGCATTTACAGTTGATAATTCAAAGAATTTTGAAGCGATAAAAATAGGCCCAACATATAGCGCTCATATAGCGCTGGAAGGACAAAGGGTTTACGGAAAATTGGGCGGATGAGGACTGCGGTTAAGACCGCGCTGCTGCCGTCTGGCCTCGCCGGCTTGGCGTTCTAGCAGCACTGCAGTTCCTTGACACACGGACTGGGTTGTTGGATCAGCCAAGCTCGGTCTGGTAACGCGGAGGACTGGCAATGAAAGAGTACTTCAAACGTGTGAGCCTGATCGCCATATGCGCCCTGATAGTGCTGACATGCGGCCGTCTCGTCTTCGGTGCGGGCTCTCCGACGCGCCCGCTAATCACCGACGCAATCGACGAGAGTTCCCTGGTCATTGCCGGTAATACCCGCCTGGAGGCGAACGCGCGCAATGATCGCGGCCCGGTGGCGGCCGACCTCCCGATGGATCACATACTGCTCCAGTTGCGTCGCGCGCCAGAGCAGGAACAAGCGGTCGAGAAATATATCGATGAACTCGAGGACCCCAACTCGCCGAACTACCATCACTGGCTGACTGCGCAGGAAGTCGGGCAGAAATATGGATTGGCGCCGCAAGACCTGGCCACCGTAACCAATTGGCTCAAGTCGCATGGCTTCACCGTCAACCGGATCTATGCCAACGGCCTGGTGATTGATTTCTCGGGCAACGCGGACCAGGTACACGGGGCATTTCACACCGAAATTCATAACTTCCAGGTAAACGGGAAGATGCGCGTGGCCAACGTGAGCGATCCGCAAATACCGGCAGCGATGGCGCCGGCAGTGGTTGGCGTCGTGTCGCTCAACAACTTCGGGCCGGAACTCAGGCCGCGGGGGCGGCCCGCATTCACTTTTGGAGGCTGCGGAGAACTAACCGGGTCAGATTGTTTAGCGGTGGTGCCCGCTGATTTGGCAACCATCTACAACTTCAAGCCGCTGTATGCGGCCGGCATTTCGGGTCAAGGCCAAACGATCGTGGTGATCGAGGAATCCGACGTTTTTAACTTTCCAGGCGACTGGAATACCTTTCGTTCGACGTTCGGCCTTACGACTGCGTTTCCAGACGGCTCCGTCTCGCAAGTCCATCCGGGTGGCTGTACCGACCCTGGCATCAACGGCGCCGATGGGGAAGCGATCCTGGATGCCGCATGGGCCAGCGCGGCGGCACCTAGCGCGGCAATCGAGCTCGCCGGCTGCGCTAATAC
Organism: uncultured Pseudomonadota bacterium; assembly: GCA_963824565.1. Lineage (GTDB taxonomy): Bacteria > Desulfobacterota > Binatia > Binatales > Binataceae > JAJPJA01. The sequence goes on along the minus strand of CAWGQB010000033.1, from coordinate 42,902 downwards.
ATCAGCGACCAGAGGAGAATTGATCGCCCTTCAAAATATTCTGAATGCGGACGGGAAGTCGTCGCCCGCCATTGTGAGCAACAGTTACGGCGTAGCTGAGACGATTGAGGGCGCAACGGTCAACGCCGCGATTAATTCTCTGTATCAAACCGCGGTGCTGGACGGAGTGTCCGTTTTCGTAGCTGCGGGAGACTCGGCCGCGGCGTTCGCTGACCAGGGCCCGGTCAGATCGGGAGATGAAGAGGCAGCCAGCCTCGGCATTGCAGTCAACGGAGCCGCATCCACCCCGTACAATGTAGCGGTCGGCGGTACAGACTTTGGCGATACGGCGACAGGTACGACGAGCACTTACTGGAGTGCGACGAACGGCACCACTTTTGGCTCTGCACTTTCGTATGTTCCGGAGATTCCGTGGAACGACTCGTGCGCCAGCGCGCTGATCGCTGACGGTTTTAGCCTCTCCACTTCTGGTGCGGATAGTCTTTGCAATTTAATCTCGGGCACTGAGTTTTCATTTCTTTTGAACATCTCGGGCGGCAGCGGCGGACCCAGCGGCTGCGCTACCGGAACGCCGTCGACGGCAGGTGTCGTCAGCGGCACGTGCAAGGGATACGCTAAACCTTCGTGGCAATCCGTGCTGGGCAATCCGAGCGACGGCGTGCGAGATGTTCCCGACGTGTCGATGTTCGCCGCGGACGGAGTTTGGAACCACTCCTACGTGATTTGCTATTCCGATACGGCTAATGGTGGAACTTCCTGCGCCGGTGCTCCCAACACCTGGTCCCTATTTGGCGGAACGTCGATTGCTTCGCCGATCATGGCCGCTATTCAGTCACTCGTGAATCAGAAAACTGCCAGCCGGTGGGGTAACCCGAATCCCACCTACTACGCGCTGGCCGCTAAGGAGTACGGCAACAGCACCACTTTGTCGTCATGTAACTCCTCCAATGGCAACGCGGTCGGTCCCTCGTGCATTTTCTATGACGTAACCCAGGGCGACAATGACGTGCCATGTACCGCTACAAGCCCCCTTGAAGAAACCGGTCCAAATAATTGTTTCGACCCGGCAGGCGAGTTTGGGGTGCTGTCCACCTCGAACACGGCGTTCCAGCCCGCGTACAAGGCGACAACGGGATGGGACTTTGCGACCGGGATCGGAACCGTGAATGCCAACAATTTGGTGCTTGCGTTCGCCGCATCCGCGCCGACGCCGACGCCAACCGCGACGCCGACGCCGACGCACACCCACACCGCGACGCCGACGCCGACTCACACCCACACCGCGACGCCGACGCCGACACACACCCACACCGCGACGCCGACGCCGACACACACCCACACCGCGACGCCGACGCCGACACACACCCACACCGCGACGCCGACGCCGACACACACCCACACCGCGACGCCGACGCCGACACACACCCACACCGCGACGCCGACGCCGACTCACACGCCGAGTTCGCACCGCGACGCCAACTCACACGCCGGTTCACACCGCGACGCCAACTCCGACTCACACGCCGGTTCGCACCGCGACGCCTAAGGCGACGCCGACCAGCGAGCCTACGCCTCCGGTAGGTGTATCGATTACCTCGCCAACAGACGGGACACCCGTATCCGGTACGGTGACCATTACGCTCACGAAGCAGACCGACGTGGCTTATGTGTATGTCTTTGTGGACGGGGGGTTTCTGTGGACCGCGCCGCCGTTGACCTTTAGTTGGAACACGACCAAGGTCGCCGACGGTGGGCACCTTATCCAGGCCGACGCTTACAATGCGAGCGGCGAGCTTCTCAATAGCGCCTTTGCCTACGTTGTCGTAGCCAACTGAGCTGAAACACTGATTGCTGGCCAAGTGCTCGTCTGTGTGGGCGATGCAACTTCGACGAGGACGCCGAAGTCCAAACCGACGGACCTTGCGGGCAGTGCCTTGAGCGACGCCTGCACACCGCCGCTTGCGGATTAAGCAAGTCCGGCAAGCTCGAGAATGCCCTGGTCAGCCCGGCAAATGCGGTAACCTTTTGGATCTGCCAATTCGGTTCTACGGCAACTCGATCCGGCCGGCGCTTCCAGCGCGACCCACCGTGCAGCTGTGATCGATTAATAGAGGCCCTGACGCGTCGCCGTTGCGCCACAGACACCGCCTATCTGCGCGCTCAATTCTCGGCCGTCCCGCTTCGCGCTTCGGGCGGTGCTCCGGCGAGGCCGTCTTTACTCTAAATTAGCAAAAATAGTTAGTACATATATTTCTATACAACTAGTCATATTAATATGAGTAGGGTTTTATTCAATTAACAAGTGTCAGTTTAAATTATTGTCTCCTGCTATCTATATCTGAGTCCTTAGAAACTGAGCCTAGTTAAAACCGCGTAAATTGCATTCGCTGATTTTGATAATCAGTTTGCATTTATCCTATATGCTCGGAGAGAATCGCTAATAGCCGACTACCTAAATCCGATCAAACCCGGTCTGAAAGCTTGCGCTTCGAAAAAATACCCGCCGAAATGTCTAATCTCGTTGCCGACAAACAGGGTCTAGGGTACCTTCGAGGGTACCGTTGTCGGCTGGCTTAGGTGCGGCGCCCCTAGAGAAAGTCGGTATAAATTACCTAAAAGCTCTGAAAAGTTCGCAGACTGTTGAAAAATAGGGGATTCGTAGTTAGGGTGGCGCCAGTGGGCCTGAGAGACTGTCATCGACCCAATCGTTGGGTACAACCGAATCTTTAAGATCTTAGATGTATAGGAGGTGGCTGATGCTTAAATTCAACACAATACGTTCGACAATGCTGCTACTGTTGGCGATAGGAATGGCCGCTGTGCTGGGCGCCTGCGGAAGCAGTAGTAATAATAATGTAATTGTCATTCATCACACGCCGACGCCGACCCCGACCGCTACGCCGACCCCGAGCCCGACGCCGACCGCGACTGTTAACGTGTCGCTGTGGGTGGCGAACGGGACCAACGTTGTCGAGTTCATCCCATCGCAACTCCTTATCCCTGGCGTTAGCGATCCGGCACCGCATCTCGCATTCAACAGCGCGAGGGGCTTCGGTGCGCCGCAAGGCGTTCAGTTCGATGCGGATGGCGATCTCTGGGTCCTCGATGGTGGCAATGGGACCACGATGTCGGCCCGGCGCTCGACGAGTTCACCGCAGCTCAGCTCGCCGCGCTCGGGACGACTCCGAACCCGGCGCCGAATAAAACGCTCACCTACACAGGCATCAAGTTCCCGCAGCAGGGCGTGTTTGACGCGGACGGGAATTTCTGGGTCGCCGACAACGGGGCCAACGAGGTCGTCGAGTTCACGGCGGCCCAGCTTGCCACAAGCGTGGTCCTCGTCACGCCGACCCTCACCCTGACCTCGACGATCCCGTTCACGGGTCCGCTGGGGATAGCGTTCTCGCCGGTCACCGGCAATCTGTGGGTCGCGAATAACGGCGGCACTTCAATCGAAGGCTTCGCCGCGGCTTCACTAGCGGGGCTGACGGGAACGCAGACGATCGCACCCCACGACGTCTTAAACGACGACGGCGCGGGCTCAATCCAGGGACCGTGGGCACTGGTCTTCGACTCGGCGGGTGACCTGTGGTCGAGCAACGCGAACAAGCCGTTTACGATCGTTGAGTTCCTGTCGACGCAGCTTGGCGGCGGCGCAGGTGCGCATCCGGTACCGAACGTTACGATTTCGCCAACGAGCGACGGAGGCAACGTAACCTTGAATGCGCCGAACGGGCTCGCTTTCGACAACCTCGGCGACCTCTCAGCGGTCAGCTCGGCCACGCCATTCGGCATTCCGCTCTACGGGGCCGGGCAACTGACGAGCAGTGGTGCCACGGTCCCGAACAGCTTCCTGGTCGGCGCGAACTACGACGCTAAACGCGCCCGCCGGCGACGTGTTCGGCCCGGTCATTGATCTGACGGCTTGGACGACCATGTCGGCGTTCTCCAACCTGGCGTCGCCCCTCCATTGGGGGGGCGACGCCCTTGTCCTGGCGATTCGTGGCTCGCAATATGGTTTGGACGTGATCAAGCGTGCCGCCGTCTGGAGATAGGCCGTGATGTCGGTGGCTCGGAACGTATGGCCGGCAAGTGGAACAGGAGGGTGGCCGCTTGGCTCGCCGCTTGACATCCCGAAGATGTCGAACCGATTTCATCGGCTTGTCGGTCAGCATGTCCCCCGTTGTGCATGCTGCGGAAGAGCCGCCCTTTGTTGTCTCCGGCAATGCTGTATGAGATAACCGTCGGAACTGGAACCATGCGATCCCAATAGGATGTTGCCCAATAGTAGGATTTTACCCAATCGGAGGAGGATGAACGTGAAGGAAAGTAAGGCGGCGGGAAAGTGGAATTGGTTTCGAGGCAAAGCATTGCCAATATCGGTAGGTGCGGTGATGGCGGTGATTGCGGCCATCGCTATCGGCTGTGGCGGCAGCAGTAGCTCGTTCATCGTTCCCTTCGCGGGAGTGTGGGTTGCGAACGGGGGCGGCGCGGATGCACTGCATTTTTCCGGGGCAGAGTTGCACCTCTCCGGGAACGTCAATATCAACCCCAAACAAAAACTTAACACCGCAACGTTGGTCTCTCCCCAGGACACGCTGTTTGACAGCGGCTTAGGTATGTGGCTGGTTGACGGCGGTCTAGGCGACGGCAAAGGCACCGGTGCGGCGCTTGACCATTACACGTCCGTACAACTCGCCAGCCTCAATACGACCTCCAACCCGGTTCCGGCCATTGTGATCAAGTCCGCGAGCTTCAACTTTCCGCAATTCGCCGCATTTGACGCCGACAAGAACTTGTGGGTCAGCGATTCGATGAATAACGTGATCTTCGAATTCAGCGCGGCACAGGCGACAACCGTTTCAGTGGTGCCGATAGTCCCGGTCGCCACGATCACCAACGCGTCTTTCAACGGTCCCTTGGGAATCGCCTTCGATGCCGACGATAATCTCTGGATCGACAACAATGGCGGCACTACCGTTGTTGAGGTAGCCTCCGCCGTCCTCAAGGCTGCGGTGGGAGTCACGCCGGTCACGTTGAACACCGCGCTGCTGTCCCAGACCATCGGTGGCTTGATGACCATCAACAATCCGTGGGGTATCCTCTTCGATTCCGAGGGTAACCTATGGATCAGCAACGAGCAGCTCAGCGTCAGCAAGTGCGCGGGCTCGGTGGTAGAGTTTCTTGCGTCGCAGATTAGTGGGAGCGGTACCATCACGCCGACACCTAACGTGGTGTTGACGCCAACCGCGGTGGCCGGGACTTTCAGCCTTTGCGATCCCAATGGAATCACCATGAGCAAACAGAATAATCTTGTGGTGGCGAACGCCGCCGGCGACTCTCTTTCCCGGTACAGCTCCGGCCAGATCACGGCGAGTGGAAGCCCGACCCCCGCGCTGTTCATCTTTGGCGGCTGACTACGCTCGACGGTCCGACTGGTTTGATCTACGGACCGCTTTCGCTGCAATAGTTGGAGTTAACTCATAAGGGCGCGGAGCCACTCCACTCCTTGGGAGGAGAGCGGCTCCGCGCGGCCATTAGCCGGCGAGGGGTGCGGCCGGAACGCAGTCCCCTCGCCGTGTTCCTAGCGGCCGGTGGCGAAGCCCATGAAGTCGGCGGCTTCAATCCGACCCGGCCGGCTCTAACCCGGCCAGTTTGACGCAGTCATCGAGTCTGCGCAGCGCTGTGTCGGCTCCCTCTGAAGGCAGTCCCAGCATCACCCGGTCAACGCCGGCGGCTTCATAACGGTCCAGAATCTTGCGATCGGCGCGCGGCCAGACCATGCAAATTTCAATCGATCTCGGATTGCGCCCACGCTCGTAGGCCAGGTTGCGGATGTGTTCGATTCCGGCCAGGAAGTCCGCGGTGCGCATAATCGTCGGGATCCATCCATCGTAGTTATCGACCACGCGCTGGCGGGCCAAGGGCGTGTCGCCGCCAAAGAAGATCGGCGGATGGGGCTTGTGCACGGGTTTGGGAAATGACTGGATCCGGTCGAAGTTGACGAAGCGGCCGTGATACTCCGGTTGGTCGCTGCACCAAATCCTCTTGATCGCCTCGATGCGCTCGCGCAGCAGTTGATAGCGGGTCTTGAATACGGTGCCGTGGTTTTCCATTTCCTCGGCGTTCCAGCCGATGCCGATGCCGAAAATGAAGCGTCCTCCGCAAAGGAAGTCCAGGCTTGCGGCCTTTTTGGCCAGCACAATCGGATCATGCTCAACCACCAGACAGACTGCCGTTCCCAGCTTGATTTTCCGGGTGACCGCAGCCGCGGCGGCAAGACCCACGAATGGGTCGGCGATATGTAAGTAATCCTTGGGCAACGGTCCACCCTCAGGGTAGGGGCTGCGCCGCTGCACCGGAATGTGAGTGTGCTCCGGCAGCCACAGCGACTCGAAGCCGCGCTCCTCCACGGCGCGCGCGAGTTGGTCTACCCGGATCGAGTATTCGGTGGGAAATGTGAAAATTCCGTATTTCATAGAACCCCCCTTACAGAGCCTGAAAATGATCTTCCGCTATGATTGCGGTTTTTTTTGGCCGCGTGGGACAGCGCACGCGCTTCGAGCCTGTCGTCCTGTTCTCCGAGACGTTTGGGGAAGAGAAAAAAATGGCAGGCTGGAAAAGGCTGTCCCCCGCAGCCAATACAGACTGTAGTTTTTATTGGTACAAGCCTTTCCAAGCCGCCCCACCACGGGCCGGAAGCCTGAAGCACGCGCTTCGACACTATACTACCAGACGTACGAAATCACTAAGAAAGCGTTTCCTTGCAGAACGCGAGCAACCTTTGCCAATCCTGTTCCGACGCCTTTCGGTCGTACATCGGAACTCCCGGCATGGCAAACCCGTTGAGCTCCGGATGAAGTTCCATCCTTTTTAAAGCGCGTGAGTCGGGTCGGGTTAAATTCGACCCTGCCCGGAACAGGTCACGAGATCTCCTCCGCGTTTGATTTGTCAAACTGCCCGGGGGTGGCGGTGAACCGTTACCAACGCCGGCACATTTAGGGTATTGAGATTGCTACGGTCGGGAAATCGAGGGTTCGCAAGAACGGAACTTCGATCGCCGCATTTTGGACCGTGAAAGGAACTACCGCCGATGCCCAATGATGCGCAAGCCCTTGCCGGAGTCCGGGTGCTGGAAGCGACCAATTATATAGCGGGACCCGTGGCGGGCCGGATTCTGTCCGATCTGGGTGCCGAGGTCGTCAAGCTGGAACTGCCGCCCAGCGGCGACTATGGCCGTGGAACGATGCCCAAACCGTCTTCGCAAGCCCGCTTCTCGCCGATGTATGCCTATTACAATCGCGGTAAGGGCAGTCTCTGCGTCAACTTCAGGCGCTCCGATGGCGCCGCCCTGGTTCGGGATCTGATTCGCCATTTCGACGTCTTCCTGGAGAACCTGACGCCCGGCCTGCTGGGCAAGTATGGACTCGGCTACGACGAACTCAAAGCAATCAACCCGCGGCTGATAATGTGTTCGGTATCGGGTTTTGGCCAGACCGGTCCGATGGCCAAGCTGCCGGCGACCGACGCGATCTCACAGGCGATCTCCGGCGTCACGTCACTTACCGGCAATCGCGACGGGATGCCGGTGTTCAGCGGGGTCTATATCTCCGACGGCAATGCCGGAGTGAACGCTTTTGGGGCAATCAGCGCCGCGCTCTATTACCGGGAGAAATCGGGCCGCGGGCAATATATCGATTTGTGCCTGAGCGAATGCATATTCAACCTGCACGACAATACCCTTTGCGAATACCTGGCGGGCGACCAGACCGGAGACGCTCCGAAGCCCTTTGGCAGCCATCGAAACGGTCCCACGCCGCACGGTTACTACAAGACCGAGGACGGTTACTTCATTATGGTCGTGCTCGACCACTACTGGGACCTTTTCACAAAGGTGGCCGGGATGCCGGAACTCAGAGACGATCCGCGCTTCGCCAATTTGCGCTTGCGTTCGGAGAACCGCTACGTGCTCGCGGAAATCGTACAGGAATGGGTCACCAGGAATTTCAAGAAGCGCGATGACGCGATCAAGTTCATCCGCGATTCTGGTTTGATAGCCGCGCCGGTGCTGAGCGTGCCCGAGGCAATCAATCATCCCCAAATAAACAGCCGCGACATCCTGCAACCAGTCGAGGTGCCGGGCAGCGGACTGATGATGCTGCCGCGCACGCCCTACCACATGTCGGAGACGCCGACCAAAATTGGCCAGCGGGTGGCGAAGCTTGGTGAAGACAACCGAGCGGTCCTTTCCAAGGACCTCGGCTTAAGCCTCGAACGGATCCGCGAGTTGACCGCGCAAGGAGTGCTGGGTGAGGATCCCGTGCTCGCCCAATAGCCGCCGGCCTGATCGCGATTGGACCAGCGGTCCGGTGGCACTTCTTTATTCGCCCGTAACATACAAGTAACACTTGATTGCTAGCATCATTAGGGTTCACGCGGATCGGCTGTAGGACGGCATGGACGTCTGCAATGCGGCCGGTGCAATCGAACTTTTTTCACGACCCGGTAGAGGATAAATTGGGACCAATTGCCAGAAATATTTTCCTGACCAAGGGTGTCGGCCGGCACCGGGAGAAGTTGACTTCCTTCGAGCTCGCCCTGCGCGACGCCCGGATCGCGGAGTACAACCTCGTGCGGGTCAGTTCCATATTCCCCCCTTATTGCAAAGTGATTCCGGTGCAGGAAGGACTGAAATACCTGACTCCGGGACAGGTTGTTTACGCGGTGATGTACGACAACGCCACAAACGAGCCGCATCGGCTGGTCGCCGCCTCGGTGGGGTTGGCGATCCCCGCCGATCCGGCCCAATACGGCTACCTATCGGAGCACAAAAGTTTCGGCGAGACCGATCAAAAGGCGGGCGATTATGCCGAGGATCTCGCCGCGACCATGCTGGCGACGATTCTGGGCGTCGATTTCGACCTCAATTCCAGTTACGACGAGCGCAAGGACATCTGGAGAATGTCGGACAAAATCGTCAGCACGCGCAACGTTACCCAATCGGCAATCGGCGATCGCGAGGGACTGTGGACCACGGTTGTCGCGGCCGCGGTTTTCGTGAATCCGCGGGTATAGCGGCTTCCGGCGGCTCCATTGCAATAAGCGACGGCTCGTGTGGCACCCGGCCAAAAGCGTCGTGAAGGTCGGTTTGCGCCGTTTGGCGGTTCCGGGTCAGAACACCACGTCGAGGACCGATCGCAGCTTGCCTTCGATGCGAACCCGCTCCAGAACGCGACTTGTCGCCAGCTTTTTGAGCTGCATCGCGTCGATTTCGGCGCTCCCAATCGAATGATCGCCATCATCATCGAGCAGAGTCACTGCCGCGGCGGTACCGAAATAATGCTGAAGATCGTTGGATTCCCCAACCAACTCGAGCGCCCAATCGACGGAGTGCGACACGTGCGCTATCTGGCGCGCCAATGCCGAACTTGGGGCGGTTAGCTGTTTGAGAACGCCAACATTTTCGATTAACCGTGTTGCACTCTCGATGACGCCTTGCGCAAAGCGATCTTCGCCGGTGTAAAGAAAGGCCCGTTGACTGACGCGGAGGCGATCGAGGTCGTCGACGATATCGTCGACTTTCTCGACCACGGCAACCCCCCGCGTCAGCGAAGTGACGAATTTGCCGAGGGAGAGGCTGAGCGCGGAGCGAAATCCGATTGCCAGGCAGATGGCTGTCACGGCCACCCCTGCTGCCATCCTTACGCTTATGGAATCTTCTATCGAGGTAAGGTCCATCACCAACAGTCCTTGAATTCGAAGCATTAACCGGATGCACGACTCGATCAACATATTTTTTCACGAGAGATGAGAGCGGGAGCAAGTCCGCTCCGGATGAAGCAAGGTTGCCGGCGATATAGCGCTATGCTGCCGGGAAAATTTTGCCGCAAGGAGTGAGCTGGCCGCGTTTCGGACGATTCCTTCACTAGCCAGCATGGTCGGTTCGTTAGTCGGCGGGGGTCTCCCAGTTGAGCAACTCGATCCGGTCTTCAGGCACCGGCCTGGAGGAAATCAGCATCACCGCGCGCAAGCCGTCGGAGAAGTACGGATCGCCGGTCAGATTAGTCGCGGGATGCTCCTGGGAGGCTTTTACCGCGCCTGCGGCGAAGCCGAGTCCGTAAAGATATTCGGAAGCGAACAGATCCTGGGCCAGGTAGTTGCGCGAGTCATCCACCTCGGGATCGATCTTGTGGGTTACAAAGAACCGTGCGTTGACCGTAAAGCGAACTCCGATGTCTCGGCTGATTTGACCGATCCAGACGGGTTTGCCCTGGCAAGTATAGTCCGCTTTCCACAGCCGCAAATGATTGCGCTGATGGATGGTCGTGCGTGCCTTTTGCATCGCGATATCCTGCGGGCGGCCAAAAAAGTACAGGGGACTCACAGGTGAATAGCGGTAACTGTCGCCTTTGACGAAGGCGCTGACCGTCTTCCAGGCGGTGCCGGTCGCGAGCGCATGAGTTGGATCCCATCCCTGGCGGGTGAGCGCTCCCAGGACGTCATCATCTGAGCCGACGAGAACGAAATTCACCGGGTCGCCGTTGTTCAAGCCCTTCTCGTCGGTGGTACAGCAGGGCAGTGTTTCGATGGTGTGGCGTAATTCGTGGAGCGTCAGATCCGGCGTGTGCTGTGATGTAAGACCCTGGGCGAGGCGCGCTTGCTCATAGTCGAAACTTCCGTTGGGCAGTTGAAAGAAAAAGCCATCGCGGATCGCTCCCATATCGTGCACCATTTCAATGTTAACGAACTTGGCGCCCTCGCTGAGGTTGGTGAAGAGAAAACCGGTGTTGGTCGCACGCGCGGAAACGCGGAGACGAATCCGTGACCGCTCGAAGAACTCATCCATCGCTTCATTCGATTGCCACGCGAAGAGACGATGATTTATGAAAGCGGTCTCGTATGCCGAATAATAATTCGGGTCGGTGCTGCGAGGCACGATATAAAGGCCGTAGCCGTTGCGATTTTCCACCTTCAGCCATACCGCCTGAACGCCCTCCGACTCCAGCGGCAGCCCAAAATACTCCTTGCTTTCCGGGGCGCTCAGAACCGCTACCGTCACCCTGACGTTGTCTTTCTCCCGGGTCACTGCGTGCCGTTCAAATGAGGGATTCTCGATACGTGGTGGAGCGAAGGCCGCGCAGCCGGCCGCCGCAAGCAGCAGCAGCGCGATTGCGGCGCACAGAGCAAAGCTCTTGAAGATGAGGTTGGCGGAAATGCCGGACGTGAGCAGGCGCTTGTGTTTCACGTTGATTTGAGAAATCGGTGCTGGGCCAGGCTTCAGGATCTTTTTGCAACCGCGGTATTAGCGTGTGCACGAACCGTTTCGGGTTGATCCCGCGTCGCTCAGCCCATTTTTGGGCTCGCGCGGAGTCACCGACACTTACTTGGAGGGAAGCTTCAATGCCCTGATACCGCCGAGCACAAACCTGGCAATCAAGTCCGCAAGTTCGTCGCTGGACTCGCCGCTAAAGCGTTCTTCGGGATAGATCTTCTTGATGTACTGCTCGACATTATGAAAGTAGCCGGAGATCGCCACGGTGGCGAACGCGGAAAAGCGTATCGAATGCTCGTCGACCTGTGGCCCCGCGACCGCCCGCACCAATGATTCCAGGTATTGCTGATGCGGTTTCAGGGTTTCCTCGACCAAGGTCTCGAACACATCGGTCGGCTCGAGCATCTCGCGAAAAAATATCATGGCCACCCAGGGCTCGCGGTCGGCCGAAAAATTGGTCTTCAGATAGCGGCGAAGTTCCTGTCTCAACCGCTGGGCTGGTCTTCTCTCCGAGATGTCGGACGGATAGGCGAGAGATATTAGCCCGCGCCTGCGACATGGCGTAGCGGAAAACCTCACGGTAGAGGCTTTCCTTATCACGAAAGTGATAATTCACGCTCGCGATATTGGCATTGGCGCGCTGAGATATCTCCTGGATAGTAGCGGCCTTGTAGCCGCGCTGAGCAAACACCTCACCGGCGGCTTCCAGCAAACGTTGGCGTTTGTCCTGCGCGCCCTTTTTTCCTCCCTCGTCACCCATCTCCCAAGCATTCCTTGGGCAACTAAAGTCAAAATGGTGGCACGAAGTCAAGAGAGCGAACCCGATTCATACGGTTGCACACGGCTAAGCGCGCGGCAGATTGCAGGGTAATATCACGGGAGCGTAACGGCGGCTGGGGCGTCGAAACGGCGAAGGCGGGATGACAGCCGGGCGGGGGGTAAGGCCGCCCGGCTATCGAGCGCGTTTAAGCGGGGTAAAGCACCAAACGCGCAGGCTTTACATGAGCGAGAAGTTGTACTGGAACCGTGCGGTGAACATGTTCTTACCCTTGAACAAGCCGCCGTTCAGATTGTACCGGTCGCTGCCCAGGATTTCGACCCAGCCCAGCGTGGTGAAGTACTTGTTGGTCCAAGGTGGAGTGAGCTGAAGCGTCGGGAAGATCAGCCACGTTTCGCCCTCTGGATTGTACTGGTTGAACCAGCTCGGAGAGACCGCGCCCCACCACCAGCTCGTGCTGACGCTGAGTCCCATACTCACGTTATTGTGATACGCGGGAGTGAAAAAACTCGGCGCGTCCAGCAAGAACTTGCTTGGGCTGAGGATGATCTGGTCGTAAAGCTCGTAGGTCACATTCAGGTTTCCGGTGGTGGTCAGCCAGGGAGTGTAGGCAGAATCGAGGTCAAGCGCTCCCAGCCACGTAACCGTGTCCGAGTGATAGACGGAACTCGGAGTTCCGGCCTTCGGGTTGTAGTTCGTGTAGACCGTACCTGGAATGTAGCTGGTGTTGAAGGCTGCGTGGTTCTTGTAGAACACTTCGCCACGGACCACGAACGGCAACTGCGCCAGCGCCCCCGGCAGATAGATCGGCCGGTTTGCGGTTACCCCGCCACCCATATATTGCGGGTAATACGCTGCCTCGTTTCTCAGGAAGGCTCCGCTGCCAAGATTCAGGCAGTTGATCCCCATCTTTCCCGGGGTTGCGGAGCAGATGTCCGGAACTATCTTTAGCGTCGCGCTGTACTCGTGGTTCCAATAGAAGAACGAGGTCATCTCGGTGTTTTCAACCAATGTATGGAGTCTGAATCCAATCTGCGAGTTGCCCCAGGTGGCACTCGGGATTTTGTTGGTGGTCTCCGCGATGTAGTCGCCAGGACCCGCGCCGGGGAAACCTGTGCCAGTCTGAAACTGGGCGATCGGTGGCCCGGTTCCGCAGTCACCATTAGCGCCGGCGGCCGGAATTAGAGTGTGGTTAAGGCCGAATGCCGCAGGACCTGGCGCAAAAAGCGTGCGGCAGTCAAGCTGTCCCGCGAAGCGGCCGCCCGGACTAGCGGCGCCGATGCCCACGCGCCCCGCGAGATCGTCCTGACCGTCGACACTATCATTGGAGTAGTCGACCTGGGTGTACATGAAATCGATCCCTGGAATGTAGACGAGCTCGGCGAAATTCGAGCTGAACGGTCCCACGCTGGGCAGGTTGAGGATCGGATGGATCATCCACAGCGGCATGTATGACTGCTCGGGGTTGGCGAACCCGAAGTTCCAGCTAACATCGCGTGGATTGATCTGATCGCCGACCCGGTAGCCGAAGATCGATTCACCCCAGGTTACGATCTGGCGGCCCAGGAAGAACTGCAGTGGGCCAAAGCGATGTTTGAACCACAATTCGCGGATCCCGTACACGTTGTAAAAATCCGAGTTGCAATGCGTCTTAAGGGCCGACTGTCCGTTGAGCACCCCTGGCCAACTGGAGCCCGCGCCCAGGCATGCCACTTCCCAAGGATACGACGGTTCATACGCGAACCATGAGCGCATAAACATGCTGTCGTTCTCGGTGAAGTCGTCGTTGACGTCGATCTGCACCAACTGGCGCTCAGCCGCAAGCGAATTTTCGCTCTGCAAGCCCCACCGATCCGAGGTGCCGGGTGTGGTCGTGCCCGACACTCTGGAGGTGGTGCCGAAGCTCCCTTTCATGTTGTTGGACTCGATCCAGGTGGCGCTGGTGTTCTGCGCAAAACCCGTGATGTGAAGGTTCTTGATAAACCCGGGCTCTGAAGAGGTGTCCGGGCTTTGGGCCCGCACGACGCTCGCCCAGGTTGCGACCAGCGCGAGCGCCATCGCACCCAGGATGGCGCCTGACGCCACCCGCAAATGCCCGCCCAGCTTTGGTAGTCGTTCCGTCATGCTCTCCTCCATTTTTCCTTCCCCTGCGACTGCCTTTGGTGCGTTCCGTCTACGCGCGCCGGCCTATCGGAAGTTCGCCGGCCGTTCGTCATCGGAAGCGGTGCCATAACTCAGCTTAAAGTCATTTAATGATTTAAACAAAGTATTCATTTGAAATGTTGACATACTCAAATCCGATCCCTGCTGTCAAGACGCGCGTGGGTTTTTTTTCGGGATCCCCCAAAGCCGCCTGAAGGCGATGAATCGGCTACCAAAGGCGAGAGGTCGCCGCGGCTGCGTCGACCTGTCCGGCGACCTCCCGCGAGCGGATCCGGCGAATCCTTTTCACCCCCACGTGCGTGGGGACAGCGCAGCCTCCGCTACCCAGACCATTTCGGACTTCGGTTCACCCCCACATACGTGGGGACCACAGCAACAATCTGGTCTGATCGTCCTCGTTACCGAAAGCGGGAGGCGAGGCTCCCTCATATCCGTCACCGCGAGGTTTCCAGATGCGAACTCAGGGTGGGAAAGGGTCGTCGGCCGCCGGCCGGTACCATGAAGGCCGCGGGACGGGCCGGACCGGGTCCCCGACACGTGCGACTGACAACAGGCCGAACCCGTACCCTTTCGCGCTCCCTATGCCACGCTCAAGCGCGGCGCCAAATCTTTCCAAATCGGTCATCCGAAGTTTGCCATTGAACAGCACCGATGCGAATGTCAGACGCGGTTTTGAGCCCGCGCTGTCCGGCAGGCCGCGCGAACCGCTCACCTTTCCCTCCGCGCTCACCCATACGTCGGGATATTCGGCGGCTGCCCGCACCGAGAGGATTTCGAATCCACTCTCGCGGCTTTTGCGCGCCAGCCAGTTTAGCTGTTCCTCCTCAGTCCTGAGTTCGACTCGCCTTCCGTTGCGCCTGGCGCCGCCGGGCCCGCTTTTGGTTTCGATTTTCCGAGTTGGATTTGCCCGCAGTCGAAAGCGGAAGACGGTTTCGTGGGCAATCCCTCGCCAAGCCGCACCGATGTCCTTGGATTTGGGCGGTTGCGCGAGGTAACCGCTTGGCAGCGCGCTGAAGTCTGGATTCTCGCTCGACTGAATCAGCAGGACCGGAGCGGCGCCGCGGCAGTATTCGATGCGGAACAGCACACCGAAGCGCTGGCGCGCTGAACCCCCAGGCGCTTCGGGAAAGGCGGAAAGGACCGTGCGATGGAGTTCCTGACAATCGGCCAGGTCGCGTGCCACCCAGCGCGAACGCGGATTAAGCACTAACCGCGAAAGAATCATGCGCTTTCCCACGACGGATTGATCCACAGGGTGCGCACCCTTCGGATCGTGAAGGCTCGTGGCGCGAAGCTTAGCGGACGGTCGCGCCGGATTTCGCTGCCTGAGGGGTCGTCAATCACTACGCGCAGCGTTTCGGGCGCGTCGGCCTTGTTTAGGCCCGAAAGCAAGGGCAGCCACGGAAAGGATTGAATACTCTGTTCCAGGTTGGCCTCGTTCCATCCTGATTCCCACGGAGGGTCCGGGGGAAGAAGTAATGGGGCGGAGGGCACGAACGACTTGCGGCCGAGAAAGAGCTGCCAACGTGGCGCTGCGAGTGCTGCTGCGGCCTGCTCAAGAACATCGCGATCACCTTCGAGCGCGACTGCGAACTCGGCATCCGCGAGATAATAACGGCGCGAGACTACGGTGCCAACGCCAGTAGCGTCGGCGCGAATCACGCCGTAGCCGTCACCGCCAGAGTGGAGACCGCCTACTGTATGGAAGTCCATAGCCATGGTGCCGGGGCGGTCCGCTCGCACCGCGATCCTGAGGCGGGCGAATCTTTCAATCGTGGTGCGGTCATCGCGCGGAGTCCCCATGGCGGCGCAGATCAGTCCCACGATGCCGCTCTTGGACGGCTCGAGCCCGGTATCGCGTACTAGAAAACGGCTCTGAGTTCCCCATGATTGCATGGGGCCGCACAGCCGGAAGCAGAACGTGCTCATCGGGGCGATCCTTAGGCGGCAAAGTCTGCGGTGTCCATTACGGACGCGATGACCTGATCTACCGAGACGAGCGGCTCACCCAGGTTTGGAGTCTGGCCCGCGTCGATGGCTGCGAAGTGCACGCCTTCGATTCCGCACGCGCCGTACATCCGCGTGAGTTTGCCCCAATAACCGTCAATGCGGGCAATGGACCTTTTGACGAGATCGTCTTCTTCGTCGGGATCGACCGGCCTTAGGAATGCGTTGGCGAGCGACCACAATCCCGCCCTCCTTACCACGGTCATTACGAACGATGGCTGGATTCTGAGCGCCCATGCTGTTCTGCTTGCCCGTGGGGATGGCCTCGATGCTTGCGCGAAGGAAGGCTTCGAGCGCGCGGCGGGCAAGGTCGTGGTCGTTCCTGAGATTGTTGCAAAGCTGCTTAAGATCGACATTCGAATACCGGTAGAAGCAGGCGGAGTTGAACTCGACCGTGCCGATCATCCCGGCCCCGGTTTCCTGGCGCGGGTTGAGATCGTCAATCGCCGCATAGTAGTCGAAATCGGGGCTGACGCGGTTGGTTGAGATCGCATGGGCGACCTGTGCGGCGGCGTCGCGGTTCTTGTCCGGCAGATCGGCGATCATCCGGCCGAACAGCGCAAGATCGGCTGCCTTTCCACCGTCGAGCAGGCCTTCGATCTGCTTGCGCACCTCGACCGGAACTTCTTTCTGCGCCTCTTTCTTACTCTTCACGGATTTTTGAACTACTTGCGAAAGTTGTTCGAAGTTACTTTCACAGACTTCGGCCAGCGCCTCGATTTCGCTATTGGCCAGAAACAGCAAATATTGGGTCTCCGCCGCTTCGTTCACGCTCAGCTTGATTGCGGCCAGAGCCCGCTCCGCGACCGCACACGCGGCGGACGCTTCGTGTCCTAGAGAAACCAGCGCGGGAACCACGCGCTCCATCACCACCCGCTTACTGCGCGTGGCGAGTTCGCGCTCGGGTAGGATATCGGGAAAGCGCATCCTGACCGCGCGTTTTAGACATTGACTCGAAATTCGCGCGCGCCGGTAGCCACCGAACTCGCACTCCTTGGGCGAGCCGGTGTCGTCGCGATTGAGGTTGGACGGCGCGAAGTTCTGCAGCAGGTGCAATTCGACGAACATCTATTTTGTATTCTCTTAACCCGAAACGAGAATAATTCTTGCGCCCAGAGCGAAGACTCTCACCCCAACCTTCTCCCTTGGATTAAAGGGTTTTCGATCTTCGGTTATGAAATTATTCTTTCGCTTTAGGGTTAATTATTCCTGATCCTTTACCCCGAGGCGCCGGTGCGTTCCTCGTCCCCAGTGGCGCCCGACCAGAATGACCGTGCCCATCGGCGCTGCGCCGGCCGCCGGTTGTAATTCCAATTCCTGAGATCCGAGATCAGACCGACCCAATCGATCGGCACGTTCTCGGCCCTGAGCAGTGACACTGCGTGGCGCAGATGATCGCCAAGCTCCGCGTCGGAACATGCGAGCAGGGCGCCAAAGCGGCGCTCGACTCCGCCCCCTGGCCTGCGACCAGCGAGGATACGCATGGAGGCACCGAAGTCTCGCGGCGAGGTATCGTGGTCGACGCGCGGCCAACTCTTCTGATGGAGCGCGAAGAGCGAGCCAACCAGAAAATAGATGCTCTCTACGCGAGGGCTCGTACCCTCTGGTATGAACGACAGCACCAGCGGGTAGGCTTCGGGCGCTGCACCGGGCTCCTTGCCCAGCGCTCTTCGCAACGTGGCTAGTGCGGTGTGATTGCCGCGGTCGCGGAACGACTCCAGATAGCCGATGAAGCGATAGTCCGAATGCTCCGTCATAGTTCCTCGCCGACCGCAAGTCCCAATCTGATTTTCCGCCAGAAGCTACGCTCAGCCTTGGCCACAGCGCGCAGCGCCCGCGACTCCGGAGTCGAGTTCGCGCGTAATTTGTTCCAGACTCTCGCGAGCGATTCGACGCGCCAGTTTGCGCCATTCGAATGTGCGGATTTCGTGTTCGTCGCGCTGGTCCGCAATAGCGGACACAAATCTCATGAAGGGCGCCTCCAGCGCCGGCCAGAAAAGCCGAAGGGGCGCAAGTTCGATCACGTTGCGGCGCGCATCATCTGAATGCCGCTGCTGTCCCTCCGCGGAGTGCGGCGACTCGAGCATCGCGCGCGCGAGAACCGCCGCTGATTCGCGCAGATCCCTGGCGACGCCTTCGGCATAGCCGATCGCGTCCGCAATCCTGCCGCGCAGGTGGCCATCTGAGAGGTAGACGATTGGGAGTGGCAGGCGTTCATGCCGCCAGAAGCTGATGCTCGCGGCTTTTCCGGTCTCGGTTGCGAGACCAAACGCGGAGAACGAAAAATATGGCCCAAGGCCAAGGTTGCGCGCGCCGGGTTCGGCGGCGAGCCGAGCCAGCCAGTCGAACACTTCCGGGCGGCTGTGCGATTGGCTGGAAATCTCCATCAGGCTATGGTGGTCGCGCCAAAGGGCCTTGTCTTCGCTAAATGGTAGCGCAACCCAGCCACGCTTCTCGTCCTTCCGGTAGCACTTGAATGGGTCGGGTGGAGCATCTTCGATAAGCTTCAGATTCTGCTGCAACTGGCACAAGCGCACGGAAACTCCATCTTCTTCCGGATATAGATGGATACGTCTGCTCTGCCACGTCAGGTAATCGAGATAACCGGCGGGCCTGTTGCCTTCTTTGCGCGGCGGTTCGGGGCGCTCTTGCTCCCACGCGGGAAGGTCGTCGCGATTGTCAGCGTGCGCGAACGGATGCTCTTCGTCGTATCTGATCAGATTGAGCGCAAGCGTTTGGAACAGGTTTTCCCCTAAGGCCAGCAGGGCAAAGCCGCGCAGCATTGGAGAGTCAGACAAACAAAATGGACTGCTCTTGCCGAAACCGAAGGAATACGCCTGGCGAGCGACGAGTCCCCGCGCCGCGCGTGCAGGCGGGATCGCGGGCGGATCGGCTTCGAAACTATGGTCGAAGAGCGTAGGATTATTTCCGGCCGCCATCTCTTGAAACAGAATAGTGGCGGGCTGGCGACCGACGCTTTGCATCTCGGCAACCTGGTAGAAGGGCCGGTCGGTGTGGAACAGTTCGAAGCGCTCGCTCCAGCGGTTGAAATAGTCCGACAATCTCTGCTCGTGCCATCGCCCTTGCTTCCAGAGGTCGAACCACTCCCTGGTTCCGCACGGGCCGAAGTTACGATGCAAAATCGCGAGCAACATGCGATGGAGCGCCAGGGTCACCAGCGGCGATTCGTCGAAAATCTCGCGGATCTCGTGTGCGCGAATCAGCGTGTCGGCAAGGGAAAGCTCGCACGTGCCGCCATCTGCCATCAAGCAGGGAATCCAAGGTTCGGTGGTTAAATTGACGCGCCTTGTACTCTGCGATCTTCGATCCCGGCCCGCCGGTCTGTTGGTTTCCCGGTCGCTCGGTAATCGGACGCTATACATAACACTAGCTGAATCTTATGATGATTTAAATAAATAGTTCATTTCAAATAATTCATTAGCAGATCCCTCATGTCAAGGCTCTGCGTCATTCTGTGGCCCCGTAAACTGGTTGAGGTTATGGATCCGAAACAGAGCGGTAGAGTTGTGGGTAGGTTGGGCGCGGCTCGATGAGCCGATAGAGCCGAGCCTGTCGATTGATCTCACCGTGGTCTATCTCGATAGGATAGCCCTTGGCGCCGTGCGGACCGCCGCCTCTCGTCTGGTCAGCGCTCAGCGATCGATTTTGGAAATTTTGGCGGAGAGGGAGGGATTTGAACCCTCGGTCCCACAAGGGGACACGTGATTTCGAGTCACGCCGGTTAAGCCGGACTCCCGAACCTCTCCGTAACCAGGCAGCATCGACGTTTGGATAGCGGCAGTCAAGCCGGTCCAGTTCCAGTCTGTTTGGGACGCACATATAATGATGCGCTCGGGACGGATTGTACATGGCACAACTGCTCTACGACGGACCCAAGGATGCGCCGGCGACGCTGGTTCTGGCGCATGGGGCCGGGGCTCCGATGGACTCGCCGTTCATGAACGCGATAGCGGCCGGGGTTGGCGCGTCCGGTATCCGGGTCGTGCGTTTCGAGTTTCCCTACATGAGCGCGCGGCGGCAAACCGGCAAACGGGCGGCGCCGGACCGCGAGCCGATCCTGCGTGCCGCCTGGCACCAGGTAATCGAAGAATTGGGTGGCGGGCAGCATCTGGTGATCGGCGGCAAATCGATGGGCGGGCGGATCGCCAGCATGATCGCCGACGAATCCGGGGCTTTGGGGCTGGTCTGCCTGGGCTATCCCTTCCATCCGCCCGGACGGCCGGAGCGCCAGCGCGTTGAGCATTTGCGCCAGCTCCGCACGACGGCCCTAATCGTCCAGGGTACCCGCGATTCGTTGGGCAGCCGCGAAGACGTCGGCGCCTATGAACTGTCGCCGCGCGTGCGAATGGCGTGGATCGAAGCGGGCGACCATTCCTTCAAACCGCCCAAGCGCTCGGGCCGGACGCTGGAGCAGAATCTGGCCGAAGCGGTCTCGCTGGTGAGCAGCTTTGTCCTCCAACTGCGCCGCTCCCGCAAGGCGGGCTGAGACGCGGCGGGCGAATCTGACTCAGTGGCAGTAGGCTATCGGTACCACGTGATACAAGTGTGCGTAATAGCTCTCAACCTGGTTCTTTTCCACGCTGAAGCAGTGCGCAGGCAGTTCGGCGCGCGCCTTTTGGTCGCCGAACCCGGTAATCAGCCAGGCGCCATTGGTGGTGGTCGCGGCATCGGCGATAGATTGGCGGGCTTGCGCCGGTTTGGATGGGTCGATTACCGGGCGCGGATTGGGTCCGGTAAAGTAGCGATCGAACGGCACTCGAAGGAATCCTTGTGGGAAGCTGTCATCGGGCTTGGTCTCGGACGCATCGCTGCCGTAGTAACCCGATTCGAAGAATACCGGCTCGTTGGCCGCGCCGCGACCAATGGCTTGCGCCATGTCACGCCATGCGTCGTACCACGGATAATATGGAAGCAGGCACACCAGGCAGGTTGCGATTCCTGCCGTCGCCAGGCGAAAGGTCCGCTCTCCCAGGCAGGCGAGCATTCGCGCTGTCAGCAAAGTGAATAGCGCGGCCGACGGCGCGACGTAGCGAATCGAGAACATCGGCCGTATCGCGATTGAGCCGGCCACCAGTGCGGCGATAGGGATGACGCTGATTGCGCCGCACCAGCGGATCGGTTCGGCGCTCTCGGGTTCCACGCGCGGCCCGAAAGCCAAAACGGCCATTACGGCGGCGCCGGCGCCAATTGCGGCTGCTTTGCGGGCCACAGTGGTGTGATGGACCGCTCCGATCCAGTCCAGACGATGGCCGGTGATGAAAGCGTCTACCTGGCGTGACGAGATCGCGACAAACGGCGCAAACGCTATCGCGCCGAGCAGTAGCGCCGTCCATGCCGCGCGATTGCGCTCGCCCCGCCATGCGGCGCGCGATAGCATCGCCGCTTCAGCACCCAGGAACAGGACACTGCCGAGATGGGTATAGAGCATCGCGGCTTCCAACGCGACGCACGCGAGGATCAATCCCGTGCCGGTGCGTGATCGCAACTTCCACAGGATGAGCAACTGACCCAGCGACAGCGTCACCAGCATCGCGTACATGCGGGCCCAACTGCCGTAGTAAATCGAAAGCGGACTGAGCGCCCATAGAACCGCGCCGGCGACTCCGACGTGCGCGTCGAACATTTCGACTTCCCAACGCCAACAGCAGACCGACGCTAAGCATCGCGAAGATCACGGACGGAGCACGCAGGGCTATCTCGCTGTTGCCGAAAGCGGCGACGACGCCGTGCAGCAGCATTGGGTACAAAGGCGACTTGCCGGGATCGAACCGAAGCGTGGCATCGATTACCGCGCGATAGCCGTGCTGGTCCGCGGCCATCGCGCTGTAGGCCTCGCTCGCACCCAGGGTGCGGCCAAGATGCAGGCTACATAAGATCCCCGCAGCCAACATCAGCGCCGCGCCCAATCTCCAATCGACGTCGCGCAACTTGCCAGCGTTATGTCCCGGGCCGCGGGGAAAAAAGCATTTCAGTCGCCCTCGATATCGAATGTCATATCATCTATGAAGCAAATAGAGCACCCATAAACCTGTTAAAAAGTAACCTTAAATTAATCCGGACCAGAAAGGTGTCGCAACATTCTTCAGATGTGTGCCCATTTGTTCTTCACCCTTCTTACCATGGCAGACTTGACCTTAGGTTACAATTGGGTTTTAATCGACAGCGTTAGACCGGGATAACTGGCGCCCGACTCAGGGTATCGAAAGGCATGTTATGCCCGTTCTGACCAAAGGGGGGCGCCGTGAAGACGCTTAATAACCGCATGCTGAAGATTTTTGTGCGGGTTCGTGAAGCTGATGAAGGGCAGGGCTACACCGAGTATGCGCTGATCCTTGCCTCAATCGGAATAGCCGCACTCGTGGCATTGCAACTGCTTGGCACCAATATCAGCAGTGCCTTCAACACTCTTGCCGGTCAGGTCTAGACGTGCGTACGAACTGAGACGGATTCGGCTGCGATCAAGCAAACCTCAACCTCGGCGGGCATGGGGTTCCTGCTACTGTACCTGGTCAAACTTCGGTCCGTCCGGCTGTGGCCGCGATCACTTTGGAAAAGGGGGAAAGACATGGAAAACATCAGGCGTCGCATCCTCGGTGCGTATCTCAGAATGGTCCAAGTCGATGGCCAAGGGTACACCGAATATGCCCTCATCCTGGCCGCGATTGCGATTGCGGCTATCACGGCGCTGACGACCTTGGGCACCAACATTACATCGGCCCTCAACAGCGTTGCGGGGAAGGTCTAGAAAACGGCAAAGCGCTAATCGCGGCCCCTGTCCCCCGCGCGGTACGGGACGGATCGGAATCGTAAAGCCGCGTTGCGTCCGATGACATGTGTGATTGGAACCGGGCCGAGGCGCTCGCGGAGGATGACTGCGCGGAATGAAAATTCCGCTCCGCGTCCGCGGGCGCATCCAGTGATTATCTCCGGAAGAGACGCCGGGGCTGGACGGCGGCGGAGGCAAGCTATCTATCATGCTTGGCTCGCAAGGGTTAAAGCCACGGATTTACCATTCCGGGGGCGGCGCGAGTCCGCATTGGACCGATTGCGGACAAGGCGTGTTGGAATTCGCGTTGCTGGCCGGCGTCCTGCTTTTGTTGGTGTTCGGCGGGTTGCAGATGGCATTGATATTCAACGCCGCGTTGTCCGTGAGCCAGTACTCGTATGCCGCTGTACGCTATGCCGCGGTGCATGGCATCGGTTCGCCGGCGTCGAGCTATGGGAACATTTTGCTGCCGACGCTGCCCGCGTCATGTCCGGCCACCTGTTCAGGGCCGCTTAGCCCGTCACCGACCATCTGCGATTCGGGTCTCAGCCGGCCGGTAGTTACGAGCGCCGACTCCAGCGGCAATATCGTTTCCGGCAGCGAGGTCACGGTAACGATCACCTACAACCTGTCGACCTGCGGCAAGATTTTTCTGCCGGCCAAATTTTTTGGCTTTTCGCTTTCGCTGCCGACGTCGCTCACCAACTCAAACTCGGAGATGGCCGAATGAGAAGGGGCGCGGTCTCGATTTCCGGAAACTTTCTTCCTGGCGCGTACTGTCGCGAGGAGAAGCGTTGAATGAACAGGTCTATCGTATTTTTTCTGCTTGCGGGCCTGGCCGCGACACTGGCGGCGCTGGTCGTTTACACGTCGCTGAAGAAAAAGGACGAGGAAGTCCGCAGGGTGTTGGCCGAGACGGTGCCGATCGTGGTTGCGGCGCATGACATCGCAGTGGGCGCCAGGATTGACGCGGGCGCGTTAAGGCTCGAGCGCTGGCCGCGCAACAGTCTGCCGCCGGCCGCGATTGTCGATTTAAGTTCCGTTATTGGAAGCGTTGCCCGCGGGGAATTCGTCGAAAACGAGCCCATCGTGACGGCGCGGCTGGTCCCTGGCGGCAAGACCTCCGGCATTTTGCCGTTGATGATCCCTAACAATATGCGCGCGATGTCGGTTGCGGTTGATGAAGTCGCCGATATGTCCGGCTTCGTCCTTCCCGATACCCGGGTCGACGTTCTCGTGTCCCTGGCGGGCAATGACAAAGAGCCGGGACGTTCAAAGATCATTTTGGAGAACATTCAGGTTCTGGCTGTGGCGCAGACGCTTGAGCGAAAGGACAATCCGCAACCCGAGCGGGTTGTTACCCTGCTGGTGACCCCTGAGGAAGCGGAGCGGTTGGCGGTGGCGGGTACTCAGGGCAAATTGCATCTGGCGCTGCGTGGTTACGGCGACGATGCCGTCGTTCCAACCGCGGGAAGCGACGTTCAGCAAGGTGATGAGCGCCTATAGTACTGAGGTTCCCGAACCGGTTCCCGTCCGCCAGCAATCAGTGGTCGTCAGACTCCCGCCCCGGCACATCGTGCGCCGCCGGCCGCAACCTTTGGAGCGCGTAGAGGTGCTGCGCAATGGCCGCAGCCGCGAGGCGGTGATGATCGGATCCGACGGGCGTGCCATCGATCCGGGTTCGGCGGCGTTGGAACTGGAACCCGAGGCCAATGCCCGCATCGCGGACCTGGGCAATGACAGCAGCGGGCCGGGAACCTATCCGGTCCAGCCCGTGGCGCCAGATTACGGCATGAGTGCCGATGGCGCCGGTATGAACAGCGGGGGAAACAAATGAACGCAGCGTGCGGCAAAGGCATCCGGCAGGTTATCGGGCTGATCGCGGTGCTCGCCGCGCTCGCGCCCGGCGTGTCGATGGTCTGGCGGCCCAGCCGCGCACTGGCTGCCAAGGTCATTACCCTCGACCTGCAAGTAGGCGAAACCTATATCATCCACAACGTCGATGTGGACACCACCGCCGTAGTCAGCTACGGCTACAACTCCAATTCCTTTACGGTCAAGAGAGGTGGGCTTAGCGCGCTCACTGTCTTCACATTTCAGCCTGGCCGAGGCACCGTCCAAGCCACGGTTGGGGGCGAGGACGTACTCTATCGGGTTACAGTTCACGGACTAATCGATGCGGCGCATCCGCTTTTGCCGGGCACGGCGCCGCCTGCTCTCAATGACGAAATTGCTGCCACATTGTATGGAGAGGCGTCCGGGGTCAAGGCTCCCGGTCCGGTAAGTTATCCTGGAGGCACCGGCAGCGGACCGGTCGCGGCGAATGCCTCAAACCCTGGAATTGGCTATTCGAATGCGGGGATCACAACCAAAACCGAGACCGTAGGTCAGGCTTTTTCCGCTGGCCCGCAGGCGTCTGCGCCGTCCGGCGGAGGCGAAAGCCTCAATTCCAGTCCCGGCCTTAATCCTCCCACGATTGCATCCCAGCTGTCGCCGAATATCACCAGCAGTATCGCCAGCCAGTGGCATCAACAACCATACTCGGTAACCAGCCGGCAATACTCGACCAATCCGCGTATGGCCGGTCCCGACGGATACGTCACCAATCTGGCGTTTGGCGGCCGGCATAACCTGCCGCCCGATACTATTTCGATCACCGCCGGTACTTCCCAGGTTTACGATTTCGGCGGTCCCATCAGCAGGGTTTCGGTGTCCAACACCACCGTCGCCGACGTCCAGGTCATGGGCGACCATCAGTTGATGATTGTCGGACATCAGCCGGGCTTTTCTTCGTTGGTGGTGTGGGACAGTCAGGGCAATTACGTGGAGCGCCAGATCTGGACCGAAATCGCGGGTCATCAGCAGGTCATGCTCAACGCCATCGTCGCCGAGGTCGACCTCACTCGTATGGAGGCGATGGGCGCGAACGTTTCGGTTGCGCTAACCAAGTTGGGATTGACCTTCGCCAGTCTGCCTGGATTGGTCGGCACTCCCTTCACCGCCTCGAGCACTGGTATTGGACCGACCAGCATGGTCCCTGGCGGAAGCGCTTTGCCGCTGCTCTTTTCTCAGAACCTGACCTATGCGGTTGCCGGCCAAAATTCGAACGTTTCGACATTTACGTTTTTCCAATTCCTCGAGGAGCACGAATTGGGGCGGATCCTGGCGCGGCCACAGTTGTTGGCCAACTCCGGCGAGAAAGCCAAATTCCTGTCGGGCGGCGAAATTCCCATAGTGATTACGCAGGCGCTGACCAGCACCATCGTGTTCAAGCAATATGGTACGTCGGTGATTTTCGTGCCCACGGTGATCGGGAGACGGGATATCGACCTGCTGGTGCGTCCGGAGGT
The DNA here is from genome assembly GCA_963824565.1 of uncultured Pseudomonadota bacterium. Taxonomy (GTDB): domain Bacteria; phylum Desulfobacterota; class Binatia; order Binatales; family Binataceae; genus JAJPJA01. Next base: position 16,545 of record CAWGQB010000033.1, on the reverse strand, counting down.
ATCAAAACCCGACTATACGCAAGGAGTCCAGCTTTTCGGCTTCACTGTCCCGGCGTTCGTCACCCGCCGGGCCGAGACCAGGGTCCGCCTCAGGGACAACCAGACCTTGATCATCGCCGGCCTGATCCTCGATGACAGCACTGCCACCGTCCAGAAGGTTCCCTATCTCGGCGATGTACCGTTTCTCGGATCGTTGTTCCGCCAAACCTCCTGGAGCCACGATAAGACCGAACTGGTGATGGCCGTCACACCGGAAATCGTCCGGCCGCTTCCGCCCGGTGGCGAGGTTGCGCTGCCCACGCAACGGCAGGGACCGCTGACACCCGAGGAAGTCGAGACGCGCCCGCTGGCCAGTCCCGACGCGGCCCGGCCGAGGTTCTAGCGCATGGCCCACAATTGGCAGCCATCGCAAACCGGGCTCAGCGGCTTGCGCCGTAAGCTGGGCGTTTTGGTGTTTGCGGATGGGCCCGAGCGTGGCGAGATTCGGGCGGCGCTGGCCGGATTGGCTGAACCTCCATTGGAACTGCGCGAAGAAAATAACAACGGCGCCACGGCAGCGGAAAACGCCGCCGATGTTATCATGTTTGTGTTCGACGCCAATCACAAATCTGACCCTGCTTCCATCACCGCTGCCACACCGGGCGCCGAGCGTCCGGTGCGGATAGCCTTGATGCGCGAGCGCTCCGCGCACGCCATTCGCGAGGCCTTGCGAGCCGGGGCCGATGACGTGCTGTTTTTGCCCCTGGATCAGGAAGATCTGACTCGCGCGCTGCTTAAAGTCAGCGAGACCCGCGTCGCTCAGACGCCTGCGGCCAGAGGTAAACTTATCTCGGTGGTGAGCATTACAGGTGGCGCCGGTGTCACCACGGTGGCGGCGAATTGCGCGCTGGCGCTGGCCAATTGCGCGGCCATGAAGGTCGCATTGGTCGATCTCGATTTCCAATCGGGTGCTCTCGAAGTGGCCCTGAATGTCGAACCCGAACGTAGCATCCTGGATTTAAATGATGCCACTGCGCGGCTCAACTCTGTGCAGATCGAGTCGGCCCTTACTCGGCATGCCTCTGGCGTATATCTGCTCGCCGCGCCTAGACGCATCGAGGAGAGCGAGCAGATTTCACCGGCGCAGGTGGGCGCGCTCCTCGACCTGATGGGCGAGATGGTGGAGGTCGTGATTGTCGATATCGGCCGGCAGATCAACGACGCCTCGCTGGTGGTGTGGGAGCGCTGCGACGAATTGCTTTACGTGCTCGACCAATCGATCGCCGCAATGCGCGGGGCGTGGCGGTTTCTCGATCTCTTTGGGCGCCTGGATCTGTCCAGCCCGCCGCCGAAATTCGTGCTTAACCGCTGGGTCGCGCGCCATCCCATTGGTGAAAAGCACCTGGTGAACACCTTGGGCCGCCCGCTCCTTGGCCGCATCCCCCGCGACGACGCGGCGGTGGAGCAGACCATCGTCCGCGGAGAGGATCTGTGGAAGGTCGCTCCGCGTTCGCCATTGACTCGCAGTTACGAGTTGCTGGCGCGCCAAATTGTCGGTCAGCCGCGAGACGATCACAAACGCAGCCGCTTGCTGTCGAAGATTTTCTCGCGCAACGGCGCTCATCCGCGGAACTGAACCATGACGCTAAGCGAACGATTGGCTCACAAGACCAACGCCGGAGGCGCCGCGGCGCCGACGCATTCAATGGCTCTGGTTTCGCAGCGGCGCGAGACGCGCGATCCGGGTGAAGCGGCCGCTTTCCACGATCTGAGAAGCCAGATTCACGAGCATTTGCTGCAAACCATCGACGTTGCCAAGCTCGAGTCGCTCGATCCGTCCGCGGTAACCGGCCGCTTGAGCGCCGCGGTCACAGGGCACCTGCAGCAGCAGGGCCGCCTGGTGACCGATGGGGATCGAGCGCGGCTGATCGAAGAGGTCAAGAACGAAATCCTCGGCCTGGGGCCCTTGGAGCCGCTGCTGCGCGACGACTCTATCAGCGACATTCTGGTCAACGGGGCGGGCCGGATTTACATCGAGCGCAAGGGCAAGCTGTATCTGACCGAGGTGAGATTTCAGGACGACGCGCACCTGCTCAACGTGATCGGTCGGATCGTCGCCAGCGTCGGCCGCCGGGTCGACGAGGCGTCGCCGATGGTCGATGCGCGGTTGCCCGATGGCTCGCGGATCAACGCCATCATCCCGCCGCTGGCGGTGGACGGTCCGGTCCTGTCCATTCGGCGTTTCGGCCGCGATCCAATGACTATTGATGACCTGCTGCGCAATGGGACCCTGACCACGGAGATGGCGGAATTTCTCCATGCGATAGTGCGGGCGCGGCTCAATCTACTGGTCTCCGGCGGCACCGGGTCGGGCAAGACCACGATGCTCAATTGCCTGACCAGTTTTGTTCCCGACGACGAGCGCATCATCACGATTGAGGATTCCGCCGAACTTCTTTTGCAGCAGCCACACGTCGTGCGCCTGGAGACCCGGCCGCCCAACCTCGAAGGCAAGGGCGAGATTACCCAGCGCGATCTGCTGAGGAATTCGCTGCGGATGCGTCCGGACCGGATCATAGTGGGCGAGGTGCGCGGCCTCGAAGTAATGGAAATGTTGGAGGCGATGTCCACCGGTCATGACGGTTCGATTTCCACCGTTCACGCAAACAATCCGCGCGATAGCCTGGGCCGCCTCGAAATCATGATGATGCTGTCGGGTTTCGCGCTGCCCGAACGAGCGATGCGCCACCAGATCGCCGCCGCGCTTAACATGGTAATCCATCTGGCCCGCATGCCCGACGGCGGCCGCAAGGTGGTCAAGATCACGGAAATCAGCGGAGTCGAGGGTGACAACATCATGATGCAGGACCTGTTCGAGTTCGTACGCGCCGGGATGAGCCCGGAGGGCAGGGCGATAGGCAGCTTTCGTCCGTCGGGTATCCGCTCGACGTATAGCCGGCGACTCGAGGCCGCAGGCATCCGGCTTGATCCCAAGTGGTTCGCCCGCTAACGGGGCGTGGGGAAATAATGTTGGTGGATTTGCGGCCATACCGGCTCTCAACATCCTGTATAAGAGCTGGCCGAAGATCTCGATGGGTGTGTTGGCTGCGTGAAACAGCGCACGCGCTTCCAGGCTGTCGGAGTTGGTACAGAGATCGTAATTTGGATGCCCTCTCCCTGACCAGGGAGAGGGTTGGGTGTGGGTAAAGGGCTACAAGGTGGGCGCCTCAATTCACCAACTGGCTCGGCAATTGCGCCGCGAGCAAACCGACGCGGAACGGCCTCTGTGGCATAGACTTCGCCAACGACGGCTGGGCGGTTTAGGTTTCGTCGCCGCCAATTCGTAATCGGCGGCTTCATTGTAGATTTTTGCTGCCGGGAGCAGTGGCTTGTGGTTGAAGTGGATGGTGGCCAACATTTGCAGCGCTGAAGCAGATCGCAAGCGTACCGAATTGTTACGGGCGCGCGGCTACCAGGTGCTGCGCTTTTGGGATTCCGATGTCTTGTTAAATACCGACGGAGTGCTGGAGCAAATCTTAAGCGCACTTACGATACCCACACCCTAACCCTCTCCCTGGTCAGGGGGAGGGCATCCAAAAAAAGCAGAGGGTGCGGAATGTATAAATTCCGAGGAAAGAGGGTAAAAATTCTTCTCAACAACCTATTAGGAGCATTCGATGGAGCTTCTGATTGTCTTGAGCGTCTTTCTGACCGTGCTGGTTCTGGCCCTGGTGTTGGTGCGGCGCCGTGACCATCTGAGCCGCCAACAGTTGGTGTTGGACCGGCTGTCGCGCCCATGGGCCGAAGATCCGGAGGATCTCGAGATCACGCGAATAACCCGGACGCGGGAGCGCGAAATCCTGGTCAATTTGTTCTCCAGAGTTCAGATGATCCGCAGGCTCGAAGAGCGGCTTTGGCAGGCCGGCCTCAGCCTCAAGGCTTCCGACTTGCTCGCTTTGATGATGGTGCTGGGAGTATCGGGAACAGGCGCGGCTGCGGCTTGGAGCGGTGAATTTACCTTTCCCGCCCTGGCGATGGGCGTTGCGATGGCATTGCTGCCACTGCTTTATGTCAACTGGCGCGGTCAGCGGCGACTTCGGATCTTTGACCAGCAGTTGCCGGAAATCCTCGACATGCTCAAGGCGTCGCTTGACGCCGGTCACACCTTGCAGCGGGCATTGCTGGCCACCGTCGAGGAGTGCGCGGATCCTGCCGCCGGCGAACTGCGCATCGTACTGGAGCAGAACCGGCTGGGAGTGCCGTTGGCACGCGCTTTGGAATATATGCTCGAGCGGATGCCGGACGAGAACCTGCGATTCCTGGTGGTAGCGATCAAGATCCAAACCGATGTGGGCAGCAGCCTGGCCGGGATCATCAATCAATTGGCCAGGACCATCCGCGATCGGCAGCGCCTGGAAATGAAAGTCCGGATGCTTACCGCGCAGCCGCGGCTGGGCGCGGCAATCGGCGGCCTGATGCCGCTTATCCTCCTGATGGCCCTGCATTTCATCCATCCCGAGGCGGTCCGAATGCTCTTTCATGATCCTGCCGGTCTCAAGCTTACGAAGGCGGCGGCGGTCCTGGAGCTTGCGGCCTTCACCGTCATCTACCGCATGTTGCGAATGGACTACTAAATGGCAGCAAGCGCGCTAATGCCGGTAATCTGGTTCTTCCTGCTCACGTTTGGGGCGGGTGCGACTTTGTACCTGGCGATGGACAGAGGCAATCGGTCGCTCCATCACCGCTTGCAGGATCTGGCGGTCAAATTCAGAGTCAGCCAGGGATGCTACGACGAGCCGGAACCGGACGGCCGTGGCGTCGGCAATACTCTCCTGGAATGGGCCCAACGGCGTTTGCCCGCTCCTAATCTGGAAAAGCCCGCGATTGAAAAACTGGTCCAGACACTCCAGTACGCCGGTTTCGATAGCCGGTCCGCGCCCAAACTGTTTCAGGCGGTGCGATTTTTCACCAGTGTTTTCGCCGCCGCGGCCGGTTACCTGGTTGCTGCCGCTTTCGGCCGTCCTGCGGCGATTTTCGTATTCTTTGGCTTGACCACCGGTTATGTCGGCCCGATTTACTACGTCCGGGCGCGTGCCCGCGGACGTCAGATCCGGCTCACGCGTGAACTCCCTGACGTCATTGACCTGCTGGTGGTGTGCGTCGAATGCGGGCTCGGATTGCTGGCCGCTATCCGCATCGTCGGGCGCGAATGTGAGCGCCAGAGACGAAGCATGGGAGTCCAGTTGGCGATGCTTTCGGCCGAACTTGCGGCAGGCGGCTCGCTGGGCGATGGACTGCGCGGGATCGCCCAGAGGACCGGGGTCGAAGACCTCAGAACTTTCTGCGCGGTGCTGGTCCAGAGCGAAAAGCTTGGCACCGAGATCGGTCAGTCCTTACGCTCAACCGCCGACCAACTGCGCGTCAAGCGCAGTATGCGGGCGGAAGAGGCGGCGCAAAAGCTGCCGGTAAAGATGGTATTTCCGCTCGTATTCTTTCTGCTGCCGGCGATGATGCTGATTCTGGTGGGACCGGCGATGCTCCAGATTTACCGCTCATTCAACGTGCATTGATGGGTCTAAAGGAGCCGGACAAACACGAGGCGCAAGCGGATGAAGAGGCTCATCCTACCGGCTGCCAAGCCACCGCGCCATAAAGCTCAGACCCTGGTGCTGATGGTTCTCGTTTTACCGGCATTCATGGGAGCCATGGGTCTGGCCACGGATATCGCCAATTTTTACTTCAATTACGTCAAAGTGCAGACCGGGGCGGATGCTTCGGTACTGTCGGGAGCGAAATATCTGCCCGACCAGCCAGCTGCGGCGATCTCAGCCGCGACTACCTACGCCACCAGTTTCAATGGGATCGCCGCTACCGAAATCGTCTCCACCACCACCGCCTACGATCCGACCCTATGTCCCTCGCCCGGTTCTCCGCCGCCCGCGCCGGTTCCGGGCTGCAAACTCACGATGACAGTCAAGAGAATAGTGCCCTACTATTTCGCCCGTCTGGTGGGCGTAGATAGCGGCACCATGGACGTCACGGCCACGGCCGCCGCTGGAGTGCCGGCCAGTTCGATCAACTACGGTCTTATGCCCATTGGGGTCCAGGCAGGCACTCCCCTGCCTTCCCCGTATAGTCACGACGGATCAGCGACTTTGCCATTCGTGCAAGGTCCCACAGGAGCACTACCACCGGGGTCCTTCAGCGCACTCGGTTGCATCCCCTCTCTGGGCTGTACTGCTCCAGCGAATTGCGCCGTCGCCGGCGGAACGACCTGGTTCAGCGAAGATGTTCTATGCGGATATACCGGGAAAGTCTCGCTTGCGGAGCCTGTACCAAATGACCGCTCGGTAACATCAGGCGTCGTCGGCGCGGCCCTTATGGATCGTGTTAACCTAGGAGATGAACTGGATCCCGGCGGTACTTATCTATCTCACACTGCAACCGACCCACGGGTCGCGACAGTGGCTATCGTAAACTATGGTGCATGCTGCAATGTACAAGCTTTCGCTCAATTGTGGATAAACGCAGTTTCACCAACCGGTGGCATCACTGGCAATTGGATTGCGAGCGGTGTCAATGGCGCGCCGGATACCACCGGTACAGTGCCAAATGCCGGTGCGCTGGCCATTACCCTAGCAAATTGACTTAGCTCGTTCGACCGAATGGTACCGCATGGTGCGCCGGCCGCATCGAATTGGAGAGAACTTGACCGGCACGACAAAACATCGAACCAGCAACATGGGGGCACTCGCGTTTTACCTGCTCATTTCGATCGTTCTGTTCGGCGCGCGCGTGCTTGCGAGTCCGGCCACGGTGCATGTCGGCTTTGTGACCGATCCCGGAATCATGATGTGGTGCATGCAGTGGTGGCCGTACGCAATCGTGCATGGGCTCAATCCTTTCATTACCAAAGTGATATGGGCGCCAACTGGATACAATCTTACGTGGGCGACTTCGATACCCGCGGTTGCGATTGCTTTCGCACCGCTAACGGCGCTGTTTGGGCCGGTGGTGTCCTACAACGTCGCCGCGCTCTTGGCTCCGGCGCTCTCGGCCTGGGCCGCCTTTGTCCTCTGCCGGCTGGTGACAGGGAACTTCGCGGCCGCACTTGCCGGCGGCGCGGTCTATGGCTTCTCGCCGTACGAGGTAGGCCACGTTCTCGGTGGGCATCTGAGCCTAACGCCAGTCTTCGTTCCACCATTGTGCGTTCTTCTTGCGCTGGCGCTCATGCAAGGCACGATTGGGCGCCTTGGGTTCATAGCTGGTCTCGCCTCGCTGCTCGTCCTGCAATGCCTCATTTCAGACGAAGTTCTCGCGACGATGACCCTGTTCGGCGCAGTTGCGTTGCTGGCCGCGACGGTGCTGATGCCGGGCCGTAGAAGCGCGTTGCTTGGAATGATTGTGCCCATTGGATGTGCCTATACAGTTGCAGCGCTGATTCTTAGCCCATTTCTGTATTTTGTTTTTGCCCATAATGCGGCTCCCCATCAGGAGATTTATCCGGCGGCATTTTTCTCCGCGGACCTATGGAGTTTTATCGTTCCAGGAGAATTGATGCTCATGCATCCATTCGGTGCGGAAGCTCTCACTTCGCGATTCGTCGGCAATATCTGGGAGAATGGTTCGTACTTCAGCCTGCCGCTGTTCGCGGTCGCGGCTTTGTATATTTATCCGCACCGATCGGAACCCACGGCGAGAATGCTCGCCCTTTTGCTGTTAATTATCGGTGTAGCCGCGCTTGGTCCGGCTTTACATGTGGCCGGCAGGCGAGTCGCGATGATGCCATGGGCGCTCGCCGCCACAGTGCCGCTGCTCAAGTATGCGCTTCCGGCAAGGTTTGCCAATTATGGATTCCTTGTGTTGGCGCTGATTCTAAGTATGTGGATGTCCGGTCCGCGCGTGCGCTTCGGCAAAGCCCTGGTCGTTGTGGTAATGATCGCATTATACCCAAATCCCGCCTTTCTTTTCTGGCGGTCCATTTATGAGGAGCCTGCGTTCTTTGCCCAGGGCCTGTACCGCCATTATCTCCAACCCGGTGACAATGTACTGGTCATTCCATATGGCGCAAACGGTTCGAGCATGCTGTGGCAGGCCCAGTCAGGTATGTATTTCCGCATGCCCGGCGGATACATCGGCGGCGCGACGCCCGAGGACTTCCGTAGGTGGCCGCTATCGATGACCCTAACCCACTCGATTCCGGTGCCTGATCCGGCGTCTGAACTGAAAGCGTTCGCCCAAACGTATGCGATAAATGCAATCGTGGTGGCTGATAGCGCTACTTCGATAACACGGCAACTGCCCGTGTCGCTGGACCTGAAGGCGATTAGGGAGGGCGGCGTGTCGATTTATCACCTTCCGCGTTATCGAAAAGGCACTTCAGTTGGGCAGGAGGTAACGACCTTTCAACGCAACGCCGCCGCCGCCTGGTCTACGCAACTACTGTGCGAAGCAGAGCGCCTTACCGCCGGCGGCCATACGCTGACCGAGTTGAGTCCGGCGAACGCGCGCATCCTCGGCTTGTACGAGGACTCGCAATGGAGCGCCATTCTTCCCTTGCTGCAGGCCGGTGCGAGAAACGGAGCTGGCAATGGTTTTTGGATTGGGCCCGGAGCGAACGACGGTACGGTCGCGGTAGGGCTGCCAGTTTCTGCCACTGCAGCCGGCGAACTTGTGTCGCGTTATGGAACCGACGCGACCCGAATCCAATTTCCTTATCCAATCTTATATTCGGACGCCGTGGTCCGTAATGATGCCCTTCATTTCCTGCTCATGACTCTACGTCCAACAGCGTTCCGCCATTGCCATCCAAATCTGATGAAGAAATTACCGAGCGCCGCGGACCGATGATCGCGTGGAGTGCGTACATGGGACGTCTTTAATGCTTTTTCCCTGTGTGTAACGGAGAAGGGAGAGTGATAGGGAAGGTGTCGTTGCCAGTGTAAGCTATTAGCAGAAAAGGGGGAACGCTGTGAGTACTCAGATATCGACTACGTTGGCGCGCGATCTGCGCCGGCATCAGACGGATGCCGAACGTAATCTGTGGATGCGGCCGGGCTCGGCAGCTCGACGGTGTCAAGTTCAGACGCCAGCATTCCATAGGCGTATATATCGTTGAGTTCTGTTCGACAGAGCGACGCTTGGTGATCGAGATCGAGCGAGGTCAGCAAGCGGAGAGTATTGCGGCGATTCGCCAACGACACGCTTATCTGAACCAGCGGGGATTTCGCGTGCTCCGTTTTGAGGGCAGGAAGGTACTGACGAAAATGGACGCAGTGTTGCAGGAAATTCTTGAACAGCTTCAGACCTTGTCGAGTGAGACTCAACGTTGAGATCCATCAGAGCAGCAACCCTCGCCCAGCCGCCGCCTTTAAACATAAAGGGAAATGTGGAAAGTCCAGCGGCGGGCGCCAGGCGTCCCGCACTCAAGGTGGCCCTGTGGGTCAGCATGTTTGTCATTTTCGCAAAGTCGCCGGTGCTGCAGATGAACGATTCGCAGTACTCGATGCTCACTGCGGAGAGCCTGATTCATAATGGCACCCCGGACCTGAGTTATTATTCGATACCGGAATATAAAGGCGATCTGCCCTTTGCCACGCTTCGGGCTAACCACGCTTATCAACTGGCGCGCACCAACGGCCGGCTGCTCTATGGCTTTGCCCACGGCAGTTCGTTTCTGTCGATACCGTTTGTGGCCATGATGAGCCTGCTCGGTGTTTCACCGACAACTCGCGATCGCAGATTCGATCCCGGTGGCGAGTTGATGATTCAGAAGTTGCTGGCCGCGATTTTGTCGGCCTCGATAGTGACGGTATTCTTCTGCACGGCCGCGCTGGTTCTGAGTGCGCGATGCAGTGCTGTGGTTGCAATCGGCGCCGCGTTGGGGACTCAGGTGTGGAGTACCGCGTCGCGGGGGATGTGGTCGCACACGTGGGAAATGACTCTCGGCAGTTGCGTCGTGTACCTGTTGCTGGCGAGCGAGATCCGGCGCGGCACGGTTCGGCCGGTTATCCTGGCAAGCCTGCTGTCGTGGATGTTCTTCGTGCGTCCGGCCGGCGCTATTGCGGTGATGTGCGTCAGTGGGTATGTGCTTTTGTACCGGCGCGCGGAATTCGTTGCGTTTGCAGCCGTGGGACTGGTTTGGTTGAGCGCGTTCATCGCCTACTCACTGCGAGTGTTCGGGACCCTTGTGCCTTACTATTATCTGAGTAACGATCCTCAGTCGCTTGGGTTTCACGTCGCAACGGGGTTGTATGGCGCCTTGATGAGCCCTTCGCGTGGAATCTTTCTCGTCTGTCCCATAGTTGCGTGGGTGCTTTTTGCGGTGGGGCGATACTGGCGCTGTCTGAGGTCACGGGCGCTGGCCATCACGGCGACGTGTACTAGCGCGGGCATTCTGCTTGCCGCCGGCATTCACCCCGAATGGTGGGGCGGAGCCTGTTACGGACCCAGGCTGATGGCGGATGCGGTACCGTGGTTGGTGCTACTCGCTATTTTGGGGATCGACGCAATGCCGCCGATGCTGCACCGGATTCGAAATCCGACGATCGCGGCTGGAGCCTTTCTTCTAATCGTGAGTATCGCGATGAACGCCTGCGGAGCGATATCCAGGGCGACCATGGCGTGGAACTTCACGGGTCCATCCCCCGCGATAATGCTGGACTGGTCACGGCCCCAGTTCCTTGCGGCCTGGCTGCCCCCGAAACCAGGAAGCAAACCCACCCTGGCTATACAGCTCACGAGCCGGCGAAACGGAAGGTAATTCCGGTAAATCACAATATGTATCAGAAGCGGCAAGCTTGTTCTGGAACGAAAATAATGGGTGAGAATAACAGAGTACCCACACCCTAACCGTCTCCCTGGTCAGGGAGAGGGCATCAATCGGTCCCTCTTTAGCGCATTCCATGCATCGGACTTTCAAGCTGGAGACAGTTTTTCGACAGTCTCTGGTCAGGGACAGGGCATCCGAAACAGAGGCGCGGAATGTACGAACTCTGTGGCGCGGGCCATCCCTTCCCGCCATAGGCTGTCTCAGTGGGGCGGGCGTCCCCGCCCGCCATAGACGCCAAGAAGGGCGAGCAGTGCTTATGAGGCGAGGCTACCGGCGGCAGGAACGCGCGCCCCACTGGCTCGGACTGTGGTTATGAGAGGATCGGGCGTGGGCTTCGCCTCAGGGTCAGGTAGATCCTGGAGTCTCAGTCGTGCTTGTTAGCGGCAAATGATCTATTGCCAGCGCGGGCAGGTAGAACGCCTCGGGCTGGCCCCAGACGAAGGCTGGTAGAAGGCGGCTTCCAACCACGGAGGCGGCACCGAAGACATCGTCGATGTGCGCGTTGATGCGCACACTGTTGGGCCTGATTGGTGTGGTCAGCCTGCCGTTTTCGATGAGATACGAATCGCCGCTTACCGTGCAGGTGAAATCGCCTGCCCGCTGCCCGTTAATCGGGTAGGTATACCAGACCCGGCCGACGTAAATTCCGTTGCGCACCTTCTTTATCAACTCGGCCTCGCTACGCCCGTCCCGTGCCCTCATCACGATATTGGTCGGGCTGCTGTGAGGAGCGGAATCGAAGCGGCGCCCGCCGTCTTGGCCGGCACGGTAGCCGTTGTGCGGCGGGAAACTTGGCCGCGACGGTGCGGATTCTCCCAGCTTCGCGGCCCTCGACTCATCGCCGGCCAATCGGTGGCTGTCATAGAAATTGGAAAGCAGTCCGACCAGCTTACCGTCGCGGATCAGCACCGTGCGACCGGCGGGCAAACCCTCGCAGGTGATGCGCCGATGAATTGCGCCGCGGCTCAACGCCGGGTCGTCGATCAGGCTGATGCCGGTGCTCATGACCTGGCCGCCAAAACGGCCGTAGTAGGCTGAATCGGCACGGTAGAAGGCGCCGGCGCTCAGCGAGGGAATCACCAGGTAGCTGAGAATTTCGGCCAGCGGCTGTGGACCGAGCACGACCCGGTAGCTTCCCGAAGCCGGGCTGACGGATTCGGCTCGAATCAAGCGCTCTTCGTACCGCGCCGGTTCCCAGCGCTGGTGGACAACGCTGCAACTCGGCGATCGACCGGCCCATCGCGCTGGCAGTCGCTTTGGCCTGCAAGGCCTCCACGATCACGGTGATTGAGGCGGTGAAGTATGCGTCCTGATCGATTGAAATTGCGGATAGGCCGGACCCGGCGACCGCAATCCGCTCACGGGTCAGGGTGAAATCGCCGCCAATTATCAGGCCGGGATTGCGCAACTCGCGCGGGACGCGATGCTTGAACTCGCCGAGAGCTCCGCCCAGTGTTGCCCAAGCGGCGCGAGCAAGCGTCAGGTGCGAGGTCCTCAGTAACTCGAGGCTATCGTCCACTTTAGGTAGCGGTCTTCGGGGGTGGTCGGCAGCCCGGGAAAGTTGGGGTCGATCAACCGGCGAACTCCGCGCTTGCCGCAAGGCTCGGTTCACCCATTCCATGCTGAGGTCCCCGGCAATGAAAGCGCTGCCGGTTTCATGACTGTCGCGCCGCGTGACGATGCGCAGGGCGAAGCCGTCGGCGGCCAGTGATTTGATTTCCTCGACCCCGCGCGAAGGAATTTCCCCCGTATGGTTGAGGCGCGCCACGATCTGCTCGCCGCTGGAACAATAGATATCGAATGCCGCCAGGTCGCGCTCGCGCGCGAGCATCGCCGTGGCGGCGGCCATGAACCGCTTGATTTCCGCCGCGCTCAGCATCGCGTCATGGTTTTCACTCCCCCACCAGCCAGGCGCGCGAGCGCAGGGTGGGGCCGCCGTTGGACATCCGCTTGAGCTGCATCGGTTGGCCTTTGCCGCAGTTGGGAATCGCGAACAGGCGCAGGTCGTCGCCGACCGCGTCGACGTTCATGAAGAAATTCCGGGAGCCGCCCATCACGCTGCCGGCGCGGTAGAGCTGGCCCAGGCGGCCGTGATCGATTTCATAAATCCGGCGGGCCGAGATCCGAAAGCTTTCGCGTGACTCCGCGATCGAAGGAATCCGATTGCCGCAAACGTAATAGCCGTGTTCGACTTCACCGATGATTTGGGCGGCGGTGTGTCGCCGGGCATGAAAAAGGTGTTCGACATCCGGATCAACGGGGCGTACTGCGCCTCGCTGGCGCGGGCCGATCCGTTGGGTTCAACCCCAAGAACGGCAGCCGTGGCGCGGGAGTTGAGAAATCCCCTGAACACGCCTTTGTCGATATGCAGGACGCGCCGTCCCGGCGTGCCTTCGTGATCGTAATCATAATGGCCATAGCCGTTCACCGCCGGATCGGAGCAAGCCGAAACTATCGCGGAGCCAATCCTGCGGCCCACCTCATTGTCGGCCGAGCGAGCGCAGGAACCAACTGCGCCCCGCATAGCCCGCCTCCATCTTGAGCGCGCGGTCGGCCTCGCTTGGATGCCCCACGATTTCGTGGCACACCAGCGCGTTGAAATGTGGGTCGGTCACGATCACGACCTCGCGCGAAGGTGCTTTGAGCGCCGGCGCCACGCGGTCGCCCGCGCCTCGCGCCCAAGTTCAAGTGCAAAGCTGCACAGGTCTGGATGCGCCGGCAGCTCCTCGCGCCATCCTTCGGTCAGACATTCAAGCCCGCGCTGCTGGCCGATGGTGTCATGGCATTCCTGGTGTCCCTCGCTGCATTGCGCGACCACGTAACAATCGCCCTGGGTGACCGCGAAGTGCTGAGAGATAAGCGATCCGGCGCTGTTTAGAAAGAGCTCCTGGCGCATCTCGGTGAAGGCGGAGACGACGTTGTAACGGAGATCGTCGCCGAGCTGGGCCAACTCGCGCGACGACTCTACAACGAGTCGCGCAACCTCGCTGGTCGCAACCGAGCGGGGATCGCGCACGCACGACGCCGGTATCTCGACTTGCGCCGGATCGGCGGCAATCCATTCGCTGGCGCCGATGCGATATTCGCGCATCATTTGGGCGCTTTGGCGGGCGTTGAAATGCGCCCGCTCGTAGGCGTCCTTAAAACCGGTCCTTATCGCCGCGACGAACCGGGCGGGTTTGAGTGCCGCGTATCCCACTTCCACACCGCTATAGCCGTACCCAATCGCTTGTGCGCGGCCGCCAACGATAACACTCAGGCCCAGGGCCGCGCTCTCGTGCTCAGAGGTGCGGCGCGGAGTCCCGTTCTCGGCGCTGGCTGCCCGCCTCAGCACAACTTCGAAGCGCAGGCTTGCATCGAGCACCCCGCGGCCGGTTTTGACCAGGCGCCTGATTTCGGCCTGGCCGCTGCGTTTGATGAACCCCGCCGACTCAAACAGGTCTTTCATAGCTTCGCGTCCAAGGTCACCGCATGCGAAGTTTGGCCCGAGGAGAGTGTCGAAAAAGGATTTTCACAGCCTGCTCCCTCACTCTTGTCTCTCCCAGAGGGAGAGAAAGCACAGGCTTCAAGCCTGTGCAAGTAAGGCTGCCCAACCTGTCGAGGGCGGTTCACGAACCGCCCCCACGCCATCGCGAAACATGGTGCGCCGCTTTCGCGCGGGACCGATGTCGACGGTGACGATGGAAAACCAGGTTCTGTCGTAGGGGCGGTTCGTGAACCGCCCGTTGCGTGCGGAAGTGCCGATCTACCCTGGGTCTAGGCACAAAATCGAAACGCACAATGTAGAAACTCTAGAAGTCTCTCCCAGAGGGAGAGAAGTTTAAGGAATGAAGCCGTCTTTTATTCAGGTTGTTGAGAGCGAGCATCATTTCAACTCGAGTAATCTTGGTTTCTCAACACCCTTGTATGTTGACGAAATGGTACAAGAATCAAAGTTGGTGGAGCGGCAGACCGGTGCACCCTTGGGAGCAAGATCCCGTCTAGCAGCGAGGGTCGCCGTTCCACCGATTGCGCCAAGCCCGAACGGTTGTAAGGGAGCAAGATCCCGAATTGCAAGGCGGGGCAAGCAGCGCTGAGGAGGTTGGAGAATGGATGAGGTGAAACGGTACGTCGGGATCGATGTTGCCAAAGCGCAATTGGACGTGTTTATCCGGCCCACTGGCGAACGTCTTTCGGTCGCCAATGACGAACTCGGAATCCGTCGATTGCTGGAGCAGCTTGGACCGTCGGACTTTGTGATTCTCGAAGCGACCGGCGGCCTGGAGGTGCCCGTTGCCGGCGGGCTGGCGGTTGGCGGAGCCGCGGTCGCAGTAGTCAATCCTCGGCAGGTGCGTGACTTTGCTCGGGCGACCGGACGGTTGGCAAAGACCGATCGGCTCGATGCCGAAGTATTGGCACAGTTTGGGGAGGTTGTCCGGCCCACGCCGCGGCGATTACCGGATGCGCAGACACAGGCATTTGAAGCGTTGCTCACGCGGCGGCGCCAGTTGGTCGAGATGCTAACCGCCGAGAAGAACCGGCGAACCCGCGCCCCAAAAGTTTTATACCGCAGCATCGATGAGCACATCCGCTGGTTGGAGAAGCGGCTGGGCGGCCTCGATGATGAACTCGGTACCATGATTCGTGACACTCCCATCTGGCGCAAACGTGATGAGTTGCTGCGATCCGTACCTGGCGTCGGCACCGTGTTGTCGAGGACCCTGCTCGCCCACTTGCCCGAACTGGGGGAACTCAATCGCAAGCAGATCGCCGCTCTGGCAGGCTTGGCCCCGTTTAACCGTGACAGTGGTACCTTGCGCGGCAGTCGTTGCATCTGGGGCGGACGCGCCGAAGTAAGGCGTGTACTGTACATGGCGACGGTAGCGGGAGTCCGCAGCAATCCAGCCATTAGAACCTTCTATTTGCAGCTGCGTGCCAGAGGCAAGCATGCCAAACCGGCTCTTACCGCCTGCATGCGCAAGCTGCTCGTCATCCTCAATGCCATGCTTCGCAGCAACACCCATTGGCAAACACCCATGCTCGCTATGTCACCCTCAACTATTTCTCCCCTTGCGGGCGCGGTATCCCAACACGGTTGCTGCTAGGCATTGGTTGGGAATCCATGCGCCGCGAGGAACGTTTCCATTGCCTGGATGCATTCACGGGGCCGTTCGATTTGGAGAAAGTGGGTGGTCTTCGGAATAGCTTCGTACTCGATCGGTAGTTCGGCAGCCATCGCGCGACCGACCAACGCCGGCGGTCCCGTATCTTCGCTTTCCGGGTCGGCGCAAATCAGCTTAACCGGTATCGGCAGCTTAGCCATCCGGGGCCATATCGTAGGATCAGCGGTGGTCTCGAAAATATGCGCTTCCAGTTCACGTGGACAGGCCAGAACCCATTTGTCTGAGTTCTCGTCGTGGCGCAACGTCGCCCGGGCCATCAACTCGTAGGCCTCGGGCACCCAAAGCCGAAAAGTTGGAATGGAACGCAATTGGCGGGCGAATTCTTCGGGGCTGTCGTAGCTCTCCCTGCGGCGGCGGGTGCGCGCCACAAGGTCAAACTTGGCCGCCAGATTCGCGGACCGCAGCGGATGGCCGTCGCGCGCATAAAACGGTGGATCGAACAGCGCGAGCAGGTCCCATCGTGAACCCAGCTCCAAGGTGTGAAGGATTG
Source organism: uncultured Pseudomonadota bacterium (assembly GCA_963824565.1). GTDB lineage: Bacteria > Desulfobacterota > Binatia > Binatales > Binataceae > JAJPJA01. The sequence continues at coordinate 83 of CAWGQB010000033.1, read as the reverse complement.
AGCACACGGCGGACATCGAATGGAAGACGCCCGCCGTTGGTTTTCTGCCGAAGTCGTCATCGATTGCCTGGCGGATTTGCTCC
>CAWGQB010000032.1:0-73941 GCA_963824565.1 uncultured Pseudomonadota bacterium | reverse complement strand
TTTACTCTAATGCTGGTACGACGGCGTCCTCGGCGATTCCGCACTCGTTCTTTCCCATGACAAGCCTAAATGGCCCTGTTCACCCCAGTTTGGCCCGAGGGAACTTTTGAGCAGCCAATACCCTACCCCATTCTTGTCTATACCAAAGCCAACGATGAGAGCGGAAGTGTCCAGCGCCTTGCCACAAAATGAACTGATGATGCCGCCCTTGTAGGACGGCAATATAAAGCCGTCGATGGCGACTTTGACCGGCTGCCGTTCGACCTGTTCCCGCAGCAATTCTTCATTGTTCTTAAGAATTCGGTAGATTCGCGTCGGTTTGCGGATGGCCGAGAGACATTTTTGCATTTTCCAACCCTGCCCGTATACGGATAAGCGCTCTCCAGACAGAGACCGAAATCGATCCCATAAGTCAAGCCGGCTTCGGCGCATCCTCCATTGCAGCCGTCGGAGTATGCCGACTTCCGCAGTCCACCAGCTCCTGCTCTGACAGAGAAGGTAGGGACCCAGTCTCGATCTTTGCCCACCCCTCCAACGCTCCGGTCGCGCTGAAGGCCCAGCTTGATCGCAGACCCTGGTTCTTTACCGGCGTAACTGCGCCCATATCCACCGAGTTCACTATTAGGCCTGAGGCCGCACGGACGCGACCCCGAATCCAAGGAACCGGTGTCGTTACTCCCGGAAATGGAAAAGCCGATCTCCCCAGGCTCGGAACTGCCAAAGCCGAAGTTATCCTGCGCCAACACGTCTGTTGCCGTCAGTAGCAATGTGATGAGAAGCAGCAGCCTTTTCTTAGACTAGTCGTCGAGACTCTTTTCATCATCTCAGGATTCCGATCCAAACTTGGTCGTGCACGAGCAGCCATAACTAGTGCAGCAGCAAATCCAATGGCCATTCCTCACTCGAGAGCGAGGCTTGGAAGTCCAACGCACCATAGCCGTAAACATTGTTGGGCAGCGAAATCGATTTCGCGCCTCCACAGCTTGGATTGCTCCGCGCTTCGCTGCAACGCGGATTTGGACAGAAACCTGGCCGCAGTACTTTTCCGGACCACCGTCGCTAGGACCCCGTACCACTCATGGAGATGTGCTGGGGTGCCTTAAGGGCATTGTCCATAACTGTCATGGTGGCTGACTCTGCCGCTTTGACGCTGGGTTTGAACGTTCCAGCAATGGTGCAACTAGAGGCCGATTTCAGAGCGCCCACGCAATTGTTGGTCTGGGTGAAGTCGGCGGCTTCTGGGCCTTCGACCGTTATCCTGTAGATGAAGATTGGCACGACTCCGGTATTGGTCATCGTTACATCGATAGCTGAGCTCTTGGTGCCGACGGCTATGGTTCCGAACGGCATAGCGGTGGCTGACTGGCTTAGCACGCCCCGCTCGGCGTAGGGTTGGAGATACTGAAGAACACGGTTGTTGTCGGTGTCGGTTGTGAAGAGGTTATCCGAACCATCGACCGCTACCGCAGTAGGATAAGAGAGCGTCTGAGCACTAGGCGCGGATCCATCCAGGTTGGGCCTGCCCGATAGGAATTGATTCCCCTGGCCGAACACCATGTCAGCGATAGGGGATTTCAGGGGCTGACTGAATCCGAGAATGCGATTATCCACACTGTCACCGACGTACATGCGGCCGTTAGAATCCAGTGCGACGCCAAGGGGCTTGCATAGGGTTCCTGCGTCGGTCAGACTGACGACAGGGCAAAAGCGGCTAGTAACAAAGGACGCTTGCCCATACACCTTGTTTGCGGATTGGGTATCAGTGCCCAGCGGTGCATTAAATTCAAGCACCCTATCGTTGTACGTATCGGCGACGAATAGATGGCCGGCGCTGTCCAGCGCAAGGCCGCCTGGGGTACACAAAGTCGCTGCAGTTGGAGTCGAGTCCTGAATTGCATCCCCTGCCGCCGCTGAAGCTCGTTTGACCAAAGAGCTTGTTAGGCAGCGGAATGCTCCCGAAGCCTGCGTTGTATTCGAGCACGCTGCTATGGTTCGAGTCACTGATAAAAACGTTTCCGGCCTTGTCGACAGCTACTCCCAGCGGGAACCATAACTCTCCGGTGTTGCTGGTCCCGAAGTTACCATTCTGGCGGAAAACAGCATTGGCTGACAGATTCGGGTTTTGGCCGCTGAAAGAGGGTCTGGGAAAACGAAGCACGCGATTATTCTTGGAGTCGGCGACAAATACATTGCCCTGACCGTCAACCGCGAGTCCGCTGGGGAAATCCAGCCCATTAGCTGCGATTGATCCACCTTGATTGGGACTACTTCCGGTGAAACCCTTCTGACCGATCACTACCGCGGCGGGCTCGCCATTGTGAAAGGATTCGGCATTGCTGTATCCCAGCACCCGGTTGTTTTTGCTATCGGCAACGTAAAGGCGATTCGGAACCGAGCTACGGTCGACCGCAATGCCTATTGGTTGACTATTATAATTGGTTGAATCCACACTGTTAGGCTGATTCTCGACGAAATTGCCCTGCCCGAGGACCAAATTCGCTCTGGGGTTCAATCCGAACGGAGGAGTGAAGCGCAGCAACCGAGAGTCGTTTTGATCGCTGATCCACAGGTTGCCGTTGGTGTCGGACGCCACGCCAGCGGGCTCGCGGAGTGACCTGTCGGAAGCCATGTTGGCCGAGGAGTTCTTGTTGCAGGCATGGCTGGTGAAGTCAGCAGCCTGGCCGAAAACCGCAACCGGCACCGGCGAGGCGTCGAACGGCGGCGTGAACTCAAGCACTCGGTTGTTGAGCCGGTCTGCAATAAAAAGATTCCCTGAATTGTCGACAGAGATGCCATAGGGGGGAGTTGAATCCGGTTTCGGCCGAACTGGGCAAATCCGTGCCGAAAGAACCGTTTTGGCCAAAGACCCGGTTTGCGGTGGTATCCGGCAGACCGGTAGCGGGCGAGAAAAGGTATTCGAGAGCGCGGGAATTTCCTCGTCGGTCACGAAGAGGTTCCCGGCTTCATCGAAGGTCAGGAGACCCGGCCCACACAGCGTACGGGCATTGGGCGTGACAGCTTCACTACAACGGCCATTTTCGAAGAGTCCGTGCTGCCCGATAACCAGGTCGGCGACCGCATCGGTCAACAGGGGGATAAAAAAAGCGAGGATGCGGTTGTTGCCGTTGTCGGTCACCCACAGGTTGTCCGATTTGTCTAACTTCACCCCCACGGGGAAGCAGAGGCTGTCAGCATTCGGAGCGGATGCGCCGAAGTTGCAGCGGTTTGAGGTAAAATTGCCAGCTTGACCAAATACCATAAAGGCGCCGAAGTCGCCCGTCTGCCCGGTATGCGCCTTGATTGCGAACGGATCAGCAAAAACCAGCACCCGATGGTTGTAGGTGTCCGCGACATACAGGTTGTGCCGAGGCCCAGCCCCGGCGCCAATACTATTTCCACTCCAGCCAAGGGCGGCGCCTGTTCACCTTGGAGCTTGGGGCGATTGCGCTCGCGCTCTGTGCCGCTACCGGCCATCGCGATGTCGCCCAGGCGCGCGAGCTGCTCAAACAGCACGGCTCAGCGCAATTCCTGGACACCTGGCTCCATGCGCGCGGGATTCGAGCCTGAGCCCCAAGCGTCTGGAACCAGCAGGGCCAGGTCGACCGAAATTACTTACACCAACGGGAGGATTCAAAATGCCGATTAATCGAGACGATATCCGTGACCTGCTGGGAGCTCTCATAACCGTCGGCGGAGCGATACTGGTTTGTTCACTTCTGTTCGCGACGCCGGCACAGGCGCAGGTGGCAGTCTCTGATGCTGCGACCGAGGCCAACACCGGGACGATAGCAAGCGAGCTCGGCACCACCAACAGCACACTCAGCAACATTCTGACGCAGGACACCAGCACCGCCAAGTCAGTCACGACTGGCGGCGGCGCAGGTGCTTGGCAGACAACGCCGGCTATCTCAATTCACTGGCGGCTAACCTAAACAATGGCATCAGCTCGCCCAGCCTGTTTAATGCCAACTTTCCTGGCTGGCTGGCGTTACCGTCCAACAGCACGCAGCTTTCCAAACAGGTAAGTGCGATTTCTCTCAAAACCTATGCCGGCGCGCTCGCCGCAGCTCAACAGCAGGCGAATGGATTTGCGGCTGAAGATTCTCACCTTTCAGGAATCGAACAGGCTAATCAATCCATTACCACCGTACTCCAGGGCCAACAGCCGATCGTCGAGGCGATTCTGGCCTGTGTAGCAGCTACAGCTTCAACGCCAGTTATTAGTTACACAAATCACTCTCGAAGCGACCAAGGCGGCGAGGAGCTCAACGAGCGCGCACAGCAGCAAGCCACCTTGGCACAATCGAATAACTTAGGGGTGGCACCATGAAAATCAAGCACACAATCATGATCGCGGCTGCAAAAGTATTCGTCCTCGTGTTTATCGCCGTCATGTGGATGGAGGGCTGGCGTCTTACGCCTCCGGAAAAGAACCAACCCCAGCCATTCTCTGAATTCAAGGCACCGCCAGATGTTCACTTCGCCCCCATCACGCCACATTAGGATTTATGAGTATGCCGACCGACACAAATCTACTTAATGCGGTTCTCCAAACCTTTACCGCCCAGCTTCAGGTATGGTATCAGCTTCTCCTCTTGTACGCACTCCGCCTTGTCAGCGTCCTCGCTTTTGTGCAGTTTGCTTATATCGCAGTTGACCTGGCCGCGACCCACGACGCTAGCGGAATCCTCGACAGCATCACTGCGGCCGTAATCAGATTTGGCCTCGTCTACGTGATCCTCAATCACGCACAAGATTGGGGACAGGCCGTCATAAACACCGGGATAGCTGTTGGACAAGCGGTCAGCGGTCAATCGCCAGACGTGCTGACGCCCAGCGGCGTGTTCCAGATGGGCCTCAACATGGCAGGCACGCTTCTCGGAGCAAAGGCTAGAGGAGGGTGGCTGAATCCGGTTGCGGACGCCGAGATGTTTTTCACCGTGATTGCCGTGGTCTTGGCCTGGCGGCAGCAGCCTTTATTTACCTGGGCACGCTGCTCGAAGCAGCCTGGGTTATTTTCGTCGGTCCAATCCTGATTTGCTTTTCTGCGCTCAGCAGCCCAGCCCCTTACTCGTGCGCTGGGCGGCCTCGGTTTTGGTATTGCGATCAAAACAGCCGTGCTCATTCTGGTGCTGGCGATCGGCATGGGACTCGCTCAGAATTGGGCCAATCAAATCTCCACCAATGCCGCCTCAATCATGACCAATGTGTGGTGGTTGGTCCTCAGCGTCGTTCAATCCATTCTCTTTTTCTATTCGTGCTCAAAGTGCCTGGCGCGATTGCGAGTCTGGTTGCGGGCACCATGTTCAGCTTCGGAGAGGCGTTCGCCAGTGCGGTTGGCGGCGCTGCATCAGCCGCAGGTTCAGCGGCGGTTAGTGGCGCGGCTGGCGCAGCCGGCAGCGTCGCCAGTAGCTTCGGCGAGCTGGGCCAGGTCTCCCGGATGATCCTCTTTGACCAAAACAACCAGGGCAGTGCCGGCGATCCGTCCAACGCACCTACTGCCCCGCTACCTACTAACCCGTCGACATAACCATGATGCGCCGGAAGCCCGGCCGCCCACTCTTCGTGCCAGTAAAGCGTGGACAGTGCGCCAGCCGCCGAGAGAGCGCATCCGCTTTCCGTAACCAGGAAGAGAGACGATGGATGTGATCGCTTTCCTCCAGTTCGAAGATCAGCAACTGGCCGAGGACAATCGGCGGCTGTGGGCGCTGCTGGCGGCCAATGCCGCCATCTCGGCAGTGCTGCTCGTCGCCGTGCTCATCCTGATCCTCAGGCCGCGCACCATACCCTACGTCGTCGAGGTGAATCCGCACGGCGAACCCATCGCTGCCGCCCAACCGGTGCTCGGCACCCAAGTGCTCAACGATGTGGTGATTAAAGTGGGCCATCTCGGAATTCATCCGCAACGCCAAAACCGTCACGGCGAATATCGATGAGCAAAAGGACCTGCTACGCGATGCCTACACCTTTGCCAGGGAGCAGGCGGCCCAGGCGCTCAGCGACTACTATCACGACGGCGAGGACGATCCATTTAGCGTCGCGCAAAAGAGCTGGGTCGATGTGCGTATTACCCGCGCGCCGCTGAAGCTGCCCGCGCCCGACACCTATCAGGTCGACTGGGTCGAGACCTGGCACGCTTACAACAGCGACCTTATCACGGCTACAACCTGGCGTGCCGCGCTCAAGGTCGAGACCAGCGCCCCAGACAGTAGCGACGGTCGAAACCCACTCGGGCTCTATATCACGAGCCTCGATTGGTCACCTGAGGTGCACTGATCAAACCGACTCCTCGGCCAGATCGCAACGATCTTCTCGGTTCACCATGCACAACACGCCGCGACGCCCGTCTGGATCGACTATCGGCTGAAATGGCGCGAGGGCGTGATCATCCAGCGCGGCCACAAGACCGTAGCAGTCGCATTTAAGGACAGCGAGTTCGCAGACGCTACGAGACTTTGAGGAGGCTGAGATGCACTACACGAGAAGTATATTCGGAGCTGTCGCCTGCGCGGTATTAGCCGGCTGTGCAACTAAGGGGCCTCTAACAGGGCCCTACGTGCCGGCCGCCGTTATTAACCCCACCCAAGCACATCAATGTTCCCTCGGATCCGATGGCAACGCTCCCGGCCGCAATCCGCGATGCGATTCGGAGCGGAGAGCTGCGTACTGTGCGCGAAGGCATCACCGCCAGCTTCCCCTACTCCCCTCACACCCAGTCGGTCATCAACTGCCAGGTCCTCCGTGTCACCGAGATTGTACTCAACAGTGACGAAACCATCGCCAAAGATGGTGTCGGCGCGGGTGATACCGAACGCTGGTCCATCCAGCCGCTCATTAACCGCGTCCTGGTGAAGCCCAAAGAGAGCGGCATTGCTACCGACCTGATCGTCGAGACCAACCGCCGTTCCTATCACTTTGCGCTCAGGACTCGCGCGCCATACATGCCGCAGGTGGCCTTCTACTGTCGATGACATCAGGACCGCCGAGGCTGGCCGCCAGACCGCCCTGGCCGAGGTAGCCATGCAGGTAGCCAGCGCGGCTCCGTCGAAGCCGCTTAATTTCGCCTATCACATCACGGGCCCAAACGTACCGTGGCGCCCGCTACTCGCGTTTGACGACGGAGAGCACACCTATCTGCAGTTCCCCTCAACACCCTGAGCTCGGATATGCCGACACTGATGGTGCAGAGCGGCGATCAGCACGCACTGATCAACTACCAGGTGCGTGGCAGCTACTACGTCACCGACCGGCTCTTTCAAAACGCGGCGCTCACCTCCGGCACGGACGCAACCGGCAGGTGGTTCACATCACCGCCGAGGAAACACGCTAATGGCCACCACCCCGGTTTTGCCACCACAACCAACAAAGCAACCGCGCGTCAGTCCCCGGTTTGCGATTGCCCTCGTCGGCGCCCTGTGCCTAGGGCTGGTGGTTTTCTTCATCGCACTCGAACGGCGTCAGCCGCCAGCGCCCACCATCCCGGCACTACGTGACGCGCGAGGCGATGCGGCATGGTTCGAGCGGGTTACCAAACCGACGGCGGCTGCCTCGCCGGCCCTGCAGGCGTCGCCCCGGCCCGTTACCAATCCGCCCGCCCGGTGGCTGAAGTAATGCCGTATCAGCAGCCACACGCTGCCCCGACGATCAGCCAGGAGGCCCGCGAGCGTCTGGAACGGTATCGGAGGGCTCTTGCCTCCGACGTCACCATCAAAGTCGACAACGGGAACGTGCTGGAGACGCCACGCCTCATCGGCACCGGCAACCCGCCGCCGCCGTACAGAGCGTCCCAATTGTGGTATCGGCGCAACCGGCGCCGCCCCACACCATCAGCGCCTGGACCTGGATTTATGGCATGCTCGAAACCGGCGTCGACTCCTATTACCCCGGCGACGTGCTAGCGCGGGTGAGCCAGGACGTGAAGGACTCCGTGACCCAGACCGAGGTGCTCTATCCCGATGGGCAGCAAGCTGCACGGGTATCAGCAGGGCCGCGTGCAGGTGGAGCAGAACGAGCACCAGGCTGTTGGTTGGTGTGGACGATATCGAGTTTCCCAGCGGCGCCCACATCGCGCTGCCGAAGATGCCCGGCACTGACAGCGAAGGCTATCCGGGGTTCGAGGACCTGGTGAACAACCACTACGCGCGGACCTGGACGCCTGCGCTGCTCATCTCTGGCATCACCGCCGGCACCATGCTGGCGAGCCGACCAACGATGGCGTCGATCAGGGCTACACCCCCGAGCAAGAAGCTTTGGGCGCCGGCACGCAGTCGTTAGGCAGCCGCGCGCAAGGGCAGCTCGCAATGGATATTCCAGCCGCCAAGCCTACGCTGGTGATTCGCCCGGGCTATCAGTTTCGCGTATCGTCACACGCGACCTTGTCTTCTCGGGAGCTTACGCTCAATGAGTATTCGTCACGTCGCCTTCGCTCAAATCGCAGTCAGTCTCGTGCTCATCCTGGTGCTCGCCGGCACAAGTCTGTTCCGCGTCAAGGGCAACACCAGCCCGAGCGAACCGCGAGGCCTGTGGCGGCTCACCGATGAGCCGCTCCGGCGCGGCACTTATGTCGTGCTCAAGATGCCACTTAAGCAGATCGCGGCGCTCAATGGCGATACGGTTCGAACCACACCCGAGGGCAGTTACATCAACGGCAAGCTATGGCCGCTTAGCGGCATCCCGGCCGGTGTCCGCTATCACTTTCCCTACGGCCATATGTTCTGCATGCGGGCGAAGTCTGGGTGCTTGGTAACCATCCGCTTAGCTGGGACTCCCGCTATTTCGGCCCCGTTCCCGAGGCACTCGTTGCCTCGACAGCAGAACCCTTACTGACGGAGCAATCACAATGAGCGATTACCAACGGCGTCTTGTGCTCCGCACGATGAGCATCAAAGCGCGCGGCCTGCTCTTGAAACGGCCACTAAACATTACAGCCTGAACAACAGTTAGCTACCAAAGGAGGTAGTAGTGTGAATATTACCGTCAAACCCAAGATTGAGGCAACCGACCAGTTCAACATTCGCATCCCAGTATCAGTCAAGAAGCGGCTGGAAGCTCTACGCACGCGTGCCGTCGAAATCGGCGCTGACTTCAACGCTACGTTCGTAGGAGTCATCGAAGAATTCGCCACCGAGCTGGAAAGCCGCTTCGATTTAGACGTGAAGGCCGCTAGCACCAATCCTACCAAAGTGTTAGCACGACCGGCCCCATCCACTTCCTCTAGCCGGGCCGCAATGGCCCCGAGCCTGAGCGTGCATGAAGTCGGGAAGCGTGCTGGAGGAGCGTAGCGTCCATTGACGTGCCTTCGGCACGATTTTCAGCATACACTCCACGCCTCCCCTCCGGGATGCTCAAAAGTGCTAAAAGTCCCCGATTTTACTATGTAAACAGGCGCGTATTACAAACCGGCGCGCGTATTACAGCAATGAATACAAGGAGTTTTTAGCGGTGAGTCAAAACAGCGATGACAATCAGACAATGGTCAGTTTCAGGCTCCCGGCCGATGCCGTAGCCACCATCGAAGCCCTAGCCGGCAAGGCCGGGATGAGCCGCTCGGAGTATCTTCGGGCGAGGGCGCTGTCAGTTTCGGAGGATACTCCAAGCAGCCTCGAAGCACTCTTGCGGCACCTAATTTACATCACGAATCGCATCCACATTGCAGTCTATTCAATCGCGGCGACGGCGGGACTCTCTCAACCGAGCGGCTGGAAACAATCTCCGAGAATTCGATCACCGACGGCGTCCAATATATGGCTGAGTTGCCTGAGGTCATGGCCAAAGTCCAGGCTCGAATCGCGGCACAGACGAATACCGCGCCGCCTGCGGCGGAATAAAGGGGGATTGGCCATGGCGTTTGGTGCTTCCGAAGCCGCGCGCTGGCAGGCCTACCAGACCCGTGCCCGCATGGGCGCTCACCTGTGGTTTCAGATAATAACCATCACGGTGCTCGGCTGGGTCGTCCTGACCTTTTATGTAGTCTGGCGGCAAACCGGAGTCTTTTATCCTCAGCTGGATCATCAATATTTCTGGTACTGGGTTTTGTGCGGAATCGTCATCGACACCCCTCTGCTCGACCTCTGCGCGGCCAATCTGAAAGTTCCCGCCCCGGGCGGATGGTATCCGTTGCTGGAATTCACGGCCTGGCTCAACGGGCCGCAGCTTTACCACCTTCCCTTTACGACCTGGTTCGTTCACTACGGAGCGCGCACTGCACTCGTGCCGCTCGGGCTCGGAGCGGTAGCGATCGCCTGGCGGGCGCGCCATCACCTCGATGTTGAACACCTTCGCGGTCTCAGATTGCTCGGGCCGCGAGAGCACAACCGCCAGCTCAGCGGCGGTCGGCTGCCCCGGCTCCGCAGCCGCCGGCGGCGGGGCATCCGGCTCGGTGCGAGCATCGTTCCGGAAGCGAAAGAGTGCGAGCATTTTCTCATCACCGGCTCGCCCGGCGCCGGCAAATCGACCCTCATCCGCCACATGCTGGCGCAGGTCGAGGAGCGCCGGCAGAGCGCGATCGTCATCGATCCTGACTGCGAATTTATTCAGGAATTTTACGACGAGGCGCGTGGTGACGTGGTGCTCAACCCGCTCGATGCGCGGTGCCCGTTCTGGTCACCCTGGCTCGAATTCCGCGCCGACTGTTTTGCCATGGACGCGGAGGCCATGGCCGCCTCGTTAATCCGGAGCCAAGCGCGAACGCCCACCGAGGAATTCTTTCGCGAGTCAGGCCGCACCCTGATTGAAAGTGCCTTCACCGTCATCCGGGATCGAAACGACGCACGGTCGCTCCTGGATTTCTTTTCCCTGCCTCGACAGGAAATCCATCAAGAGCTCGCCGGCACGCGCGCCTACCCCCTCATCGATCCCGGAGCGCACGAGCAAGGCTCGGGCATCCTGGCGACTGCGGCCAATGCCATCAAATATTTTACCATCTCCCCGCACGCGATCAGGGCGACCGTACCTGGAGTGCCCGTGAATGGACGCAGACCCGCGAGGGCTGGGTCTTCCTATCATGCACCGAAGACGCTCGCGCAGCGATTCAGATCCTGCAAGGCGTGTGGCTGGATAGCCTGGTGCGCTGGCTGATGAGCGCCGAAATAGGCAGCGGCCAGGTCTGGATCATGGCCGATGAATTACCGGCGCTCGGCTACCAACCCCAGATCGAGAAGCTCGTCACGCGCGGCCGCAAGCGCGGGCTTGCGGTGGTCATGGGTTTTCAGAACGTCTCGCAGCTGCGCTCGATTTACGGTCGCGACGGTGCGGTGACCCTTACCAGCTCGCCTACCACCAAGGTCATTCTGCGCTGCGATGAAGCCGAAACGGCGAAGTGGACGAGCGAGCTTTTAGGTTGCCGGGAGATCGAGCGCATGGAGATGACACAACTTGCCGGATTGAGCAGCTATCGCGAAGGCATCAACCTCCAGCCTCATCGCACTACCGAACACATCGTGACTGCCGCCGAGATTCAACTACTCAAGTCTCTTCAGGGGTATCTATGTGTGGCCGGCAGCGATCGCACCACGATCAGCATTCCCGAACGCCATCTGGAGCGGCTCTTTCCGGCTTTTGTGCCGAGGAGCAAAGGCATGCGCTGCCAGGGCCCCAGTAAAAGTACCTCGGTGACCCGCAAAGGATGGACGGCACAATGATGAGCATGTCTCCAGGGGCCTTGGATTCAGCTGCGGCAGAGACGTACTTCGAGCAGCACTACACCCAAGACGATTACTATACTCAGGGGCAGACGTGTATCGGCCGCTGGGTCGGCAAAGGAGCTGCCGCCCTCGGGCTGGTGGGCGACGTCAACCGCGAGGATTTCTCCGCTCTGCTCCAGGGTATTCACCCGCGCGGCGGGGTGGTGCTGGTTGGGACCGGGCCCAACGGCAAACATGCGGCGGGATGGGACAGCGTCTTCAGCGCACCGAAATCGGTGAGTATACAAGCCCTGGTGGACGGGGATAAAGGTCTCATCGAGGCACACATCCGCGCAGTCGATCGGACACTGGCCGAGGTCGAACGCTACGCCCTGAGCCGCCAGACGCATGACCGGGAGCGCGTGGTCAGCGGCAACGTAGTAGGTGCCGCCTTCAATCATATCGCTGCACGTCCCGCAACCGACACAGGCCACGGACCGGATCCCCAGCTCCATACGCACGTGGTGCTGCTGAATGTCACTCGGCGACCGGATGGACAATGGCGCGGGCTCGACCCGATCGAGATTTACCGGTCGCAAAAGCTTGGCTCTGCACTCTACCGCTCCGAGCTCGCCCGCGAAGTACAAAAGCTCGGCTATGCCATCCAGGTGACGGCACCCAACGGCGCCTGGGAGCTGGAAGGCTATAGCCGCGAGCAGGTGACGGCTTTTTCCCAGCGCCGCGCGGAAATCGAACAAGGTATGACGGCGGCACGATACAACGGCGCGAAGGCTGCTCAAATCGTTGCGCTCAACAGCCGACAAGCGAAGCGCGATTACAACGAGTCAGAACTTAAGAGCGAGTGGCAAACGCGTGGGGCCCAACATCAAATCAACGTCAAGGCTCACTTATCACAGGCCTTGGGGCGTGGCGACGTGAACATCGGTAACTGCGATGACGCGCGGGGGGCCCTCGACTTTGCCCGGCTGCACACAACTGAACGGGAGGCGGTGATCGACCGGCGCGCGCTTGAGACTGCCGCACTTCAACACGGCATGGGGCGCGTGGATCTCACCGCGCTACGCAAAGAAATAGCGATTGCGGAGCACGGCCGCACGCTGATTCGAGCTGGCAAACCGGACTGGCACCATCCGCAAGGTGCCTTCACGACGAACGAGATGCTGGCACTCGAATGCGAGAATCTCGCTCTTGTACGGGATGGAACCGGCCAGGCACAACCGGTCGCCGAGCCGGATGAAGTCCAACGCTGGGGTGAGGCGAAAGGGTTGTTTTCCGATCAGATTGAGGCGGCGCGGCTGACGCTCACGTCGAGCAATTGGGTCTCCGCCATCGAGGGACTGGCCGGCACCGCCAAGACTACCACGGTCGGCGCCATCCGGGAGTTTGCAGAGGAACACGGCTGCACTGTGCGCGGCTTCGGTATGACCAGCGGCAGCGTCAAGGCTCTCCACGAAGCCGGCATTAATTCCCGGACTATCGCCAGCCTGTTAGAGAATCCTTTACCCGAGCGCGCGGCGCGCGAGCTCTGGATCGTTGACGAATCGAGTCTGCTGGCGACCAGGCCCGCTAATCGAATCCTGCACGCCGCACGCGACCAGGACGTCGAGCGAATCGTGTTCGTTGGCGATCAGCGCCAGCACCACGCGATCGAGGCGGGCGCGCCCATCAGGCAATTCCTTGCCGACCACATGGCGGCGGCGGAATTGCAGATGATTCGACGCCAGCGCGATCCCGAGCTCAGGCGTGCGGTTGAATTAACCGCATGCGGCAAGCCGGGAGAGGCCCTCAAGCTGCTCAAGGAACAGGCCCGGATCTGCCAGGTCCCCGATGCGGAAGCACGCTATCAGCGCATTGCCGCCGATTATTTGCGAGGCCACGAAGGCGGGCGGACAACCTTGGTGGTCAGTCCCGGCAATGACGAGCGGCGCGCTATAAATCAGGCAATCCGCAAGCTGCTGGTCGAGCAGGGGTATGTGGCTGCGCATGGCCGCCAACACGACATCCTCGTGCGGCAGGATCTGACACCGGCCCAACTGCGGTACGCGCAACACTATCAGGAGGGCGAAATCATCCATTTCAACCGCGCCCATAAAAAGCAGGGCATTGATAGGGACAGCTATTTTACGATCGTGGCAGTAAATCGGGCGGGCAATTCGTTGAGCCTCCGCGCGGGCGATGACCGACAGCTTCAGGTAAGCCCCGCCAAATGGAAGGGTGTGCAAGTTTACGCCTGGGAGCATCGCGAGCTGGCCACTGGCGAGCGCCTGCAATTCCGCATCCACGACAAACGCAACAAGGTCGCCAACGGAGAATTCGCGACCGTCATCGAACTTGGGGCCGACCAGGTCAAACTTCGTTTCGACAATCTACGCGAGTTGAGTGTGAATCTTCCTCAACTGAGGCATGTTGACTACGGTTACGCCTCCACCTCCCATGCAGCGCAGGGTGCGACCGTTGATCGTGTGATCGTGAACGTAGACTCGATGCGAAGCGGCCAGCTGGTGAATCGAAAACAGTTCTATGTATCGATCAGCCGTGCCCGCCAGGACGCTCGGGTCTATACCGACGATTCTGAGGCCTTACGCCGTGTTGTGGCCAGAGACCACCCTAAGGAAGTTGCGCTCGAAGTGGTCAACACGCGGCCGACCCAGCGACTGCAGCCGAAGTCTCCCACCCAAGAGCTGCAACAGCAACAAGCGACCGGCATCAGCATCCACCGCTGAGAACAATGATGAAGGGCCGTATCCCCCAATCCGCGTCCTCGCAGTCGGCCGGTCACGGCTTGCGGTTTCACCAGGGCCGGACTCGGAACTTGCCCTTCCCCGCCCAGATCGGACATAAGACGCGGCACCGGATGATTTTTTGAAACGCAGGCAGAGAAGAATTGCCGTCCCGGGGAGCGGACGCCCCCGTCAGGCGATGCTTTATGCCAGCGTGGTGTTCTGCTTGCCCATGCGGCATCCCAAACCTACCGGCGTCGCCAGAGCCTCAGCCTCGCAGGAAGCACCCGTCCGTTCGCCCTCGCTGACCGGGCGTTTTCACCGAGGTTGGGAGGTAGCATCAGCCCAAGTTCAGCCAAAGTCACGATGCGCATCAGCTGACATTTACAGCATCCGCCCTACAAGCCATTGTCGGGAAAAATCTGGCGCCACCTTCGTGATCGAAACGACGATCGGAGGATTTTTTACCCCCGCGTCCAACCCTGGGGGAGCTTCCTTCTGGCACTTCAAAAATTGTCTTCAATTTGAGGCTTTTCACAAGCTTACAATCTTCGGAGCCGAAGGCAAACTCGCGGTCCCCAAAAACTGGCGCACTTCAGAAGCTAATGGTTGTCCAAAGACCGAGCCTTGATCTGATTGGCGTACCTTCGGTTCGGATGGATAGGCACATATGGGCGCAAATTCCGGGACCGCGACGCTGGCTCGGTGGCCGAGACGAGGATTGTTAGTCTTCCATACCACCTGTCGGAAGGCTTGCGCAATTTTTTGCGAGCAAAATTTTCCTTCACGCCGTCACCGAGCTGCTTTAAAATTATCGGATGCCGCGCGCGGCGGCATCACCTGCTAGACGAGAAACACTGGAGACGGCTAGGGTCGGAATCAGGCCCGGAGCAATGGCCGTACGCTTTTTGGTGACCTCGCGAACCCGTTAAAAAACATGGTCTCGGGGTGGATAGTGCAGATGTTAGTGGTGACGCCCGTCGGCGATCCTTAGGAAAGTGATAATTTGCGCAACCCCGCTCCTGGGCACTTGGTAGCTGGGAGATGCACACATGCCAGGAAGCAAGCAGAAGCAGGGTAAATCCATAGGACAGCTGTCTACCGTCTATCCACTAGCAGCCGGCATTGATGTTGGCGCCACTGGTCACGTGGTTGCGGTGCCGGCTGAGTGCGACGAAAGGCCAGTGCGTACTTTCCGAACCTTCGGCGCCGATCTTCATTGTTTAGGCCGAATGGCTTGCGCAGGTGGGTATCACCACCATCGCCATGGAATCGACGGGTGTGTATTGGATACCCGTTTTCGAAATGCTGGAGGCACACGGCTTCGAAGTGCTGCTGGTGAAGGCGCGCGACGTCAGGAATGTCCCGGGCCGCAAAACCGACGTTAACGATGCACAATGGCTGCAAGCTTCATCAGCATGGGCTGGTACGCTGGAGTTTTCCTCCACGCGATTGCGTGGTCAGGTTGCGGGCCTACCTGCGCCATCGCGAACGGCTGGTCGATTACGCTACGGCTCACATTCAGCACATGCAAAAGGCGCTGATGCAAATGAATGTCCAGCTTCAACACGTGGTGACGGACATCACCGGAGTTACGGGTATGAGGATCATCCGGGCAATCGTGTCCGGGACCACCGTGCCGGAAAAGCTGGCTGAGTACCGCGATGTCCGTTGTGCCGCTTCGCCACAGACCATCGCCGCTGCGCTCACCGGTAATTATCGTTACCAGCACGTTTTTGCACTGCGCCAAGCGCCGGAGCTGTACGATTTCCACCAGACGAAGATCCCTTAGTGCGATGCGGAGATCAAAGCCGCTTTACGTACGCTCAACGACGGCCGCGACATCCCGGAAAAGCCTTTGCCTGAGGCCCGGCATGCAAAGGGTCGGAATGAGCCGCGATTCGACGTGCGTGCCGGACTTTGTTACTCGGCTGGGAGCCGACCTGACGCAGATCCACGGATATGGTCCATACACGCTGCTGCGTTTGGTGGCTGGATACGGTAATGATATCCGCAAATGGCCCTCCGCCAAGCACTCCACATCCTGGTTAAGTTTGGCTCCGGCCAACGAGATCTCAGGTGATCGCTTACTCAGCTCCAAGACCCCGCGCTCTTCTAATCGGGCGGCAGTCTTACTGCGCATCGCCGCGGTTAACATCGGGCGGACGCAGACCGCGCTGGGTGCGTTCTATCGCCGACTTGCGGCCCGGACGGGCAAAGCCAAAGCGGTTACCGCGACCGCCCGAAAGCTGGCCATTTGTTCTACAATGCATTGCGATTCGGCATGTCCTACGAAGATCCCGGAATCTCCCATTATGAACAGCGTTATCGCCAGCGAGTGCTTCATAACTTGCAGCGCCGGACTCAAAGCCTGGGTCTCACTGGTAACTAAGACCGCGATCACCGAGGCGGTTTCTTAGCTTAGCTAGCGAGCCACTGTTCGGCGGCAACCTTGAACAGCGGCATCCCCTTCGGCTCGATGATTCGATAGGCTTGGCAGCCACAAAGTCGGAAGCGGTCGGCTCTGGTTACGGGCTAACAGCAGGCCAAGCGTCTATTCCGCGTCTATTCCGCAAGAAGAAGCATTTCCGGGAGCACCATTTTGCAACGAAAAATCTTTACTTATTGGGCCTTCTGGGCGCGCCCGGAGGGATTTGAACCCCCAACCCTCGGATCCGAAGTCCGATGCTCTGTCCAGTTGAGCTACGGGCGCCCGTTGGCTTCGCCATTTTCCACTCTTATGGTTGACGGCGCCAGAGTTCGGAACGTTGAAGTTGGCAGTTCAGGTCTGCCGGAGAGTTTAGGGCACGTGTCCCTGACTAACTTGACTGGTGGACCTGCTCAGCCGCGTGCGCGAGGTCGCCCAAAGTGAAAGATTGGGAAAGCCCGCTACCCTGTATTACGGTAGCGCCCTGGCTCATAGCCTAGGGCGGAGACGAGAAGCATGGCAGCGTGTGAGTCAGCGCATACTGATATGTATGCCCGTCCGAGGTAAAGGTTCCCACCGTTGTGCCGAAATTCACACTTAAAGGGACCAGGGTTTCCTCCGCGGTCGATGATTCGGACTGCAGGTCACGGTAGGCGAGATAGTTGCTGCTCACGGCGGGGATCGGGCTCGCCAGCGGTGGCCTGAAATTCATCTGGAGAAAATGGCCCGCCGGATGCCATCCGCCGGCGCTGGTGTCGCCGTCGATTTTTGCGATCCATTGTGGTTGGTCGAGCGAACCTCCGAGCTGCAGTTCACGATATTCGGGTGCGCCGGCGGCGCTCTTGCGCAGTTCGATTACGCCGGGAACTTCGGCTGGGAGTTCATCGCAGCGATCCTCGCGATCCATCTCGTCTTCACCCGGGTGATCCTGGTCGCGCGCCTGGCCTGACCCCTGATGCGCTACGACGACCACACTTTCTGCGAGCCCAAAGGCAGTAGAGCCCACTCCCTCCGCCGCGCCGAGCGCCACAGGCGCGAGTGAGATTAACGGCAACCAGCACCCGCACAGCCCGGTCGCGAGCGCTGCGCCGACAATCCCGCTCAGGATGCGGGAAATCACACCGACACCTGCCCGTCGGTGATACTTTTTTCGGTAGTTAGCAGACCCGCCCCCCATTTGGTCAGCTTGCTTAAGTATGAGACTCCCGTGCCAGTAAATCAATGAACTCCAAAAGTTCCCCTGCCTAACAAGTTTTTTCAGTCGTTGGTGGATCTCGCGCGCTATGACGGCGGCTGAGGGCGGAAGTGTGCCAGGGATCGGGGCGGGTAATCTCTCACTCGCCATCTCCTGGTTCTGAAGCGAGAATAATTTTGTGGGCGAAACCCAGAACCTTTCCCCCCTCTCCCTTACCATCGATTGTACTGGCCAGATGTTGGACGGGTGTTCGAGCACATGGTGGACACATTGGAAGCGAATTTAAAGTTAGCAAACGATTCTTTATGGAAACCAGTTTTTTCACCCACAGCCTCACCTACGCACAACTCCGCCGAGCACGCGCTCTCATGACCCTGAGCAAATGCGCTCAACTGCTTGGCTTCGGCTTGTAAACCTCAGCTCGGGCGAACTTCTCCCCACTGATACTGATTCTTGAGAGCCTGCGCCGGCACCGCCTATCGTGAGGGCGCGAATTCCTCTACAAAATTTGATGTGACACTGCTTAAGCGAATCGCTGCCCTGGCTGCACTGGTCGCTTTCGGAATCCTCGCAGCCATGGTGATCGTTGAAATCGGTTTGCGGGTGCTCGGGCTGGCCAGGCCGGCCTTCTATACTTACGACCAGTATCGCGGCTGGGCCCTGCGGCCCGGCGCCCAAGGATGGGATGTCAAGGAAGGCGAGGCTTACGTGCGAATTAATCGCGAGGGCTTCCGCGGCCCCGAAACCACGATCGCGAAGCCGCCCGGCACGGTGCGCATCGCCGTGCTGGGCGATTCCTTCACCGAGGCGCAGCAGGTCCCCGAGGATCGGACTTTCAGCGCGGTAATCGGCCGCTCGGTGGCGGATTGCCCCGCTCTGCGCGGGCGCAAAGTGCAGGTGCTCAATTTTGGCGTCAACGGCTACGGAACCACCCAGGAGCTGATGACCCTGCGCCATCAGGTATGGCAGTTCTCGCCCGACATCGTGGTGCTGGCGGTGTTCACCGGCAACGACATCATGAACAATTCGGTAATACTGGAGACCGAACGATGCCGCCCGTTTTACGTCTATCGCGACGGTGAGATGGTTTTGGCCGGGCCGCTATGGGACTCGCCCGTCTCCCGTATGCAATGCATGATGCGCTTTGAGTCGCGCCTGCGCTTCGATACCCGCCAGTCTCAAATTATCAAAATCCTCGATGAAAGCTGGCGCGCGGTTAAGGAGCATCTGCCCGGCAAGCATCATGAGCGGCATGAGACAATCGGCTCCGAGTTGGGAATCAACGACGTGATCTACAAGCCGCCGGCCGACCAGGCCTGGAGCGATGCGTGGCGCGTGACCGAGGGGATGATCGAGCAGATGAATCGTGAGGTGAAAAGCCGCGGCGCGGCCTTCTTGGTGTTAACCCTGAGCAATGGAATCCAGGCCTGGCCCGACCCGGCCGTGCGCGTGAAATACATGCAGCGCCTAGGCGTTAGTAACCTGGAGTATCCGGACCAGCGCATCGAGTCGCTGGGGGCGCGCGGCGGCTTTCCGGTCCTGGCTTTGGCCCCTCCGCTTTCGGCTTACGCCGAGCAGCATCACGTTTTTCTGCACGGCTTCAAGAACACCACGCTCGGCGAGGGACATTGGAACGAACTGGGCCATCGCCTGGCGGGGGAGCTTATCGCCGGCAAGCTGTGTGACATGATGGGGTCGGGCCAGGTAGCCGCGGTCAGCAAAGCAGCGGCCGTTGACACGGCCCACTGATACTCGGCTGCCATCACAACCTTGGCGTTGCTATGCTTTGTGGGCAATGTGGCGCGCGCATCAAGGCACCGATGGCCCGATGAAAGAATAGTTTTCATGGCGCTCGAAAAAGATGGAATCGGGGTGTGGTTGGAACCCTTGCTCAGGCCGGCGATCAAAAAGTATGCGGACCTGGATGCTTTCTTCCGCAAACAGTTCCGGCCCAACTCGCTGCCCACCTGGTTTCTACGCGCGCTGCGCTTGCAGGACCATCAATTCCGCGCCGGGTTCGGCGCGCCCAACGGAAACTACTATGAGTTCGGAGTCGGCCGGGGCCGCACCATGATGCGTTTTGTGAAAGCGCTCAAGCTCTACTGCCGGCTTGCGGGAATCGATCCCTATAGCTACTCCATCTTCGCCTTCGACAGCTTCGAGGGCCTTCCGGCCAAGGAGTCGGTGCGTGACGATCACCCCGGATGGCATCAGCGGCAGTTTCTCTATACGGTCGAGGATATTACCAGGCGCGTCGGATCCCAAATAGACGTGAGCAAGGGAACGGTGCGGTTTATCAAGGGTTTTTTTAGCGACAGCCTGACTCCCGAGCTGGCGGCGGAGCTTTCCACCCATCCCCCTTCGATTGTAACTATCGACGTGGACTACTACAGCAGCACAAAGACCGTCCTCGAATGGCTGTCGCGTATCCTGCGGAGCGGATGCCTGTTTTACTTCGACGACCTCTGGGCTTTTTATGGCCATCCGGAAATGGGCGAGATTGGCGCAATCAATGAATTCAATCGTGCCGGCCAAGGTTATCTAATCCCATACGGTGAGTTGGGAACCACCGTTGGAGGCCGGACCTATGTCTTCGTGAGAAAAGATTTCGAATACCGCACCGGTGACGTTGCGGGTCAAGGCGCCAACCCGTCCGCGTAACCGGCGGGAAAGCGGCTTTGCGGGCAGTGGGAATGCGGTGGGACTTCATCGGGAAATACGGCGACTAAAAAAGATGGGCGGGGCAACTGTCGCACGCTACTACACGCGTCAGCTAAGTAATGTCCTGATCTATCCGCTTAACCTGGTGGGCCCGGCGCGATTCGAATGTCCCTGCTGCGGATGGCGCGGAGTGCGCTTTCTCAATCATATCGGCTATGACGAAACGCTGGGCAATTACGTCTGTCCACGATGCGGCAGCCACGCCCGTCATCGCGGGCTGGCGATTTTCCTGCGCAACTACCTGGCCACGCGCGACCGGGCGGTCAAAGTGTTGCATTTTGCGCCCGAACGCGGGATCGCTGCATCCCTGTCAACGCATCCAAAAGTTATCTACGTCACGTTGGATATGGCGCCGCATGCGGTCAGCGTGCGGGCCGACATCGGGGCGACGCCGTTTCGCGACGGCGCCTTTGACCTGATCATCTGCTGCCACGTGCTGGAGCATCTGCCAGGCGACGGCGCGGCGCTCGCCGAGATCGCCCGCGTGCTGGCGCCCGGTGGACAGGCCGTAATCATGGTGCCGATGCTATCGGGATGGGAGTCGCAGCCAACTTTGGAATTCGGTGCGCCGCAGCCGCGCCTCAGCGACCATTGGCGGCTCTATGGAAACGACGTGGCCCAACGAATCTCCGCCGCCGGAATGAGCTGCACCAGCGTGCGATTTTCGTCATTTGTAAGTCCCCATCAGCGCGGCGTTTATCAATCCGGTGACGACATCATTTTCCTCGGCTCCAAGCCCATCCGCTGACGGTCACGGTGGCGCGGTCGATATCGGCGTGCAGACCAACGACAACCGGCGGCGCTTGACTCTGATACTGCTGGCGGTCGCGGTCCTGCTCGGTGGACTGCTGCGCTTTTATCACTTGGGCGCCTCCGAGCTTTCCCCCGACGAAGCCGCCTCGTGGGCCGCGGCCGCGGCTCCGAGCGTATCCGACGTGATCCGCCAACAGGCCCGATTCAATCCCGGCAAGCTGGCGGTCTACGAACTGATGTTGCACGGATGGATTGCGATGTTCGGCGACGGGTTGACCGCCATACGCGCCTTGTCCGCGCTGCTTGGAATCGGAGCGATCGTGCTGGTCTTCTGGGTTGCGCGCGAACTGCTGATGCTAGGCCGCGCGCGTGAGCCCGTCCACCCCCACAATCGATCAGGCCGCCGCGTTCAGTGCGATACTCTTCGCCGTCACCTTGACGATGATCAGGTTCGCGCGCGAGTCGCGGATGTATCCGTTGCTGATGGCGGCGATCCTGGCGCAGACGGGTTTTCTGCTGCGGTCGCGCCGGCGCGGCGGATTCGCCAATTACGCGCCGATATCGC
This sequence comes from uncultured Pseudomonadota bacterium, assembly GCA_963824565.1. GTDB lineage: Bacteria > Desulfobacterota > Binatia > Binatales > Binataceae > JAJPJA01. The sequence continues at coordinate 51,917 of CAWGQB010000032.1, read as the reverse complement.
TGTTTACCGCAGTCTCGATCGCCACCAATTTTACCGCCGTGTTCGCGATCGCCGCGCAAGGTTTGTGGCTCCTGATTTCGCGTCAAGGAAGACGCGACGGCATCGCGTGGAAGCCGCTCGCCGCGCTCGCCGCGGGCGTGATCGCGCTGGCGCCGCTGCTCGCCGGCGCCGCACGTATCCAGCGTCGGCGCGATGGATCGCGGCGCGTTGAACTGGATCTCGCCGCCCTCGCCTGTGGACGTGTTCTCGTTCTTCAACCGCGGCACAGGCACGCTGCCATTTCCGGTCCTGTTGGTGCTGGCACTGTGGGGGATTGTTTCCCAATGGCACCGTCTGCGCGACGCAACCATCTTCGCCCTGTTCTGGATGTATGGGCCGGTGTTGCTGCTTTATGCGACGTCGCTGACGATCACTCCGCTGCTGGTAGAGCGCTATGCGCTGTCATCCTTCGTACCCTTCCTGATTCTGGCCGCGGTGGGACGTCAGCGCCTGCCCCACGACACGCGTGCGCAACGCCGCGCTGGCGCTGGCCGTGGTGCTGTCGATTGGACACACGGCAGACTTTTTGCGCAAGCCGCCGTCGCTACAATGGGTGCATGCGATGGAACGGATTCAGAGCGTACTCGCCAGCCGCAACGATAGCCGTCGTGCCGGCTTATGCCACCAACGTGCTCCATTACTATCTGCCCCGCTGACGCCAGATACGTCATCTCGGACCCGTCGGGTCTGACCGACGCCTCGTGCGCCAGGTCGGGAATTCTGCTGTTATGGGATCACGCGCTCGAAGGCCCTTCGGGGAAACAAGCCGAAGCATGCAAATCAACCTTCGCTCATCTGCTGTTCAACGAAAAGGACGTCGTCGGTGCTAACGCGTTAGCAATTCTCACTTCATGACCAAGTGGTGCTGCTTTGATAGGCATCGACTCACAATTATGGCATCGCAAGGCCATTCGTGAGTGCTTTCTTTTCGCGCATTCGCCCATCGCCGATGGCATGTTTCATGCTCGCTGAATAGACTAAAGGCGGCGGCGTCTGTCCAATGAAAAGCGCACGCTGGTTTCAGCGCTATCGCGCGGTGTACGTCATGACAGCATAAGTTTAGATGTACGAAACTTGATAATCAACGGGCGATTTTGGACAAAATTGCCAGGAGTAAAGCCGCATGAGTGATGCAGGTGAGAAACCGAAGCTCGGGATTCTTGTGGGCGGAGGCCCCGCCCCGGGGATCAACAGTGTCATCGCTTCGGCCACGATCGAAGCGGTCAATTGTGGATTGCGGGTAATCGGCATTAGAGACGGTTTTCGATGGCTGGTGAAGGGCGACACCACGCATGTGGTCGAGCTCGGCATCCGCGACGTGAGCCGGATCCATTTCACCGGCGGCTCGATTCTGCGCACTTCACGCACCAATCCCGCGCGCGACGAGGGTGGTCCCGAACGCGCTGTTGGGCGCTGACCGAAATGGGCGTCCGCTACCTGCTGTGTATCGGCGGCGACGACACGACCTTTGGCGCCGCCAAAATTGCCGAGGCCAGCCGAGGACGGATTGGAGTGGTGACGGTGCCCAAGACGATCGACAACGACCTGCCGCTGCCCGACAACGCTCCGACCTTCGGCTTCGAGACGGCGCGCGCCGTGGGCGCCGGGATTGTCGAGTCGCTGATGGAGGACGCGCGCACCACCGGAAGATGGTACCTGGCGGTTTCAATGGGCCGGAAATCGGGCGCGCTGGCACTGGGGATGTGCAAGTCGGCGGGCGCCACCCTGGCGGTGATTCCGGAGGAGTTTCACCCGACCACGCTGGAGCTCAACCTGGTGGTCGACACGATCGTCGGTTCGATTATCAAGCGGATGGCCTGGGGCCGTGATGACGGCGTCGCGCTGGTCGCTGAAGGGATCGCTGAGAAACTCGATCCCGGGATGCTGGCAAAACTGGACTCCGGACTCTCCGGGACGCGACGCGTATGGACATGTTCATCTCGCCGACGTCCCGATCGGATCGCTGTTGCGCGAGCAAATCACCAAAACCCTGGCGGAACTGGCGGTCAATGTGACCGTGGTCAGCAAGGATATCGGCTACGAATTGCGCTGCGCCAAACCGTTGCCGTTTGATGTTGAATATACGCGCACCTTGGGCTACGGGGCAGTTCGTTACCTGCTCGGCGGCGGCTCCGGCGCGCTGATTGCGATCAGCGGCGGACGCGTCACTCCGGTCAGTCTCGAAGATCTGAAGGACCCCGAGACCGGACGCGTGCGGACCAGGATGGTGGAAGTCGATACCGAATCCTATCACGTGGCGCGCTCCTACATGATCCGGCTGGAAATGCCCGACTTCGAGGAACCCACGGTCTCGTTCGCTGGCCGGTCAAACCAACCTGTCGGTGGAGGCAATTCAAGCAACGCTTTTTACCGGTGGTCGAGGCGACCACTCCGACTCCGATAGCGGGTTATGCAGGTGCTGTGAAATAATGCCCGGGTGTTGACCATCGAGGCCGAGATCACGCCCGGAATGAGCGTGGCGGAAATCGTCCAACTGGCCCAAATGGTGGAGGAGGTTGGATTCGATCGGCTTGGGCGTCTCGGACGTGCCACTTTATCCTGACTGCTTCCAGCTCCTAACCCTGTGCGCACAGGCTACCCGCCGCGTCCACCTCGGACCGCTGGTCACCAATCCTTATTCGCATCATCCAGTGCTGCTGGCAGGGGCCGCCGCCACTTTGGCCGAGGTCTCGGGCGGCAGGGCGTTTCTCGGACTGGGATGGGGCGCGGGCCTGGATCAGATTGGAATCGCACAGCCCAAGCCGGTGGCGGCACTGCGCGAGTCGATCACCATCATCAACGATCTGCTGGCTGGAAAAACCGTCACTCACGAGGGCTCGGTGTTTCGGGTTTCCAAGGCCCGGATGGTGCAGGTGCCCGAGCGGCGCGTACCCGTTTGTATCGGCACGCGCAGCCCGCAAACCATGCGTCTGGCGGGCGCCGCGGCGGACATGGCGATTGTCGGCGCGCGCTATATGACGGCGGCGATGGCGCGCACCTACCGGGCCTGGGTCGCCCAGGGCGCTGCGCGGGCCGGGCGCCCCGCGCAGGACATCGAAATTGCACCGCGCCTGACCTTGTGCGTATCGCGCGACGGCGCGCTGGCACGCGCAAGCGTCAAGCTCCACGCCGCCTATTATCTCACCCTGATCAAGCCACCCGAGATCGCAATCCCCCCCGAGCGCATGGCCATGATCGAGGCTGCGGTTCGCCGCGCCAGCGGATGGTACTTTGCGCCCAACGTTAACTATCCAAACGAAATCCACGACCTGATCAGCGACGATATCGTCGAACGATTGGCAATCGCGGGGTCGCCCAGCGAATGCCTGGCGCAGATGCGCGAATTCGCGCGCCTTGGATTTACCAGCGTGAGCATGAATCTGGCGGCCGTTCGGCGCGGCACCCTATACGAGGGCTACCGAGAGACCATCACTGCGTTTGGAGAAGTGATCGAAGAGGTGAAACGTCTGTAGAAGCGGAAATCGCCGCGGGACAAAGTCTCACGTACGGAATGGGAATGATTTGATAGACTCCCGCCTACCTCGCCCAAGCCTGCGGACCTGGTCCGCAGGCTTACGCCGGAAGGGGATGCAGGCGCAAGTGCATAGGCGCCAGGCATGTAGATTGTGCTTGTGCGCCTAAACGCGAACGCCCCCAGATAGTTTACATCCGCAAACGGACTCGCCCGCCAAGCGTTTCAGTTGGCCGGAATCAACTGGCAATCGAACGGCGACACCGCCTTGATGCCGTCGCTGTTCTTCTCAAACGTCATTGTGCCGTTTGGCGCGTTGACCAGATAATGGTCTCCATCCCGGCCATAGGTGACGCTCGCCGTCTGCTTGCCAAGAATATCCATCGTCATGCTGGTCTCGGTAAACTCGACCCCATCCAATGCGGCGCATGCTGGCGATGCATTCGGTGCCAATTTCCACTTGCCGATTACTGGGTTGGATTTCGTGCATCCGGCGGCAACGCAGATCAAAACCGCCATCAGAGTCATCCTCGGATACGACATATGCCTTTACTCCCTGTTAGCTGCCCACGAGATACGCCGAAGTTGCCGACGGTTGAAGTGTCTTGTTGCCTGTCCAGGGCCCGCCATTTTCCGCCCTGAAGCTAGTCGGACGCTGAACCGTTCGCAATGGGGCCGGCATCTCTCCATTACTATTATGCACAGAACAGGACTTCAAGGGGCTTTTTTATCTTCAAATTTACATTAGACGCACGCCATTGCATTTTGCGCGGCGTGCACGGGCGCTATACACACTCCCGCTTCGTCGGTGAAAGGGACCATGATTCGCAGACTTGACCGCTCAGATATTTTCCCTGACTGCAGGACTCCGCATCTTCCACAAAAAGCCGTCCATATAAAAATGTACCAGCGATTCGTAGACCGCGTAGTAGAAGAACCACATAGCGCCTGTGATTCCGAAAAACTCAAGCGGCCGCGCTCCCTTCATGAAGGCCTGACCCCACAGTATTTGGACGATGCCGGCAGCGACGAAGATGGAGGTAAACCCTATGTACCAAGCTCTCGGATAGTGGAGCAGCCGCCTGCATCAAGGAAGGTTCGGGGCGCGACCGATGGTACAGGCGCCTTTGGAAGCCCCAGACGAAAACCATGTACTCGACGGCATGGCTGAACGCGAAAGCAATAAAGGCTTCCACCGGATTGGCCCAAAACAGGGCGGTCGAGATCAGCAGCGTCCCCGTGGCTGCGGACAAGCGAGCGCGGTTTTGCAACCGGTTGGCGCGCCATTCGAATCGAAGCCATAGGTAAACGCCGCCTGCGGCGATCAAGACGCTAGGCAGAATAAGCCAACTCTCGAACCGCTGCATGAACGAGATGATCACCGTCAGGGAGTCTTTGAGGTCGCTCGCATTCGCCAGGATCAAGTCCTTGTACTTTGGTCCCAGGTAACTGAAATAAAGCGGGATCCAGCACAGAAGAAAATACTTATCGACCCATGCGGGGCTCTTGACTTTGGGCTGCGGCCGCTCTCCTTGGCTCGATAAAGCCGCAGGATTCCAAACTTCTGCATATAGGTGTGCCAGAAGTTCCACAGCAGCGAAAACAGTAACCACCGCACCCACTACCTGACCGCCAATCGAACCGAGGTTTCAGCAGCAGGGGCGTCGCCGCCAAAAGCAGGAGGCAGATCGACGGAAACCAGGTCAATTGTTTCTCGAAGGTTCGAAAGACCCCGCCATCGCAATAAGCGTAGGGTAATCCGAAGTGGCGATGCGCCAGGTTGGCGCCCATCACCACGGCATAGATGTACAAAACAGCACCATCCGGGTCGGTGAATAGCGCCGAAGCGACCAGCATCGGCAGCAGGACCCAAACCCAACTGAAGTGGTAGGCGGCGATGTCGATCACGGGGGAAACGTGCCATTCGGGGCTGGTTTGGCCGGGATGCGGTGGCCTGACGTACCGTTCCCATATACCGTCTTGAGCGGCCGCTACATCGATTGTCTGTCCCAGAGCGCCCATCGATATCCTATCGGACGAATTTTATTTTTAGCATCCGTTCCAATGATTTTCCCAGCTTTCCGACGCTTCCACCGCAACCCAAGGGGAGCTACGCTTACTGCAAACCCAAATCGCGGCACAGATCCTTGGCGACGACGACTTGACCGCTGTAGCGCATCGGATCGGGGCAGGCGCAGCACAGGTATTCGCAAGCGGCCGCAGGGACTTCCATGCCATGGAAGATGCCGAGGTCAAGTCCTTTGGTTCCGGTCTGCTTGATCTCAAGGGCAAACCGTTCGTTCATCACCGCGCCGGGATCGAACGCAATCACCGGAATACCGTATGGCCGGGTTTCCTTGGCGAGCGCGACCACGAAGCGATCGAGCGCCGCCTTCATCGTCGGATAGGCCGCGCACAGCCCGCCGCCACCGCCCGGCATCCCCGGCACGTCATGATGCGCCACTGACGCGGTGACGTTGAGGATCATCCCGCTTTTGTGCTGGATCATGCTCGGCAGACACAACTTGGAAATAATCACCGGCGCCAGCAAGTCCACGCGGACATGCTTTTCCCAAGTATCAATTTCGAACTCCAGGAACGGGTCGAACAGCTCCGGACCGACGTAGCGCGCATTGTTGACCACGAAGTCGACGCGGCCGAATTTTTCGAGCGCGCTCTTGCACAGGTTCTCGACGTCGCTGCGCACCATCAGGTCGCACTTGACCGGCAGGACCTCGACGCCCAGCGCCCGAATCTCCCGCTCGGCCTCCTTGAGCGTCCCCGGCCATTCGCTTTCCGACGGCTCTACCGTGCGCGCTACGCCTACGATGTTGACGCCGTGGCGCGCCAGCCGCAGCGCCATCTGCTTGCCCATCCCGCGGCTGATGCCGGTTACCAGCGCGACCTTTCCTTTGGTGTCCATTGGATTCTCCCCGAAAGTCAGCCGCGGAAACTCTAGCTCGCGTGGTCAGAAGCTATTCGTTAATGGGTCGAACTGGCTTTGCGGCCGCATCCGATTCAGTGGCAGCCGCAGCCGCTGCCGCATCCACGCGGCGCCGGTGCGGGACCCGCGCCTTGTGCGGCGCCGTTTCCGCTCCCAACGCTGGAGGCAAAGACCGACATCTCGCGCGCCAACTGATGGCTCCCGCATTCGGGACATTCGGCTTGCGGCTCACTGCGCGTCACCAGCGCCTCAAATGAACGTTGGCAACTTTCACATCGATATTCGTAGATAGGCATTATTCTTCTTCCATTGGTTGCGCGTACTCGACCAGCACTCCGCGGGTAGCCTTGGGATGGAGGAAGCAGATGATCCCGGCCAAACCCTTTCTGGGGGTCTGATCGATCAGCGGTAAACCTTTTGAACGTGCGCCTTCCAGTTCGCGGCCGACGTCGTCGGTCTCGAAGCATAGATGATGGAGCCCGCCGCCGCGCCGGGCCAAAAACTTGCCGACGCCATTATCGGGGCTGAGCGGCTCGAGCAGCTCTATTTCGCTGTCCCCGACCTTGAGCAGCGCCGCCTTGACGCCCTGCTCCTCGATCGTCGCGCTCTTGGTGAACTCCAGCCCCAGGGTATCGCGCCAGAACCGATAGGCCTCCTCGAGGCTCGGGACGACCACTCCAATATGATGTATCCGTTTAAGCATCGCTTTGAACCGCGGTCGTCATCAATCTAATAGGTTCTACGCGGGGCGGCAAATCCGGTCGCAAGGCCACTCTTTCTCTCTAGTCGCCGACAACTGGCAGTGCAGCCTATAAAATCGTGTTTTCTCTAATCAAGGGATAGCGGCACTTGACCGTTGTGAGGATACGGCTCAAAACCAAACCGTGGATCTGAAACTGTCGCCCGACGAAGAAGCGTTCCGCCAGGAAATCCGTTCCTGGTTCGAGCAAAATCTTGAGCCCCAATGGCACGAGCCGCGATTGCGCTCCCTGCCCCAGGACGATGCGGCCGCGATCTGTTTGCAGTGGCAGAGGAAGCTGGGTGCCGCCGGATTGCTGGGGCTCGCCTGGCCCAAAGAATACGGTGGCCGGGGCGCCACCTTGATGCAGCAAGCTATCTACATGACGGAAGCGCATCGCGCCGAGGCTCCGCCCACGGTCGACCGTGCGGGCCTGCGCTTGCTGGGCCCGGTGCTTATGGAAATCGGCACACCTGAACAGAAGGAACGCTTCCTGGGCCCATTGATAAGGGGCGAGGTGGTCTGGTGCCAAGGTTTTTCTGAAACTGACGCGGGCTCCGATCTGGCGAGCCTGCGCACCAAAGCCGTGCTGGACGGCGATCGCTACGTGGTCAACGGTCACAAGGTCTGGAGTTCCAATGGCCACTATGCCGGCTGGTGCATGCTGATGGCGCGAACCAATCCGGACGCTCCCAAACATAAGGGCATCACGATGCTCGCGGTGGACATGACTTCACCGGGAGTTACAGTGCGGCCTATCAGGCAAATGAGTGGGCAAAGCGGCGGCGAGCACGGATTTGCCGAGATTTTTTTCGACAATGTCGCGGTCCCGCGCGTCAATGTGATCGGCGGCGTTGACAGTGGATGGCAGGTCGGGATGAAGGCGATCACCTACGAGCGCGGCCTGTTCACCATGCTGGTGCAAGTCAAATTCGAAACCGTCTGGGAAGAACTACGCCAATTCGCCCGCGCCACGCGCCGCAACGGGCGCCTGCTAATCGATGATTCCATCGTTCGCGAGCAACTCGCCCAGCTCTATTCGGACATACGCATCATGCGCCTGACCAATCTGCGCTACATTACCCGGTACATGCGCGGCGCGCGCCCGGCCGAAGAATCATCGTTTATGAAGCTTCATTGGACTGCCACCGACCAGCGCCTGTTTGACCTTGCGATGGCTCTGGGCGGATCCAAGGCATTGATGATGCGGGAAACGCCGGGGGCGCTGTACGAGGGCACCTGGAATTCCGAGTATTTCTACTCGCGGGCGTCCAGTATCTACGGCGGCACTCAGGATATCCAGCGCAACCTGATTGCCGAGCGCATCTACGGCCTGCCCCGGTAGACTTAGGGCGGTTTGAAATCAGGCGGCACTTTCTTTCTAGCCGGGATTTCCGTTTTGCCTGTCTGATTTCAAGTTCTCGTGGGGCTGATTTGGCCACCACTGGCACATGTGCTTAATTCCGGGGAGCTGGTGGCGAAGGACTATTGGCCATTGGAGAGGTTTGAGCCAAGGTTTTGCGCGTGAAACCGTTGCAACCGAATCTGCCTCGGCTGGGCCAGATTCCGGCTACCGGTGGTTGCGACTGGAATAACGATTGCTCGAAGGATTTCACCGATATCATCGCTATTTGAAGTCTGTTGACAAGACTGGGAATGTGCTCAATTTTGCCCTGAACATTGACCGTGGGCGATCTGAAAGACACCTTCATACCGGGATTGACAAACAGCGTTCCATAGATTGCGATTTTTCGAGAGGCGAGGATCATCGTGTCCTGGACTGCCGTGACCGATTGACCGGCGGGAATGACGAAGTCTCGAGTTAGGATCAAGCCTTTGATTTCAGGACTTTTTTTCGCGCCGCCGGGGACCATTGTAACGATCAGCAAGAGGGCCAGGAAACCGACGGTTTTGTTCAAACCGATGCGGACCGCGATCCGATCCACGCGCGCGTGGCGTGGAATTATCACTGATGTGTCTTGCACAGGACTTCGGGAAACACAAATGAGGGCCCGGCCTAGCCGGGCTCCCGATTGACGATCCTCTTTATGTCGGCGAGCACGGTGCTGACCTTCGCAATCTCGCCTTCGTACTCGTGAACTTCGCGGCCGTCAGGACCGAGCAAGAAAATGCCGGTTACGTGATCGACTGAACCGTCGGGTTTCCGCTCGCGCCGCAGCGCAAACACCGCCAGTTCATTCTCGACGGTGGCGGGCGGACCGGTAAGGAATAGCCAGTTGTGGCTCTCGGCACCTTGTTTGCGCGCGTAGGCTGCAAGCTGACTGGGGCCGTCGTGCTCGGGATCGATTGTGATCGAGACGAGGGTGATACCGGTCTTTTCCGACGGCCAGCCTACCGCAATCCGGACCATCTTTTGGGTCAGCATCAGGCAGGCTCCCGGACAGGTCGTATAGATGAAATCCACCAGGACCGGCTTGCCCTTAAGCGATGCCAACGAAATTTGGTTTCCGTGCTGGTTGGTGAAACTCAGCGGCGGCAGGCAATCACCCAGAATGGCCGGACCATAGGCGCCCGGATCGTGGCCGGACTTGCAACCGGACACCGCCAGCACAGCTGCAATCAGCATTCCCGCGATGGGGAGAAAACCGCCGGAACGCACTTGATGGTTGCCAGCTTTGCCCAAAGCCCTAATCACTTTACGGCGTGTTCTTGTTCGGCCGCCGGCCACGCTCCAAAGGAACCGTGGCCGGCGTACTTTCGATCAGGGCGGGGAGTTCGTAGGACAGCTTAGCATTGACGATGTATCCTCGTTGTACGGAAAGCTGGTACCCACCGCTCTGGTTTGCGCAATCGTTGTGGTTCCGGAAAAGACCAGAAAGTTTTGATCGGTGGTCGGGGGCCCTGGCCAGGTGGCGCCTGCAGTACCACTCCCCCACGAAGTGGCGCCGCCGTTGCCGCCGAAAACCGCGCACATCGATGGTGCCGGGTCATAATTCATGTCGTTCAATTTAACCCGGACGCTTGGACATCCTTCTTTTGGACACACGTAATAGTTTTCTTTGGTGGTGTTGTCCGTGCAGTAAAACGGATCCGTGGCCGGATTGCCCGTGCAATTACCTAACGGACTGGGACCGGATGCATTGGCGCTGGTCTGCCTGACCCACAGAAACAACATTCCAGTCGATGAATCGTAGTAGTACTTATCCAAATTCGGCGGACCATTAAGCATCCCGTCGGTCGTCATCCCAGCCAGCGAACCTGCATCCTCCGTAACCGACGTTCTGGGATAGAGGCACCAATCGCCAGCGCCGGCAGTTGTGCCGGGCGGGCAGGTGGCGCCGGGCTTCTTGATCAGGCCTTGCGCCGGACAATATACGCGGTCACCGCTATTCTGCGCGTTGAGGTTAAAGCAGATATTACTGCCCAAACTAGGCTGTTTGACGCCGAGGAATTCGCCGTTCAGCTGGATCCAATCATCGGCCAACTGCGGATCTGCCGCGTCGCCATTGCCGTAGGTCCGATAACCTCGCGTAATCGAGAAGAGACTCGACGCGCCCGGATCCTTTACCAGAGGCCCGTTGCGGTTGGTATAGCAAATGCCAATTTGAACATAAAATGGCTTACTACTAATATTCGGCTTAACCACGTCGTCGAGGGTGATATCTACCGTGTCGGGAATTCCAGCTTCGGCGCGAACTACGTAACCGTAGCCGCTGATTACCTTGGGTTCCCATACCCCCAGTCCATTACGGCTTCCCAAAGCCATCGGGCCGTGCCTGCCGAAATCCAGGTTCTCCTTGTAGAAAGTCAATCCCTGAGATGGAAACTCTGAAGTCTCGAACTCCAGCTGACCCATCGCGCCGGGCGACATGAGCGCGGTCGGGCGGCCCTCTTCCCGATCAATGTTCTGCTGTCCCAGCGAATCGCATTCGGCGGACGAATTGGCGGGCTGACTGCCGCTCATGTTGGTGGTGTTGTTGAATGGCAAATCGTTAAGCGAGATCGGAAAAGTGTTAGCTATCGGCTTACCTGCGGAATTTCCAACCGCTAATCCACTAAGCGAGCCGTCTTCATCGATGACCGCGGTATTCATGTCGCCATCCTTGAAAGCCGCCTGATTCACCAAGCTCGTGTAGACCTGGTGGCGAAGATCCACATTACTCCAGGTTAGCTGGCTTGTGGTAGCGGTGGTGGGATAGGCGCTTTGGTTGCTTTCCAACCAGCCGAAGGCCGCATCACCCTCGTATTGCGTGAAGGGAGCATTGTATCTCCAGCTTTTCGCCAGGTTGACGTCGTCAGTAGTCAGGAGCGTGCTCGGATCCTTCAGGAAGTTCACCAGATGGTTATGGTAAATCAGCGGCGGTCCGTCATAGATCTGAAAGCCGAACAGGTTCCACTGCGGTGTGGGATAGCCATCGGCGAGAAACACGCCGGTGACGACGGGGTCTTCAGCTCCGAAAGGAGTGGCATCGATGCATCCGCGCTGACCGCCTCTTTGCTGCTGGCCGAGGGGGGGTATAACCGCGCCACAGGGGCCGAACCGATCGACGTTATTGGCACTGACCCCCACCATGGAAGAGTCCTTTAGCAGTGCCCACAGGCCTGGGTAATTACCATCCGCGCCCCCGGATGTCACAAACGAAAGACTGCGGCGGTTAGTGGCAAAACGTGACTGGTAGAGTACGTTGAATGAAGGCCGCACCCAGAGGGCGCGCCAGCGGACGCGAGTGGCAGTCAGTTGATCGAACTCATCGACCACCGCATGGTTCGGCGGGCTAGTAACGGGAGAGTATTTATTATTACCATTTACATAGCCAGTCAACTGCGCCGAATTCACAAAGGCGTTACTATCGGTGTACAAGCCGCCATAACAACCGTGGACTCGGTTGTTAGTGAACTCACCGTGCACGCGGCCGCTATACTGTGAACCAATCGGGATAAATTTATCGTCTTTTCCCGGACCAGGGCTGGACGGCGACGGCGTTACATACCAGTAGCCCATGCCGACATCCTGACAACCGGCGATCGAGTTGCCAATCAATTTGATACTGGGGTTGATTATCCAGAAGCCACTGGATGGCTCTAGATATACTTTAGGTGGCTTGCAACTCCCCGCTACCGAATTGAAATCCAGGGTTCCGCTGTTGCCGGGGGCGTTAAGGGGGCTGAAGCAGCCGCCCGTCACCGGATTGCCCTGATTGTCCGGGTCGAAAATATTGAATTGGTCAAAGGGCAACTTACCCGAGCTATTGCCCTTGCCGGGGACGGTGTTATTGAGGTTGTCTCCAGTCCAGTAATATTTCTCGATCAGAGTGGCGGCCGGCAGGTCCGCACCGTTGTTAACGGTGAAAGAGTTGCTCATCGCACCCATACCGAGGTTGTTTTTGAAGGTGACATTCTGTTCATCGCCAATCTCTTCGTAAAAGATGTGGCTGGTGATGCGCGCGCAAACGTTGTTCGTGATCGAAATATTTTGCGTCGAATGGATAGTGATGCACTTGTTATAGCTGTGGTCGATGCTGTTGGAATCGATCAGCAGATTGACGGGTGTTTTGCCCGACAAGTCACCATCCATGTGGAAGTGAATTGGATAGCTGCCGAGTTCTTCCTTGCCGAACTTTTGCAGCTCGACTCCCTGCATCACAACCGCCGTGAAGCCCGGCAGGAAGCGGGTTTCGCCGCCCCAATGCAGATTTCCGCCCACCTTGCCCTGCTTGCCCACCGGCGGCGTGTCCGCATCGGAAGTCAGAACGATATTGCGGCTTATAAGGCCGACTTCGGCGCGCTCGTCAACCCCATAATTGATTTTCGCATCGGCGTTATAACTGCCCGGTCCCGGCACTCCGCCGTCGGCTGCGTAAGGATCCGGTCCGCCGAAATGGTAATAGACGAGCGGTTGCTCGAGATTGATCGTGGTGTTGCCGGCAGCGGCGCTGATGCTCTTAATCTGGACAAATTCGGTCTCCCAGGGACTGAAGCTGGTGGTGGCGACGGCGATCCAATCGCCGGTCCGCCAGCCTCGGTTCGAACCCCCATTGGTAACATCGCCGGCCAACAAAATCTGAGTGGCACTGACCGCGGGCTGCTTAACCCCGGCGCTCGCATTGTAGGTGGTCGGCCCCGCCGCCTGCGCGAGGTAGGTCCAATCCATGGTATGAGTCGTATCGCTATTGGCCGGAACGCCCTTCAAGCCATACATGTAAAGCGAGCCGCTTTCCTCGACCTGGATGCCCTTGATGTAACCCTCGCACTGCGGCGAAATGCCTGGAGTGTCGGGCGTGTTGTTGTTGGGTCCATTGGTTACGTCCCCACAATCGGCGGGATGAGTGCCGGTAAACTTCAGCGTCACGAGGTCGCTCGTTTTGGTAGTGCCGATCGGACATGCGGAATCACCAATCTTTAGAGTGCCGCCGCTTTGAATGTCGATTCCATTGGTGGTGAGCTGGATCCCGCCCTGGGCGGCCTGGTCGCTGATGACCAGCGTTCCACCACTGGCTATTTTTATCGTGCCAATGGTGGAGGTCTTGTCGAGATAGGCTTGTTTACAGGTGCCGGTCGCGCCGATGGTTATATCGCCCGAACCGCACTTTGAGAACGGCGTATAAGCGGGGTTGGTGCACTGCGCCCTTGCGGAGCCGCCAATAAGCGTGATGCCGAGCATTATCAGCGCGGACGTGATGAACTGCCCCAGGGCTAAGGTTTCGCCTCCACAACTGCGCATGTTTCCCTGATCCCGTTGCAAGCGGTTTAAATTTGCTATCCCCATTGATCTTCCTGCTGATCTCATCCTTGGCAACGGAAGCGCCTATGCGGTGCCTCGTCACAAAAAAATCCGCAAATCGGAATCAGCCTTGGCGACTCATCCCAGATGAGCAACCCGACGGCCACGATACGATATGACCGCCGGGCTGCATCACCAAAGTTAAAAAAAAATACACGTGCCCCTATTTGACGCCGGGAAGGGGGAAAAACTTCACCCCTTTGTTGTTGTCACATACAAATGTGGTCGAAGTGCCGGCGCAATGGCCGCTGGCAAGAGCGGTGCTGATGGCGGCGGGATCGCTCTGAAACTGCGCCAAATCGACCTGGACCAGAAAGTCCCGCTGGTAGTCCAGGACGTAGCCGAAATTATGGCAGGTATCCGCGACTATCGCGTAAGGATAGGTCGTCGACTCCCAGGGATTGCCCACTGGATCGTTGGGCACCGAGCTCTGCACGCCGGTAACCATCGCGGAGGTCAGTTGGTGCACGGGTTCGGAAGGCAGCGTCAGTAGCGCAACTTGTGGGCCATAGGCCGCGGTTAGCAGAGCCTGGTGAGTGGCGGCATTGATCGCCACCCCCGGCATATTGTTGCCGGTGCCGGTTTCGAAATTGACCGAGTTGGGCAGCGTCCCGCCTTCGGTGAGCATGCAGGAGGGTAGTGGAGAGAAAGTCCCTTCGGCGAGGTTTACCACCGTAGCCAGCGACGAATCGAAATTGCCAAATACCCAAATGCCGGTGGCCGGGTCCACCCCAACCCCGTCGGGTTCCGCATCCAGCGCGGTCAGGTTGAGGTCCGAAAACTCACAGGCCAGGTTGTCTGGAAGGTCGAGCGCGTTCACGTTTGGCGCTATCGCAAGTGCGTTGAGCAGGGACGTTTGAGTGTTGAAGTCAATGGCGAAGTTGGTGGTCGGGCTCAATTCATTGAAGTTTGTGAACTTGCCGGTGGACGCGTTGAACAGCGCCGTTCCGGTGCAGCTGCCAAAGACCCCGGAGCAAGTGAAGAGGGCGTCGCTCATCGACACCAGCGACAGATTCTCGTTGGGGTCGTAAACCACCCCGTCGGTTGGACTGGGTGCGCTCCCGGTCGGGAAAGGATAGGAAACCAGCGAATTGTCGCTTTCCTGTATTACCGACATTTCCCCGGTCTCTTCTTCGTTGGCGTTCGAGACCAGAATCTCCCCGTGGATCGGATCGACCGCCGCCGAACTCGGCAGGTCAGGAATGCCGGTTGAAATGGTCCCGACCCGTGGATCGGTGACGTCGGGATCTACGCTTAAATTGAGTTCGGCGATCGCGCCATTGCCGTCCGTTCCCAGGAACGGCAGCGGCACGTAAGCCTTCTGGGTCGTGCAATCAACCGCGAATATGCTGGCGGTGTTCGCTACCGGAACCGGAGTCGGAGTGACTCCAGGTGTAGGGGTCGGCGAAGCTGACGCGGTTGGTGTCGCGGTTGACGAAGCTGTCGCGGTTGACGATGGTGTCGGGGCGGCTGTGGGGGTCTGGGTTGGCTCCGGGGTCACCGTCACCCTCACGATGACGATGCGCGAGGAGCCGCTGCCACTACAACCGGCAAGCAACACGACGCTCACGGCTGCCAGCACGCTTAGCAACGCGCGCCGCGAACCTTGACCGAGCGACGAATGTGAACCCACCCATTTTACCGTTTGTAGATCGCCTAAGGCTTTCATATTTTCCGCCGCTTCTCCCCTCGCCATGTGGCATTTCCGTTTTGGTCGCTTGGACTCCCAATTGGTTCCTATAAAGCACGCGATCTCACTCGACATTCCAAATCAAGTAAAAGATCCCGAGGCGATGAACAGCTTATTACGAGCCTTCGTTTGCCCCTTGCATTTTCAGCTCTTCCCCCGTCCGAACCCAAAACCCCTCAGTGAACCATCGATGCAATTGGCGTGATGCTTTTGGTAGGCAACGCAGTGACCGCCAATGCCCGTATTTTCAAACGGGGCAAGCGCCGGCCTCAGGTTACCCCGTTACGAGAGCACCCTGATCTATCTCGCGCCCGAGAAATGGCAAAAGCCCTGGCGAGCCGCTCTCGTCACGCCTTCGATAGGTTTTGGGTGTGGGCGGTCCTGGCGTCGCCTGCTTGCTCGAAGGCGGGCGTGAACTACGATACCGGATCGGTCACATTCGAAAGGATTGCCGACGTGAACGTGGTTTTTCTACTCTCTTGAACGAGCAAAAGCAAGCATCGCAGAGCTGGCGAAGGATAACTATTATGACCTCAAAATGGTCTCGGAGGGACGGACACAACATCGCCCTCATCTCTGTTGCGGCCGCTCCTGATGGGTAAGCTATAGCACTCATTCGAGTCGACTATTTTGAACATCCTGACCATAGTGCTGTAAGTGTCGGTGACGTACCCTGCGCGTCACCGCGGATGCACTCAGCCGTTGAGCTGCTTGATTATGCTGAGCCACGCGTCGTCATCCTTGCCTCGCTCGTATGGAAAATAAAAGGCGAAGCGATCGAGCAATCCGTCGTATCGATTTTTGATCTTGTCGGCGATATCGTCAAAAGTTCCGGTCACCGTGTACGCGTCCAGCATGTCATCGGTGATTTCCGCTGCCATCGCTTTCCAGTCGCCTTTGGCCGCCTTTTCGGTCAGCCGCTGGCCGACTGCTTCCCATCCGTGGACTTCGAGCACCGGGTGATAGATCCGGGTCGAGGCATAAAATGCAATCTGACTGCGGCAGAGCTCGCGCGTCTTTTCGATTTGCTCATCGTTGCGTCCAACCGCTGCGAAAATCGAAGTGAATAGGGAAATATCCTTGCGGCTGCGTCCGCTCTTGTTGAGCCCAATCTCAATATTGGGCAACACGACCTCGCGCAGGTACTTGACGCTATGGAACGGATGCACATGAAAGCCGTCGCACAATTCACCGGCGAGTTGGCTGATTTGTTTGTTTACGCCCGCTATGTAGATCGGGATATTGGGATAATCATGCCGCGGCGGGGTGAAGAACGGCGTCATCAGTGAGAAATTGTAGTACTTGCCGGCATATGAGAGCCGCTTGCCGCCCTCGCTCCAACATTTAAAGATAGCGCGCAGCGATTCGATGTATTCGCGCAGGCGCGCGACCGGCGCGTCCCATTTGACGCTGAAGCGGCGCTCGTTGTGACCCTTGACCTGGGTGCCGAGTCCCAGGATGAACCTGCCCTTGGAGAATCCCGCGAGGTCCCAGGCGATGTAGGCCATGGACATCGGGCTGCGCGGGAAAGCGACGGCAATCGCAGTTCCCAAGTTGATTCTCTCGGTATGTTCCGCGGCCAGTACCAGTGGCAGCAAACCGTCGTTGCCGGTTTCCTGGGTCCATAGTCCGGCGAAGCCGTCTTCTTCGACCCCGCGCGCTACCGCCGCGACCTCGCGCAGGTTTTGGGTTTGCAAAGTCATATCGAGTTTCATTGGATACCCTGGTTAACAGTACGCCGCGCCTGGCAGTCGCGGAAAATGGATTTCAGCCGCCCCTTTCACCCTCTCATCCCCTCCGAAGCGAGAAAAGATCAAGCAATCAAGCCAACTTTTATGCAGAGCGAGGAAATCAATCAAGTTCTACACTTCGTCATTCCGGTTTCGGCTCCGCCTTAGGAGGGCATCCACGGACCGATAGGCATCTTGCGGATCGCTGTGTTAAACGAACCGAGGTGGAAGCCGCATATTCGGGTTGAGGGAGAAAGCTTCGATGTCTATCAGCGAGATACATCACGCCGCGTTAACCGTTTCCGATCTGGAGCGTTCGGTCGCCTTCTACCGCGACGCGTTGGGCTTCCGCAAAGTCCTGGACATGAAAGCCGACAGCCCGGCCAACGCCCGGCTGCTGCGTATGCCGGCGAAGGGCTTCAGCCTTCGCTCGATCATGATGGCGCAGGGGTCGAGCATAGTGGGCCAAATCGAGTTGATGCAGGTCCAGCCGATGGCGGATCAGCAGACCCCGCCCAAACGATTCAACGACCTCGGGATATGCCTGCTTTCATTCGAAGTGAAGGGCGAACCACTGGCGGATGTGGTCAAGCGCTTGCGGGATATGGGAGTGAAGTTCTTCTCCGATCTGGAAGAAATCGATATCGCAGGTTATGCGCCGATGAAGGCGGTGATGTTCGAAGATCCCGACGGCAATCTGCTGGAGTTGGTCCAACTTCCTTCCAAGGAAGAGTACTTGCGGATCAAGCAGGAACGCGAAGCGCGTGCTGCGAAGTAGGTCATTCAAGGTTCGCTTTAGACGGATGGCGCGGGCGCGCATGGGTCACAACCCCACGCGCGACCACGCCCGGTTCCGCCGCCTCGGCGGCGTTACGGATCGGATATGTAGCCAAAGGCATGCCAATGCCGCTCCGCGCCGATAGCGCAGCAGATCGCGCCGGAATCCCCTGAACCCACCCAATGCCGTGTATGAACCGGTCGGTGCGGATGCACGTTTTGGTGTAATCGCATCCGCCAACGGCTCGGAGGTCTCGTCAGCAGGTGCATTGTAAACGAAGGTCGCGCCGGATGCGTCTGACCATTCAGAGGGTTGCTCGTCGGTTACAGCAGACGGGCTTTCAGTCCGGTTAGGAGGTTATATGCGTTCAGCTTACAAAGTTATTGCGGCGGCAGTGCTAGGGGCCATTATGCTCGGAGCGGTGGGATGCACTGGCAGTCAACCGCTCTCGACGCGTGAAGAGGGCACCTTGGGTGGGGGCGTGCTAGGCGCCGGCACCGGAGCGATAATTGGCGCTGCTGTCGGACATCCCGCCGCCGGTGCGCTGATTGGCGGCGGCATGGGCGCCCTGGGCGGGCTAGCCGTAGGGAATGCGATGCAGAATGACGAGAACCAGCAGCAGCAAACCCAGAATCAGATTTCGCAGCAGCAGCAGGAAATCGAGCAGCAGCGCCGCGAGCTCGAACAAATGCAGCAGACCCAACAGACCGAATAGCCGGTAGGTGAGCGCGCTTCCCGCTTGTATCCGCCGGTGGTTTGTCGAGATCCGGCGCTGACGCGGTTGAGGGTGACTTACAGCGAGCCCTCAACCGCCGATCTTAAATTTGACGTTCATTGCCCAGGTTTACCCGAACAGCGATTGATGTTGTATTAAAGATCGCTGGCACTGCCGGGCCGACACGATGGCCGGACCCCTCAAGCGTTCGAAGGAGGCCTCGATGGACTTCGCTGTATTTTACGAGATTCAGGTTCCCAATCCGATCAAAAATCGCCGCGCGGAATTCGAAACCTTTCACGAAGTCCTGGCCCAAATCGAGTTGGCCGAGGAGGTGGGCTTCAAATACTTCTGGAGTGTCGAGCATCACTTCCAGCCCGGCTTTGCCCATTCCTCCGCGCCTGAAGTGATTTATGGCGCCGTCAGTCAACGCACCTCGACGATCCGAATCGGACACGGCGTGGTGCTGCTGCCCTTTCCCTACAACCATCCGGTGCGCGTGGCCGAACGTGTCAACACCCTGGATATCCTGAGCAAGGGTCGCCTGGAAGTTGGCACCGGCCGATCGGCCACAGAGATTGAACTGGGCGGCTTCGGCATCCCATACGGCGAGACTCGGGCGCGCTGGGAAGAGAGCCTGGACATCCTGACCACCATCTGGAAGGCGCCTGACGGAAGGTTCTCCTATAAAGGCAAATATTTCGACATTCCCGAGCGCACCATCGTTCCGCGCCATTACCAGGAGCCCCATCCGCCGCTGTGGGTAGCGGCGACCAGCGAAGAGACTCACGGGATGGCGGGCCGGATGGGTCTCGGACTGCTCTCGTTCACTTTGCTGGTCAGCACCGAACATCTGGGCCGGCGCATCCAGGCCTACCGCGATGGGCTGAAGGAGGCGAAGCCAAAGGGTGCCTTCGTCAATAGCCGGGCGGCGGCGTTTTTCATGACTCACTGCGCGGCTACCGACAAGCAGGCCCGCGAGGAGGCTGAGCGGGCCTTCCTTTCCTATGCGCAAACCACGCTGGCCACCGCGATCAAGGTTCCCGCAGGCGGCAGCGGAGACAAGCAGAAATACGCGCACGCGCAGTTCGAAGCCGCCGACCAAAGCAAAATCAGCATCGACTATCTAATTGAAAACGACATGTGCATTGTCGGCAGCCCCGACACCTGCATCAAGCAAATCGAGCGCATGCAGGGCATCCTGAATATGGACCAATTGCTGTGCATGATGCAGTTCTGGCCGATCCCGCATCAGAAGACGATGAACTCGATCAAGCTGTTCGGGAAGCACGTGATCCCGTACTTCTCGCCGGCCTGAGGATCTAAGATTCCGAGACAGCGCACGCGGCCAATATGGGTGTAAAAAAAGAGCCGCCCCGAATGACACCGGGGCGGTTCTCGATTCCTAATCAGTCAGCCAGCCGGCTGAATAATCATCCAGGTACTTAAATCATCAAGCGGCCTTCTCCTGCCACAGCCGCAGCGGTTGCAGCGAACCTACCGACTCGGGTTTGGCGCCCGGAGCCAGCAGACGGGTGCCGGGCGCGACGTCGAACGGGGACTTCAGGTCGAGTTCCTTGCCCATCTCGCGAATCGCAGGCACCACTTCCTGACCCAGCAGCCTCAGGTTGTTCAAACGATCCTCGCGCGAGATCGGACCGTCATTCTGCCAGATCATGAAGATTCCTGGACGCAGCACTTCAAGCAGGGTCTTGATCTTGGGCAGCACGCTCTTGGGTGTACCGCAAATCATCTGGAACTGCCGTTCGGCGTCGTTGAATTCCTCGAAGATGTGCTTGCGCGTGGCTTCCACGTCAAGCTGCTTGTCCTGCCACGAAGCCGAGCGATGCTCGACCTGGGCGCCGGAGATGCGCTCTCGGCTGGTGCTCTCCGCGGTTTCCGTCTTCTTGCCCGCCCATGGTGTGGCGGATTCACCCTTTTTCCGCGGCGCGGTCAACTGCTTGGCGATACGCCGGGTCGCCATCTTGGAGTTGTATCCTGGGGGAAAGGACCAATGCGGCTGGGAAAACAGGCTGTAGCCGATTCCGGCGCCGCCGAACATGTCCCACTTGGCGATTTCGTGGGCCTTCTCTTCGGTCTCCGCCACGTAAATCTTTTGCAGATAGCCAAAGTTCTCGGTCCCGACCTGATAGCCTTCCCGCGCCGCGGCGTCGCGGTAAAAGTCCCACAACTCGACGGTGGGCTCCAGGAAAGTGGCCAGCGCCACGTACGGATAACGATGCTTGGCGCACCATTCGACGGTCTCGGGGCTCAGCAAGCCGGGAATCCAGATCTGCGGATGCGGCTTTTGCAACGGCAGCATCCACGGATTGACGTAACGATAGTGGAAGTGCTTGCCCTCATAGCGGAACGGTCCGGGCTGGGTCCATGCCTTCATGATTACTTCGTGCGCTTCGTCGAAGTACTCGCGGTTAAAGGCAGGATTAGCATTGGACGCGAACTGCTCGCTGCCGGCGCCGCGGACCCATCCACTGACCAGGCGCCCGCCCGAAATCAGGTCGATAGTGGCCAATTCCTCCGCCAGACGCAGCGGGTTGCCCACGATCGGCAGCGGATTGCCCAACAGCACGATCTTGGCCTTCTTGGTCAGACGCGCCAGGATCGACGCCTCGACGTTCATCACCGAGCCCATGCAAAACGCATTGTCGTGATGCTCGTTGAGCATCAGGCCGTCGAAGCCCAGTTCCTCGGCCATCACCCGCTCGTCGAGGTATTCGTTAAGGTAGCGCGCCGCCGTCTCACGCTCGAACATCGTGTTAGGTAGCCCGAAGAAGCCGTTTTTGATGATTGCGTCGTTGCTGACGTATCGATGGGGCCGTTCGGTAAAGTAACCTACGTGCATAAATCACCCTCCCGGATTCGATCGAAAGACTTCAGATCGTACTTATGCGAGACCTAATCACAACTAATTCAGGTTGTACAGGCGCGCGGCGTTGTCCCACATGATCTTGCGCTTGGTGTCCGCTGTCAGTTCCAGCTTTAGAATCTCGTCAAGCGCGCGGATATAGCCCTTACCCTCCATGTGTCCGAAGTCGGTGGCGGTAACGATATTGTCGTCGCCGATTACGGCTGCCACCTGCGCGATTCCCGGATCGTCGGGGTCGGCCGAAATGTAGCATTGGCGCTGGAAGTACTCGATCGGCGACTTGCTCAGTCCCGCTACGCTGCCGCCGCGGTTGGCGCCCTGAACTCCGGCCTGAATCCGCTCCAGCCAAAACGCGGGCCATCCCGCACCCGACTCCAGAAATGCCACCCTCAGGTCTGGAAAACGCTCCAGGATGCCACCGCCGATAAAGGACAGGCAGGCGATCATATTACCGAGGACAAACGCGCAAAGGCCGCGGCCGTCACCCCATTGCGAGAAATATTCGGTGCCCACCTGACGCAGCCCGGTGCCGCCGGCGACGTGAACGCCCAGTGGCACGCCCAGCCCCGAGACCTCGCGCCACAGCGGGTCGTAAAAGCGATCGTGCAGAGGCACGTCGTTGACCGGTTCGGGGTTGAAAGTAACGCCGCGCAGGCCCAGCTCCCGCACGCATCGGCGGGCTTCGTTCGCCGCTTCGACCGGATCGCGAAGGTCCACCGAGCCGATGCCCACAAGTTTAGGCCCGGCCGCCTTGCAGAAATCGCTCAGCCAGTTGTTGTACGCGCGGCGATAGGCGGCAGCGACCGGCGCCGACAGACCCGGCACTGCGGTCGCATACAATCCAATGGTTGGGTAGAGCACCATGTAGTCCATTCCGGTGCGCTCGAGTGCGGCCTGATAACAATCAGGACCGAAGCCGCGTCCGATGTAATCGCCGTAGGCTTCTTTGATTCCCGGCGCCGAAACCGTCTCGGGCATCTGAAAATTCGGCATCACCGTACCGCCGATCTTAATTTGCAGATAAAATCCCGGCGGATCGCCCCGATAACCCACCCCGTGACTGGGCGCAAGCCGGCGGAATTTCGGCTCGAGGTATTTCTCCCACATATCGGCCGGCTCCAGTACATGGGAATCGGCGTCGATATAGCGATGACCCTTATACATCCCTTACTCTCCGATTGACGTTTTCCTATCATTGCACCTTTTTGGCGGTGCTCGGCAACCTAACGGCAGTTCAGAACCGGCGGCCCGCGTCCGGGCCGTGCTTCCCAACGGACCGTCCGCGATCTAAGTTTGTCAGGCGCTGAGTCGAGCCAATACGACCGGAGCAATCTGCGGAAGTTTTCGCGATCCTGCTCCGGCTCGCTCATGTGAAGGAAGACTGAAGGAGTTTTTCGATGGACCTAAACCTGTCGCCCTCGGAGGAGGCTTTTCGCCAGGAGATCAAGGCCTGGTTTGAAACCCATCTGCCGCCCGAATTTCAGACCAGCCGCCTGCGCACGCTCTCCGAGGACGACGCGGCGGAAATGGGCAAGCAATGGCAGCGCAAGCTGGGCGAGGCGGGATGGCTGGGGCTGGCGTTGCCGAAAGAATACGGCGGCCGCGGCGCCACCTTGATGGAACAGGCGATTTACTTCAGCGAGGGATATGGAGCCGAAGCCCCGTTGCCGCTGGACTGGGTCGGGACGCGCCTGCTGGCGCCCGCGCTAATTGACATCGGGTCTCCGGAACTCAAGGCCCGCTACCTGGGGCCGATAATGAAGGGCGAACAGGTCTGGTGCCAGGGCTTTTCGGAACCGGAGGCGGGCTCCGACCTTGCCAGTCTCAGAACCCGCGCGGTCGCCGACGGCGATAACTTCGTCGTCAACGGGCACAAAATCTGGAGCACAACGGCGCAGTACTCCAACTGGTGCATCCTGCTGGCGCGGACCAATCCCGACGTGCCCAAGCATAAGGGCCTGACGATGATGACGGTGGACATGAACACGCCCGGAATCACCGTCCGCCCGATCAAGCAGATCGGCGGGACGTCGGAATTCAACGAAATCTTCTACGACAACGTCCGGGTGCCGCGCAGCAACGTAATCGGCGAGGTCGATGGCGGCTGGTCGGTGGCGATGCGCACGCTGACCTATGAGCGCGGGCTCTACACCCTGATCGTACAGGCCAAATATCGGACTTCTTGGGAGGAGATGCGCGAGTTCGCAGCCAACACCCGGCGCAACGGCCAAGCCCTGATCGATGACCCCAGGGTGCGTGAGCAACTCGCGCAATGCTATAGCGATATCGAAACGATGCGGCTGGTCAACCTCCGCACCATCAGCCGCTACCTGCGCGGCATCCCTCCGGCCGAAGAATCGTCACTGATGAAACTGCATTGGGGGATGACCGAGCAGCGCCTCTACGATCTGGCGATGACGTTGGGCGGTCCGGCCGCGCTGGCGATGCCCGGGGCACCGCGCGCGTTGGGCGACGGCACCTGGAACATGTACTACTTCCAGTCCCGCTCGGTGACGATCTACGGCGGCACCCAGGACATCCAGCGCAACCTGATCGCGGAGCGCATCTACGGCCTGCCGCGATAGAGGTCTCCAGACAGGAAGAGGACGCGGACTTACATCGCCGACCAGCCGGAATCGACCGGGAACACCTGTCCGGTTATCAGCCGCGACTCGTCGGCGGCCAGGTACACCGCCAGATTCGCCACGTCCTGCGGCTCGCCGTAGCCGAGCAGGTTGAAGTCGGCGCCCGCGGCCATGAACTTGGGATCGTCAAAAAACTTTTTGATGCGCTCGGTCAGAATTACCGTCGGCGCCAGCGCGTTGGCCCTGACCTTGTGCTCGGCGTAATCCACCGCAATCGCACGGGTCAGCGATACCACTCCACCTTTGGACGCGGCGTAGGCGTGGCGTCCGCGCTTGTTGCCATATAGTGCCGCGATCGAGGCGGTGTTGATCACTGAGCCGCCGCCGTTGCGAATCAGCTCGGGAATTCCGAACTTGCAGCCCAGGAACACTGAGAACAGGTTGACCCGAATCGCGCGCCACCATTCATCCAGCGACACCCCGACCACGGGACCATCGGCCGCCGACGACGCACCCGCGTTGTTATACAAAATGTCGAGCTTGCCGAAACGCGCCACCGCAGCCTTGACCGCCTGCTCCACACTTTCCGGCTCGGTCATATCGGCATGAATGAAAAGCGCTTCGCCGCCTTGATCCTTTATCAGGCTGACAGTCTCGTCACCGCCTTCCTTGACGATATCGACCACGGCAATCTGCGCGCCCTCGCGCGCGAACAATTGTGCCCCCGCCCGCCCGATTCCAGAACCCGAACCGGTGATTAACGCGACTTTGCCTTTCAGTCTGTCCATTAAACCTTCTCCCAAAAGAACTTCAGACGCTTATTACTCGGACTTACCAGTCGCTACCAGCGGAGCGGGGGGACGCCCGCCCCACTGACCTGCGTCTGCGTCGTCGTTAGAACAACGCGCATGGACTATAAACGCGCCATCCCATAACTTGCTGATTCGTGGACGCAATCGAACAAATCGCGCTGCGGGCGGCGCGCGCTGGCGGCGCGGTTCATCGGGCCCGATTGAACAAAGTCAGCTTCAAGGGCAAGAGCAGTTTCCTCGACCTGGTGACTGAGGCCGACCGCGAGGCCGAAGCGGCCGTCATCGGCATCCTCAGCCGCGCCTTTCCCGACCACGCTATCCTGTCCGAGGAAGGGGGCAGTGTCGACCAGCCCAGCGCGCACAGATGGATTATCGATCCACTCGACGGCACCACCAATTTCGCCCACGGCTATCCCCATTTTTGTGTCTCAATCGGCTATGAGCTGCGCGGCCGGGTCGAACTCGGGGTAATTCTCGACGCACCCAGAGGGGAGCTGTTCGTGGCGCGCCGCGGCCAAGGTTCTACGCTCAATGGGCAGCTGATCGCGGTGAGCCGTGCGGCCAAGCTCGATACTTCGTTACTGGCGACCGGATTTCCTTACGATCGGGCAGCGCGCCGGCGCTTTTATCTCACCTTCTGGGAAGCCCTGATGACGCGGGTTCATGGCGTGCGCCGCACCGGCAGCGCGGCGTTGGATCTGGCCTGGGTGGCGTGTGGCCGGATGGACGGGTTCTGGGAATTCGGGCTCAAGCCGTGGGACGTAGCCGCAGGTTCGCTGCTGGTCCAGGAAGCGGGCGGCAAGGTCACCAACATGGACGGCTCGCGGCTCAGCCTTACGGCCGGCGCGATCCTGGCGACCAACCGCCGCCTGCACAATCAGCTTATGAACGTCATCAAGGAGACCTACGCCGAAGCCGAACGGCGCCAAGCCGAAGCCCACATAATCGCCCCGGAAATTCCAGATCCGCCAAAGCGCAAAGCCGCGGCTGGAAGAAAAAGCTAAGAGCCAGAAAAGGGGTTCATCATAAAAAATGCGGACAAGATAGTTGGGCGGGCGTGCCTGCCCGCCACCGACCCAAGCGAGGGCGAGCGCTGCTAATCATGTAACGGCGAAGCAGATTAAAGCGCTACATTTGCAAGAACCAAAGCTCGGTGCGAGATATCACGGTACACACCCAGTTTAAATTGGCGCTGCTGAAAATTCCCGCACGTCCACTTGCACGCCGGCGCGCAGTGCTGCTTCAGCGGCCGCGAGAAGTTCGCGGGCGATCTCCTCGTCAACGTAAGCTTCGCCGCAGTTGTCGCAGATCAGGGCGGGGACGCCTTTTATCACAAGCGTCGCACCTCCGCGCTCGAGCGTAACCGTGGTCTTGCCGGCGCGAGTTTCACCGTGCTTGCAGATCACGCACTTCATTACGCTTTTCTCCTTTCAAAACCTGGCTCCCAAAGGTCCGGATCGGGCTCGTAAACAGTCACGATTATGGTTTCATTATCTGCCGAGTTGTCGGCGGTAACAACGTGAATCGGCCGTGTTCCGCTCCATCCCAACAGGAGGCGACTGGGATAGGGAAAATCGTCAGGGTAGCTCTCTATCTCCTTGCCTTGAGCCAATACCTTTCGCACGACGTCATCGCCAATCACGCGCTCCACCATCCGCTCGATAGCGTGAACGCGGTAAAGTATCCGGTTATTTGCATCAGTCAAGACCAGTCACCCTAAGCGTCTCGATATGGCCTCGTTCGGCGTCACATCCGAGTTTTACGCCCAATTGTACCGCGTGGAGCGAATGTCCGCAGAAAATAGAGACTGGAGCAGGCGTTGGCAACCCGACCTGGGTCCTGACGACTCACAGCAGACGGTGTTCCTTGACGAAGTCGGCGGCGATGACGACTTGGCCGGAGTACGCCATCGGGTTGTCGCAGGTGCATAGATAGCCTACGGTCCGGACCGGTACTTCCATTGGATGAGTTCGGGAAATATCGACGTTGTTCTTCGGCAGGATGATCCTGGTGCGCTCGGTCATGGTGAATCCTGGCTCGACCGCGATAACCGGGATCTGATGCTCTTTGATCTCCTGGGCCAACGCCCTGACGAAGCGGTTGAGCCCCGCCTTTGCGGTCGGATAGCCGGGGCTGATCCCGCCGCGACCGCCCGTTGGCACGTCGTGCGTCGCCGCGACCGAGGTCATACACAAAATCATTCCGCTGCCGCGCTCGATCATTGCCGGTAGCAGCAGCCGGCAAGCCTGCACCGGCGCGTTGAGATCGACCGCGATCATGGTGTCCCATTGGTCCAGGGTCAGGCTCATGAATGGGTCGTAATGGCCGGGACCGAAGTAAGCGGCGTTGTTGATCAGGATGTCGACTCGCCCGAATTCCTCGATTGCGTTGCGGCAGAGCCTTTCCACGTCGGCTCGAATTGCCAGGTCGCATCGCACCGCCAGCGCCTTCGCGCCCAATGCTTCGATCTCCGCCGCGGTCTCGTGAATCGTTCCCGGAAAGGGGCTTTCGGACGCCTCGATCGTACGCGCGCCCAATACGATGTTGGCGCCCTCCTTCGCGAGTTGCAGAGCGATTTGCTTGCCGATCCCACGGCTCGCGCCAGTGATTAGTGCCACCTTGTTCTTTAGCAGCATAATGCAGCTTTCCCCGCACGTGCGCAGATTCGTGCCGCCATTTCATCGAAATTCGAACCGGCCACCGCCGCCGCTTCCAATATAGTCGAGCGCGCCCGGAAAGCACGCCAACCTCGGTAGTCAAAACGGTCGTTTAAGTGTTATGTACGATTTCTGCGCCGCCCTCCCATAGCCACAGGGGAGACAGCGCAGCGACCGCATCAGGAGGATTTTTATGGGAAGGCTTGATGGAAAAATTGCGTTGATAACCGGCTCCGCTTCGGGTATCGGCCGCGCCACCGCGCTGCTCTTTGGACAGAAAGGCGCGAGTGTGGCGGCAGCAGACTGGGATGAGGCGGGCGCCAGGAAGACCGCGGAAGAGATCGGCAAGAACGCGATCGCAATCAAGGTCGACGTGTCCAAAGCCGCTGACGTCGAAAAAATGGTCGCCATCACCGTCAAGCACTTCGGCCGGCTCGACATCCTATATAATAATGCCGGCGTTTGCGTGCCCGGCATGGTCCACACGATGACCGAAGAGGCCTGGGACCGCACCATCAATATCAACCTCAAGGGCGTGTTCCTGGGCTGCAAATACGGACTGCCGGAGTTGATGAAAAAGGGCGGCGTCATTCTCAATACCGCCTCGGTGGCCGGCTTGGAGGGACATTGCGGCCTGCCCGATTATTGCGCGTCAAAGCACGGAGTCGTGGGGCTGACCAAAAGCATCGCGCTGGATTACGCGCAATACAACGTCCGCGCCAACTGCATCTGCCCGGGAACCGTCTCCACCAATATCATGGCGCCCCTGCTGGCCAAGCTGACGGAGCAGGAGCGCGAGCGGATGCTGTCGGCGGTGGTTCCTCCCGTCACTCCGATTAACCGTAGCGCCGACCCGCTCGAAATCGCCCGCCCTGCCCTGTTCCTGTGCTCCGACGACGCCTCTTTTGTCACCGGTCAGGCGTTCACCGCGGACGGCGGATGGATGGGTGGTCACATCTATAAAGTGATGTAACCCGCCAAAGTAGTGCAATCCGCCAGGAGGATAGAACCGTGACTCACATTTATTTTTTATTCGCGCGCAAACCCTCCGTCGACCGGCGCGAGTTCCATCAGCATTACCTGGAGATACATCCGCTGCAGGGTGGCCGTCCCTATCATGCCGGCCCAACACCCCAACTGCCCCGCTACATTCAGAACCATCGGCTGCATTCGCTAGGCGGCGATTCCACCTTCGACGGCCTGTCCGAAATCTGGAGCAGCGGCGCCCTGGTCGGCTCACCCGACGAAGTGGAACAGGGCAAGGCCTTTTTGCGCGACGAAGACAACTTCATGCATCGGGGCAAGAAGGCCACCATCTCCACCAATGACCACATCATCGTCGAGGCCGACGCGCGGCGCTCCGGGATGATCTCGGCGACCTTTCTGCTGCGCCGCTCGCTGGAGCTGACGCTGCCCGAGTTCCGCGCCTACTGGTTCGAAGTCCACGCCAACATCGCTAAGACGATTCCGGGCCTCAAGCATTACCAGATCTGTCCGGTGGTTGACGCCGCCTATTCCAGTCACGGCGGATGGGGCGACCCGCGATGGGACGGCGTCGAGCAGTTGCTGTTCGATGATTACGATTCGGCGCGCGCGGCAATCCAATCGGTCGAGTATGCCGAGAGCTTTTTCCCCGACCTGCGCCGATTCAGTGAAACCAACGAGCATTTCTTTTCCGACGTGGCCATGATGGCGTGGCCGGGCCGCACCGAAGAGCAGGCCAAACGGGACGTAATGGAAAAGCTCGAACGCGGCTGGCGCGACTGAAACAGTCGGGCGCGCAGTTGGCGTTTCAACAGAAGGAGTCATGAAATGTTCGCTGAAAAATACGGGCCATGGGCGGTGATTGCCGGCGGCTCCGAGGGCATCGGCGCCAGCTTTGCCCGCAAGCTCGCACATCAGGGGATTAACGTCGTGCTGCTGGCGCGCAAGCCCGAGCCGCTGGAAGAGGTGGCGCGAGAGATCCGCGCGGCCACCAAAGCCCAGGTCCGCACGGCCTCGCTGGATTTGACCGCTCCTGATCTGAAGCAGCGCCTCGCGGAACTGACGGGCGATATCGAAGTCGGGATGGTGATTTACAACGCCGGCGCCGAAAACGCCATGGTGCCGTTCCTCGACCGTCCGCTGGATCAGCTCATGCGCGTGATCGGCGTGAATGTCGTCGGCACCACCGCGCTGCTCCATCACTTCGCGGCTCCGATGCGCGCACGGCGCCGCGGCGGGATTATCGTCGTCGGCTCGATGGCAGGTTTCGCCGGCGGGTCCCGGATGGCAGTTTACACGGCGAGCAAGGCCTACGAGCAGATGCTGACCGAAACCCTGTGGTGGGAACTCAAACCGTTTGGGATAAATGTCCTGATGTTGGTGGCAGGCACGACCAAAACGCCTGCGATGGCGCGGATGGGAGTGAAACTTGAAGGCACTGGCCATCCGGTGATGGAGCCGGACGAAGTAGCGCGGGAGGGACTGGATAATCTCGGCAACGGCCCGACCTGGATTGCCGGCGCGCACAATCGCGAGGCCATCAAGTTCATGTGCACGCCCGATCGCAAGGCGGCGGTGGAGATGGTCAGCGCCAGCGCCGACGCGATGGGCTGAAAGCAGCGTCGTGACCACGCGGCCGGAGAACAAAGCGAACATGAAACAGATCAAATTCAATCTTTATTTGCCCAGTTGGAACTTCAAGAAGACCCGCGAGCACGCGCTGTTGGCCGAAGAGATGGGTTTTTATTCCGTGTCTTTTGGCGACCATTTCTACATGGACGTTAGCCAGGGCGGCAGCGTAGGGCAGAAACCAACCACGCCCAACCTGGAATGCTACACGGCGCTGGCGGCGGTCGCTTCCATCACTAAAAAGGTGAAGCTGGTGACGGCGGTTACGCCAATCGGGTTTCGTAATCCGGCGGTGTTGGGAAAAATGATCGCCACGCTCGATCATATCAGCGAGGGCCGTTTCATCGCCGGGCTCGGCTCGGGTTGGCAGCGGACGGAGTACGAGGCCTATGGCCTTCCTTTTCCTTCCAACGGCGCGCGCCTGCGCCAACTCGAAGACGCCATCAAGCTGCTCAAGATCATGTGGACCGATCCTGAACCGACCTACCACGGGACGGATTTTTCAATCGACAAGGCGTACAACTTCCCGCAGCCGACGCAAAAGCCATATCCGCCAATCATGATCGGCGGCGGTGGGCCCAAATTGCTACAAATTGCCGGGCGTCATGCTGATATTCTGAGCCTGGTGCCGCCCAATCCCTCCGGCAACTCCGATCTGCATCGGAGCGTGACCTTCGGCAA
Source organism: uncultured Pseudomonadota bacterium (assembly GCA_963824565.1). Lineage (GTDB taxonomy): Bacteria > Desulfobacterota > Binatia > Binatales > Binataceae > JAJPJA01. The sequence goes on along the minus strand of CAWGQB010000032.1, from coordinate 20,833 downwards.
AAAGGAATTCCGCGAACGAGTGAATCTGTTTTACGACAACGCGCGTGCGGCCGGCCGCGACGTGAGCAAGCTGGAAATCTCGACCCTGTCCTATCTTTTGATGTCGCGCGAAAAAAGCCAGGCGGAACAGATGCTCGCAGCAAGCGCTAGGGAAGCCAGCACCGATATCGAAACCGCCCGCCAGGCTATCGCCTATGTATCGGGTACTCCGGAGGAAGTCCGGCGCGAGATCCGCTCCCGCTACGAAGAACTTGACCTCAGCTATTTCTCCTTCTACTTTTCGTCGAGAGAAATGCTCAACACGTTCGCATCCGAGGTCATGCCGGAATTTGCCTGAGGCGTTGTGGGTACTGTCACCTGTCGTTGAGTTGGTGCATTCCGAGCCTCTGCTTTCGGATGCCCTCTCCCTCACCAGAGACTGTCGATAAACCGCTGGCCGCTTGAAAACTCATGCGTGTAACTACTGGGTGAGGATCTGACTGATGCCCTCTCCCTGACCAGGGAGAGGGTTAGGGGTGTGGGTTCTGATCACTCAAGAAACATCAAACGGATTGGCGCAGAACGAGAATCTGCGGTGTGAGTTCATTGCAGGTTCCGCTGCACCCTCACCCGTCACGCGATTTGCTGGCGCAAATCACGCGCCGACCTCTTCCGGCTTGCGGCTGCGGACCAAGTCCGCAGCCGCGGGCGAGGTCATTTTTCGACACCCTCTCACCAGGGAGAAGGGGTAGGTGTGGGTCTCCTCTACCCCAAAACAACATACCAGACGCACAGAGACAATCTGCACGGGACATGGCGTTTTTTGCAGGCCGCCTGCACCCTCTCCCGGTTTCCGCCTGCGGACCTGGTCCGCAGGCGTGGGCGAGGTTAGTTTGCGTCAGCCCATCATTTCTTTCATTCGCGCGGTGGCGGCGAACAACTCCAGCGCCAAACCGTAACCGGTCTCGGCCTTCGAGCAGCTTGCGGTAATTGCGGGTCAGCACCAGGCGCGAGTAGCGGTTCACCAGGTTGGCGTTCTTGGTGATCATCTCGGCCAGCTCCCACGCCCGATCCATCAGCTTGGCCCGCGGCACCACCTCGTTGACGATACCTACATCCTTGGCCTCCTGCGCGGGAATCTTCTGGCCGGTAATCAGGAAGTAGCGCCCGCGAGTGGGTCCCAGGATGTGCTGCCAGATGACATGAACGCCGTCGCCCGGCACGGTGCCGCTGGGAAAATGCGGCAGGTCCTGGAACACCGTGTCCTCGGTACAGATCACGATATCGTGCATCACGCCCATCTCGGCGTGGATGAACGCCGGACCGTTGACCGCGCCGATCACCGGCACTTCGATATCCGTCAGGTTGAGCAGCATCTTTCTGCCTTCCCATTGGATGCGGGCCAGCACGTTGGGGTCGGAGATGTCCGCGTTAAACTCCATTCCGGTGCAGAAGTTGTCGCCGGTACCGGTAACGATGACGCATTTGTTCTCAAAATCGGCGGCGATATTGGCAAAAGCATCGCAGGAATCGGTATGGAACACGTCGCTGAACAGGAACGGACCACCCCGGGTGTGTAGCGTCACCAGGAGGATCCCGTCTTTCCTCTCCAGACGTATGTTCTTGTAGCGGTCCTTGTAGTTTTCAAACTTGACGTGGGGATTGTTGAGTCCGTTGGCCATCGTTTTTCTCCTCGGTTGACTGCCTGTGCTTGTCGACGTTCGATACTGGCGAGAGCCGCGCGCTCTCCAATTGCCGGCGGCTTATGATTGCGGCCGGCGAGACGCGATTGTCGAACTAACGCGGGATGAAATCAAACCCCCGTCGCAGCCGCGCACCGCCTTTTGCCATTCCCAACATGCTTGCCTACTATAACGGCGGCATCGGCGCTGACGCCGGCGGCACGTCGATTGGAACAGGAGGCACAATATGAGCGAGCGAACCACCGATTCAGAACGCCTTGCTTCGGAACGATTTGGCATGCGCAGGCTCAGCAACTGGGGTCGCTGGGGCACGCGCGATGAACGCGGTACCGCGAATTTCATCACGCCCGCCGTGGTCGCCCAAGCTGGAGCTGAGGTCAAACGCGGCGTGACCTTCTACTGCGGTGTGATGCTGGACACGGATCCGCCCACACATCCGGGCCGCAGCGGAGTAGTTCATACGATGCCGGTAATGAACGTCGTTGGCGCCAAGGTCGGGATGCAATCAGTGGGCATCTTCAACGACGACATGCTGACGATGAACGTGTCGGCGGCCACGCAATGGGACGGGCTGGCGCATTGCGGCTACGAAGGCGCGTACTATAACGGGGCCAAGCCGGAGGACATCTCGGCTCCTCGCGGCGTCACGCGCAATTCCGTGGACAAGCTGATTGGTTCCCTGATCACGCGCGGCGTGCTGGTTGACCTGGTCGCTTACAAAGGCAAGGAAGCGCAGGGATCTCTCGATCCGGGTTATGCGATCAGTTGCGACGATCTCGACGGCTGCCTGAAGGCGGAAAACGTCACGGTCCGCAGCGGCGACGCGTTGTTGGTCCGCACCGGCTGGACCGCGCATTGGTACGCTCATCCCGGCGAGCGCACCGCATACTTCACGTCTCAACCGGGGATGTCGATCAAGACGCTGGAATGGCTCTACGATCATGAAATCTCCTGTATTGCGGTGGACAACACCGGAGTCGAAGTCAAACCTTCGGAAGTGGCGAGCGAAGAGCTGCCCTTTCATCTCATCGCGATCCGTGACCTCGGCCTGACGATCGGCGAGGTCTTCGACTTCACGGCGCTGGCCAAAGATAGCCAAACCGACCGCCGCTATACTTCGTTTTTCGTCGCGCCCCATCAGGCGCTGGCCGGGGCCAGCAACAGCTCACCCACTCCGATCGCGATCAAGTGACTTGCAAACGGCTTAATCACCAGCACGATCGTTGATGAATCGGAGGAGCTTCGCCAATGGGCAGACTCAACGGCAAGGTCGCCATCGTCACCGGCGCCGCCAGTGGGATTGGTCGGGCAATCGCGAAACTATTCGTCCGCGAGGGCGCCACCGTTCTGATCGCTGACCTTAATCAGCACGCTGGTAAGCAGGCGGTGGGCGAATGCGCGGCCGGGCCGGGGCGCGCGATTTTCTTCCGGGCGGACGTCACCGCGCAAGCCGATGTCAATCAACTGATTGCCAAGGCGGTAAGCGAATTCGGCCGGCTCGATATTTTGGTCAACAATGTCGGCGGCGGGCCGCTGGTGCCCTTCGAGCGGACCACGGTCGAAGATTGGGACCAGACTTTTGCCGTCACCATGAGAAGTGTCTTTCTGGGCATACAGGCGGCCATCCCTGAAATGCGCAAGGGCGGTGGCGGTTCGATCATTTCCATTTCCTCCAACGCCGGTATCCGCGGGATGCCGCCGTTGCATGCCTATAGCGCGGCCAAGGCCGGCGTCATCAACCTGACCGAGTCGGTCGCCCGTCTGGTGGGTCCCGACTTGATCCGGGTCAACTGTATTTCGCCCGGACTGATCGCGACGCCCGCAGCGCGCAGCGGGGTGCCCCACGCGGACAAGGTGTTCGCGAAAGCCCAGCCGATTCCCAAGGCCGGCGATCCAGAAGATATCGGCGCCGCCGCGCTGTTTCTGGCCAGCGACGATTCCAGAGGATTACGGGCACCACGATGGTAGTCGACGGTGGCCAGAATACCGCGCCGGCCGTACCACTGGTGTTCGACAAGTGAAACGCCACGCACTCGCAGGCTTTGCTTCAGCGGCGGAACGCGCGATGTGACTGAATCGGCGACGGACTCTCCGTTCGAGTTAAGTGATTAGTCCGGCTTCCTGACATAGTCAGGTTGACGATTGTCGATAAAACTGCTGGCAAACGTTAGTGGGTATTCCCGATTGGGACTCCAGTTGCCCGCCAGCCCGCCGCCGTCGACTGGAATCGCGAGGCCACTGAGTCATTGCGCGCCATCGCTGGCAAGAAAGGCAGCCAGCGCGGCGATATCGGAGGACTCGCCGGTTTCGGTATCGGTTGCGCCTTGATCGCCATCTTGCGCGCCTCCTCCTCCTGCCGCCAGGCATATTGTCGTAAACCGACGGCGTGACGATCCACCCGGGACAGATACAGTTGACGCGGATACGATCCTCTCCCACTGTCGTCGCCACGCCTTGGGACAGGTTGATGATCGCGGCCTTGGCGGCGCTTTAGGCGTGCAGAAAGGGTTCCGAGCGCAGCGCGGCGCCTGAGGAGATCGAGATAATCGATCCGCCTCCGGCCTTACGGATCTCCGGGATCGCGTACTTCATGCCCAGGAACACGCTCTTGAGCGTGATTCCGATGCACATATCCCAATCTTCCTCGGGGACCTGTTCGATTGGACCGTAAGGACCGGCGACGGCGGCATTATTGAGCAGGATGTCGAGGCGACCGTACTCCTTGACGGCACGATCGACCAGCGCCTTGAATTCCGCGCTGCGGGAGACTTCGGCGTGCTGAAAGACCGCACGCCCGCCCTCGGCGCAGCATCGCTGAGCCAGTTGCCCGCCCGCCTCATCGCGAACGTCGGCGATTACGACCGCCGCGCCCTCCTTGACGAAACGCTCTATGCATCCGCGCCCAATCCCTTGCGAACCGCCGGTGATAATCGCCACCTTGTTGTCCAAAATGCCCACGTTTGACTTCTCCAGCCATACGGCTCGTTGGTTTTGACTGTCGTGGTCGGAAATATGCTCCATCTTGACGAACCCGTACAGTCGGGCGTCACGCGGCAACCGAAACCATAGCCTCGCCGGAGGTGGCAATTGACAGCCTTTGGAGGCAGTCTGTAACAAGGAAGTATCGGCGCGCTTGCGATCGAGCCTGATGGCTGCGGGTCCTGCTCTGGCAATCGGCCCGGATGCTTGGATATCACGGACCTCGCCACCACTTCGTCGAGGAGACGGCTATGGAATACGACGTTAAGCTAACCAATGGACTGATTATCGACGGCTCCGGCCAGCCCGGCTTCAACGGCGACGTCGCGGTCAAGAACGGGCGCATCGTCGCGCTCGGCGAGGCCTGCGGGAGCGCCGTGCGAACGATCGACGCGGGCGGCCTGGTGGTAGCGCCCGGATTCGTCGACATCCACACCCATTATGACGCGCAAATCATCTGGGACCGGATGCTGACCGTATCGCCGTGGCACGGAGTGACCAGCGTAGTGATGGGCAATTGCGGTTTTTCCGTGGCGCCAACCCGCCCCGAGCATCGCGGCCAGATTATGCGCACCCTGGAGAAGGTCGAGGGCATGAACCTGGACGCGCTTGAAGCCGGGATGGGTTACGATTGGCCGTTTGTAACTTTCGCCGAATACCTTGATGCGATCGAGCGCCGCGGTGTTGGAATCAATGTTGCCGGACTGGTTGGCCATACAGCCGTGCGGATGTACGTGATGGGCGACGAAGGCTACGAACGCGCCTGCCACCGAAAACGAAATTGCGCGGATGCGGGAAGTGGTGCGCGAATCGATGCGCGCCGGCGCCGTGGGATTTTCCACCTCGCGCGGCCCCGCTCACATCGGGTACCTGGGCAAGCCTGTCCCCAGCCGTAAGGCCACCGTTGAGGAACTGATGGCGCTGACGTCGGTGTTAGGAGAAGTAGGAGCCGGGGTGGTTGAAGCGGCGCTTGGCGAGCGCTTCCATTTCCAGGACTGCGAGCCGATCGCACGCGGCAACGGGCGTCCGGTTACTTTCTCTTATCTTGCCGGACGCGAGCCCTGGGACAAATTATGCTCGACACTACAATGGATTCACGGCCTGAGCCTCGAAGGCGTCAACCTGGTGCCGCAGATTTCGGCTCGCCCGCTGACCATGGAATTCCACCTGCGCGAACCCTTTCCGCTGGAGAATATGCCCGTATTCCGCCCGGTTTCGCAGGCCACCGACGTCGCGGGCAAGATCGTGGTTTACTCCGACGCGAGCTTTCGTCAGCAATTCAAGGAAGTAATTGCGCAAAAAAGGGGCGCCGTCGCCGCGCGCGTCCTCAGTCCCGAAAATTACCGCATTTCTTTCTGTCCCTCCGAGCCGGCGCTCGAACAACGCACCGTCGGCGCAGTCAGCCGCGAGCGCGGCGTCGATCCGATCGATTTGATCCTGGATCTCTCGATCGCTTCCAACCTGACCGCACGGTTCCAGGTTGCCTTGATGAACGACAACGAGGACCAGGTGGGCACCCTGTTGCAGGAGCCCACGGGTATGCTGGGCTTGTCGGACGCGGGTGCGCACGCCAGCCAGCTTTGCGATTCCTGCGCTCCCACCTATCTGCTCGGCCATTGGGTGCGCGAAAAGCAGGTCATAAGCCTGGAAGCGGCGGTCCGCTTGATGTCCGCGCGGACCGCGGAGGTCTTTGGATTGCGCGATCGTGGCAAGCTCGCGCTGGGTGCGCCCGCCGACCTGGTGGCGTTCGATCCCAAGACTATCGGCGCCGGGCCGCTGAAGCGGGTCTACGATCTGCCCGCAGGCGCGGACCGTCTCATCTCAGAGCCCTCCGGGATGGAACTGGTCGCCGTCAACGGCGTGATCATCCGCGAGCAGGGCAAGGACGCGATCGACCCGCTTGGACCGATGCCCGGACAGGTACTGCGCGGCGCCGCCACAACGGGGAGCTAGAAGCGATTTTGGATGTCTGTTTTCAAGGGGGCGCGATTGCTACCCGGGATGTTGGTCCGCATATTGTGTCTCGCCTTGATCCTGGGAATCGTCGGCTGCGCAACTGCCACCGCCCCGGCCCAGATCAAACCGGCTTTCAATCTTGGCGGGATTTGGGTGGGCGAAACCCGCGTCATCCCTTGCTTTCCGAGGCAAACAGCGATGGGCCGCTGCAATGCGGTCAATCGGATAACGTTCGCGATACAACAGGACGGCTCGACCCTTCGCGGCGATTACAAGTGTGCAATCGGCACGACGGTCTGCCGTGACGCCAACAAAACCACCAGCGGCAAAATCGTCAACGGAACGCTAAACGGCGGCACCATAGCTATGAGAGTGATGCTTCCTGGCGACGTTTCAAGCTGCATTTACAACGGCGAGGCTACGTCCACAGCAATCAGCGGCAGTTACCGATGCTACGAGGGCGGAGGGCTGAGCGAGATGGGGAGGTGGCAAGTATCGCGCCCCGGCAGCACCGATAAGGTACCCAACCGCTGATAATACCGCCGGGGCCAGTTACCAAACCAATGGCAGCAGGCGATACCTCACCTTATTTAGATAGTCTGAATAGCCCGAAAGTTTCCTTGCCAGAAATTGTTCCTCTTCGAGAAGTCTCCATACGATCACAAGCGTAATCGGGATAATGGTAAACAGTCCCCACCAGGAGCCAAGCGCGAGGGGTACGCCCAAGAGCATGACCAGAGCTCCAGTATACATTGGATGACGTATGAACGCGTAGGGTCCCGTCGTTATGAGTTTCTGATCTGCGCCGACTTCGATAATTGACGAGGTAAAACTGTTTTCCTTGAACACGAAGAATATAAAGAGGAATCCGAGCACGACCAGAATGTTTCCCGTTGCGACTATATACTGCGGCACGGTGGACCATCCGAAACGATGATCAATTCCGCAGAAGACGAATATCGCGATAAATGATATCATCGCGAGAGATTGTATGATTTTTTGGCTCTTATCCTTCTCGGCGACCGGGCCCGCATTTATCCGCCGCTCCAGGAGCTTCGGATCGTTTTTCATCAGGTAGAGGGTGATCGCCAGCACCGAGACGGAAAATACGGCCAGAAAAATCCATGCTTGCCAGTAATCGAGAGTCCATGCCGGAACGAATAGTAACAATCCCAAGCTGAGGAGAAGGGAGAAGAGCCCGGCGAACGCCTTTCTATTCAACCCCTCCATTTCCAAATCTTAACAGCCTTGTCTCTTCTCAGGCTTTTCAGTCCCATAGCCAAAAGACGACCGAAGACTCAGAAGCCCCAACCGTAAGTCCTCATAAGCGCTAACCTAACGACTCGCCAATGGCGGACCGACGGGCAGGGGTGCCCGCGCCACTGGCAGGGATCTGAAGAATGTGCTGATGGCGAAAAGATCGCGCGATTATGCCGGTTTGAACTTCGCGAGCTTCACTCCGGGATCGTGCCGCTCAAAAACCACTTGAACCGGCAGGTCGATGCGGATGTCTTCGTTCCTGATACCGATCAGGTTAGTCACCAGGATCAGTTCGGGACCTTCGTCGAGCTGCACCTGAACAACGTTATATGGCACCCGGCTCACCGCGGCCGGATGTACCGGATGGGTGATGATGGTCCACGAGTAGACCTTACCGCTGCCGCTCATCTTGACCCATTCGCGCGCCAGCGAGTTGCACGACGGACACATCGGCCGGGGTAGCCAGCGAAACCTCTTGCACTCCGCGCAGCGCTGCATCAGCAACTCGCCGCGGTTGCATCCAGCCCAAAACTCCTCGGCGTCGAAATCCGGAATCGGGATGGGGAAATTGGCGGTCGCTTCCATTAACTTTCCTCCTTTGCCATACGCCAACGGGCGGCCTATCGATGCAGAACCATCGCAGTGGTTGGAACCGCGGTTCCCGAAGCAACCAGGGCAATCTCGGCGTCTTTGACCTGATTGATCGCTTGCCCGCGAAGCTGGCGTACGGCTTCGATCGTGTTCTGCATCCCGTGGATGTAGCCCTCGGAGAGGTTTCCACCGCTGGTATTGAGCGGCAGGGAACCGTGCGGCCACAACAGTTTGCCGTCGGAAAGAAACGGTCCGCCTTCGCCGCGCTTGCAAAAGCCCAGCTCCTCGAACGCCATCAGCACCAACGGGGTAAAGTGGTCATAGATGTAACAGACGTCGATATCCTTGTGGGCGATGCCGGCGCGGGCAAACAATACCTTCGCTATCACGGTGGACTCGGTCTCCGGCTGCTCGATGAACTTGACCATCGTCTGCGTGTTGCGGTTGGTCGCGCCAAAGGCGCCCGCCATGATATAAGCCGGCTTCTGCTTTAAGTCGCGCGCCCGCTCGGCACTGGTGATCACGACCGCCGCCCCGCCGTCGGTTTCCAGGCAGCAGTCGAGCAGGCGCAAGGGGTCGGCGATCATGCGGGAGTTCTGATGGTCCTCGATTGTGATCGGGCGCCCGCGCATCACGGCGTTGGGGTTGGTCTGGGCATGAGTGCGGCACGCGACCGCAATCGCGCCGAAGTGTTCGCTTTTGGTGCCGTACAGATGCATGTGACGGCGCGCTCCCAGCGCCACCGCCTGGGCCGGGCTGAACAGCCCGAACGGCTCGACGTAGCCCCTCGCGCCGGGCGCGCCTTCACGCACCACCGCGCGGCCGAACCGATTGGTGCCGCGCCCCGAGCGCTCATTCATCGCGCGGAAAGCCACCACACAGTTCGCCATCCCGGTGGCAACCGCCATAGCCCCGAGCAGCACTGAGCCAACCGGCCCGCCGCCACCGCCCCATGGCGCCTCGGCGAAGAAGCGCAACGCCGGGATACCGAGATTGGCGGCGAGATTAACCGGGTCGTTGTTGTCCATGCTGTATTTAGCGATGCCGTCGATGTCCGACGGCTTAAGCCCGGCCTCGGCGACGGCGTCACGAATCGCTTCGACCGCGAGGCTCATCTCGCTGCGGCCGGAATCCTTGGAATACTCGGTGTTTCCGACGCCAACGATAGCGGCCTTGTCCTTCAGCGTTTCCATCGCTTCCCTCCAGGGGCCCGATCGGTGTGGCAGGTGGAAAATTTCCGGCCACCCAACTCGGCCTCGGCACATTGGCCCCGAACGATATCAAAGGACCGGATGAAACCAAAAGCCGGTGCAGCCTTATCAAGCCACGATCTGCGATCGGCAATCTTGTCCCTTCTAACAGGACCGCTCCCCCTATAGAAACTCGAAGCCTGGAAGGCGTAGCGCCTTGCGGTCAAAGGTCAGCGTGCGGGAACAGCCCACTTTGGCGCCAAGCGCTCCAATCAGGGCGTCAGCGAACGAGCCGCGCCCCTGCTTGAGCGCGATCATGGCGGTAAAGACGTCCTGTTCGCTGTCGACCACGAAAACCTCGACCCCTAGCATGAGCTCGATGGCTGCGGCGATTTCGTGATCCGCAAGCCCATAAGCGCGCTCCAGGACCCATGCGGTCTCGGCAATTGCCACAACGCTGACGAAGCCGGGATTCCCTTCAGTCAGTCGGCGTTCGATGAGCTCAGTCGCTCGCGGCGATTGAACGGGATCGTCTTGTGCCAGGTAGCGAACCAGAATGTTGGTGTCCAGTCCAATCATCGACGCCTGTGGCGCGGCGCCAGGCCAGCGGCGCCGGCAGCGGCGGCCTCGCTCATCTCCTCAATGGTCACCGGTCGGCGCCGGGACTTGACGATGCCTCGCAAGGCCGAGGCTGGAAGCTTCGGCAAGAGAACAACGCTGCCGTCGGGATGTACGAAGAATTTGACCCGGTCCCCTGGCTTCAATCCAAGATGCTCACGAATTGCCTTCGGAATCGTTGCCTGGCCCTTGGTGGTGATCGCGGATTCCACTTTGCCTCCATTACCTTGTAGCAAAAGTAATACCTATCAGGCACCAGTGCGTCAAGGCCGCCGGACAGCGAAATCCCCTTTTTCCAGGCGGAACTTGGCGGCGAGGATCGCGGGCCGAGAGAATTTTCTGATGGCTAGGGTCAGAAGTTCCTAAAAATACGTTGTTCACCTTATTGCACATCACAACGACTTTGAGTTGTATATCCCTGCACTAAGGTGCTAGGTTAAATGCGCGAAAGTAAGGACCGTTGCAATGGAGTCTGTTTCTACACTATTTAGAAATCTCGACGACCTGCATTTCGCCGGTCGGCTCCAGCAAGCGCAATGGCAAATCAGGTTAACGCTGTTGCATCGTCCTGTGGCGAAGGACGTGGAGGCTAATCTTCGTGTTCGTCGCGATAAGGTCTGGGGGTGTACGTTGCCGCCGAACCGCCTCATCATTCTGGATAGTCGGCTTCTTCGATCCGAAGCTGCCCTACGGACCGTTTTATTGCACGAGATGATCCACGCCAAGATTGCTGATAACAGGTCATGGTATGCGTTTGTGGGTGTTCACGGCGAGGAGTTCCTAATGGAGCTCAAACGTCTTCAAGATGAGGGTGAAGAGCATCTTGAGCCCGAAATCCGGTACTACTCCCGACGCCGGATAGCCGACCGCCCACCCCTAGCTGCGAACCTGCGACGCGCCGCTCTCAAACCGTCCTTCTGCAAATCCCTGCCGAGCGCAACTGCCATAACCGACCCTTGGCAACCCTCGCCTCGCCTAACAACCGTTCCGAAATAATGGCCTTGCTTTGGCAGTCGGTCATTTGCAGGCCATTTTCGACTGCCCGGGTAAACGCCTTTCAAGAAGGCGTCGTCCGGCTCCGCTGATCGCTCGCGCTGCCAAGCGACCAGGTTGAAACCGCTTCGGGCAGTGGTTTCCAAGGGCTCCGGCCCTTCGTGATAGGGATCCCTTACCGCCCGCCTCTCGCGCATTTTGACTGAAATTAAGGCACTTTGCGCCGCACCGGGAAAGAAACCTCCATCGATCGGCTGAGACTCTGGTCGAATCGCTGGGCGCGGTCCTTGCATAAGCGCAATTCGCTATCCGTGAAGGTCGCCATGACCTCTCCGAGATAAACTCAAACTCTGGAGGATACGATTTTGAGCGGAAGCTCGGCACGTCTGCAGGCTATCGAAGCTGTTACCACCTACCATTCCACCACAGAACCCCTTTCGTTCTTGAAGTCGCCGAGCGAATATTTCGGCGCGAACGTCTTCAGCAAATCGGTGATGAAGGACCGGCTCCCCAAACCCGTCTTTCAATCGCTGATGCGCACGATGGAAACCGCGTCGACACTCGACCCCTCGATCGCGGATCCCGTCGCGTCGGCGATGAAGGAATGGGCGGTCCAGAAAGGCGCCACCCATTATGCGCACGTGTTTTTTCCGCTGCATGGGCTCACCGCCGAGAAGCACGACAGCTTCCTGTCTCCTGACGGGGACGGCGGCGCGATCTCCGAGTTCTCCGGCAAGAACGCTGAGCCAGGGTGAACCCGACGCGTCCAGCTTCCCCAACGGCGGCATCCGCGTCACCGCCCAGGCGCGCGGCTATACGGCGTGGGACGTGACCAGTCCGGCCTACATCGTTGAGAACCCCAACGGCATGACTCTATGTATTCCGACCGCCTTTGTGTCGTGGACCGGCGAGGCGCTCGACAAGAAGACCCCGCTGCTGCGCTCGCTGCAGGCCCTGAACAAGCAAGCCCAGCGCATTCTGAAGCTTTTCGGTCACGAGGAAATCCGGCCACGGTGGTCTCGTATGCCGGCGCCGAGCAGGAGTACTTCCTGATCGACAAGCATTTCTTTTTCGCGCGGCCGGATCTGCTGGCGACCGGACGGACGCTGTTCGGAGCGCCGCCACCGAAAGGACAGGAGTTCGAGGATCATTACCTCGGCGCGATTCCCGAGCGGGTGCTCGCCTTCATGCTCGAGAGCGAACGCGAGCTGTTCAAGTTCGGAATTCCGGCCAAGACGCGCCACGACGAGGTCGCGCCGGGCCAGTTCGAGCTCGCGCCGGTGTTCGAGAATTCCAACCTCGCGACCGACCATCAGCAACTCGTGATGGTCACGCTGAAGCGGGTGGCCGAGAAGTACGGCATGATCTGTTTGCTGCACGAAAAGCCTTTTGCCGGCGTCAATGGATCGGGCAAGCATGTCAACTTCTCGCTCGGCAACGCGACGCAGGGCAATCTGCTCGATCCGGGCGATAATCCGCATTCCAATGCACAGTTCCTGGTCTTCTGTGCGGCGGTGATCCGCGCGGTCCATCGCTGGAGCGGGTTGCTGCGCGCGGTGGTCGCAACCGCCTCCAATGACCATCGGCTGGGAGCCAACGAAGCGCCGCCCGCAATCATCTCGGTCTTCCTCGGCGACCAGCTCATGGACATCTTCGACCAGGTGGCCAAGGGCGGCGCCAAGAGCTCGAAGGGCAAAGAAACGCTAAAGGTCGGCGTTGACACTCTACCGACGACTCCCGAAAGACGCCGGCGACCGCAACCGCACCAGCCCCTTCGCCTTCACCGGGAACCGTTTTGAATTCCGCGCGGTGGGTTCGGCTCAGTCGATCGCCGGCCCACTGGTCGCGATGAACACCATCGTGGCCGAATCGCTCGACTATGTCGCGACGCGCCTGGAAAAGGCGATGGCGGACGACCCGTCCAAGTTCAACGCGGCGGTTCAAAAGGTGCTTGAGGATATTCTCAAAGAGCACGGCGGCATCATCTACAATGGCGACGGCTATACGGAGGAGTGGCACGACGAAGCCGAGAAACGCGGCCTTCCCAACCTGCGCTCATGCGTGGAGGCGCTCCCACTGCTCGGCACCAAGGAAGCCACCGAACTGTTCGAGCATTACGGCGTGCTCTCGCCGCGCGAACTGCACAGCCGGATGGAGGTCTATATCGAACAATACTGCCTGGCCGTCGGCCTCGAAGCCCGCACCACGATCGAGATGGCCAAGACCCTCATTTTCCCGGCGGCGATCCGCTATCAGGGTGAGTTGGCCGCGACCTGCGCGAATCTGAAAGCGGTGGGCTACACCTTCGATACCGACACCCTGGATAAAATCACCGCTCTGGTAAAGGACTTGCAGGACGGGATCGCGAAGCTCGAGAAGGAGTTGGCGACCCATGTGGGTAAGACCAAGCTCGAACACGCGGCCCATCTGTGCCACAAAGTCATCCCCGCGATGGCAGCAGTGCGCAAGGCCGGCGACATACTTGAAGGCATGGTAGCCGACGACCTGTGGCCGCTGGCGACCTATCAGGAGATGCTCTTCATCATGTAGCCTTCCATCCACGACCAGACGAATACGCAACTTCGGCGCGGCGCCCTCAAACCGCCGCGCCGAAGAATTTTTTTTGCTGTCCGATTATCTATGCGAACAGCCTTCTGCCGCGATTACTTCATGTTGGAAGCTACGAAATTCCAATTGACCGGGGGCCAAACCGCCTCCACATATTTGGGGCGGGCGTTGCGGTATTCGATGTAGTAAGCGTGCTCCCAGACCGTCCTGCTTTGTTCCCTTATGGGGCAGCCATCGCTTACAACAAATGCGATACGAAAAACCATAAGATGAGACCGATACCGGGACTCCCAACTGCCAGGCAATTCCATAACGCATATGCTCGACCTCCTCTTTATTTAGTCGCCACGTAACGGCGCGTATTCTTATTTTGCGCCACTCGTTGATCCACACCCTTCTGTTTTGTCGATAAGTGTGGTGAGATGCCCGGGCCAATCCCAATCCACGAGCGCAGAAACAGTTTCCTGCGGGCAAACCGCATTCATCCCTATTTGGGTCTCGGATGAGTGGATTTGCGGATTATTAGTGTCATGCCTCGTCGCGAAGAGCAAAGCAGAGAGCGGGCGCGGGAAGGATGTCGATGCACCCAAGAAGACCCTACATTGCTAATCCAGGAACGCGGTTAACGAAGGGCAAATGCACTTTACTCATTATTGTGTGATTCGCCCGCTTTGGTTATCCGCGGAACTGGAACGTGCAAGAATCGGCGCCAGCGCCGGACACGCGCGCCAGCCTTGCACTTCTGCCCAGGGTTTCCATCTCGCGCGCGTCACCGGCAATCGTGATTTCAGTTCCGCTGATAACCATAATCGAGCTTCTTAGAGTACATAGCTGTGGCCTGCCATGTTAGATTGAAGCTGTGTGGAATCAGATTGGAATCGCAGCGGTGTAGGCCGCTCTCACTTTTTTGATTGGCAGCCGCTGAAGAGCAGTACCTACCATACGCCGATATCGTGGCAGCGGCTAAACGTAATCGTCAAATATGAGCGTCGGCTCTCATCCGACGGCTCGGCTGGCAGCTAACTCGCAGGGAGATGTGGAAGAAATGAAGTGCATTCAACGCTTCGCAATTGGCGTCATTGGTCTTGCATGCTTTAGCCTCATTAGCGCTTGTGGCACAACCAGCACCACTAAGGAAACAACCACCTATGTACCGGCACCGCCACCGCAGGTTGTCGTGCAAGCTCCCGTAGAAGCTCCGCCTCCTGCACCCCCGACTTACACCTCCAGTACTTCCAGCGACCGGACGAGCGATTCAACGACTTCCGATCCGGGCACCGGAACTGAAGACACCAGTAGCAGCCATCATAGCGAGTCCACCACCGTCACTCCCAGTAACTAAGCAATACCGGCGCTCGTCGCTCGGGAAGAATGGAACCAATGTTTAATCTGCGTTCAGCCGCTAAGTGTAGAAGGCTTGTTTTGATAGCCGCCGTGGCTGGCATTGTGGCGGGAATCCAAATGCTCGCCGGCCAGGTTCGGGCCCAAGAGGGCAACTCGGTAGAATCAAGCTCCGTCAAGACCGACAATGAGAGTGCGAGCCTTGAAGGGCAACACCATTACCAATCCCCGGCTGCTCGGGCTAACGATGCTCTCCTGATAACCGAGGTGAAAAGCGCTCTGGCTGAAGATGGAGTCGCCGATGATTCTCCGATTGTCGTCGATTGCGATCACGGTAAGATCCTGTTGAGTGGGATAATGAAGTCAGCTGCAGATGCGAAGCACGCCGGGAAAATAGCTGCCAGCGCGCCCGGAGTTGTCGCGGTACAAAATCAGCTGACATGGCACTAGAACGCGGGGAAATCCGGCTTTCGATAATTCGTCTCTCCTTCTGCAAGTGCGAGACTGGCCGCAGCTGCACGCTCCGAAATCGCCGCCTTTTTTAAGACCGACACGTGCCATGGGGATAAAGTCTCGTTCTCCCTCCGCGACGGCGGCCGGCTGGACCGCTCTCCTTACACGTTTCGGCGGCCTTCTCGGGTCTGCTACATACAGTTATGACCAATACGGCACGGGCGACGATCATAACGTGAGTCAGTCTTCTTTTTGCGTTTTCAATGATGCCTGCGCTTCTATCAATAGTAGGATCGGTCGTGGGCCGGCTGCGCAGTACCGCAGAACCATGGGTATCCCGTGACGTACGCAGGTGAGCAAGACGGAAAGCCGATGAATGAAAATGGCTTGATCACGATTCGAAGCGGCAACTCGGTGAAGGTGACGGTCGATCGCCTCGAGGCTGAT
Source organism: uncultured Pseudomonadota bacterium (assembly GCA_963824565.1). Classification (GTDB taxonomy): domain Bacteria; phylum Desulfobacterota; class Binatia; order Binatales; family Binataceae; genus JAJPJA01. Next base: position 4,755 of record CAWGQB010000032.1, on the reverse strand, counting down.
CTGAAGGCCAAGGGCATCACCGTATTCGCGCGCATCGATCATGCGGCCGGTGCCGCGTCCGCCGGCATGCCATTGCGGCCGACCGAGCTGCTGATCTTCGGCAACCCCAAGGCAGGAACGCCGCTTATGCAGGCCAATCAGACCATCGGCATCGACCTGCCGCTCAAGGTGTTGGCCTGGGAAGATGCCAGCGGCAGCGTCTGGCTATCTTATAACGATCCCGCCTGGCTTGCGCAGCGGCACAAGCTCGGAGACAACGCCGCGGCGGCTGTCAAAGCCATGGGCGGCATGCTCGCGAAATTGGCCGAGGCGGCGGCCAACTAGCGTAGCGTCTCGTAAATAACTTTATGGCTTACCTGGTGCCAGGGGAGCAGGATTTCAGCAAGAGCACGTTGAAGCCTTACCCGGCTTGTGTTTGGATAACTAAGATCACAGTGATCGCCAGAACCTCCGTAAACTTATTTACGAGACACTACACTAGAACGCAATAGAGACGCAGCTTGCCGCCGGAATTCCGGCCGCAAGCTTCCTCTTCGGGGTTCAGAAAAACTTGTCCAGGACTCGCTGGTTGACGCTAGCACCGGACGTCATTCCGGGGCGCCCACGGCTATGGCGCGCGGCATGATTGATTTATTGCGACTCGTCCGCAGCGGGGTTAAACGAAGAATTAGCCACCCATTCATTGGTGGGTGGTCAAAGGGAGCGGGGCCGGTTATCAGCGGTGTGAGGCCGGTCCCGTTTTCCCCGCTCGACTTTCGGCGTAAACCCCGCAAACGCCTCTGTGGCGCGGCGATGCGCCAAAACGACTCAGTTAGGCTCTTCCGCATCCGCTTCCCCACGCGCTTTAACCGACTTGCCAGTTCGTCGATTTTTTTTGCTGAGATCCGGGCCAGGGGTTGGTGGGCTGGCTTTCTTTGTGCCGCAAAGCGGGCAGGGATGGTCCTTCACGAAAGCCTCCAGCATACCTTCGTTTTTCGTCTTCTTTTGGAGTTTCGCTATATCTTTATAGGCCCGGTGAATTTCGGCCGCACCTATGGCCCCCAAGCCGCTGGCAATCAGCTCCATGGCCGCCGCATATCGTTTGTCGTCCATTTTAGTGGCTCCCTTTGTTTTTGAATTGCGCGCTTCTTCTTCCGGTCGTTCACCAGGCTCCCGGCAGTCCGCTACTATCTGTTTCCTATTATGAAGCTTACCATGCTAATCGGACGAACAAGCCACAAGCGATCGACTAAGGGGTAAAACGATAGCGAAGTCTGATGGAAGGTTGAAGCGCTTTTTCCTTCCAACCATCGACGACGCGGAGTCCGCAAGGAAGGTGGCTCGCCAAGGTGCATGGTATGCCGTGGCGATTGGAATCGCTACCGCAGCCATTGCCGCCTTAGCTGTAACGGGTGTGACGAATCTTTTTGGGCTCGACGCCTATTCGTATGCTGACGCGGTGATTTTTTTATTGCTTGGTTTTTCATTTTTCGAATGTCCAGAGCGGCGGCAATACTCGCTCTTGGTTTATATATCGGGGAACAGGTCCTTCAATTATTGGATGCGGGCGGAAAATCTGGTGATGGTGGAATCGTTTTGGGATTTCTTTTTGTGAACTCCGTCAGGTACCCTCGCGTACCATCGATTTGTTAAAGAGGCAATTGCAGCCAACCCCGTTCCAAACGAACCGGCTCTATATAACAGACCAAAGCCGATAGAATAAGGGACTCGCGTTCCACCGGCTACTGATGAACAATGCCTCGCCGTCGTTCATTGTGTTTCCTTGAGGCGAGGGTCATCGGCGGCGACACAAATCGAAGACCAAGAACCTATGAGTGAACGTTTGATCTGCAAAGGCTCTTGCGCAAACGTTGAAGCCGATTCCGTTTTCTTCAGATCAAGGAAAGCCCGGCGCTCGTCTTCACAATCGGCAATGTGATCATAGCTCCCGATGTTTTGCCATAGACGAAGCGGGACGGCGGTCTTCGTCACGAACGACCCATTAGGACCAGAGTACGTGGGTGGTGCCATGAGATACCACCCGACCAAGGCGAGCGCGGCTGCGTGACAGGGCTTCATGCCCGCCTTTTAGCCCATGAGCCATGAAGAAGGGAAGGGCGGACCGCCGCAACGATTCAACATCCATCGACTCACAGAACATTGATCGCTCGGTGGTGGTCAAATACCCAAAAGCGGTATCAGTAAGCCGTAAACCTTGTTTCATTGGCGTCCCCGACGGGATTCGAACCCGTGTTACCGACGTGAAAGGCCGGTGTCCTAGGCCGGGCTGGACGACGGGGACGCGAAGGTGGGATGGGCGTCGCACTCAAACGCGCGTCTTGCGGACGTTACCAACGCGCGAATTATGGAGCAAGCCGGGGGTCTCCCTTGAACTTCGGTTATCTGTGCTCCGACGGGCCGCGCAGGAAACGCGCCAGCACGCCTCCCTACGGTGATTGCACAATGCGGGCTTGCAAAGATGCCATCCGCGGCCAATGTCCCTTGCGCGCCAATGCGAAGGTCTTGCTTGAATGGCGTCAGGCATCCTCTCCCTGGTCAAGGGGGGGGCAGAAAGAAGGGGGATTATCCGGCACTTGACAGATAGCCTCATGGTCGCTATATTTTTAGTTATGGACAAGCATGAACCAAAGCCGTTCACCGTAAAGCCGACCATGACCTTGGCTCGAATGAAACTTGCTTCTCGACCGTGGAAGCCTGCAAGGAATTCTTGGTCCAGAAACGCTGGCCGGATGGTGTAGTTGCCCGCGTTGCCAGAATCCCAAGGTTTATAAGCTGAATTTCAAACCCTTCCACTGGCAATGTCATCTGTGCCACAAAAGGCTATCGGTTCAGCGTTCTCAGCAAGACGGTCTTTGAGAACACTAACTACCCGCTCACCACTTGGTTTGAGGCCATCTACCTGATCACTCAAAGCAAGAAAAGGCATGAGTGCCTTGCAGCTTCACCGGACGATGGGCACAGGGTCCTATGAGACGGCTTGGTATATGTGTGAGCGCATCCGGGCCGCAATGAAGGATAAGATTTTCAGCAGCTTCTTGGCGAGGTTGAAGTAGACGAAACTTACATTGGCGGTAAGGACAAAAACCGCCACTGGGACAAAAAGACCCATAACACAGGCGGTGAGGCCAGCGACAAAATGCCGGTGATCGGAGCTATCAGCCGGAAAGGCAACGTGGTCTCCTAGGGCATTGAGCGGACAGACCGGGCGACCCTTAATCGGTTTGTCAAAGAAGCCGTCTCTCATAAGGTGACGTTGCTGGCTACGGACGAACATCCGGCTTATGGCAAGATTGCCACTATCCGCACGAAATCATTCGGCACGGCGATGGCGTCTACGTGCGCGGCAACGTCCACACCAACAGCATCGAATCCTTTTGGAGCCTGCTGAAGCGCGGCGTGGTCGGACGTACCACAACATCAGTCGTCAATACCTGCCCCTGTACCTGAATGAATTTTGCGTTCCGCTTCCACAACCGCAAGGACCTGACATTATTCGACAAGGTGATAGCAGGATGCTGAGGACGCCTCACTGGCGACGTCCTAGCGGACAGATTCGCCAGACTTCACGTAGATTATGGCGGTCAATTACGCTTGCCATTTCGGAGGAAACTATGCCAAAAGCAAAACCGGTGAGCTTACACCCATTGACGTTCGATGAAGCGATTAAAGCCATCATTAACGTTGACCCCGATCGGGCTGGTCTCAGACCAAGCGTCGCAAGTCCCGTATAAATAAACAGTTACCAAATCCCAAGCGCGACAAAAGTAAGGATTAAACCGCCATCGAAAATGCTGCCAAAAAAGAAGAACAACGGTATAGAGCAGCCGAGACTCAAGGTCTCGGCCCTTATCCATATCCACGAGATGCCGCTGACCCCGAAAGCGACCATTCCGAGTCCCACGAAAAGTACCCAAGAACGAAACTTCTTTTGCAGATTCTCATAACCCTTGGCACTCTCGGGGCTTTCGCTGCCGCCGCTATCTACGCCTGCTACGCTCGACAACAAGCTATCTCTGCGGAAACAACCGCTCACGCCGCATACGCAAGCGGCGGTTTCGCAACAAGAATTCGAATTGTCGGAGCGTCTATGGCTGTTTGCGATCCGATTGAGTTCACCGGTCTGGATTTCAATCCAATGGCATTGCGAGTTTTACCATGGGTTCGCGATAAAGAACACTGGCCATTCGCCCGCCATACATGTTCATCTCAACGCCCAGATGGTACCCATAAAGTTCGATGAAGGAGTGTTCAAGGAACCTCTTCAACTCCAAAAAACTTTGTGCGATAAGGCGCGTCGGCCAGAAACAGCCAGCGAACTGGCCGCCTTCACGCTGTTTCCAGGAGATGCCACTAAGAGGGATGCGGGGATGTCTATGACCCCAATAGATATTAAGAATGCCACAAAGCGCGATCTTTATGGGCCATTTATTGAACCGGTTATCATCGGTTGCATTGATTACCAATTCGCGTTTAAAGTTGGGCACCATCAAAGTGGCTTCGCGTACACCCTGTATCGCACCGATCCTGGCTATCCCTTTGCGCCGTTCTTTATTTGCCCCGGCCAAATATCCCCGCCACGAGACTGCGCCTTGAACCCTTCGCATTTGGCAATGCCTTTTATGCCGACTAGTAGGAAGACAAACGCCTTAGCCAAACCATAGTCGCACGCTGAAACCGCGGGCATCCGACCTGTCACGTGAGCGAAAAAGGATAACGAATCAGGTACCCGTTTGTCAAGTGCCGGATAATCCCCGA
>CAWGQB010000031.1:0-53866 GCA_963824565.1 uncultured Pseudomonadota bacterium | reverse complement strand
GCATGCCAAGGCGATCTGAGCTAACTCGGGGGTCATTCCGGGCAGCTCCATGGTCATCGTCACCACCACCGGCCAAGGCATCGAGCCGATCAATCCGGCCAATAACTCGGCGACAAAAATTCCGCGATAGCCGGAGATCAGCAGCGCCGCGAGGGTGAAGCAAATGCCACCCAAGGCCAACGGCCAGGTAAAGGGCTTGCGCCTTCCGGCGAGGCCCGAGGCCACTCCACCCAGCAGTGATCCGGGAATCGCGGCCAACGTCGGAAGGGCCGCCAACGTACCCGCCTGAGTCAGCGTCAAGCCGCGATAGGTATGGAAGAACTGCGGCATGAACGCGCCGCACAGCGACGTGGTCCAAACCCCGCCGAAGATTCCGACTCCGGCCCATAAGACGTCGGGGCGTTTCAGAACGTCCAGGCTCGGACGCGAACGCGGATGACGGGGCTCTACGGCTACCACGGTCACGGACGCACTTCGGTTTTCGCGTCCCAACACTGTCCACAGCAGTGCCACCCCAAGCTCCAGCAAACCGTAGAACGATAGTGTGGTTCCCCAGGAGGATCCGAAATGGTAATAGAGCGGCGCGGTAATGGCCAGCGTGATGGTCAGGGAGATATTGGCGCACAGCAGGTTGACACCGTTAATATAGGGCCATTCGCGCTGCGGAAACCATTGCATCGGCAGCGCCTGTCCCGGGCCCATCACGATCCCGAAACCGATACCCTCCAACGCCCGGCATCCGAACAGCATCCAATAATTGGTGGCATAACCGCTCAGCACTCCGCCGATGCCCATCATCCAGGCTCCGAGTATCAGCGAACGCACGATGCCGAGCCGCGACCCCGCCACCGCACTGATGATCGCGAAAACTCCGATGAACAGCGCGATGATAGATATGAGCATCCCGGCTTCGCCGAGGCCAATGTTGAAGGTCTTGATTATCGGGGCAAGGATCGGAGCGGGCGACAGCCAGATTGCTTCCTGGACCAATAGCGAGGAAATGAGCAACGCTTCGATTACCCAACGGTAAGGCGAGGCCTGGCTTTCATCGACCATGAACTTCTATGCTCGCGGCCGGTGCTAAACGTCAACCCTTTACGCGGCTTTGGTTTCGTGCGCTGATGAGCTATAGAACCTTTAGGGAAGGAGGGTGTCATGGCATTCGAATACGAGCGGATTGACGTTGACAGTCATTGTCAGGAGAAACCGGACACCTGGACCAGCCGGATGTCCAAAGCGAAATGGGCCGACCGCATCCCTCAGATCCGGGAAAAGGACGGCCGCGAGTATTGGATCTGCGACGGGAAGGAGATGATGAACGGATGGCTCGCCCTGTGCCACGGCGTCATCCCGGATCGGAAGAGCCTGCCGACCCATTGGCGAGACGTGCCGTCGATGATCTACACCGCAGACGGGCGGATGCGCGCCATGGACCGCGACGGCGTCTCCGCACAGGCGCTGTTCCCCAACACCGCTGGGGTCGGAGGCGAGGCTTTCATGAGGAAAATGGACCCCGAGTTCCGGAAGGACTGCGTGCGCGCGTACAACGACTATCTAGCCGAGGAATTTTACGATGTCGCTCCCCATCGCTTCATCACGCTTGCCGAACTGCCGCTCTCGAGCGTAGAGGACGCGGTCGCCGAGTTGAAGCATGCGGCCAATCGGGGCCATCGCGGTTTTCTAATGATGGCCGCCACCGAGCAGTATCATCTACCCGCGTTTGCCGACCGCTATTGGGATCCGCTGTGGGCGACCGCCCAAGACCTCGACATTCCGGCACATTTCCACAATGTGGCGGGCGCCAAACGGCTCTCGCTCGGCTCGGAGCCGGGCGCCAGCGAGATGAAGATGCTCGCGATTGGCAGCGCCAATTCCTTCGCGCTCTCTTCACAGATTTTTGCCAATCTTCTGCTGAGCGGCGTGCTCGAGCGCTTCCCGAAGCTGACCTTCGTCGGTGCGGAGAGCGGGATCGGATGGGTGCCGTACGTGCTCGAAGCGTGCGATTACGAATGGGAGCGCAATCAGCTCTACAAGCAAGGCCTCAAGCGCAAACCCAGCGACGTGTTCCGCCAGCAATGCTACGTCGATTTCTGGTACGAGCAGGCTGGCATCAACCTTCGCGACTTTATCGGCGTGGACCGCATCTTGTGGGAGACCGACTTCCCGCATCCGACTTCGATCTGGCCCGAGGCGGACAAGTGGCTCAAATGGAGCTTCGAGGGAGTGTCCGAGGAAGATCAGCACAAGATTCTGGTCGATAACCCGAAGCGGGTCTACAAGCTGTAGGTTCCGGGATCGCCTTGATTCCTGCGCGGAGTACGGCTCCGCGCAGGAATGTTAACGCGCTTTGGAGGGCAATGTCGTGGCTTTGCAGTTTGGCGTTATATCGGTCGATGATCATGTCCAGGAACCGCCCGACCTGTGGACCGCCTGCATGTCCAGGGCGAAATGGGGCGATCGCATTCCGCAAGTCGTGCGTCAGGCCGACGGTACCGAGCGATGGTCAATCGATGGTCAGGTTAAAGTCGGCAATTCATTGGCGCCGACCGGCGCGTTATCCAAAGACCGGGGCACGGAGCCCCAGACCTGGAGCGAGGTTCCCGAGGCCGCCTACAAGCCGCAGGCGCGGCTGCGCGCGATGGATGCGGACCGCATCGATTACTCGGTGCTTTATCCGACCGTCGCCGGCGGCAGCGGAGAGGTTATCGGAGCGATCAAGGATCTCGACCTGCAGATCGAGTGTGCGCGGGTGTATAATGATTGGATAATCGACGTGTGGGCGGCCGCTGGTCAGCGATTCATCCCCCAGGCCATCCTACCCATAGGATCGGTTGAAGCGGCCGTGGCGGAGGCTCGGCGCGCGGTAGGCCGCGGCCATAAAGGAGCGATTCTCCCCGCCCAGCCATCGCAGACAAATTCCGCCGTCCCTCACCTCTACCAGCAAGTCTGGGACCCGCTGTGGGCGGTGCTGCAGGAATCGGAAGTGCCCGTGTGTTTCCACGCCGGCAGCGCCCCCAGTGTTCTTTTCGACATCAGCCCCTCCTACAACACTGTCACCGCGGCGGCCTTTGATAATGTCAGGCAGTCGGCAGGCAGCGCCGCGCTCATCAATGGCATGACCCTTTCGGGTATTCTCTATCGATTTACGAAACTTCAGGTGGTGTTTCCCGGCAGCGCGATAGATTACGTACCTTTCGCTCTGGAAGCATTGGATCATCAATGGGAACGGCAACTCCTGGCCAAAAATGAGGGCCTGAAGGAACCGCCGTCAGAGATCTTCCACCGCCAATGCTACGTGACGACCTGGAAGGAAAAGGTCGGGTTGCGCAACCGCCGGTATATCGGTGTCGATCGGATCCTGTGGGAGTCCGAGTTTCCCCGCGCGACTTCGACCTATCCCGAATCCGCAAGCATGATCGGGAATAACTTCCAGGATGTACCCGGGGAGGAACGGGAACAAATCCTCTGGCGCAACGCCGCCAAACTCTACAAATTGGCCATCTGACTCCCTTGACTGGCGAGGTTGGTCGTGAGTCGTGGTCCCAGTGGGGCGGGCGTCTCTGCCCCGCCCTCCGCGTCCATGGCAGGCGGATGCCCGCCCCGCTGAAACCGCGGCTAGCGCTTATGATCTGCACTTTCCCGTGGAATAAGGGTAGAGGGCTGGGTTTCTGAACCTATGCTCCGGTAGCTAAACTTCAATCGTTCCCCGTTGATTTAACTTTAAGTTCACTCTCTTTAGCATCTGCCGTTTGAAATTGGACAGCAGATTACAATAATCTTCCTTGTCACGATTGCTTGGTGGCCCGGGTCATTGCCGGCTACCGGGACGGGATTTGCCTGCGCTAGTTGAAGTGTACGAGGCGCTGAGAAGCGGTCAGGAGGAATAAGGAACATATGAGTGGCGCCAAACGGGTCGGTTATCGAGAATACAGACGGATTGCCCTGTTAGGCCTCTCGCTTATTTCCTTCCTGATCGCCGCCTGCAATGGCGGCGGTGGAAGCAGTCCGGCGCCGAGTAGCGGCCCGCAGCTTTGCTCTGAGGCGTTTGTTCCGTTGGCCCGAACGGCGGCTGTCCGCGCCGCCATGCCTAATGCCTCGCCCACAGCAGTACCGCTTTCGAGCTGCCCGCGCGACGCCAACCAAAATGTCGTGATCGGACCGGGGGCATGCGGACCACTGGTCGAGGTGGATAAATCGTTCACCGCCAACGCAGGTAACGCCCTGGGCACTATCACGGTCAACTCCGGCGGCGGCTTGGCGTTTCTTACCGACACCTCGTTAACTGTTCAAACCGCGGGAATCGTTGATAACGGAGTCATTTCCGTCGGCACCCTGCCCTGTCCGATTGGTTCGCAAGCTCCCAAGTTGCCAAATCAGAACAAGTTTCTGAATACTCAGGTCGTGATCGAGTTCACCGGCGCTCAGCCGGCGGCGTGCGTGGCGGGCGCCGGCGCGAGCAAACCGCTATGCCATCAGAAAGGCATAACGGTAGGCGCAGGTGCTTCGCTGATCCTGGCTGGGGAGAAGGGACTTGCCACCGACACTGTCACCAAGCGGACGAGTTGGACTTACCTCAGCGCGCCGGCGGGACCGCCGGACTTGTTTGGTTCAGCCCAAGGCGTGAAGGCGCCGGTACCTGCGGGTGGCGGCAATACTATCCAGGTGGCAGGCCCCGTCGATTGGCAGGACGGCGACTGGATCGTGATCGCAACCACCGATTACATCGCGGATTCGTCGGAGTTCGTGCAGATCTCGGGCACTCCGGCATTTAACAGCTCCGCCAACATCACCACGATCAATCTTTTCCAACCGCTGCTGAACTATCATTTCGGCGGACCAGCGCCGGACACCGAAACCACGGCCGCCGGCTGTACGGACGCTGCGGGCAACAAGATCGCTGCTGGAATGCCCGCGGCGTTTTGCGACGGCCCCAGCCAAAATTGGGGAGTCGATGAACGCGCGGAGGTCGGACTGATCTCGCGCAATGTCAAACTGACATCGGATGCGGCGCTGCTACCGGCGTGGGCGGCAAGCTCGCCGTTCGCGAAGGGTGCCCGGATCAACGCGATATCCGGCGGCTCTACTTACATCTTTATCGCGAGCACGGGAGGAACCAGTGGCAGCTCTCAGCCGGCTTTCCCGGCAACCGTAGGCCAGACCGTCGCCGACGGCACTGTGGTGTGGACCAACGCCGGTCTATACGACTCGCACTGGGGCGGGGAGATCGACGTTCAACCCGGGGCGGTGGTAGCAATCGAAGGCGTCGCGATCGAGAAATTCGGCAAAGATCAGCAGGGCAGTTACCCGATCAATATTATCGGCACGCCGTCCAACGTCGCCACCAGCCCTCAAATCATTACCGCCAACAGCATCCATCACAGTTACAATCACGGAATTGCGTTGACCGCGGCCGATGGTAAAAGCCACGGAGCGAGCGGGCTGACGATTGCTATCAATGTGGTGGCCAGGGCGGTCGGACATCTGTTTTACCTGGCCGACGGGAGCGAGGTTAACAACAGCTTCAAGAACAATCTCGGATTGGGGGCGATGCTTACCGCATTCACCCCCACCGCCAACGCCGCGATGTTTTGGAACGGCGACAACCTGACCAACAATCCGGCCGCGGCCTGGTACGATGGCTACGACGGATTAAACATCCCGCAAACCGATCCAATCAACAACCCCGCCACCACCGGTCTGAGCAGTGCGCCTCCGTGTGGCTTCTGGATTACCAACATTGTAACACCCCTTAGCGGCAACTCGATTGGGGGCTGCCAGGGCGGCGGGACCGGCATCCAGTATGAGCCCTACGTCGGTAGTCAATCACAGAGCGGTCCCATCGGAACCTTCCTGAACAACCGCGCCCACGGCTGCTATATCGGATTGGATAATACCGCGGGACCGGCCGGTGGGCTGGTGGGCGATAATCTGATCCCGCTCAACTGCAACCCGACGCCCAATGGTATGCAATGCGTCGGCGGCGACGGACATGATGTCTTGACCACCTTCGTCGGGCTAACCGCGACGCGTAATCGCCAGCTCGGCGCCTGGCTGCGACCCGGCTTCATCGCGGTTGAGAACAGCCGCTTTGCAGAAAATCGCGAAGGACTCTCGCTGGTTTCCAGCGGCGGCACCGAAGGTTCGCCCCCGGGGGAATGGGCGATCCTCACCGACTCCATACTGATCGGCGAAAGCAACAACAATCCCGGCCGCTTCGGGGACTGTCCGGCCGTCATTCCACCGCCGGCCCAGGGATGTATCGGCGATGGCACAGAAAACGGCTACCCCTCACCGGGATGGCCGTTCTTCGGATACATGTTCTATGACGGCCCGGCGCGGCTGGAGGACAATAAGTTCGTCAACTTCAACCGGGACCTTACGCCCTACCTGGATACCTCGGACAGCACCTTCCTGAGCGAGTTCTCTTCCAACATCGCCAACCAGATTCCCGGCGGCAACATTTCGTCCGTATCGATCGGGGAGACACAACCTTTTCAGTACGAAGGCGACGCCGCGCTGGGATGGATGCAATCCAATGTCAACAGTTATCCGCCCACCCAGTATGACGAAAATATGCTGTATGAGAACGTCGATTTCCGTCATCGGGTTTATACCGAGGAGATGAATCAGGGACCATTCGTCGACGGCGACAAGGGTACGGTAATCCTTGATAACGATGCCACCTTGGCCGGCTACACCGTGGTCGATGCGAATGGCAAGCCGATCGCTGGCAAGGTGCCAACCTCGCTTAACAATCTTCCCTTCATGGGTGTCTCTGATGAGACTAGCAGTGGTCAGCCGCAGCCTTGGGATTCGGTTGACGAATGCCTGGCCGAGGGCATGCAGGACACGTTGTTTGAGCAGCGGCCGACCGCGCTTATCAGTCCCGCTGACTATGCGACGCTGGAATTGACCGTGCTGACGCCGGGTGACGGCAAATACCAGACCGACGGCATCACGCCGCAACCGTGCTCCGGCGTCGAAGCCCCCAGCGCACCCAACACTGAAGGCGATCCCAGCGCCCCCAACTGCAATCAGGTTACCATCGAGAAGGATCAACTTGACTTCCTGGGTCAGAGTCTCAATCAGTTTGACGTCGCCTATCTGGCAACGGCGCCAAATACTGCCTCTACCGCAACGAAAGTGCCATGCACCGCGGGCCATTCGTGTCTGAGTCTGGCGGGCCGTAACCAACAGGGAGTTTACGAGCCCAAGGTTATAAACGACCTGGGCTATACTGTCGCAGCGCAAAACGGGTTACCGACCAGCGGGTCCACGCTCGAGAAGTTTCTTGACGTCGGCTTCCTCGACGCTCCTGTGCGGGTTCGCACGGTACCCGATGCGGCGATCGGCGCCGGTTCGTCTACGCTCACCTCAGCGAAGGCATCGTTTACCGGCGCCGACGTGAGCGACCTGGTGACGATCTCGGGCGCCGGTGCTTCCGGCGCGACGCTTTCGACGACGATTACGGCGGTTACTGATTCGGGCATCGCGACCGTGGCGACCGCTGCGTCCACCACGGTTTCGGCCGCCACCGCCGTCATCACCCGCCCGTTCCAGATTCGTTTGGGCTTCTGCTACAAAACGACGGCCGGGACCGCGCCACCCGACGCCAGTCACTTCATGGTAAAGACTGGCTTGAAGTCATATGGAGCGCCTCCGGGAGCATTGCCCTATCAGTACACCAATCCGGTCACCGACATGCTGGTGACGCTATTTCAATTGGGCAATATCTGCATGAACCTGGATTTCACGACCGGATCAAATAATAAGAATACGTGCCCGAGCCTATTCAACGGAGTAAGTTACTCTACCCAGACCGCGACCCTGACTGGAATCGACGCGTCCGGAGAGGGCACCGCCGCCGGACAGGTGCCGCCGACCCAATTGATGAATCCCAATAGCTACTATTATGATGCCGGCGCCGGAATGCTCTTCCTGCTAGTCCAACAGACCGAGCCCAATGCGATCGGACCTTCGCCGCTGGGCAATTGCCAGGACACGAGCACCGACGATCCCACCTGCCCAGATGTCGCGGAGGGCGAGTCCTTTTACTCCTGTCCAGCCGACGGCTGCGTACTATACACCGTCGCAGTGGATGACACGTACGCCCCCAGTGGCACCGCTGCCTGCACCCCATACGGCACGGGTGGCAACAGCGGCTATACGCAGTCCTATCCGAGCGGGATGGATCAACTGGTGTACGCGTCGACCGGCGCTGGCGTGTCCTTGACGGTGCCGGCCTTTGCCCCGATAGAAACTACCTTGGGCAATGAGACGTTCGCTCATATCACCGACAGCAACGAGGCAACTTTGTGTGAGGTGAACCCTGATAAATAGCCATGCAGGCTGGGAAGAGCATTTCTCCTCCCGGTAGAGATCATCTAATGTTTATATATCCAGAACCGGAGCCTAAGGCGTTTTGCCCTTGCGGACGGCATCGAGCACTTCCTTGCCGTACATCTTCTCCATCATGAAGATCAGGTCGGGGTTGCGGCGCAGTTCATGGCCGCCGTCGACGGCGAAGCTTTGTCCGGTCATCCACGACGATTCGGGACCCGCTAGGTAGCGCACCGCAGCGGCGATATCGTCGGGTTCTCCCGTGCGCCCCAACGGCATCTGCTCGACGAACTTGCCGTGGATCGGCTCCTGGAGCAGCGGCCCGGTATTGTTGGAGTGCAGCAAACCAGGACGGACCGCGTTAACCCGGATATTGGCGGATCCCAATTCATCGGCCGCGGCTTCAACGAAGCTTTCCAGGCCACCCTTCGCCGTGCAGTAACCCGCCAGGCCGATGAACGGCATCATTGCGGCCGTCGATGAGATGCAGACGATTGAACCCCCCGCCGACATCATCGGCGCGCCGTAACGCACGGCGATGAATGCCGTAACCAGATTCATCTCCAGGTCCTTCCTGAAGTCATCCTCGCTACACATCAGCAGCGGCTTGAATCCGCCGCCGCCCCCGACCGTGGGCACGATGATGTCCAACCGGTTTGCAATCTCATGGGCCGCCGTCAGCCCCGCCTTGACGTCTTCGACCTTGCGCGCATCGCCGGCGCGTATTTCGACTCGCGCTCCGGGCACTTCGCCCAGCAGCTCAGCCCGGGTTTTTTCCAGGGCCTCGAGATGGCGCGCCATCAGCAGCACGCTGGCGCCGTCGCGTAGCATCCATTTGGCGCTGTACCTGCCGATTGCGCCACTGCCGCCGGTAATAAAAGCGGTCTTTCCCGCCAAAGGCAGATGGTCACTCATGGTCTTCTCCGTATCTTCATTAGTCATGCCGCCGCCACACCACGCTATCGGCGGTGTCGCGATTCGCTGGACCATACCGCCGTAGGCTCTACCCCGCAATCAGAGGCTGAATTTTGGCGCGCAACCGCGGTTGACACTATCAGCCCAGCGTGAAGATACTTGGAGTGTTCGCAATTAATTAAAGACCAAAAAAATGATTACGACAACGGGGAATTTGCCACCCCAAAACCGGGCCTGCGGGAAGCCCTACGCCAGTCCCCAGCGCCCCGTAGACAACGATCTGCGGCCGCCGCGCATTGACTGTGAACTTTCCCATTTATGAAAATGGTGGCAAAATGTGAGCTGTAACGACAAGTCGAGGCGATATTAATGAGAGCGAAAACGTCTCTAGACTAAGATGAAGCGCAGCAGCCATGGCGGAGGGCACAGACATTCAAGGTTCCAGCGATCGTCTTCCGAAAGCTGAGGAGCTTCTTACACCTGCTTTGCGATTGTCGAAGCGAAGTGGCCTTAGGGTAGCAGAGGCGGTCGAACGCCTCGCCGCAGAATTCGATCTGTCTCCTGAGTCTCGGGAGGAGCGCTCCGCCAATGGCGACATCAGGTTTGACAAAAACGTTAGGTGGGCGGTTACTTATCTAGCTCAAGCCGGACTGGTGGAAAGACCAGCATCTGGCACGTACGTTGCGACGGAGCGTGGCAGGACTGCTTTAGCGGAGCAGTCAACCATTGACCTCGCTTACTTGAAGCTTTTTCCGGAATTCCGCGATTTTCTTAGAAGAAGCCGAGGCCACGAGGAAGACGAAACTGGCGACGACGAAGTTGAGCCGGAGCCAGATGACGAAGCAGCTATAGACTTTCGAACTCCTTACGATCCGAAAGCTATTCGCGTTGATCCCCGCGTGTACTCCGTTCGGCAGTTGCTCGATATGGTCGACGATGGCGAGATTGATCTCGCTCCAGAATTTCAGCGGCTCAAGGTCTGGAAGCCCTGGCAGCGTAGCCAACTTGTCGAGTCTTTGTTACTGCGGATACCACTTCCGACGCTCTATTTCTCTGCGGACGAGGACGGGTTGCTTCAGGTAGTCGATGGCGTCCAGCGGCTCACGACAATTCACGACTTCGTACGAAAAGGCGCCTTCAAACTCGGTCAACTGGAGTACTTGCAAGACACCGTGGGCGGGAAATCGTTTCGAGATTTAGAGAACACGGTTTGGTCCCGTCGGATTTTGAACACGCAACTGAGCGCGTATGTGATAGACCCCCAGACTCCGATTTCCGTCAAATTCGATATATTTCGCAGAATTAATACAGGAGGCAGTCCACTTAACGCGCAAGAAATACGGCACTCTATGAGCCGCAACCGATCACGTGAGTTTCTTCGCAAGTTGGCTGACGAAGAGGGTTTCCATAAGGCAACGGGGGGCAATTTCAGAAACCATGTTCGTATGGTAGATCGTGAATTGGTCTTACGCTTTCTGGCGTTTAGCCAGCTTGATGACATTTCCGCTTATGAGCGGTTTGGCTCAATGGAGGAGTTTCTGACCGCGGCGACCGCCGACCTTGACGACCAGTCGCGGATTTCAGATGAACAACTGAACACCTTGCACCAAGCGTTCGTACTTAGCATGGAAAACGCTTATACAGTCTTCGGAAAACACGCGTTCCGCAAATGGTTTGCCGACGACGATGTGCTACATCCCGTGAACCGATCTCTTTTCGACGTCTGGTCTGTGGAGTTCTCTAAACATTCGCGCGACTCGATCGCCGACATGGCGGATCCTCTCCAACAACGCGCGCGGACTCTACTCACCGAGGACGACGATTTTTTGGATGCTATCTCCACGAGTACAAGTTCCCCGGCAAAGGTCATATCACGCTTTCGGAAGGTGCGCAGACTCTTTGGCGAGGATTTCTCGTGATACAAGCGATCCGCTTTGACAACTACAAGGGGCTTTCGGATGAGCGTATTCCTTTCGGTGATCTAACGCTTTTGACGGGAACGAATGGCGCGGGAAAAAGCTCAGTGATTCAGGCTGTCCTACTAGTCCTGCTAGCGAGCCGCACACCATCCGGCTTCGTACCATTAAATGATGGCTTTGGGCTCGCTCTCGGTGAGGCAGGCGACGTGACCAATCACGGTCGCGGTGATGCCGAAGTAAAATTTGCTTTTGAAGTCGACGGGACCGAACGCGACGTGACTTTCGCTGCTGATGAAGGGCGACGATATCTGAGGCTGGTTTCAAACCCGTCAGACTTACCAGTTCTCTATCGCCCCGGGCTGGGCGGTTTCGCCTACATAGCAGCGGAACGAAATGGGCCGCGTGAGACCTATGATCTGCCATCAACTAGTGTAGCGTCCCATTAATAAAGTTTACAGAGGCGCTTGAGCTTTGCAAGGATTGAATCGGCGGTGGCGGTCCACACGAACGGACGACGATGGAGATTGTAATTAGCGACATAGGCGTCGATTTTCTGTATCAGTTCGCCGACGCTGCGAAAGGAGCCGCGCCGAATTGCCTGCTGGGTGATGAGCCCGAACCAGCGCTCCACTTGGTTGAGCCAACTTGCGTAAGTGGGGGTGTAGTGGAGGTGATAGCGGGGGTGGCGGGCGAGCCAGGCCTTGACCTTGGCATGCTTGTGGGTGCCGTAGTTGTCGGCGATCAGATGGACCTCGAGTCCGGCCGGGACGTTGCGGTCGAGGTGATTAAGAAAGGCAATAAATTCCTGGTGGCGATGGCGCGGTTTGCACATGGTCACCACTTTGCCGTCGAGCACGTCGAGCGCCGCGAACAGGGTGGTGGTGCCGTGACGAAAATAATCATGGGTTACGCCCTCGACATAACCCAGACCCAGCGGCAGCAGCGGTTGGGTCCGCTCCAGCGCTTGCACTTGGCTCTTTTCGTCGACACACAGCACCAGCGCCTTGTCCGGCGGATTGAGGTAAAGGCCCACGATGTCGCGTACCTTCTCCACAAAAAATGGGTCGGTAGAGAGCTTAAAGCTCCTGCTGCGATGGGGTTGTACGCCGAACAGTGCGAAATACCGTGCCACTGCGCTCTTGGAGATGCCGGTGGTGACGGCGGCCGTGCGCACGCTCCAGTGCGTGGCGTGCTCGGGCTTGCTCTCCACTACCAGCTTAATCAACTCCGCCACCTTTTCGTCATCGTGTGTGCGAGGTCGGCCCGGCCGCAATTCGTCATGCAGCCCCGCCAGCCCGCGGTCCTGATAGCGTCGGCGCCAATGGCTAACCGCCGGTGCGCTGACTCCACAGCGCCGCGCCACTTCCCGATTGGACTGTCCGTCCCCCGACAGCAATATGATGCGCGCGCGCCGCACCAGCGAATGCGGCATGCTGCGCGAGCGCACCATCGCCTGCAGTTGCAAGCGGTCAGCTTCGTCGATCGTCAAGGCCTTGTTCGGTCTACCCATCCGCGCCACCTCGCCTGCTATTGTAGCAGACGCCGTAGCTCGTGTAATTTTATTAATGGGACACTACACTAGTTTAGAAATGACGGAGGTTAACTATCGCGGTGAAAACGTCGCCAGCCTGCTTCTTGAGTACGAACGTCAGCCCGTACATGAAAAACTCGAGCATCCTTCTGCACCCAAACTTCGGTTCCTCAAGCAAGTGGAGGCGTGGCTTGCAGAATTCGCGCCTGACACCGAGTTGCGAGTGGCAGCAAATGCAGAGTTGGGCAAGGCGGCGCTGCGCTTCAAGCATGGTGGCGTGAGAGCAGAATGGTTGCGTCCCGGCAATATCGGTTTTGGAGTTACCTATTGTTTACCAATCGTCGTGGCGGCGCTTTTGGCGCAAACCGACTCGCTTCTTATCGTCGACAGCCCAGAAGCCCATTTGCATCCGTCAGCGCAATCAGCCATGGGCCGGTTCCTCTCACTCGTTGCGAGTACCGGGGCCCAAGTAATCGTCGAAACGCATAGCGATCACATTCTTAATGGGGTTAGACTCGCCTCTCTGCAAGACGGACGCGCTCCGCACCGCGAGAAGATCGTCATAAACCATTTATCCCGACGCGGTCGTCCGGTGGTGAGCCCGATCATCATCAACGCCAACGGGGAACTGTCGCACAGACCTCAAGACTTCTTTGATCAAACCGAGAAGGATTTAGCTGAGATTGTAAAGAGACGGTTTGGCGAGAAGCGCCCCAAGCTGGAGTGAATCTTGGGGCCAGAAGCGTATATTGATGAGGCTTGTCTAGTGGCCCGAGACCTCAACGTTGATTTCGTCCGTTTCTCGTCGTTAATCTCAATAGTAACGGAAGACGGACTGCGACTAGCCAAGAAAGGCGATGTGTATCTCGCGGAAGTTGCACCTTATCTTGATCTGCAGTCGCTTCTTTTTACGCCGGGCTCCATTGATGAGGACCTCCGCTTGGCTCTGATGGCCCAGATCGCAAGTCTCCCGGATTGGGATGACGGACCTGAACAGAAAAGCGTTTCGACTCGCGAGTATGCACTAGCACGCGCAGCATTGGGGGCAGCACCGTTACTGCTGGTGCTATCACCGTTCGATGACGGCAATGAGGATCGTGGCGTCCACGTTGCTTCGGATATTCTTGGTATTAGGCGGTTTTATCGAGCTCTCCCTGAAATCCTCGATTTGGATGAAGAATCCTATGTTCAGAATTGTTCGCGAGCTCACCCGCGTCTCCATTTCAAGCCAGGAATCGCGTCCGAGATCCGGCGTTTCTCCCGGTCGTATCGGGATATCAGACCAACTTTGAGCAAGGCCCTAACGGCTCTGAACGATCACTTGTCAGATCTTCTGGACGCTCATATCCCTCATCCGGAGCTTGGCCCAAGGTTCGAAGCATTAAGCGGGTTTGGACTCAGTCCCGAATCACCGCCGACGCACAAGAACAATGCGGCTATGAAGCACCGAGACGTCCGTCTCGGAGCGCACACATTCCGGTGTGAGTGGCATCTGAAGATCGAACCTAATCGCTACCGAATTCATCTGTATTTTTACTCTAAATGGATCGGTGATGGGCGACAGATATTCGTCGGTATTTTTTGCGAGCATTTGCCGACCTGACCCAGCAGACCGCGTTTTGCGACTGCGCACCCATCGATAGGCGCAAACCAATTGCAAATTCAGATATCAGGATTAGATGGATCTCTCATGGTCGCGTTTGCGTAACTTGAGCGAGATGACAGTGTTCTTTTTCCAAAACGGAACGCCCCAGGGCCCCGCAATCACTGCCTGATTTTGGCGCCCGACTCGGTTGACACTATCACCCCAGCGTGAAGATACTTGGGTCGCGCCGCTACATCATAATGATATCGGGAGGCCCCGTGTGATCGAGGTTAAGACGTCAACGTGCAGAGCATGCTCGGCCTACTGCCCCATTGAAGTCACAATCGACGACGGCCGGGTCACGAAGGTTGACGGGAATCATGCCGCCCCCTTGTATGGCGGCTTCATCTGCCCCAAGGGCCGCGCCCTTCCCGCGATGCATAACGATCCCGGCCGCCTGACCCATTGCCTGAAACGGCAGCCCGACGGGAGTTACCAGCCCATCGGCAGCGCGCAGGCGATCGAGGAGATCAGCCACAAACTCTCGCGGATCATTGCCGAGCACGGGCCGCGTGCGGTCGCCGGGTTTACGGGCGGCCCGAGTGTCGAACAGCCGGCTGGCGCTCCGATGATGCTGAATTTCCTGCGCTCGATCCGTTCGCCGATGGCCTTTAGCTCCGCGACTATCGATCAGCCCGGCATCAATATCGCCAACGCGCTGCATGGCACCTGGGCCGGTGGACGGATGAGGCCCGAATCCTGGGACGTGTTCCTGCTGGTCGGCGGCAATCCGATCATCTCGAAGCAGTATTTCGGCCAGAATCCCGGTGATCAGATCAAGGCGCTCATTAGGAACGGCGCCAAGCTTATCGTGATCGATCCGCGCCGCACGGAAACCGCCCGCAAGTCATATGTCCATCTTCAATGCATTCCCGGCGAGGATCCCACAATCATCGCCGGACTGATCCATCTGATTATCGCCAACGATTGGGTGAATCGGGAATTCGTCGAGCTTAACACCCAGGGCTTCGATCTACTGGCGCAGGCAGTGAGCCGTTTCACGCCGGACTATGTGGCCGGGCGCGCCGGAATCGCGCAAGAGGATTTGCGCGAGGCCGCCAGCATTCTGGGCCACGCCCGCGGCGGCGATCTGGGCTCCGGCACCGGTCCCTCGATGGCGACGCGGGGCAGCCTGACCGCATATCTGATGCTGTGTCTGCAGACCCTGCGCGGGTTCTGGGCTGCCGAGGGTGAAGAAGCCGCTCAGCCCCGCGTGCTGTTACCGCGCGTCAAATTCAAGGCCCAGCCGCGCGCGCCCTATCCCGCATGGGGATTCGGCGAGAAGCTGCGCGTGCGCGGACTTCAGCAATCGGTTGCGGGCCTGCCAACCGGGGCGCTGTGCGAGGAGATCCTCACGCCGGGGGAAGGCCAGATCAGGGCGCTCTTCCTGCATGGCGGTGCGATGCTCTCGTTTCCGCAGCAGGAACTCACGCAACGAGCGCTCCGGTCGCTCGACCTGCTAGTGATGCATGACATCGAACTGTCGCCGACCGCGCGGATGGCGCATTACGTCATCGCCACCAAGATGGGATTTGAAATACCGGCTATCTCCTTGGTGGGCGAAATTTCAAGCATGCTTCATCCGGGATACGGTTGGGGCGAGCCATACGCCGCCTATCAACCGGCTTTGCTCGATCCGCCCGAAGGCGCCGACGTCCTCGACACCTGGCAGATCTATTACCGGATGGCGCAAAAAATGGGCTTGAAGTTAAACTGCGGCGCGGCCCGTCCCATGGACATGGAGCACGAGCCCAGTACCGACGATGTCTATGAGTTCATATGCGGCGGATCGGCCGTTGCGCTTTCCGAGGTGAAAAAGTATCCCAACGGGCATATTTTCGACGCGGCCCGGGAAGTCGTCGGGCCACGCGATCCTGACTGCACGGCCCGTCTCGAGCTTGCCAACGCCGCGATGATCGAGGAACTCGCAACGGTACGGGCGGAGAATATCGCGGACCGGCGCAAGACCAACGCGGACTTCCCATTCCTGCTCATCCCGCGGCGGATGCAGAATGTGACCAATGCCGCCTACCGGCCGACCCCGACTCTGTTCAAGGGCCGATACAATCCAGCCTTCATGAACCCTGACGATTTGAAACGGCTGGGCATCAATCGCGGCGATTTGGTCGAGATCCGCTCGCGTCATGGAATGGTTAGCGGAATTGTCGAGGCGGACAGCGGCCTGCGCTCCGGCGTCGTCTCGATGACGCATGGATTCGGCAAGAATCCCGGTGAAATGTACGACCCGCGCAAGGACGGCGCGAACGTCAATGCCCTGACGCGGATGGACGACGACTACGATCCTTATACGGGAATACCGCGCATGGGCGCGCTGCCGGTGTCGGTTACTCCGGCGTCCCGTACCACCACGAGCAACCGGCCCTGCCGCTCCGGTATCAGAATCCGCCTGACTGTTTTATCGTTCCGAGGGGATAATGTGAAAGCGTATCAACTAACCAGGTGGCAGTCCGAGGGCGAAGTGCGCGAGGTCGGCGTGCCGGAGCCGGGACCGGGACAGGTGCTGGTCAAGATTGGGGGCGCGGGCGCCTGTCATTCGGATTTGCACATGATGGAATCACCCGGGCAGAACCCGCGCTGGCATCTGCCATTTACTTTGGGACACGAAAACGCCGGCTGGATCGAAAAGCTCGGCGCCGGCGTCGTCGGTGTGCAGTCGCGGCGACCCGGTGCTGGTCTATTGCATCTGGGGATGCGGCGCGTGTGGAAATTGCCGCGCCGACCTCGAACAGTACTGCGAGAACTCCGTTGGCATTACCGACGGATCCGGACTTGGTCATGACGGCGGCATGGCGGAGTATATGTTGGTCCCGGCCGCTCGCTTTCTCCTGCCGCTCCACAGCTTGCATCCGCGCGACGCCGCACCGCTGGCCGACGCCGGCGTGACTCCTTATCATGCCATCAAGCGCTCGCTCGACTTGCTCAAGCCTGGTTCCACGGCGGTCATAATCGGCGCCGGCGGTTTGGGCCAGATGGCGATCCAGATCGTCAAGGCGTTAACCCCCGCCCGCGTCATCGCGGTCGACACCGCGGAGCAGAAGCTACAGGCCGCCAGCCAGTTCGGCGCCGACGACGCGGTAAGGTCCGGCGATCAAGCCGCCAAACAGATTCGGGATTTGACCCAGGGAAAAGGCGCCGAAGTGGTTCTCGATATAGTCGGCGCCGACGACACCATGAAGCTCGCAGCCGAAGTTGCGCGCCCGCTGGGACATCTCACCGTAGTCGGCGTCGCCGGCGGCACGTTGCCGTTCAACTTCATGCGCATTCCGCTGCAATGCTCGGTTTCGACCACGTATTACGGAACTAAGAACGAACTGGCGGAAGTGATCGCATTGGCGGAAGCAGGCAAACTGCGCGCCGAGATTGAGTTCTTCGCACTCGATCAGGCCAGCGAGGCGTATCGCCGCCTGCGCCGCGGCGCAATCAACGGCCGCGCCGTGATTATCCCTGGGACGTAGGCAGCTCAGACCGATCAAAGCCAATGGCCGGGTGGCTCTTCACGATCACGGAGACACCGCAACAGTGGTGGCCTGGGACGTTTCGGAGGTGCTCGCGACGCGATGGAATACAAGGCTGAGGAACACCAGCCGCTCGCGGCTTCAAGGAGCGGTTTATGGCGGTTCCGCGCGACTGGCCCCAGCGTTGGGTTTCAGGTAGGTCCAGTGGGGAGCGGGGTCGGAATTGGGATTGGTTGAGCGCGTCCCGGAACCTGTGGCTGAATGACTATCTGTTGACCGACTTTCAGGAAGGCCGTTCCTAAGTGGTTCTCGATTATCTTGAGACACGGCGTTCCGGTGAACGTGTGCGTGGTGGCGTGGAATACTGAAAGGATCGCATCTTGGAGGATTTGATCGGTTCTAAATCATCGATAATCAGTCCAAAGGGTTTTGCCTGCACTCTATCGATAAACCGGGAATGGCTCTTGAAATTTGCGTGATTGGCCAGCTGCGCCGCGATCCGGATCGCCTCACTATGCGCCTGTGCCGGTGGCTGGTTAGATAGCATGTACCGCTCAAGCCAGTCAGCCACGAGCGATTCAGAAAGCTGCCGTGCCAGTCTGCACTGTACAATTAGTGCAGGTCCGTATTGACGCAGAATCGTCAGCCAAGCTGGTAGTAGAGCGGGAGTTTTCTGGATCTCCTCCTTTGCCATCGCAAACTGTTCTTCGATTGCATGGGCAGGTACCGATGCGCGGCCGAGTTCGGTTTGTAATATGAATTGGGGATCGATTGGTCCAAGGAAGGAATGTTTTCCCATCACGATGCGGTTGGCTGAGCACGCGAGCATTGTTGCCGCAGACATTGCCGCGTGGGGGACGAAGATCCTGACCTCTTTGAATTTGGAACGAATGTAGCTGACGAGTGCTTCTGCTGCCTCCGCCGAACCACCGGGAAGGTGAAGGATCAGGTCAAGCGCGTCACCATGTAAGTCATGCATAACTTCCATGAAGCCCTGCAAGTCCTCGGCGACGATGCTGATCATCGTGGGCTCGATGCTAGGCGCCCATTGGGTCCATTTGCTCGCATACAGGATAACGGGGCGTCCCGTCTTCTGCTCTAGTGCGGCAAGATATTTTCGTCTGGTCAGGTCATGTATTGGGGTACTGGGCGCAAGCTGACCGGTTTGAATCTGCTGCGTAAGCGCTTGCAGCTCCTTTAGAATGGCCCCCCAAGTTGGCATGGTCTAGACGAGCGTGCAGCTAAACGTCCGAGCGGTCGCTGGTAAAGAAAGCTGGCTCCGGATCCAGAGAGGCGATGTAGGCGTTTGCCTGCGCGAAAAGTAGTTCGTAATCACCGAAGACCTGAAGCATCTCTGCAATCCCGGGATTCTCTGTTATGAGCGCTGAGTCCAGCAAGCGAAAATCCGCCTCAACCTCGGCCTTAATTTTCTCTTCATAGTCGTCTGGCATGTCTTCGCTCCGAAAATCTGAGTTATTCATGGATTTTTCTGTCTACAAGGATAAATGGCAAGAGTCAAGGGAAGAATTTTTACATCTAATCCGAGTCCTATCATGTTCCTTTGCGCACCTTCCCTCAAGTCGGTTTAATGACAGTCTAGCATATCACAAGGTGTCTTTGCACTGGCGGAGTCTCCCATCGCACCTTCAATGTTTCAAGTACTCTGGTTTCGAGTGCCATCACCTTTGGTGGTGACCGAGGCGATCTCGGCAGTTCTGTCTTGTAACTCTTGTCTTTGCGCGTTGTCCTCTACATCTGCCGGATCTACCGGATGAGACGTCGCTCAACCCATGCTCAACCCGGATCGCCCGCGCTCATGACGGAGTTGTGCGTCACGGTGGCGACCCTAACGAAATCCCTGCTCGGCCTTGCGGGCGCGTTCGAGTGACTCGGCTGGAATGCGCGACTCGAGCTTGGGATTGAGCACGACCTTCACCATCCCATCTTTCATTCCGAATTCGAGCATGCCCGGATGAAAGCGGTGTTCCTTGACCTCCCTGGCGATTCTTAGAAAGGCGAGCGGGGTGGTGGTTACGGCGCTGGCCAGAACGACGTCGGGCGCGACCGCGTTCTGGTTGTTAAACGCTCCGAAGGCGAAGGCATGCGCCTGGCCGGCCGCCAGAAAAACCCCGATGCCGGCGGCGTCGGCGTTATGAATGAACACGTCGGCGCCCTGGCCGATTTGCGCCAGGGTCGCCTCCTTCGCCGCACCAACGTCGTTGAAGTTGCCGGTAAAACTGACCAGAACCCGGCCGTTGGGCCGCACCGAAAGAAACCCGCGCTTGAAGCCCTCGAAGGTTGCCTTGATACTGGGTAATTCAACTCCACCGATCGCGCCCACCACTCCGGTCTTCGACACACCGGCGGCAATTATGCCTTCCACATAGGTCGCCTGATCGAAATTGAAGGTCAGCGACGCCACATTGCGCGACGACGCGCCGCCGGAACTGACCACGAAGTAGGTATTCGGAAAGTCGCGCGCCACACTGAGCGCAGCGTCGGTGTACTCGAATCCGTGCGCGAACACCAGGTTGAATCCGCGCGAGGCGAAATCGCGGAACGAATCCTCGAAGTCCGCGGGTGACGTGGTCTGCACCAGCGCGGTCTCGGCGCCGAGACTGGTTTTGATCAGTTCCAAGCCTGCGTAAGCGGCTGCGTTCCAGCCGCCGTCGCTGACTGGCCCGGGTGTGAGCAAAGCGACCCGAAACCCGGAAACGGGGCTCGTGGGATGAGGGCTGCAGGCTCCGAGTCCAATCACCGCAAGGAGCACGAAAACGATGAGCCGGTATTTCCACCTGGCAGAAACGCGCATATTGGCCCAATTCATAGCCCAATACTAACCCTGCTGCGAAAATAATTTCATCACTAAAAGATTCAGAATCCTCACCTTCCCCTTTGCCTTACACATAAAGCACAGGGCACAGAAAGGGCCGCGCGATGTGTTTGATACCCTCTGCCTTTAATCCAAGGGAAAGAATTGTGGCGAGGATTTTCTGCTGCGCCGCAAGAATAAATTTTGCTTCACGGTTAGGACAAATACACGGTGCGATCCGGCACGTCCGCCTGCTGGAAGGCCAGCCTGCGCTCACCGCACTTGTTACAGCGCCCGCAATGCTTCCCGCCTTTGGGGGCCATGCAGGTCAAGGTCAACTCCAGCGGCAGGCTGCTGAATCGCTTGATGATTTCGCTCTTATGCAGATCGCGGAATGGCGCTTCCACTTGCACCTGATGGCCGAGTCCGGCGCTCAGGATGCGGGCAAAGTCGCGGAAGAATTCCGGCGTCGCATCGGGGAAAGGATTTCCGCCGAGCGAACCGATCGCGATGCGCGATACGTCATGCGTACTGCACCAGACCGCGGCCAATCCGATCAGCAGGATGTTGCGGCCCGGCAGGAACACGGCGCTGTCGGGTTCCTCCAGACCAGGCACCCCTTCGCCGGTCAGGCTCCAATGGTCTCCATAAATCGCTCCAATCGGGACCGAGAGCATCGTCAGGGGCATTATGCGAGGGTGGTTGAGGGCGGCGAGAAACGATTGCAGCATCTCACGCTCGGTTGCTTCCCAGGCCAGGCCCCACTGTACGTAAAGCGGGAAAACTTCAGCGTTGCGCGCCTGGTCCGCCACCAAAACCGAGCTATCCAAGCCACCGCTCGCCAGGACTGCAATTCTGTTCATGCTGCTCCTCACCCTCCGGGTGCTTCCGCATTCTCCACCGTCGCAATGAAAACGAACCGTTTACGGTTCGCAAACATGCTCAGGAAATCGTGATGCCGCGACGCTTCGAGCGCAACAACCGGCACTTCAGGCGGCGATGCGGCTATAAGCGTTTTTTGGCCAGGACGATCATGCGCCTCGTGCCAATCGCGTAGGGCTCGGCGTCGAATCCACCAAATACTGCGGTCACGTTCAAGCCCACCTGTTCCAACAGGCGGGTCGTTTCGGTGAACGTGTAAAGCCGGATATGGTGCCCGGCCGAATCACGGCGGCCGCCGTGCGGTCCGACGATGGTAAATGTGACGTGCATGCGGCTGCTGGCGAGATCCAGATCGCGGCGCTCGACGTAGAGCGTTCCGTCGCCTCCGGAATGCCAGTCGTTCTGGATATAGTTGGCGACCGCCCACTCCCGGTTCAGCATGTCCAACATCAAACGGCCCCCGGGCCTGATCGCCTTTGCGGCCGATTCCAGCACTTTCAGGTCCTCAGCTTCGGATTCGAGATAGCCGAACGACGAGTACATGTTCACGATCGCGTCAAAGTGATCCTGGAAGGGGATCTGGCGCATGTCGGCCGCGATCGTTTCAAGCGTAACATTGGCCGCTCGAGCCGACTGCTGCGCGAGCTCGAGGTAGACAGGGTTCAGATCGAGACCGGTCACCTGAAATCCGTGCCCGGCGAATAGCACAGAGTGCCGGCCTTGACCGCAGCAGAGGTCGAGTATGCGTGCCCCGGCTTCGAGTTCAAGTGCCCGCTCGGCAAAGGCGACTTCCTTTTCCGCTCGCTCTGCGGTGAATAGATGATCGTAAACGCCCAGGTAGTCGTCGCGAAAGAAGTCCACGTACCAGGTGGAAGCTTGTGTTGCCAATTGGGGCTCCTTTGCTGATGGTGCTGGAAGAATCTACCTAAGAGGATGGCGCCACGGCTTCATCTAACGCTTCGCGCAGGCCGGATAACAGACGCCGGGGCGCGTCGGGACGGCAGACCACCTGCAGGCGCTCCGCGAGCGGCAGGTAGCCGCCTTCAGCCTCGATCACCACGCGGACTTCCGTCAGGTAGGCGTCCAGCCCGGAAGCCGAACGGTCGGCGGCGAATTCGAGCGGCGCGCGTTGGGTGACAAATAGTAGTCGCCGGAGGTTTTCCGCGGCCGCCGGATCCCTGGCCTGCAGTTGCGCGTAACGCTGCGGAAATCGAAATTCCTGCCAATGGTAATCGGTCAGGCCCGGCAACGCGACGCGCGCGGAAAAAGCCAGTTCTATATAAGGCAACTGCCGCTTGGCGCAGTATCCGGCGACGCCGGCCACGGCATCGTCAACGTTTACCGCCGGAGTGTCGCTGCGCTCGAGCGTGTCTGAGTGGCGGCCGAATCGGGACCGGAAGTGACTGAACGAACCCGGCGTGGGCGCGGCGTGGTAGAGAATCAGGATACCCAAATCGTTCAGCAGGTTGGCAACCACGTCGTCCAGCATGACTTCAATCGGCCGTTGGCCGCCGGCGTGGTAGAGCATGTGGGAAACGAACACGAGGTCGAAACTTTGACGTACGTCGGTCTCCCCGGGTGCCGACAACAAGTCGAGCAGACCACCCGCGAACGCGTCGCCCTGCTTAACCGCAAAATCGACGATTTTCAGCCGGGAGTCGCGCTGCGCCTGGGCCAGCGTAGCGACCGCCTTGCCATGCTCAGGATGCGCATATTCGGCGCTGAAGTCGGTGGCCCGAATCCGGAACCCCGGCGCAAAACCCAATCCCGCCAGATATTTCAAGATCGTATCACAGGGACCGCACCCGATGTCCGCAACCTTTAGCGGACGGCCAGGGATCAAGCCACGCCGCAGCAGGCCGTGTAAAAACCGCCCATTGAGTGCGCCGGTGACTTCCTTTTCATCGGTTCCAGCCTTGAAACTGGGATAGATGTCCTCGTAGCGGTATTCCGTAATGGCAATTTCCTGCGACATTTAGTTCGGTCCCTCAGTTCCGCGGCGTGTCCTTCAGCGGGCAGGCGTCCCTGCCGGCCCCTGCGACGATCCATCCGCAAGGCGATTATAGCTGCCCGGCCACCGAACTCTCCAGCACTGCTGGACTACCGCCTCATTTGCTCCCTGCCCGGGGCGTGAAGCCTGATGCCAGTCGTTATTCCATTTTCACCAACAGCCCGCGCGATCGCGCCGACTCGAACATCAATCTGAAGAAAACGACGGCAAAGATGCAGATAAATCATGTTCAGTCCGAGACCCCATTTGAAATCCAGGATCGAAAAACTCCCTTTTCGATAGCCTCCCGCATTCCTTCGAATGAATGAGTAGTCGGGAGTATCGAGGCCATCGGACGCAGGAAGCTCGGCAATGAGCTCAACGGGTAAAATACGCACGATAGCGGCATCAGTATACCGGCGAAGCTCCATGCCATAGCCTGGAACTTCGTGGTGTAGCGGAAGATCAAGCCGGTGATTACGATGCCCATCGTAAGCGCGAACAGAGCCAGGTTCAGTATGAACGGAATCAATGCCGGCAGCATCGGAAAGATGTTGTAGTGGTAGAAGAAACAGGCGATCAGGGACTCGACGATCAAGCCGATCATCGCCTTGGCCAAGAGTTACGATAATCAGCCCGGTCACGTATTCCGATACGCTCAGCGGTGAACCGAACAGACTAACCAGGTTTCGCGACCACAGTTCTTCCAAAAATCCTACCGCCATGTCGCGCTGGAAAGCGTTGAACAGCCCCCACAAGATGACCGCCCCGAGCAGGCAACTGATTACTCCAGGCTGCAAGCGATCGCCGTGGCGGAGATAGAGGGTGAAAAAACCCCAGACCACGATGTTCACCACCGGCCAGTATACCATGTAGGTGATGTGATTCGCGTTGTGATACACCTCGTAGGCGTGCCGCAGGATAACGGCTCTAATTCGATACGGCTTCATCTGACCGACGCCCCGCGATGCGAATGAAGACCTCGTCGAGAGCAGGGGCGTCGCGGTCCTCCTTCAGGATCTTGCGGGTCATCTCGATCGGAGTTCCAGTTTCGATGACCTTCCCGCGGCTGAGAAAGATGATCCGATTGCACATCCGCTGGACCTCGTGCATGTTGTGCGACGTATAGAGAATCGTTGTCCCACAGCTCCGCTGCAGATCAAGCAGGACGTCTCTCACCTGCAGCGCCGCCTGAAAATCAAGATAAGCAGTCGGCTCATCGAGCAACAGCAATTCCGGATTGTTCAGAAATGCTTTGCATAGCCCAACCCGCGTGGTCTCGCCGGAGGACAATCGCGAAATCGGTTTGTTCTTCAAGCGCGCGATGCCGAATCGCTCCAGCAATTCAATGATTTTCGCGGTAGCGTTGCGCACGTTGTAGATTCTGGCGAAGACCGTCAAGTTCTCGAGCACGGTCAAGCGGACCGGGAAGGCCATGTATGGCGACGTGAAATTCAATCTCTGGAGTATCTGTTCGCGATCCGCGTCCAGATTCTTCCCGAACAGTCGCACGGTGCCGGCGTTTGGCGAAATCAAACCGAGCATCATGTGAATGATGGTCGTCTTGCCGGCCCCGTTGGGACCGACAAGGCCGGCAATTTCTCCTGCCTGGACGACGAACGACACGTCGTCGACCGCCTTGAAGTTGCCGTAAGTTTTCGTCAAGTGCTCAACGGTAACGAGCATCGCGACACAGTACGCCAGGCAAGCATCGGGGACAAACCGTTTGCAGCGCTATTTTTCACGCCGGTCGCTATTCCACCGCCGAAGCGATGACTAAAACCGGCGCCGTCTCAACCGCCGCATCCTGCCGGCTTGCATGGGACGTTCTCCCAAGATGGCCGAGGGGTGTGAGGACCTCGAGCTCCAAGATCCTGCTGATGCCGTCCAAGCTGCTTGACCGGATCGAGCAGCTCCGGCGGCGCTTGGATGTGCACGGGGTTCGCCAGGAGAAACCCGCACAGCCTTTGGATTAAGCAAAAGAAGCAAGCCAAGTCAAGGCTGGTCTATCCACGATATTCGACAATTAGCGCTAAGTCCCTTGAAACGCACGAAGAAAATCCGTATGTTTCCGGCATCATTTTGTAATTGGGGCCGCGGTGAGGGCAACCGTCTGAATCATCGCCGGATCCAGCAATAAGAGAGGATAACCAAGTGACTGCTACGTTTGGGTCATTGCCCGAGGTTGACGTCGCCCGCGGTTCCCGCTTGCCGCGCGTCTGCATCGCCACGTGGGAAATCGAGGGGCCATCTCGTAATGCCGGCATTGGTACCGCCTACACCAGCCTGGCCGACGCGTTGAAGCGGGCCGGTTATGATGTGACTATCCTCTTCCTTCTCGGGTGCCACCCAACTGACGGCAACATGATTGATTGGGTTGATTATTACCGGACAGAGAAGGGCATCAAGTTGATTCCGCTGCCCATGGCTCATGAGCCGCGAATTCACGCCGCCTGGGCCTCGAGTGTGTCGTACCACACGTACGTTTGGCTCAAAGAGCATCAGCGCGAGTTCGACATCATTCACTTTCCGGAATGTCAGGGCCTGGGATTTTACAGCTTGCTGGCAAAGCGCCAAGGACTCGCTTTCGGCGATTCGACCTTTGTGGTTAGCGCACATGGTCCGACCTTTTGGGTAAAGGAGGGCAGCCAGGACTATATACGCAATCTCGGAGAGCTCGAGATTGACTTCATGGAGCGCATGAGCGTCTCAGCCGCGGATATCGTCGTAAGTCCCAGTCAGTACCTTCTTCGCTGGATGCAACAAAACGGCTGGGAACTCCCCGAGCGAACTTACGTTGCGCCCTACGTTCTTCCCCAGGGTTTGCTCTCGGAAGGCCCTGCGCCGCACCAAAAGAGGAATCAGATTCGTGAAATAGTATTCTTCGGACGACTTGGAGATCAGAAAGGGCCTCAAGCTCTTTTGCGATGCGCTGGATGAACTTTGCGCCGACCAACCCGCTCGCAAGTTTGAGGTCACCTTTCTGGGAAAAGAAACCCAGCTTTATGGCCGTTCGAGCATCGGTTATATCAGCGACCGATCCAAGGCCTGGTCCGTTCCGTGGCACATCGTCTCCAATAAATATTCAGAAGGCAGCTATCGAGTACCTTGGAGGAACTGGACGATTGGCGGTGATTTCGTCTCTCATCGATAATTTTCCCAACACCGTGCTGGAGTGCGTTGGCGCGGCTGTACCGCTTCTGGCCAGCAATGTTGGAGGAATCCCGGAAATTATCGATCCCGCCGATCACCAGAACGTTTGCTTCGAACCGCGGCCAGACGTTCTGGCGCAACGTATCCGAGATGCGCTTGAACACGGCGGCTTTTCGGCGCGCCCGTCGGCATCATTCGCTGAGACCGAACGTAAATGGGTGCATTGGCACGCCAGCCTTCCGAATCGGAGCCAGGAATGAGACGCCCGTCCGCAAGGATCGGCAAGCGAGCAGGGAATCTATCTTCCCGCTGGTAAGCGTGTGTTTCGCGTACAATCTCAGAGAGAAAGGAGCCGCAGCCACCCTGGCCTCGCTGAAGCAGCAAGACTATCCGCATCTGGAGATCATTTTGGCCGAGTGCGGAAGTGAAGTTTCGTCCCCGTCAAATTCGCCGGGCGATACCGACGGGCTCAAAGGCAACAAACTGCGCCGGATTTCCGCGCGCGCGGTTTTGAGATCGGCGCGGGCAGAAATGCCGCGGTGCGCGAGGCAAAAGGCGAATACCTGTTCTTCGTCGACGATCACACTGTCTTGTTGGCACCCAACGCAATCTCTGTCTTCGTCCAGGTTGCGCAACGAGTGGACGCCGATATTCTGACGTCGGCAATCAGCTTTTTTCTCGGGTCGTCTAACGGATCATCGGAAAATCGCCTTGAGCACTCCCGCCGTCCGTTTCTCGGAGGTGATGCCGCTACCGGTGCTTTCGTCAACTGCTTCGGAAGCACCAATGCCCTCGTGCGGCGCGACGCTTTCGAGACCGTCGGCGGATTTAGTGACGAAGCGGTGTCCACCCTGGACGACTGGGAGCTTCTTTCCAAGGCGGCTCTGATGGGCCTGCGGATCGAAACGATGCCGGAAGTATTCCTTTGGCATCGTGAAGATCAGGACCAGGAAAGCCTGGTACACTCGCTCGTAAATGCGGTTCGCAGCGCGCGGCCATACACGGTGCCCGGCCGCAAGGTAACACCCGCGATGGAGCAGACGCTGGCCAAGGTGCTGCAATTTGGCCAAGGGTTGAAATTTGAGCGGGATGCCAACACCGGAACGCCGCTCTCGCGCGGGGAACAGGGTCCTGCTGTGACCGGCTGAGACGCACAGCGCAGGAAGGCAAGCGGCTGAAGATCTTTTCCGCTGGAACAACGAAAGCCGGCCGATCAATCTGATATGCCATCTTCACGCGCCGTACTGGTACTTGGAATGCATCGCAGCGGAACCAGCGCGCTCGCTCGCGGCCTGCAGATGCTGGGCGTTTACCTGGGAAACGACTTTCTAAGCCCGCAGCCCGATAACCCGACTGGCTATTGGGAGGACAAGAACATCTGCGAACTCAACGAACGCCTTCTCGCCGTATTCGGCCTCAAGTGGGAAGATGTCGCGCTGATTGACGATGCCCGATGGCAGGAACCTGAGGTAGAGGCCCTGCGTGCCGAGGCTGTCAAATATCTCGGATCGCAATTTCCTAAGTCATCCGCTGTGGGGATTCAAGGATCCGCGCACCATTCGGCTGTTGCCTTTCTGGCACTCGGCGCTTCACCGTCTGGAAGTGGACGAATGCTACCTGGTGGTAATCAGAAACCCGCGCAGCGTGGCCATTTCGCTACTACAGCGTCAAGGTATGGATGCGGTAACCGCGCACTTGCTGTGGCTGGTTTACGTGGTCCCATATCTTAAGTGAGATCGCCAATCGGCCATTCATTGTTACCGACTATGACGTGGTCATGGCGGACCCGCGGCGGCAGCTTGAACGTATCGCACGTGGTCTGGAAATTCCGTTGGATGATACCAAAAAAGCCGGGATCGAGCAGTTCGCGAGCAACTTTCTCGATCCGAACTTGCGGCACAGCTTGTTCAACGAGTCCGACTTTGAAACGGACCCTAATCTGCCGCCCCTGACCCGGGAAGCATACCTATGGCTCCGTCGGCTGGCGACCGACCGAATAGAAACAGATTCGCCGCAATTTTGGTCGGCTTGGGAAAGCAACCGCCGGGCCGTTCAAAGACTAATCGCCGGCGCCAGTTGCGCATAATCGATTTCGATCGCGCGCATCCGCGAGCGCTCAAAAACGAGGTGCGGGCGACTTGGAACTTCGAGCAAAGCAGTCTGGTACGATTGTGTGACAATTTTGACGGTGGCTCACGGTGAGAGTTTTGGCTAACGGCGATACCTCTTTACAAGGCGTCGGTGCTCATCTGTTTGTGGTGATCGGCGCTCAACGAACCGGCACCAATATATTGCGCGAGATTCTCAATACCAACGAGCACATCGCGATGCTCGGCGAGGTGCTGTCGCCGAGTCGCGGCACCTGCCCACTGGGATAACTTCTGCCGCGGCCTGTCAATTCGCAGGGTTCTTCCCGCGAGTTTCGGCGAGGCCGAAGCGCTCCTCGATCAATACTTCGACTTTGTGCGGTATCGCATCCGCAATCATTGGGAGGGCAATAAGAAGAGCCGCAGCTACGCCTTTGGCGTCGATATCAAATACAATCAGCTTGACCCGTATCGCGCCAGCCATTTGGGATTCCGACTCTCCCCCATTTATTCTACGTTATCTGCGATCTCGCGGAGCTACGCTGATTCATACGACGAGAAATGTAATACACTGCGCCATCTCGACTGCTGATCGCCCAACAGCGAAATCTCTGGCACAACTATGATGGCGCCGTCATCGAGCGCAATTACCACCTTGACGTTGAGGAGTGTCTGGGGCATGCACGGACAATCCTGCAGCATCGCAACGCCTTCCTCCAGACCGCACACGATTGCAAGATCGTCGATTGCTGCTACGAAAGCCTGATCGCCGACATTAAGAGGGCTGGCTCCCGGGAACGGATCCCCGAAGGCCCGGGGCCTTTACGGAACATCGCGGCGGCGCTCGGAGGTCCTTTCGAGTTCCGGTACGATGGACGTCTTCAAAGGGCGATAAATGTTCCATACTCCAGGTTGCTCTCGAACTATGACGCTCTCGTCAGGCGATTGAGGGATTCCGAGTTCTCGGCGTCTTGCGTCGACCCTGGAATAGCGGCTGTAACGAACGTCAATTTTGAAGTGATGGAGTTTGTTCAGTGGCAAGTTCAGACTCCGGGGCGATGAACGCCAAACCCTGGCTTGCTCCGGATGCGCAAGCCGGGAGTTATGCCTTAGGCCTGCTCGGCCTGGAAGAGCGCAAACTGCTCTACCAGTTGGCCCGCTATAGTTACACCGGCGAAGGCGCCGTGGTTGAACTCGGTGCCTTTTGCGGGGCATCCACCTGTTGCCTCGCCGCGGGACTGAGGGACAATCCACGGACCGCGGGCCACCACGTCCATTCCTATGATCGCTTCATCGCCAATGAGCCATACCTCGTGGACTTCATTCGCACGCAATTCGGTGAGGCTGTCGAGATGGGGCAATCTTTCGAGCCGATTTTTCGGCGCACCACGGCGGAGTTTGCCGGTTTCATAGATGTTCATGCGGGCGACTTGCTCGAGCAAAGCTGGCCCGCCGAAGTGCCTATCGAGATACTTTTTGTGGACGTGGCTAAAACGCTTGCACTGAGCGGCAAAGTACTTACCGAATTTTTTCCGCATCTGACCCCGGGAAAATCGATCGTCATTCACCAGGATTTCTATCACCCTACGGCGTTCTATCTTCCGGTAGTGATGGACTTCCTGTCGGATCATTTCACCATCATCGAAGCAGGGCGCGATTGGTCGGTAGTATTCCGGCTTGAGGACGCGATTCCGCCAGAGAAATTGAAGATTGCCAGCCTCTACAA
The DNA here is from genome assembly GCA_963824565.1 of uncultured Pseudomonadota bacterium. Classification (GTDB taxonomy): domain Bacteria; phylum Desulfobacterota; class Binatia; order Binatales; family Binataceae; genus JAJPJA01. The sequence goes on along the minus strand of CAWGQB010000031.1, from coordinate 23,390 downwards.
ATTTTCTTTCGTCCAACAACAGGCCGCTCTCCGGCGCATGATGCGGCGCGTTGGCATGCCGGGGAGCGATTATCTTCGCCTGTCGGAATGTGCGGCCATCGGAACCAGCTTCGGCGAGCAACGGTTTCGTGCGGCGCTGGCCGCGGCAATTCGACGATCGAGACTCGAGCCGGAATCGGGTATGGTCGGACGGACTCGCCTGGTGCAGCGACTTTAGTGCATCCCGGATCCGCACCAGGCTTTATGGGGCGCCGTCTTTAATGCCGTCTCCAACGGCCGCTGATAAGGCTTACCTCACGGTGTCAGGCATTTTGTCCTCTCTCGCATCATGGATCGCGCCGAGCGTTGAGAGACCCTCTACAAGCCTGAATGCGAAAATGATTTGGTGATCGGATAGCTGGAATGGACGTTCCATTTGCCGCCTTCTTTCTGGGAGCAATCGTATGGGCAGTCTTCATCGCAATGGCGCCCCGTTCCGAGGCATTGCGCAATGGCGCACTTCTGTGCGGTTCAGTATTGTTCAGTTTGGCTATAGTTGAAGTCTGCTTTTACTATGTCACCAAGTCGCAGATCATTATCACAAGGACGGTCCCGGAAGCGTGGCGTGTAAATGCGATGGGTCTGGGTTCTCTGCCAGTTCCAAATACAGCTACTGAGTTTAAAGAGTTCCTCGATGGTCGGCCTGATCGCCGACGTAACGTATAGAACCGATCGGCAACGGGCTAAGAAAAATCCCTACGGCAGTGCAAGGGCGGCCTTATAAGGTAGCTTTCTTCGGTTGTTCGTTTATGTTTGGTCATGGGGTCGAGGACGATCAAACTTTGCCCTATTACTTCGTCCGGGAATCGCGGGGCACTTTTGAGGGTTTTAATTTCGCGGGCGAAGGCTGGGGGCCGCATCAGATGCTTAGGGAAATTGAGACCGGTTTCGTTCGCCGGGTGGCTGGTGCGCCGGATCTGGCGATTTATGAGGCAATCCCGGATCATCTGCGCCGTGTCGCTGGAAGGGCACCATGGGAAGATGGGCCAAAGTACGAGTTATGCCGCGGCGACGAACCATGTTACCGCGGCCCATTTCATAGTGCCTACTACGAAACATACCACCGTTGGCTCGACAAGAGCTGGACTGGAAAGTTTATCGAAAATCATTTCGGAAAGCTCGCCCGGCCCTCCGACATCCCATTATTCCTGGCGGTACTGAAGAAGACCCGATCGCTCCTGGAGAAAAACGGGACTCGTTTCGTAATCGCCTTGTGGGATCAAAATGAGCTCGCGAAGACAATGCTGAAGGCATTGAGGGTCAACCAATTTGATGTGATCGCACTATCCTCCATATTTGCGGGGAGCGATCTGAAGAACCATCCGCTCGTGCAGCTTGATCGACATCCGTCGGCAGCGACCAACCAGGCCATCGCAAAGTACCTCTGGCAGCAGGCCGGCGAGCGGTTGATGGCACAGAGCACTCCAAAGCTCCGGGGTCCTGTGAACCCAGTTGTGACTCAAAACCTGGACGTTACTTGCGCTGCAGGATTTCGACCCAATTGCCATCGGGATCGCGCACCATAAAGATACCCGCCAGGGGGCCCGCTCCCGCCGTCAACGCCACCCCCAGGTTTACATCTTTGGCCATCACTCGCTGATATTCGGCCGCACAATCCCGCACCTGGATAGTTAGATACCTGAAGCCAATCCCGGCCATCGCGAATACTGCGTCAAGCGGATTACCCAGCGGTTCCGTTTTGATCCGTCGTGCGCCGGCATCAGCGTTCAAACTGACGATCGTCTGGCCCAGCCTGTAGCGCCCGCCGGCTATCCGCTCGGCACCCAGCAGGTCGCCGTAAAAGCTTTCGGAGAGCGCCACATCGCTGACCCCGAGCTGGAATTCGATTTGATCGACCTGGTTGTGGCCGCTAGGAACGAAGAGCAGCTGATTGCCGTCCGGGTCGCTCATGGTCCGTGGAGCAGCCGCCTTTGGATCGGCGATGGTCAGGGATTTGAAACCGGCCGCCATGCGCGGTGGTAGCGGATCCGTGGCATGCCAAAGCTTGAGGACCGAACCGTTGAGCATATAGCGTGAGAGCTTGAATTTGGGCCCCATCGGGACGGTTCCTTCGAACTTCAGGCCCAGTTCGGCCGCTATAGAAGCCGTGCATGGCTTCCGCGTTGTTGGTGAACATACCGAAGTCGAGGGAATTCTTTTCCAGTTCCATTGAGTATCTCCTTGGAGCAATAACGCGCGGTTAATGACCCGCCACCTCGCGCGATCGCTCTGTGGACACCGCCGTCACGGTTGATTGGTGGGCTAAGCCATGAAGGTGCCACCGTTGACATGGATCGTGCTGCCGGTGATATGTGCGGACGGCGTGCTGCACAGAAACACGATCGCGCCGGCGATCTCTTCAGGATGGGCGAGGCGAATCGGACGGGTGATGACGCCGGAGGTAGTCGCTTCGTGCATCTGATCCTCGGCGGTAGGAAAACCGTGCTTCACCATCTTGGTGAGCGAGGTTCCTGGTGCAACGCAATTTACGTTGATTCCATAGGGCGCCACCTCCACGGCCAGAACCCGGGACATCGCCAGGATGCCGCCCTTGGCAGCAGAGTAAGCACCGACACCGGCCCGCGGTTTGAAGGCGGCCCGTGAAATAATGTTGACGATGCGGCCCCAATTATTCTTCTTCATGTAGGGAATCACCGCCTGGCTGCATAAGAAGGTTCCTTTGAGATGGATGGCGATCACCTTGTCGAAGTCAGCCTCAGCCATCTCTTCCAATGGCCCGCCCATGTTGTTGCCTGCGATGTTGACCAGGATGTCGATGCGGCCGAAAGCATCGACGGCCGCCTTGGCAAGCTTTTGGGCGTCAGCCTTATTTGAGACGTCGGTCGGAACGAAGATCGCCCGCTGGCCCGCGCTCTGGATTTCCTTGACCAACTCCTGGCTGGAAGTCTCGTCAATATCGGCGACGACGATGGCGGCACCCTCTTTGGCCATCATCCTGGCACTGGCGCTGCCGAAGCCGCCGGCGCCCGCGGTGAGAATTGCTACCCGATTTTCAAACTGCATAAAAACAGCCTCCATTGTTTCCTTGCGGTACCGCCGCCCGCGTCCGGCTTGGAACGTGCCGCAGCCCATGCGTTGCGGACCCGCGGATGCGCTTTCTTGAATGCCGGCAGAACGACGATCCAGCAGGAGTCGAAAACTTGCTCTTCGGCGTAGTGATGATGTCGTCGTAAAGCTGGGTGACCTTGTCGTACGCGCCTTGCTCGACCTCGAAGTCGAAGAACAAACCAAATTTCATCCTGCGCCTCCGCGATTTGCAGGGCCTTATTAGCATAGGGCTATCCAAACGTGGTACGGGTTACGTAGCCGAAAGCGGTGTGCCAACCCGAAGGCCGAGTTGCCCGTTTGCGGCGGATTCGCGAGCGGCGGGGATTCCGGCTCAGTGCGATTTCGGGGAGCCCAGCCAGAGAGGCATTGTTGATGGCAAGGTTGGATCGGCAGCGCACAATCGTGCTCGCTGCGCTGTTTATAGCGCTGTTCTTCATTGTCGCCGGAACTCACAATACGATTCCGATCTTCCTCACCCCATTCATGCGCCAGTACGGATGGCCGCATTCGCGGGCGGTGATTATCCCCACCGTATTCACCCTGGTCTGGGGCTTGTCCTCGCCCGTGGTTGGCTGGATGGTTGACCGGTTCCAGGTGCATCGCGTGATGGTTGTCGGGGTGATCATCACCGTTGTGGGAATGCTGCTGGCCTCCGAGGCCCGGGCGTTCCTGCCGATCGTGTCGTCCTATGTCGTAATCGGGATCGGCTCGGCGATGGCCAGCATCATCCCGCTGACCGTGATCGCGGCGCGCTGGTTCGGCGATCAGCGCGGTTTCGCGATGGGCGTCGCGGTGGCGGGAATGTCGGCCGGTGGGGTGATTCTGCCGCCCATCACCGACTACATCATCCGCACGATGAGTATCGGCGCGGCCTATGTGGCGCTGAGCGTGCCGATCGCGCTGGTCGCGCTGCCGCTGGTGGCATTCGTGATTCGTCGCCGGCCGCCGGACGCGGAAGTTTCGCATACGCTCGCGTCGCCGGCGCCCGAGTTACCGGGTCTGGACACGTCTGAGGCGATGCGCAGCGCGCCGTTTTGGATTCTAATCGTCGCGATATACCTGGGCAGCATCAGCCTGGCGAGCCTGTTCTACTTCATCACGCCGTCATTGATTCATGCGGGCTTCACCTCGCGCAACGCAGCGCTGGTGCAAAGCGCCCAGAACCTGATCGCGGTGCCTGGACTGATAATCGCCGGCATCCTGGCCGACCGCTTCACCGGACGCAAAGTTGCCGCCGCGATGTTGGCTGGACTGGGTGTGGCTTCGATGCTGTTGATGGAGGCCGGCAGTGGTTCCGCTGCGTGGCCGCTATACGTGGCGGCGTTTATCGTCGTGTTCGGCTCGACCGCGGGCGTCACGGCGGCGGTATTTCCAATCGCGTTGGCGGAACTGGTGGGGCTCAAGCGCTTCGGCACCCTGGCGGGCCTGATGTCGTTGGCGTCGACTTTTGGGATGGCGACGGGTCCGCTGCTGGTGGGCCGCTTTTTCGACCTGAGCGGCAACTATGCGATGGGATTCGAAGTAGGCGCGGCGCTCTGCCTGGTCTCCGCCGCGATGACGCTGACGCTGGTGATGGCAACGGGGCTGGAGGACGTATCGCCAGCCCAAATCCGCGCCGCCGCCCGCCATTAGGCGCATCGCCGAAAGTCCGACTTTCATGCAACGTACACAAAAGCCGGTATCAATCGACACCCATTACTTTTTCAGCACCATGGCTCGTGTCCACAGAGTAATCTTCACGTTGTTGCGAGGCACCTCCCAAGTCCTCGACAAGTGCAAGCGCGGATTGGCCCGCATTGACGCGGGCAGCATTGCCCATTGCGAGTAGTCTGACAGCGGCATGTAATCGGGCGATCCGGGTGGCACATCGATGAAGATGATTGCCTCGTCGGCAGTGGACGCGGCGGCCAACGCGGAAACCCATCGTGCTCCCTCTTGCGGTGAAAAATCGCTGCCCTTTAGCGGCCACACCATCGCGTCGGGCCGCGGATAACGCTCCATGAAGGTCCAGTTGACGAACGATCCGATTGGCAGATTGGACAGGAACACGACTTGTTTGAAACGGCCGAGAGCGGGCAGATAGGCGTCGCTCAAGTCGAGGTCGCTGAAAGGCGGTGGTATCGGGCGCGGCGCCACTGCGTAATCCATCAGAATAACGAATGCAACAATCGCAACGGTCCACGCAATCGGGGCGCGAATCCCCGGTAGAATCGCCAGACGGCGACTGTAGATAGCCGACGTCATAGCGCTCGCCGCCGCAACCCACACCGCGGCAAACCACGAGAACATGAACCGGCTTTGCTGATTAGGATGCAATATCACTGCGGCGACGCCGATTACCACGAGCAAGATCACGGCGATGCCGCCGGGGCGCCAGTTACCCCGTCGGGCCAGTGCAATGATTAGCGCGGCGGCGACGACCCATGCGATCCAAGCGGCGGGATGGTATTCGTAGACAGCGGCGCCAGCGTAGTAGGCAACCGTCCAGCGCATACCATGGACCTGCACCGCTAGGGGAGTAATTAAACGGCCCCACGTACCACAAGAACATCCACAACCGTCCGGGTATCAGGAACGAAGCGCCGATCGGAAGCACGTGCCAGAGGACCAATTCGCTGCGGGGCGATTGGACATGCGAAAAGGAGAATAACTTTCGCCACCAGCCGGCCGGGGCGGTGCGCGCCAGCCGGAGGGCCAGGGCGGCATACGCCGCAGTGAGAAGATCGCGCGGCGGATAGACTGAGATGCTATACCGGCCCAGTTTTAGAGGATGCGGTCCGCGGATCCACGCAGCCGCCATCAGGACCAGCATTGCAATCGCAATCATGATTGAGTGGATTGCTCAGTTCACCAACCAGCACCTGACGATTGACTTCGGCCCGCGACTGCGCGCGCGGTCTTCCGACAATATCTGAGATGACGCAAGATTTGGGCGGCGCCGAGCGCCAGCGCGGTGAGCATCCAATAGTTGTACTTCTCGAAGAACAGGACGGTCAGAACAATCGCCAGGTTGCGCCATGCCCGCGCCGACGCCTTCTGTACCGCGACCACGTACATATATAGCGCCATCATCGTCAGTCCGGCGCCGAGGCTCTCCAGCATGATATCGGTGCCATAGTCGCGGTACGTGGGACTGGCCAGGACCAGGCCGGCCGCGATCAGCCCGGCGGCATTACCGCCCGCGGGGCTGATCTTTTTCGCGGTCAGAAATGCGAATGCCGCCGTCATCCACCATCCGAGCAGGGAAGGTATTACCGCTAACCGGTAATCGGGCCCGCCGGGCGCCATCAGCAGAGCGGTCAGCAGTCCATGCACGCGGGGGCCAGACCTTTGATTGGCTTAGGCCGATTGAAAGAAACCTGACCGGTTGAAGCCCGCGCAGCGCGAGGGTCAAACTTACGGCGAATTCGTAGTGACCGTTGCGATCGTGAACCAGGGCGTTCCACAGCGGCCGCGGGTCGGCGAGGAAATAGTAATAGTTGCGCGCTATCACCACCGTTGCGGCGGCAAGCGTAACCAATATCGTAGCGTGATCCGTCAGACGTGGGAGTTCCGTTTGCGGCCGTGTTGACTGACTCATTGTGCAAACCCGCCTCTCCCGCATGGCGGGAGAGGATGGGGTTTCTGTTTACGCCTCCGATGCGAGGTGAACTCCAGCAGTATCAATAGAGGACTTCAGCGTCGGTCTGAAACCAGCGGGATCTGTCACCATAGTCTGAACTCCGGGAAGGCGATCGTCATCCCAAAATTCACTGTGGTCTGAGGCGATACCGGGGCAAATTGCCGATATACCATCCACTGTCCAGTGACAAAGAGGCTCAGTGGCGGCAGTCCGGGACGCACCAGCACCCGGCCAATTCCCAGGCTCAGCGGCAACGTGGTCGGCGTATGACGATGCCAATTGAACATCCAGTTTGCCTCCGCTGAACGCAGGTACCAGTCACCCCAGAGATGAAGCGCAAGCACGGGTTGGACCTCCATTGTGTTCTGAGGAGGGCGGTTGGGCGACGTGTAAGCAAAGGAAATGGGGTTCTGAAGGAGAAATCCGACCAACAGTCCTGGAACACCGGTGTAGATGGCTCCGAACGCCGGACCAGCCTGCCATGCTCCCTGGCCGGCGCTTTTGGAAGTTGCGGTCGGAAACACAAACGTCGGACCGAGACCAATCAGCCATCCGGTTTTCCTTCGATCGGGCCACGGCAAAAATGCCAGATCGAAGAATGGCAAGTCGCCAAACTCGGTACGGCTCCCGCCTCTGGAACTGGGAACGGTCACCAGTGCGAAAGTCGGGCGGACCAACTGGACAAACGGCAGCAGCGTTTGCGGCGGTATGCGCGGGATGATCGGTCTTATGATCGCCTGATTGGTTTGAATATTGGTACCATAATTTGCGGGCGAGTAACTATCCCTTACGATCACCTGAGGCAAGGTGGTAAGTGGGTCGGTGAATTCCTGTTCAAGTTTCTCCTCACCAGAACCTGTGGTCTGAGCGTAAGCGAATCGGGCGCCACTGGCCAGGATCAACAAGACGATGACCAGGATAAAAAAGCGTGTGTGAATTGCCGTTACCGGTATGCAAGACTGATTCATCTTGTTTTGCGCAATGCCTCTCTAATCGCCCGGGCGGGACTCGAAGTCGCGAGAGCCGCCCGGAGTCAACGACAGACTCTAGTCTCACTTCGTCGATCCATGATCATTGATTCTTCGGCGGCGAGGAAGCTACACGCTAGATGACACTCGCGGCGAGCGCTTCAGGAATTACTTCGCTCAGAAACGGCGCGGCGTCCGCCCTGGTTAACACCTGCATTCCTTCGATCGCTGGAAGTACACGATGTTTGGCTTCGATCACCTTGCGGATCTCGCCGACGAAAACATGCAGAGCCTTGGCTGAGTGGTCAGCCGCAAATTCCAAAGGTGCTCGCTGGACAAGGAAGTACAGTCTCTTCAGGTCTTCGTACGCTCCGGAATTCGATTCGGCGAGCGCGTCATAGACCTGAGGGTCTTTAAAAGTGCGCCATTCGTCATCCCACAAAAATCCGAACCATAGCTTGGTTACGAATTCTTTCTCATATTGTGATAACCGATTTGCGGCGCAAGCCACGCGGATATGTGCGGTGCGTGTCGCCCATCGTCAGAGCCCCCGTATCGCTGGCGACGCGATGCACCCTGTGAGCCTGAAGCACCGGTCACGCGACTTTAAGATCGGCCTTTTATGGAAGTGTTGTTCTTAATCCAATTGTCGATTGTGGACTTTTGGAATCGAATGTCGCCGCCGAGCCGAAAATGGGGGACGCCGCCGCTTTTGACGAGGCGATACATGGTGCTGGTATGGCACTTAAGGTACTCGGCAACTTGTTTCAATGTCAAAATCTCGCCGAGTGGAGAATTGGTTGACGGTGTGGTCTCGTGACTCTTTTTCATGATTTCTCCTTTCATTCTTACAGCTTGCCACATAAGTCCAGTCTATGCCTTATTCGAACTATGGCAACTTTGTGGGTTGATCGGCTGAGGAACGCTTTGCCTCTCGTAACGCCTAACGCCGAATCTGCAGTTTCCTGACGGCCGCCCAAACACCGGCTGAGCACCAGTACCCGGCAAGACCTCGACGCCCCTAATGCTGAACCCAGATTCCCAAGAGCGCAGCGATCCCGGCGTGGTCACGAACCGGTTGGGTACCGCTGACCGCCGCGCTTGTGGTAACTTCAAGCTATCCTCATCCTGGTTCCAGCTGCGCCGGCCGTGTTGCGATCGGTTTAATCGCCGGGCGGTTCGGGTTAGATTGCTAAACGCGTAGCCGGGCGCCCAAACGGATGCCGGCCGACGGAACCGTGGCTTGACGGGTGATTATCCGGCGCAAGCCGAGCAGGTGGATTGGATGGTCAATTTCGAAGACCTGGATCTGGATCGAATCGTTGAGGAAGTGCTGGGCGGCGCCGAGTTGGATCGCGAAACCGCCGCGGCCATCCTCAATTGTCCCGATGAACGCCTGGGCGACCTGTTAAAGGCGACTCTGAAGGTGCGCGAAGCCGGCTTCGCGCGGCGCGTCAAGCTGTGCATGTTGCGCAATGCGCGCAGCGGCATCTGTCCGGAAGATTGTGGTTACTGCTCGCAGTCCAAACTGTCCAAGGCCGATATCCCGGTTTACAAGCTGCAAAGCGTCGAACGCCTGGTGGAAGGCGCCGACCGCGCAGCGCAGGCCGGCGCGCGCCGCTATTGCATGGTGACCAGCGGCCGCGGACCCGACGCCCGCGATATCGAACATCTGGGCGAGGCCTGCGAACGCATTCGCGACGGCTTTCCCGGCCTGGAAATCTGCCTGTCGCTGGGACTGATGGACCGCGATCAGGCCGATACCCTGAAGATGGCGGGCGCCGGTTGGATCAACCACAACCTCAACACCAGCCGGGGCTTTTATCCTAAAATCTGCACCACCCACACCTGGGACGATCGGGTCCGCACGATCGAAAACGTGCGCGCCGCGGGACTGTCCACCTGCTCCGGAGGAATCGTGGGGATGGGTGAAAGCGACGAGGATTTGCTCGACCTGGCCTACACCACCCGGCGCTTGAAGATCGACTCGGTGCCGGTCAACTTCCTCAATCCGATAAAGGCGACGCCACTGGAGCATCAGCGTAGTCTGACGCCGCAGCGATGCCTCAAAGCGATTTGCCTGTTTCGCCTGCTGAACCCCAGGAGCGAGGTCCGCGCGGCTGGCGGCCGCGAATTCAACCTGGGCGACTTGCAGGGCTACGCGCTGTACGCGGTCAACTCGATCTTTATCGACGGCTACCTCACGACTCCCGGCTTGGGCGTGGACGCCACCCGCGAAATGATCGAGCGGATGGGTTTTGAAGTCGAAACCGAGGACTGATTTTCCAAAGCCGGACTAAACTACCTATGCCGCAGACCGCCGACGTGCATAAAGCCTTGCGCCTGATGCCTTCGGTCGACGAATGTCTGCGGGCGCTCACCGCCGCGCAGGCATATTGCGGAATCAACCCGGAATATCTGGCCGCCGTCGTGCGGGCCGCTCAAACCGCGCTGCGCGAGGCGATGGCGGCGGGCGATGAGCCCGCCCCAGACAGCCGCGCCGCGATGCTGCGCGAAATCGTGCGGCGCGCCGAACATTACCTGGCTGCCGACGGTCCCGCCTGGCGACCGGTAATTAATGCCAGCGGCGTGGTTATCCATAGCAACCTCGGCCGCGCGATGTTGGCGGAAGAGGCGATTGAAGCGGTGAGCCTCGCCGCCCGTTCTCCGATCGATCTCGAATACGACCTGAAACAGGGCGGCCGCGGCGATCGGGATCGGATGGTGGAGGAGGACCTGCTCGTGCTGACTGGCGCCGAAGCCGCGACCATCGTCAACAATAACGCGGCCGCCGTACTGTTGGCGCTCAATACGCTGGCGGAGGCACGCGAGGTGATTGTTTCGCGCGGCGAGTTGATCGAGATCGGCGGCTCCTTCCGCATCCCCGATATAATGGCGCAAAAGCGGCGCGCGTCTGCGCGAGGTCGGCACCACCAACCGCACGCATCTACGCGACTATGCCGAAGCGATCGGACCCGAAACCGCCCTGCTCCTCAAGGTACATCCATCCAACTACCGTGTGATCGGCTTCACCTCCGCAGTATCGCTCACCGACCTGTGCCGGCTGGCCGCCGAACACGGGCTGCACGTGATGGAAGATCTGGGATCCGGCGCGCTGGTCGATCTGCGCCGCTTCGGTCTGCATCATGAACCGGTTGTAGAAGAGCGCGTCAAGGCCGGCGCGAGCATCGTTACGTTCTCCGGAGACAAGCTTCTGGGCGGCCCGCAAGCGGGTGTCATCGTGGGCAAGCGCGAGCTCGATCGAGAAAATCCGCGGCAATCCGCTCAAGCGCGCGTTGCGCTGCGACAAGCTGACCTTGGCGGCGATGTCTGCCACCTTGCGCATCTATCGGCGCGCCGGCGACCTGGTAGCGAGCATCCCGGCGCTGCGCTTGCTGACGCGTTCGGTCAGCGAACTTGAAATTGTCGCCAATCGCGCCCGCGACATTCTGGGTGAACGGCTCGGGGAAGGTTTTTCCGTGATCGTCGCTCCGCTCCACCTCCGAAATCGGATCGGGTGCGATGCCGGGCGGCGAGATCGAAACGCGGGTGCTGAGAATCAGCCATCCCGCCCATTCACCCGAGGTCATCGCCGCGATGTTCCGGCGCGCCGAACCGGCAATCATCGGCAGAATCAGCGAAGGCGCGTTTCAGCTCGATATGAGAACTATCGAGGATCCCGGCAGTGCTGGCCGCTACGTTCCCGCCGCCCTAGTCAAGGCAAGCCGCGGCTCGCTCCGCGGCAATCCCGGCGCCGGTGGAGAATTGCTTGCGGCGAGCTTCCACAGGGGAGTAGTTGGAAAGGGTAGAGGCAAGCCGTCTTCAAAGGAGAGTCCAAATGCCGGAGAAAACATACAAGATCATTGATGTGGTTGGGGTTTCGGATGACAGCGTGCAGCAGGCGGTGCGCAACGCGCTGAAAAAAGCGTCTCAAACCATACGCAACATCGATTGGTTCGAGGTGACCGAGATTCGCGGACTGGTGAAGAACAACGTGGATCCGGTCTTCCAAGTCTCGATTAAACTGGGCTTCCGGCTCGAAGGGCAACCGGTGACCTGAAGACCATGCCGAATAACACTTACAGCGTAATCGAAATCGTCGGGGTTTCCGAAGACACCGTTTCAACGGCGGTGCGCAACGCGCTAAAGAAGGCCTCCCAGACCTTGCGCCATATCGATTGGTTCAAGGTAACCAAGGTCAGGGGCGCGGTGCAAAACGGCTCGGAACCCGTATTCCAGGTCACCATCACCTTGGGTTTCCGTCTGGAAAGCCTAGACGCGATCGCAACACTCCTGCGGTTTAGAACCGAATCTCCAAATTAACTACGTCAAGGCGAGCCCGATTCCATTGCGGATCGGAACTCGCCTTTTTTTTTCGTTCGCCAACAGTATTGGCTATTCGGCACAGCCTTTCCCGCATGGAGCTTGCCCCATAGGTGCTTTTGCGTTGCGTGGCGGACCACTATTCTTAGACAGGAACTTGTCTTAAGACAGGAACTTGGAACACCGGGGAAAGGTCGGAGATGAAGCGCTGCCCTGAATGTTCGAACACATATCCCGATTCGGAGCGATTTTGCTCCTCCGATGGCGCGGCTCTGGTGGCCGCCGATTCCGCGGCCCACGCCACGGTTCAGATGCCGGCGCCAGGGTCCGCGGAACCGCCGATAGAATGCCCGGTTTGCGGTGGCAAGGCGCTGCCGGGAGAGGAAGTCTGCTCGTTCTGCGGCACCAGGTTGGGCGTCGTGGAGACGCCCTCGCCCCCGCCACCGTCATCATCTTCGCGGACCGCCTACACACCGAGCTTCGAAATGCCCAGGCAAACCGGTCCCCAAACGGCCACACAGCGGCCGACCATACAGCATACCTTCGACGACGAACCGCCGCCGGCGCCGGAGTGTTCCGCCTTCAGGCGCTTTTTCGCCTGGACCGGCTACCTGGTCGCGGCGATTGTGGCGTTGGCCGCCGGAGCCTGGTTCGCGCTCCATCTCAGCAGTATCGGTCTCGGACCCAAGCCCGCGCCGCCGCCAGCGGCTTCGCCCGCCGCGTCACCGGCGCCGGTAAGCGGACCGATTGCGGCGCTGGCCACCAATACCCCGGTTGAGGTAACCGGTGAATCGGCCTCCGACCCGGCGCGCAACGTCGATACCGCCAGCAAGCTTTTCACCGACAATTCCTCCACGGTGCTCGACACTTACAAAAAAGCGTTGGCGGGTGACAGCAGCTTGTCCGACGGCGTGCTGACGACGCTGACCGTAACTCCCGGCGGCGACGTGGTCGCGGGTTCGATCAAAACTTCCACCGCACCCAATCCCGCCTTGGACAGTGAGTTGATCAAAACCATGATGGGATGGCATTTTGCCCCCTTCAGCGGCAGCTCGGTCGAGGTCAGTTATCCGGTAGTGATGGCACCCGATCCGCACGGCAGAGCCGCAGTGGAATCCGCACTGGCCGACAAAATCGCACATTTGAGCCCCACCGAGACTCCTGAATACGCCAGCGCGCCGCCTCCCCCCGCGGCAGCGGCGTCCGCCAGCCCGGCTCCCGAAGCTAGTCCAGCCCTCGCCGCCACGGAGCCGATTACGCCCCCGGTGATGCCGCCGTTAGCGCCACCTGCACCATCCGCACCGGAACCCTATAGGCCGCGCACATCGTCACCGCCCGGCTCCCAGCGTATGCGCCTCCCCGGCCTCCGACTGTAAGCCTGCTGGACCGCGTTAACGACCGCTTGCACGCCGACCGCAGATTCGGCCGCGTCAAGGCTTATACCAACGGCGGCGGTGTGGTGACGCTCTACGGCAAGGTGTTCGACGACAAGGCCAAGCGCGCCGCGCTCGCCGCCGCAAGAGAAGTGGATGGGGTGAGCGATGTTATCGATAGCTTGCAGACCGATACCGCAAGCTGGGCGCGGCAGGAAAGCGCGATCAGCGCGCAACTTCAGAGCGCCGGTTTGAACCAGGTGACGGTTACGGTAATTGGAAAGAGCGCCTATCTCGACGGCCAGGTGAGCACTGAACTGGAAAAGGAACACGCGGTAACGATTGCGGAAGGCGCGGCCCCGGTACGCGTGCGAACCAACCTGATCAGAGTAGTTCCCAAGGGAGTATTCGGTTTCTAGTCCAGGCTGCGACCCGCGAAGTTTCGTGACAATTCACGAGAAAGTTAACCGTACATAGGCGTTTTGGGTTGACAAGCTTTCAATCCGGCGCTTAGATTGCCGCATTGTTGGCTGATCGGCCAATACGGGGTCGTTTCAAAGGAGAGAAAAGATGGCGTCCACTCCGACCTCGTGCAAAGAGGCATTCGATCAGATGCCCAGCGTGTTCAACAAGGAAGCTGCCAAGGGATTGGATGCGGTCTATCAGTTCGATCTTTCCGGCGATGGCGGTGGCAAATGGTACGTGACCATCAAAAATGAGACGTGCGACGTTAAGGAAGGGTCTCATGCCTCGCCGAATATCACGATCTCGATGGCATCGCAGGATTACCTCGACATGGTCAGCGGCAAAGCCAATGGCCAGATGCTGTTCATGAGCGGCAAGCTGCGGATCGCCGGCGACCTCGGTTTGGCGTTGCGGATGCAAAGCCTCTTCCAACAGTGAGACAATTGGCGTAGATTAAAAGCAGGCTACCCAAACAGGCCCGGAGATCCGGAGCACATAAAGAGCCCATTCCAAGACATCGACTTTCATCAGTCTTTCCTAAATCCAGGAAATTTTAAATTCGCATAGAACTTTTTGATCGTTCATATCAGAGCCGAAAACCTAACGCCGAGCCCCACCGGATCCGTACAGTCTTACGATTCGAGTCGGGCTCATTTGCCACACAGGGGAGAAGGGAGCTAGATGAGTTCCCAAGAGACGTCGAATAATCCTGCGGATAGCGCGGCGCTGGACGCCGAGGGCCAAACCGGTGACCTGGCCTCCAAGCTTTCCAAAGAACTCAGCAACTGGCGCCGTAAGCGCGGCGGCCCCGGGGCCCATTTCAGGGACGAGCGGACCCTCAGCAAACCATCGACTTCAGAGCCTGCGCGCACCATCAAGGTGCGCGGGCATGAAACATTGGTGATCCGAAAGTCGAAACTGGCGGGTAAATCCCGCCCTGATTCTGCCGTGCCCGGCGATTGATGCCGACCGGGCCGGCCTTCCGGCTGGCTCCCACTCACTGGACTGTTGAACAAACAGGCGCCGCTGACCCGCAGCGCCTGCGTTCCGACTATTCCCAGCGGATGACCTCAACCGGCAACTGCTTGGAGGCTTGGCGTGCGGGATAGAGCGCGGCCATGAAGCACAACAACATGGCCGCCCCGGCGACCCAGGCAAAGGCCGCGGGAGAGACCGCGACCGGCAGAGTGGAAATGCCATAAATCTCCCGCGGGATATGGATGAAATGGTAGCGGGCCAGGGTAAAGCATCCGGCCGCGCCCAGCACCAATCCGGCGATCGTACCCGTCGCGCCCACAATCAGTCCCTTGATTATGAAGATCAGGCGGACCGCGCCGCGCGTGGCCCCCATCGTCATCAGGATGGCGATGTCCTTGCGCTTCTCCATCACCACCATGATTAGCATCGCGACCAGGTTAAAGGCCGCCACCGCGATCAGCATAATCAGCACCAGGCTGTAAACCGTTTTGAGCATCGCGAACCCTGCCGACGCCGCCTGATTGATCTGGATCCAATTCCTCACCCGATAAGGCGGATAAGGGAAAATCTCGCGCAGCTCGTCGGTGATCGGCCAGGTGTCATCGAGATTGGCCAGATGGACCTGGACTCCGTCCGCACGGCCCTGGCGGCCAAAAAAAGCCTGGGCCCGGCCCAAATCCATGAAGATCACGGTTTGGTCAATGAACTGCACGCCCGAAGTGAATATCGCTCCGACCCGAAACGGAGCGCTGGTCGCCGTGACTTCCGAGGCCGCCGAAATTTGCGGCGATATGACTCTTACCTCATCGCCAAGATGGATGTGCAGCTTATTCGCCAGGCTCGCGCCAACCACGATTGCCGCGTATCGCCGGGGCGCCGGGTGATGGCGTAGCCGGCTGGCTCAGGCTGGTCAGACTGCCCTGTTCCAGGTAGCGGCGCAGATCCCTGAGTCGCGGCGGGATTGGACGACTCGATTCCCCGCACCACGACGCCCGCGGCGCCGGTCTTCGAATTCAGCATCGCCTCGCCCACAATGAAGGCGTCGGCGCCGGTGACGCCCTTAAGTCTGCTCGCCCCGTCCTGAACCTCCAAATAGTTGGTCATGCCGCCGTAGCGCGCGATCTGGATATGAGGACTGAGGCTCAGGATGCGGCTGCGCAGATTGGCTTCGAAACCACTCATCACCGCCATCGTGATAGTCAGCGCGGCGACGCCGATCATCACGCCAATCGCGGTAAAGAAAGTGGTGATCGAGATGAAGGCGGACTTACGCCGCGAGCGCAGATAGCGTGACGCGATCAGCAGTTCATAACGCACGGTCAGATCCTACCCCGCCGGTCAGATAGGATGCCAACTGATGGGCTGCGTTCGGCCATGCATGCGTGCCACTTGGTCCCCGCCTAGAAGATGCATCCCGGACCGCGTTCCTCGTCTCGAAGGGTTTGGCTGGGGGTTGGCAGCCGCTGTCACAAATCTCGGCAAAGTGGCCCTAGCCAACACAAGCGGCGGTCGCCAAAACCTTCGAGGTTCTTTGGTGCTTTAGGCCTGTTGCGGTCATCTTCTTCTACGTGGCCGTTCTTGGAGTGAGAAGCTTACGAGAATGCTCTGCTTTTAGGATGTTGAAGCCCGAGCTCAGGTCTAGCCCGTGCGCCTCGATGCCTATCTCACGCGCCACCTCGACCAAGGTGCTGCCGCCGAGCATTGGATCCGTAAAGACCTGGGGATGCAGAGCCTCGAAGATGTCGCAGTAAACGCAGCCCGCAGCAGTTGCCGCGATAGCCGGGGCTGCCTCACGGTGCCCAGTCCAGAAAGGAAAGGATACTCGCCGCCCGGCCTCCGGCCGTCACCAGCGAAACTGCCCCCGACGCATTCGGCCTGGCCTTGCCCACCCTGCGATTTGTCAATTTAATTTAGAATAGTTTCGATACCGTGTTTTTGAATTATGCTCAGAAGCCGAAGCGCCGGGCCGCCCGGCTTTCTTTTGCCGCGTTCCCAATCCGACACCAGATTTTTTGATACGTTCAGATAACGGGCAAAAACTGGCTGCGAAACATGCTCACGCTCACGCAGGGCGCGAATCTGGGACGGTTTAATTGCCTCCACCACTTCAAGACAAGTCTCGTCAAATTCTCGCATGGTGACTTTGTTGATTGCGCCAACATGATGTAACGCCTCCGCTGCCTCATGGATAGCGGCAAAGGCATCGGAACGGTATTTGCCCGCGTGTTTCATCTTCATACTACCTCTCTTAGTCTTTCATTCTTAAGCATCGCATCGATCTGTTTTTCTGAAAGTGCGAGAAACTCCATTGGTAAATTTTGCCGATCATGTCAACATTTCCTTGAGGCGTTTAAGAGCTAGCCCATTCCGCTCGGCGCTCCGCTGGTTTCCCCCAGCGCTGGCCTCTGTACCGGTTCTTTTCGACTCGTATACATCGTGGGCAACCCTGGCAAGCCTTGACCGGATATCGGGGACTGTTGCTGGTATGGGTTGCCGGACTTTAGTCGAAGAAAAAGGGAACCGCGGCGCAGGCGGGCGCTACGGAACACCTTGCTTGCGGAGCATCGTGTGGCATGCCAACGACCCATTCGCCGCCGAGTGACTCCCTTGGCGCTTATTTGCGGACTACTCCAGTCCTAAACTGTGAACAGCTCGGCGACCGGTTGGAAATCGCGCACTGTGGGCTCCTCGGCGAGCTTTTGCGCGGCTTGCTCGGCGTGCGTGGAGATTTTCGAAATGGGCAAAGCAGACCACCGTCTTTGGCTTGCCCACTTCATGCATCATGATGTGCGAGATGTAGCCCGGGGCCTCGGTCAGGAAAGCCAGCGCCGCTTCCGGCTCTTCCATTTCCTCCGGCAAAGCTGATCAGCATCGCGGTCGGCGCCGTGGCGAAGTTAACCCCGTGCGTGCTGTGCACCGGCCCGAACGGCTCAAAGGCACGCTCGCTGCTGGATTTCAGCGTCGAATGCAGGCGGCGATTGAGCGGCGAGCGGGCCGCTTCGCGGCGGGCTCCCGCCAATTCAGTCAGGCTGTTCCATTCGGAGTATGCCAGCCAGCGCGATTCGTCATCGCGAAGAGCGATACAAACGGTTGACCGTGCAACCCCTTCTTGCGGCGCAGGATTTCCCAGAATTCGCGCGCCAGGCGGATTCCCTCCTGCGAATTATTAAAGTCTAAACGCTGCAGCTCGCAGACTGCATGTCCCTTCCCGCCAAACGCCGCCTTATGCTGTGGAATGGTTCAGTTACTCCTTCCTGATGATACCGGCGCGTCAACGCGCCTCCCATCATCATAGTCTTCGTCCGGCCTCGGAAACACCTATCGCTACTGGATAACGCCATCCTTGCGGAGCTGCCCGATCTCGGCCGCATCGAGCCCGAGCATCGTGTGAAGGACCTCATCGGTATCCTGACCGAGCGTCGGCGCGGCCCATCGCGGATTATCGGGCGTCGCACTGAACCGATGCTGCGAACCCATGTACGGGCGCCGGACCCATCGTCTTGTGTTCGAGCCAGTTCCAGAATCCGAACGATTCCAGGTTCTCGTCCTGATGCAAATCCAGGCAGCTCTGGACCGGATACGCCGCCACGCCCGCTTGCTGCAGCCTGGCGGTCAGATCCCAAACCTCGATGCCCGCGCACCAGTCCCGAGATGAATTCGTCGAGCGCCGATTGGTTCTCCAGCCGTCCCAGCATCGTGGCGAAGCGCTCTTCGCAGGGCGGATTGCCAAGCACGCCGGTCAGCGCTTGCCAATCGCGGTCGTCGCCGACCGCAATCGAAATCCAGCGCTCGGCGCCCTGTTCATCGCGGCACCGATATGCGCCATGCGGAGCATAACGGTCGCTGCGGTTGCCGCGCCGTTCGAGCACCCGTCCGTTGGCGAAATAATCGATCAGGGCGGGCGCAAGAAAATGCAGTGACGCCTCGTATTGGGCAATATCGATATACTGTCCCTGGCCGGTGCGCCGGCGATAGTCGAGCGCCGCCATCAGTACCGAAATGGCGAAGCGTGGCGTGATGAAGTCGGTGTAGGCGCCGTAAGGCGGCGCGGGATCGCCGCCCGGATAGCCCGAGACGTAATAGAATCCCGATTGCGCCGCCATCAACATGCCATAGCCCGGCGTCATCGCCTCCGGCCCCGTCTGTCCCTGCAGACAGCTCGAAAGCATGATGATATCCGGCTTCACTGCCCGCAGATCGCTCGTAATCCATTTCCCAGTTGCGCATCACCTTGGGAGTGAAATTTTCGATCACAACGTCGGCCCACGGCACCAGGCGCATCACCAGTTCGCGCGCCTTGGGCTGACTTAGATTCAGCGTGATACCTTTCTTGGAGGTGTTGTAGTCGGCGAAGAATTGGCTGTTGTTGATGCCGAATTTTGCGTCCTGCCAAGGCGGCGCAAACCGCAACGGATCGAGATGCGTGCTCGATTCAATCCGGATCACGTCAGCGCCATTGTCAGCCAGGTACCGGCTGGTGATCGGACCGACAGCGACCCAGGTGAAATCCAGCACGTGAATACCGACTCAAAGCGTGAGCCGCCATTGAGCCGTCGCTCCTTCCAATTAGATTAAGGTTAGATTGCGCCCACCGCGCGCAACGCCTCGATTTCAGCCGTGCTCAAGCCCAGCAACTCTCCGTAGATCTCCTGATTGTGTTCGCCCAGATGCGGCGGACGCGACGGCGGCGCGATCGGGGTCAACGACAGCTTGGCAAACGGCCCCGGAAGGGTGAGTCTCCTGCGGCCGGCGCCGTCGGCCGGCACCGTGGACGAAATACTCCCGCGATTTGAGCTGCTCGTCGACCGCGATTTCCGCCACCGAATTCACCGGGGCCAGCAGGATGCGTCGCCGTAATCCCTCGGCATGGATCTCGCGCTTGGACATGGTCAGAAAAAAGCGCTCGATGCGATCTTCAACGTCGGCGACCTGGTGGAGCTTCTTCCTCGCTGGCGTTGGACAGTATGCCCGGACTCCACACTTTCCAGTTCTGTTGCTTCATCCAATCGGCGGCAAAACCCTTCTCGTCCATCCAATCGACCATCGCTTTGGCCGAGCCGGCCGCGGCGCCGCCGGTGAACATCAAGGAGATATGGCCATCCTGGCATTGGAAAACCCCTTTGCGGCGCAAACGCAGAGCGCCGCGAATAGACTCCGTTGCGGGTCATCGAAGCGCCATGCATGATTGGGAACGCCTGCGCGTTCATCAATGTCCATACGACGCAGGCCTGCATGTCCACCACGATATGCTGGCCGGGCCACTGAGCTGACGTGGATAATGCGCGATCAGCGAGGCTGCGGAGGCTTCCGCACCGGCATGCAGGAACGCCTGGGGCGCGCCGATTTGCAACGGTGGCCGGCCTTCCTCGCCCATCAGGTACATGGCGCCACCGGCACCCCAGACGTTGATATCGGCGGCCTGGAAATTCCTGCCCGGGCCACGGTCGCCGAAAGGAACGATCGAAGTGTAGATGAGGCGGGGATTGACCTTCGCCAGCGCCTCGTAGCCCAAGCCTATCGATTCCAGGTATCCATCAGGATGGGACTCGACCAGGAAGTCGGCTTTGGCGGCCAAATCCGTCAGCAGGCGGCGGCCGTCAGCCGAATCGAGGTTCAGCGTCACGGATCGCTTTCCAGCCTGGTAGGCCCAAAAGTATAGCGAGTTATCAGGGCCGGATTGGTCGTCCAAAAAGGGCGGGATGCGCCGCGTCATGCATCCCTGCGGCGGCTCGACCTTGATTACCTCGGCGCCCATATCGGCAAACATCTTGCCGCATACCGCGCCCTTTTCGTCGGTAAGGTCGAGCATCCGAAACCCTTTGAGCAGCTCACATGCCATTGGCCACCTTCACGCGCGCACGCCTTACACATTCACGACTGTCCGCGCCTGTTTCACGAAGCAGCCACAACGCTCATCGACCGGGTGATTCAATTCGCTCGTTTTCAGAATTGGTCAGGCCACTTCATCGCACCATGGACGACTCCGAGCACAGTCACTATGTCACCCTTGTGGCGGTATGCAACAATATAGAGGAGACCGGGAAGCACCAACTCGCGTGTTCCTTTTACGCGTCCGGGCCGACCGATACCGGATGATCAACGAGAATCCTGACACGCCGGATGATCTTAACGACCGTACCGACGGCCGCAACTGGATCGTCTCGGCTGATGTAATCCTGGACAGATTCTAAGTCACGAGCGGCGGCGAGCGTCCAGTGAAGTCTCACGCTTGCGCTCCCAGTCCTTCGCCAAATCCTCGTGATCAATCACGTCACCGGCGTCGGCTTGTTTGAGCGCCCCTTCTACCTTGCGCACGAACCATTCCTCATAGTCGAGGTAATGATCGAGAGCCTGCTTTATGACCCATGCACGTGAGCGGCTCATCGCGCGAGCGAGGCCATCGACACGCTTGAGCGTGCGGCCATCCATCCGGATAGTCGTGGTCTTTTCAGCGGCGGACATATTCACCAAGAATACATCCGACTACGTTCGGAATCTACCGCCGGCAGGCGCGGGCCGCGCCGATCGCGGTGGCGTAAGCCGCGTGTTCGGGAATGATGAATCCGCCGCGGCTGAACATCAGCTCCATATGCGGGAAGCGCCGCGTGAACTGGATGGTCCGCGTCAGTTTGCCGGTCAGCACGATATCGCGATGACCGTACGCGCGCGCATGGCTGAGGCTCAGCACCGCGACGACCTCCGCAATCATGTTGATAATCGCCAAAGCCTTGTCCTCGGGTGCCGGGTCGCTGCCGACTTTGCCAAAATTGGAGGCGGTGCTGGCGGGAGGCAGATCCCCGAGGGGGCCGCCCGCGATATCGCCGACGGTCAAATTGATTCGCGACAAATCGCCGCGCCCGGCCAAGGCTTCGAGGGTGTCAATCTTCGATACGCCGAGCATATGGCGCGCCAAGCCCAAGAGTGTGCCTCCGCCTACGCCGGTACCGCCGACATGCTCGATCTTCTTTTCGCGCACCGAAACAATTGCGGTGCCGGTACCCAGCGACACCACCAGGGCGGATTCCTTGCCCGCCAAGGTGCTGCCGCCCACTCCAATCGCGGTGAATTCATCAATCTTGACCACCGGCCGGCCCAGCAGCGTATCGGGCAGCCCACGTGCGCCTGCGCCCGTGGCGGCCACGCCGGTTATTTGCTCCAGCCGCATACCGCATTCGCTGACCAGCTTACCCAGCGCTCCGGCCGCGGCGGCGATCGGGTCGGTCAGTTCAATCGTCACCACCCGCAATCCGGGCTCGTCGAGCAGGACCGCGTCCGTAGTCGAACCGCCTATATCTATTCCAATGATCATCCGGAGCGCCGCTTGTTCGAACCGTAAACCATGATCGGCCGGGGTGCAAACGCGCCAGTCTGCGGCCGCAACTATGGCCGCGCCCGGCGGTTGTCGCTACTGTGCTTGCTGATGAGAGTTGTCGCTGACTTCCTGATCGTCATTGGGGTGATGCTGTTGACGGCGATGCTGGGCGTGATAGCGGTTGCGGTGGGGCACGTATCACCGCAAGAGGCGCCCTTCGGCCTGCTGGTGATCGTGCTGATGGCGGGGATGCTGGGAGCAGGAATGCTGACAACCGGCGTCCTGGTACATCTGCGCAAATATCAAAAAGACTGGCGTCAGGGGTGATTTCCTTCCGATTTTACTTCACATCGAATCTACTTCACACGATTTGCAAGGCCAACAAGTAGCAGCTCGGAGGCTGATCGCGTGACCTCCTTCGGCATTCCTGGCAACCGTCTGGCGCCCCTATGCGGACGGCACTATGCGGTCCTACGCTGACCGCGTATCGCATGATAGAGGACGAGCAGCAGCACGGCACCGATGAAGGCCACGAATATACTCCAAAGGTTGAATCCAGTGACGCCGGAACTGCCGACCGCGCGAAAGATCAAGCCACCGATAAAAGCCCCAACGATTCCCAGAACGATATCGAGAAACATCCCTTCGCCGCTTTTGTTTACGATGTGGCTGGCCAAATAGCCGGCCACCAATCCTATAACGATCCAGGCGATGATGCCGACACCTTCATTCGTTGTCTGATTGGCCGTTTGCGCCCACGCGACTGCCGGAACCGCGGATACCGAAGCAGCCAACAACGTAATCCACCTGGCTTTCATGCGAAGGAGCCTCCTATTGAAATTGGGAAAAGGATCGTCGTGCAGGATCTCTGCTCGTCCTTCGATTTATCCCTGCCGCACCACGTCATCGCCCCTTAATACTAATAGCGTGTCTTTCTCGAAAAGGTCGAGCAATTTGTTCATACCGCGACGCGCCTGCCTTCGGTCGATCTCGCAAATGCCCTTGAGACTCTAGCCTAGGAATACTCCTTTTGAATCGCATCGAGATATAATTGAAAGAAGACTCCGTGAAAACCTTAGATTGCGCCCGATCCGAATCTGTCAGAAGGTTTTCCTTTCATTTTTGAGAAATAATAGAAAAAAGAGGAAAATGGGTTGCAGCCCAAAGAACTAATAGCGCAGCGAAGAGCACCATCAGACGCATCGCACCAATTCGGTAGACGTTAACAACCCGCACCTCAC
>CAWGQB010000030.1:0-52537 GCA_963824565.1 uncultured Pseudomonadota bacterium | reverse complement strand
CAGCCCTCGGAAGGCGAGAATCTATCTATGGCTACGATAACAAGGTGGGGAAACAGCTTGGCGGTCCGGCTGCCGACGCCGGCGCGGGCCGGATTCAGGGAAGTACTATCTGCTCGCCGTCGTGTTCTAAGCGCGCATGCGCTCGATGCGGACCACGAACTGCGGCTGCGCCACACTGAGCATGCCGGCGCGCGGGCCATCGTTCTCGATGCGGAGATCGACGAGTTCAGGCCGCTCTTCGAGAAGATGCCGTGCCACAGCGAACTTCTCGATGCCTTCGACCGTGGCCAGTGTCGCTATCATCGATAGTGCGATCAAGTCGGAGAGCGAATGACCATAGAGGCGGCTCGGTTGGCGCTGGACGCTGACGCGGTGCACACGCTCGGGAAAGGCATGCCGCAGGCTGTCGAGCAGAGTATCGGCATTGGCGAGAAGACGCTGTCGTTCAGCGATCGCCTCGAGATGATGCGCATTCGCGCCGGTCTCGCCGCCGGCCTCGATGAAGGCGCGCAGCGCATGACCTGTATAGCCATCGCTCTCGTCGGCCAAGACGATGAAGAGGCCGCCTCCCGGAGCGAGGAAGCGCGCCATGCGCATCATGCTGCGCTCAAGGTCGGCGACGAAGAAGAGCATGTGCAGCGCCAGGCCTAGATCGATGCTTCCGTCGCCGGGAAGCTCGACCTTTTGACGCCGCGCGATATCGTCCATCTCGTCGAAGCCTGCGACGAGAGCGATGCCGACTTCGAGATCGCCGCGCGACTCGACAAACCGGCGATAGCGATCGACGTAGTCTGGATTTGGATCTTCGAAGCAAGCCGCGAGCCCGCGGGTAGAGCTCGGCCGCAAGCGCCAGGGTCTGGCCGTCGCCGCAGCCGAAGTCGAATACCGCCCCCGCCTTGGGGACGAAGTCGACGATCGCCTGGCGCAACTCCGGCACGAAGAGATCGCGCTGATCGGTGCCGAGCATCAACACTCGGCCGAGTGGGTCCCACTTTAACAGGCGCGAGAACGCATTGCGATATTGCTGATGGGTGTCGAGTGCGGCGAACTCGTTGGTGATAATGTCCATCGCCTCGTCGAATCGGGCCGCCAGGCGCCGCGTCTGCGCTCGAATGATCTGAACCGGGATTCCCATTTTGACTCTCCAGACTCCAGCCTCGTGATATAGACCGAAGGGCCTTTCTCGACAAGGTTTTGGCTGGTCTCGGTCCATGGCGTTTCCAGCGGCGTTGCGTGCCCACCAGATCCGGCACCGGCCGCTTCCGGCGCCCAGCGGTGCGCCTTTTTCCAGCGTTCCGCAGTCACTTTCCCCTGCGCCCCAGCGTCGTCATCGAAATCTAACTGTGCATCGCACCGAACACATTTGACGCTCCTAACGACCTTGACAAAAACATTGTCGTTGATTCATTGAAGACACTTAATGTTTAAACAATGTTGACACGCGCGAATCGAGGACTTATATTATTCAATGATTACAGTTGCCAAATGGGGAAACAGCCTCGCGGTTCGTATTCCGGCGACGGACGCGAAGCGGGCGGGCTTCCAGGAAGGCACTCAAGTCGAGATTCACGCCAAGGCGGGCAGGCTGATCATCGAGCCGGCGCGGCGCAAATATAAACTGAAGGAACTCCTTGCGGCGATCACGCCCCAAAATCAGCACGGCGAGGTCGAGTGGGGCCGGACCGGTAGCGAGGAATGGTGAAGGCGCGTCCTTACGTTCCTCAGCGCGGCGATCTTGTTCACATTGACTTCAATCCGCAAGCGGGAACCGAGCAGGCAGGTCGACGTCCCGCCTTGGTATTGAGCCCGGTCGAGTACAACTCCCGAACCGGCCTCGCCATCATGTGCCCTATTACCTCCAAGATAAAGCGCTATCCGTTCGAGGTCGAAGTACCGCCAGGCGGTAAACTGTCGGGGGTCGTACTGAGTGACCACATAAAGAACTTGGACTGGAGGGCGCGCAGGATGGACTTTGTTGCAAAGGCGCCAGCGACCCTCCTGGACGAAGTGCTAGCCAAGTTGAACGCCCTTCTGTTCGAAGACTGACCATCCGATACCAATCTTTGGCTTTGCTACCTGCCGAACGGCAGCGTCGCCAGCGCCTCGTACTGCGCGCCGCGCTGGGGAAAGACGGCTACGATAAAGCGTTATCGACCCGATCAATGAACTGCCGAAGTCGCGGTCGGCGGCTGCTTCGAGCGCCTCGCGCATCGTGGTGTTACGCGACGGATTGCGTATCCGGCCGATCGTCAGATGCGGGGTAAAGCGGCGATTTTCGGGCTCCAGACCGCATTCGGCGCTGAGCGCTTCGACCTGCGCGGCAAGCTCGCCAAGGTGATCGCTTACGAGCCCGATCCAGATGACGCGCGGGCGGTTGAGCGATGGGAACGCTCCCGCGCCGCGCGCATGAACCGTAAAGGGCATGGTGGCGGTCGCGATTGGACGAAGTCCTTCGATCATGGACTCGACCAGCTCGGGCGCGACGCGGTTGCCCAGAAAGCGCAGCGTCAGATGGAAGTTCGCCGGCGCGGTCCAGGAGATATCGGTGCCCAAACGGCGGAGATCCGACTGGAAGGCAGCTATCGCATCATCGACTTCCGGCGACAGTCGAACCGCGACGAAAGCCCTGACGGTCTCCGGCATCTCTCAAATAGGCTGGCAGCTATGGCTCAGCGCGACAATTCGAACTCGACCAGCGGCAAATGATCGTTACCGAAGAACATGCTGCCGTCGACAAAAAACGTGGGCGAGCCGAAACCGCCGCGTTCGATAAGTTCTTCCGTGGCCAAGCGCAGCTTGTCCTTGTATTCGGGCTGCTTGATCTTGGTCACCAGTTCCTCGGGATCCAGCCCGGACTGACGTGCGATGTCGGCCAGCTCCGGTTCCGCGCCGATGTCGCGGTTCTCGACCCAAAAGCTCTCGAACGCGCGCCGTGAGTATTGGGCGATCTTGCCGTGCTCCAGCGCGACGTACGCCCCGCGCATCGTGTTGACCACCTTGACCCTGTCCACCGCGATCGTCGGCATCTTCAGCGTGATGCCGTAGTAACGCGCCCAGTCCTGCATGTCCTTGCCATAGTAGCGCGCCTTGGGCTTCGACGGATTCGCCCGCGATTCATACACCGCCTGATTGACGGCATTGAACACACCGCCGACCAGGATCGGACGCCAAATCAAGTCGGCGTTATGCCGGTGGGCGACGTCCTCGATGCGGGTGGAGGCAAGATACGTCCACGGACTGGAGTAATCGAAAAAGAATTCCAGCTTCTTCATGTCGAATCCCTCGTGCGACGGTGCGCTTACCATCACTTAGGCCAGATGTGCCATGCGGTCAACTTCGGCAGGACCCGACGCGCGGGACTTGTCCTCGCGAGCGGGCGCGGGACATAGTAGCGCCATCGAGTTCTCGGGAGGCGCACCATGGCTGATTTCCGCAGCGGCGCGGTCAATGCGAACGGCATTGATTTTCACTATATCGAGGCGGGCGATGGCCCCCTGGTTCTGTGCCTGCATGGCTTTCCGGACAACGCCCACACCTATCGCTATTTGCTGCCGGTCCTCGCCGACGCGGGATTTCGCGGCGTCGCGCCGTTCATGCGCGGCTATGCTCCGACAGGCAAGCCCGCCGACGAACGTTATGAAGCTGTTTTGATGGCGCAGGACGCGGCGGCGCTGATTCCCGCGTTGGGCGCGGACCAAGCGTTTCTCGTGGGCCACGATTGGGGAGCCGCCGCCACCTACGGCTGCGCCGTGCTCGCGCCCGAGCGCTTGCATCGGATTGTCACGCTCGCGGTCACCCATGGAGTGCAGGCGACCGACTATGAATCGCTCAAAGGAACCTGGCACGGCTACTTCTTCCAGATGCCGTATGCCGACCAACTGGTCGCCGCCAACGACTATGACTTTCTGTACAAATGGTGGCGCGACGCGTCGCCCGACTACGAACCTCCCGCGGACGTGATGGAAAGCGTCAAGGCGACTTTTCGCAACCCGGGAGTGGTGACCGCGGCGTTGAACTATTATCGCCACACGGTGAATCCGGCCAATCGCGACCCTGCACTCGCCCCACTGCGGGAAAAGCTGGCCAGTTCGCCAATCCGCGTGCCCACCATGATTATGCATGGAACCAGAGATCGGCCCGGACGCCTGGGCATGTTCGAGCGGATGGGGGCGGGGTTCGAGGCCGGACTCGAGAAGGTACTGATACCGGGAACCGGACACTTCCTGCACCTGGAGCGCCCTGCCGAAGTCAACGCGAAGATCGTACAATTCCTTAAAGGCTGAATTGGAGGTAGCGGGTACGACTATCGAGATAGACCTTTCGGATGTCAGCAACAACAGGTCAGCCAGCAACCGCACATCAGGCCAGGCTCGTCGGCATTTAGTTGAGCTCCAAATTCACCATCGGACTGACGCTGTCGCTCACCGGGCGATACGCGGCGATGGGACGCCAGGCGGCCGCCGCACTGGCGATGTTTGCCGCCGACCAGAATGCCGCCGGAGGCATCCAAATCGGCGCCGAGCGGCGCGAGGTCACGATCCGATGCCTGGACGATCAGAGCAATCCCAGGCTTTGCGCGGAACTTTATCGCTCGCTGTGTTACGAGAATCGAGCCGACCTTATCTTCGGTCCCTATTCGAGCGATCTTACCCGCGTGGCCGCTCCGATCGCCGAGCAGGCCGGGATGGTGATGATCAATCATGGCGGCGCCGATGACAGCCTATACCGAAGAAAGCATCGCCTGATTGTCGGGGTGCTGAGCCCGGCCGGCGATTATCTAACCGGTCTGGCGCAGTTGATCAGCCAACTCAAATTCTGGCGCAAACGCGTGGCGACTGTCACTTTCGAGACCCCGTTCGCGCGCGCGGTTATTGACGGGTTCGATTACGCCTGCGCTCAGCGAGCGATTAGGCGGCGCGGAGTCAGAGTCACGGTGCGCGAATCCGCCGCACCGGTTACGGGCGAGGTTTCTATCGATCTGCTGATCCGTCTGGCGCGCTCGCGAATTACGGCGCTGGTCAGTGCCGGAAGCTTCGCCGATGACGTCGCGTTGATCAGCGGCATTGTAAGGGCGGATCTCAATATTCCCGTGCTGGCATGCGTCGCGGCTGGAGTGCAAGGCTTCGCCGACACCCTGGGTGAGCACGCGGAGGGAATCGTGGGACCCAGCCAGTGGGAAGAGACCCTGGCGTTTACTCCGGAGTTGGGCCCGTCGCCGCAACACTTCGCCGCGCGGATGCGCGCTGCCGGCGGCTGCCTGCGACTATCCGGCCGCGCAGATCTACGCGGCCGGCCTGCTCAGCGCGGCGGCTCTTGGCGCCTGCGGGCGCCTGGACCAGGAGAGTCTGCGGGCAGCTTTCTCCGATCTGAGAACGACCACGCTGTTCGGCGATTTCGCGATCGATCGCGTGACCGGACGTCAAATCGGACACAAAGTTCTGCTGATCCAGTGGCATGGCGCCCAGAAGGTGGTGATACACCCTGATGCGCATGCAGATCCGGGAGAACTCGAGTTCCCTGCCGGAGTGCGCCTGTTGCTGGCTTCGCTATCAAACCTGTACGTCAAACTACGCCGCGGCCGGGACGATGAAGAAGATCGCACTGAAGATTAGCCACGGACCGCATCTGGCCGTCGGCCTGATGTCGGGTACGTCGCATGACGGTGTCAGTGCCGCGCTGATTCGGATCGACGAGCGGCGCCACCCGGCGGTCGAATTGCTGGCATTCAAAACCTATCCACACCTGAGCCGGTTTCGGGCCCGGCTGCTCGCGGCGGAGTGGAGCGGGCGTCCCCGCCCGCTGCTGGAGTTTGTCAGCGCGCCTTCTGAGGCCCGCGATTATGATTTCCGGGGATGAAACTCCGCGCGGTCACGGTAGTCGCCTTCGCGGCGAAATTACGGATGAGGAGCGGGAAACTGGGCAACCCCCCAAAGCGATGAGCGGAATTGGAATTCACCAACGGCACCGGTCCCTACTTCAATGAACAGGCAAACACCGAGGTCGAAGCGACCTACGCGGCAGCGACGGATTCCTAATCGCGCGCCACAAAAGGCGCGCTGAAAAATGGCCCCCTCGAGGGCGCTGCGGCGGGGCCCTATCTCCCCCTGTCCGGGGCCCTGTCCGGGGGCGAGTATTGGCTAAACATGTAGAAACTACAGATGGCCGGGCGAGACCCCGCCCCACTGAGCAAACTGTTAGTACTTCGCCACGATCTCCCTGCTTAGCTCCTCGATCATCTCGCGGGCGTGGTCGTTGAGGATGCAGAATGCTA
This sequence comes from uncultured Pseudomonadota bacterium, assembly GCA_963824565.1. Taxonomy (GTDB): domain Bacteria; phylum Desulfobacterota; class Binatia; order Binatales; family Binataceae; genus JAJPJA01. Next base: position 46,266 of record CAWGQB010000030.1, on the reverse strand, counting down.
CTTCCTTGAGGCCCGCCGCTTCCATAGCCCTGATCCGCTCGATGATCTGCTCGCGCGGCGCGGTCAGGCTGAACGACTGGATCACTTCGGGAGTCAGGAACGGCTCCTCGCCGGGATTGACAGACATCATATGCCCGCCGTGCACCGTCATGTAACGGCGATCGGCGGGCACTCGAGTTTATCGACATACTCGGTGCGATAGCGCTCGGCGAGCGGCGCCAGGGTCGGCGGCAGTTGCGACGCGACCGCGGAAGATTCCCACAACGCATGCAGCGCCACCGCCGCGATCGGTCCCACCCATTTCAATACGCGCGGCGAAGTCAATGACTCGCCGGGCTTTAGCACGCAGGCCGCACAGAACATCGTAGCGGAAAAATCTATCCAGAGGTTTATGGACCCGCTGGGCTGCGCTGCTCACGGTGGCCAGGTTTTGCTGAAAGCTTGTTCAGGTCGCTAAACGGCGCCACCCAGCCGTCGCCGACCTCGCCGGCGAGTTCCAGCGCCTTGGGTCCCTGCGCCGCGATGATAATCGGAATCGGGTCCTTGATATTGATGTAGCCGCCAGCCGGGATCCATCAGGCGAATCCAGCGCTCGCGTTTGCCCTCGCGGTAAAGGACCTCCTCGCCGTTGAGCAGCGCGCGGCACATATTCACGTGCTCGCGCAGCGCCGCCAGCGGAACCGGCGGCAGGCCCATCATGTTGCGGCCGGTGAAGCCGGTGCCGATCCCCAGGATGACGCGGCCGGGCGCCATCTGATTGATGGTAGCGATCGAATGGGCGGTCACCGGCGCGATGCGATTGCTGGGCACCACGATACCGGTGGCGATGCGGATTCGTTTAGTATGCTCCGCCACCAGCGCCATGGTCGCGTAGATATCGCTGTAAAGCATCTGCGAATCGTAAAACCATGCGCTGGTGAAACCGAGATCCTCGGCGACCACGAGATCCTTCCACGCATCGATCCGGGCCGGAAAGTTTAATCCGAATTCCATAGAATCGAATTAGTAGTCGATCGAAACGCGACTCTCAAATGCCGCGCGCTAATTGAACCGGATTCAGAAGCGCCGGTCGCTTTGCGGGATGCTGATTCCCGCCTTGGACGCGGATTCCTGCGCGGCGGCGTTGAAGATCCGATAGCTCAGCGTGGAAGCGGATTCCGCCGCACGCGCGGCATAGATGTGCGCGCGCGCCTCATGGACCCGCGCCTCTTGCGGCGCCGCTGACGCCGCCCAATCGATGAGGTGACAGGCCAGCGCCAAATCTCCGCTTTGCATCCGCGACAGCGCTCGCTCCAGCAGTCGCTCGAAGCCGCCTGTCAGCTCCGCGATTTCACGCGCCTGTTCGGCTTCTGACGCCGGCTTCAGATGCGACGGGACACCGTCATACCATCCGCCATTGACACGCCATAGATTGCGCACCGCGAACTCGGGCTCATCGAAGAGCGGCGCCAGGTAGGGCTTTTGCGCCAACGCGGCCGGCGGCTTGACGTTGCGCGACGACTTCGTCGAGCGGCGTCCCTTCATTCATCAGCGCGAGCGCCTGGTCGTGGATTTGGGTCAGGTATTCCGCGGTATCGTTAAGCGCCTGACGGATCCGCATCGCGCCGAAAATCGGACTGCCGTGGCCCGGCAGGAGCACCTCCGCGCCGCTCTTCGCCATCGCGCGCAGCGCCTCGACCCAGTCGCGCAGATAGCGCTGAGCCTTGAGCGGATGGCCCGCGCTGGGCGCCGCCCAGATAAAAAAATCGCCGGTGCAAAGCACCTTGGCCGCGGGAATGTAGACCCAGCAATGGTCGTCGGTCTCGCCGCGCGCGTGATGGCACTGGAATTTGTCGGTCCCGGCCACCACGTTAAGTTGATGATCGAAATAGGTGTCGGGATAGACGTATTCCGCGGGCCACGCAGCCGCCGCTGCCGAACAGCAGATCATCGATGCGCCGATTGTAGCCTGCCGCCCGCTTGTAGCGATCAAGGCGCTCGGCGAGCGCGCGATGGCCCACGACCCGAGGACGGGCGACGCGGTTTTTGCCGGCTTCGGCAATTATCGGCGCGGTGCCGCCGGCGTGATCCAGATGTCCGTGCGTATAGATGACCGTATGAATGCGGGCCGTGGAGTAAGTGCGTATCAGACGCCAGGGTCTGATCCTGGTTGAAGTAGCTGCCGGTGTCGATCAGCACCAGCCCCTCGTCGGTCTTGCAGACGGCAAAATTGCCGAGCCACCGGCAAAACGCCACCTTGGGCGCGATCTCTTCGATTTCCCCGGTGGCGGTGAACGGATGCTGATCGCGGGTCGAGAGCTCGCCGCTCCATAACCGCTCAGCCGTCTCTTTGATAGCGGCCATCGTCAGCGATGCGGATGCGGCAGTTGATGGATACCCTGGATCTTGACGTGCTCGACCCACGAGTAATGGCCCATCACGTCGATCAGCTTGCAGCCTCCCATCCCGGCGGCCTGCGCCCCGACCATGTCGATCGAGTATAGGTCGCCGGCGAACAGAGCCTCCTCGGGTGACAGGCGCATCCGCTCCAGCGCGATATGAAAGATCCGCGGATCGGGCTTGGCGACGCCCACGACATGAGAATCGATAATCACGTCGAAATAGTCATAGAGTCCGTAGCGCCTGGCGTCGGACTCGATGTTTCCACCCGCGTTGGAGACCACGCCCAGCCTGAAACCCGCTTCGCGAAATTGCTGCAGATGTTCCCTGATTCCGGGCCGCACCACCCGCCACAGCGACTCGGAATTGTTGAGCGCGATGAAACGCTCCCGGCACCAATCGATGCGCGAGGCCGGCATCCCCGCCGCCGCCATCCAGGCCCGGAAGAACAGATCGTATGCCTTATCCAGGTCCAGCGCGGACAGGGCGGTGTTCATCACATAATCGTCGAGCGCCTGGCGGCCCACGTACTCGGCCCGCTCCAGCGCGGTCGCGTCCAGAGCCGGAAGCGCATGGCGGAACTCTTCCACCAGGGCCTCATAGTCGATGAAGGCCAGCGTGTTGCCAAAATCGAAAAGCAGTGCCTTGATTTCCGCTGTCGACATGCGGCCATCTTAAAACAGCGCGGGCGCCAGTCCAAACGGCCCGATCGATGTCCCGGACTGATCTGTCATCGTTAGCCGATTGCCGGAGGCTTATTTGCCTTGGCGGCAGGGGAAAGGCTATCATCTCGTGGGATATCTTGAGCGTCGGCTCTAAGAATCTGCGAAATGGTCCGGGCCATCGTCATGGACCCAAAGGCCTTTTTCTGGTACGCGCGACTCTCAAGATGAATGATTGCTGTGTTTAGCGGAATTGTCGAAGATTTGGGTAAGGTCGAAGGCCTCGAGCCGACCGAAAAAGGCGCGTTGATAACCGTCGGCACGCGCCTGCCCAGCGCAAAAATCAAAATCGGCGACTCGATCGCGGTCAATGGGGCTTGTTTGACGGTGGTCGCCAAGACCAAGGGAACCCTGTCGATGGACGTCTCGGCGGAAACGCTGCGCCGCACCACCTTGGGGGCTCTCAAGCCCGGCGATCCGATCAACCTGGAGCGGAGCCTTAGACTCGATACCTTGCTCAACGGCCATCTGGTCTCCGGCCATGTGGACGGATTGGGCAAGATTGTATCGATCGAGCCCGAAGGCGATTCCCGGCTGTTCACATTCAAGATCAAACCGGAGCAGGCCCGGTACCTGGTGGAAAAGGGCTCGGTGGCGGTGGACGGGATCAGCCTGACGGTGTTCGACGTGCGGCGGCGGAGGTTCTCCTGCGCGCTCATCCCGCACACGCTTAAAGTGACCACTTTAGGCACCAAAGAGCCCGGCGCGAAGGTCAATATCGAAAGCGATATGATGGCCAAATACATTGAAAAATTCGTCACCCAGCAAAACGGCGGGCGCGGCGCGGAAGCAAAATGATGGGATTTGCGGGAATCACAGTGATCGGTGACGCCAGCTAGGGAGATCGGCCATGAGCGTGATGCAAATCCCCCGCAAGATCGAATACGCGTTGCGCGCGATGATCCACCTTGCGGATGTTCCCGAAGGAGTCGCCAACGGCAACCAGATTGCGGAGCACGAACACATCCCCAAGTATTTCCTGGAAAAGGTGATTCGCGACCTGATGCGCAGTGGCCTGGTGCGGTCGCGGCGCGGACCCGGAGGCGGCTACCAGCTCAGCCGGCCGGCGGAAACGATCTCGTTCAAGGACATCATCGAGGCGGTCGAAGGGCCAATTAACCTCAATGTATGCCTGGAAGACTCCAACGTTTGCAGCCTGCAGCCGCGATGCCGGATGTTCCGGGTCTGGGAGCACGGCCAGCGCGTCCTGCTGGAAGTCTTTTCGCAGAGCAACCTGCAGCAAGTCGCGTCGAGCCAGATGCCGATGGCGATGCTCGCGACGCCGCCTGCGGAGGCGGACTCTGCCGCGATGCTCAAGGCCTAGTCCAGCCTTTAGCCGTTCGGTTATTCGACCGCCAAAACCAGATTACTATGCCCATGAGGTCGGCTGGTCCGGCACCTGGGTCCGCACTTACGCGATTACGCGCACCTCGATATAACTTTTCGTGACTTGCTCGCGCAGGCAAGCTTCCCACAGGTAATAACAATAGGGTGAGCGAACCGCATTCCGATTCACGGCCACTGCTGCCGCCCCGACCCGAAGCCCTGCAGCGGCGCAAGCCGCTGAATGAAAAGGGCTTTTACCTCGAAGAATTCTACGGCAAAGGCCTGCTCTTCGCCCTAATCCCGCCCACCGGCCAGCGCTTAACCGATTTGGACGCGCTCGCGCGGGCGTTGCGCGAACTGGTCCGCAACCAGACCCGCTGTATCCTGATCGCCGCCGAAGACGTGTTGCCGCGAGTATTGCGGAAGATTGGCCGGCTGGCAGGGCGTCAGGCGCCACCGATTTTCGATCCAACCCAAGGACTACGCACCCGGCCGTATCCGCCCGACTCCGCCGTGACACAGATCTGGCGCAATCTGCGCGCCGGCCGCATCGCGGTGGCGGGAGCGCGCACCGCCGACCCCGAGGACTTGACGGTGTTCGCCCAGGAAATGGCCAGCCGTCTGGACGTGTTCAAATTGATTCTGCTCGATCGTCAAGGTGGCCTGACCGGACCGGATAGCCGCCGCATTTCCTTCGTTCAGATCCGGCGGATCAATAGCCTCGCCCGCCGCGAGTCTTCCAAGCTCCGCCGCGTCGAACTGCGCGGAGCCAAACGGGCGCTGGAAGACGGCGTCAATTCGGTCAACCTGACTGCGCCGCGCAGCGTCTATGACGAACTCTTCAGCTTTGCCGGGACCGGAACGCTATTTACCAAAACCGCCTACGGTTCGGTGAAGCCAATCGCGCTTGAGGACTTCGAGGAGGCCGAAGCGATGATCCAGCGTGGTCAAAACGAGGGCCTGCTCTTGTTACGGACCGAGGATGAAATCGCGCAGATCCTGCCATCGTGTTTTGGCTACCGGGTCGCCGACGAACATCTGGCCGGGATTTGCTCGTTGTTGACCGAACCGTACCATCGCGAGCGCGCCGGCGAGCTTACCGCGCTGTACACGCTGACCCGTTTTCAGGGCGAAGGCGTGGGCGTCGAATTGGTCCACGAAGTCCTGAAGGAGGCTCAGGCCCGCAAGCTGTACTACGTATTCGCCTGCACCAGCGAGGAGTATGCGGCGCGTTTCTTCAAGCGGCTTAAGTTCCGCAAGGTCAGTCCCCAGGACGTGCCGGCGGCGAAGTGGCGCGATTACAATCGCGAGCGCATCGGGCGCCTATCGATCTTCCGGATCGAATTGCCGGGCCATTGATGCGCCCGCCGCGGTGAAGTTGTTGAACAGTTCCTCCAGTGCCGCCGCTCAATCACATCGATTACCTGGCGCCGCCCGCTGGGCCGGATTTTTCGCGATCGCGGCGTTGGCGTCGCTCCTGACCCTGTATCGGCTCGGTGCTGCCGATGTGTGCAGCTACAACGAAGCGGTCGAGGGTCTGTTCGTGCAACAAATCGTTGAGCATCACGCCGGCCTGTTTCCATTAGCCAACGGGCGCGACGCGATGTACAAGCCGCCGCTGTTCCATTGGACCGCGCTGGCGGTCGATCGTGTGCTCGGAATCAATCGGGTTACGGCGTTTAATCTGCGTCTGTCGGCCGCGCTTTACGCCGTCTTCTGCCTGCTACTTATAGTGTGCTTTACCTACACGATATTCGGACCCCGCGCGGCGCTGTTCGCGGCCTTGGTCCTGCTCGGATCCTATCAGTACGTTAGCCAGGGCCGCTTCGGACGCGTCGATATGACGCTGACCTTTTGCGAGGCCCTGGCGTTGACCGCCTTCCTTTGGTGGCTGCGGGCATGGCGCGTGGATGACGTGAGTGCGGCGGCTTGGCGATATTTGTTCGCTCTGGCGCTGGGCTTAGGCGTGCTCGCCAAGGGCCCGGTCGGCGCGCTAATCCCGCTCCTGTCGATAGCAATCTTTATTGCGGTCAACCGCTACTGGAAGCTGGCGCGGGAGCTATTCTCGCCCGGGTCCGCGCTGCTGGCCATAGCCACCGGTTCGAGCTGGTATGCGGCCTGTTTTATCCGCGGCCATTACGATTTCTTAAGCCGCCAGCTCGGGAGTGAGAATTTCGGGCGCTTTTTCGGCACGCTCGGCACTATGCCGCCCTGGTACTATGCGGCACCTCTGATGCTGAACTCCGTACCACTCAGTTTGCTGGCGCCGGTCGCGGTTGCAAGCGCGTTGATCGTCGCCATGCGCCGGCCGCAGGCACAGGAAGATATCGCGTTGGATTCGGTTCAGTGCCTGGCGATCTTCTGGGTGGTCACGGTGGCCTTCTTCACGCTGGCGGCTTACAAGCGCCGCACCTACCTGCTGCCCTTGTGGCCGCCGGCGGCGGTGCTGATTGGATGGTGGCTGCAGGAGCAGGTGCCGACGCGATGGCGCTGTATCGCGCACTCGGGCTTCATCGCGATTGGAGTCGCGTTAATCGCGCTAAACCTGGTCGTTATTCCACGGCAGGAAGCGAAGACCTGTGGCCAAGGTTCGTTCCGCACGGCGACCGCGCAAATCAACCGGATTGTCGGGCCCGAGGAGCCGTTGTTCATCTATGGGAAGGGAGACGCGGGGATGGGAGACCCGGCGGCATTGCTATTCTACCTGGACCGCGAGGCTCCGGTTCTGAAGGGTGAACTCGATGACGCTCCGCCCGGCTATGTCATCGTCCCAGCCAAGGTGTGGGAGCACGACCGCCAACGCGCCTTAGGATTGGAATCGATTCTGGGGCCAACTCCGGGGAGCGATCCGTTGATCCTGCTGCGTCACGGCAAAGCTTATGCGGCGCGGCTCCCCATTTTCCCTTCCATGTAGGAGGTCCGTTCAGGGAATTGATGGGGGTGCTGGCGGAGGCGCGGGAGGTGGCGGAGCGGCGGCGCCTGGGCCGGCGCCGGGGTAGCCTCTGCCAGAGCCGCTACCCATGCCGGCCAAACCTATTGGGCCAGGTTCCAGCGGCGGCTCGTTCCCCAGGATAACGGTTTCGTAGCCGGCGGGCACCTCGACGGTCTGAGTCGGGGCGCTGCGATTGGATGCCAGAACCCTGCCCTCCATCACGGCTACCTCGGTCGACGGTCCGTTGTAGATGGAAGAAGGATTCGCGAATCTGACCCTGAACCTCGTCCCTCTGACGGCAACGAACGCGTTAGGGGTTTTGATCACAAAGTCGGGAGCCGACGCCCGCAACCCTTTTGTGACTGTCGCTACCACTCGGCCCTTGAGCAGGTTCAGCGTGGTTTTGTGGGTACCCAGCACATGGTCGTCGATTACTAGAACGCTGTTCTCACGAGTACGATCGTGCTGCCATCGTCAAACGCCTTAATGAAGAGTCGCCGTCAGTCGTGAACTGGTCGAGCAGGTCAACCGCCACCGCCAGCGTGGCGGGCAAAGTCTGGCCAGCACGCGTGACTTTAGGATCACCCGCCAACTGCGAAATAGTGCCGACGGCCGTCAGAGCGAAAACATAGGGGCATAAGACTAGCAAAGCTATCAATAAAGCTGCATACGCACGCGGGTAGGATGAAGGGACGGTCATTTGGCAACCGCGGACTATGGCGCCGATGCACGTGGATGGCCATTTGATTGGCCCGAGAGCATCGCCGCGAGGGCGGTGAGGTCGTTGTCATCGTAAAACTCGACCTCGATTCGGCCGGGCGCTTTGCCCCGGCCCCTGATTACCCGGACTTTGCGCTTGAGCGCGCGCTGCAGGCTATCAACCAGGGCTTGCACATGGACATCGGGTCGGGTCGCGGTGGACGGACGAACCCCAACCTGGCGCTTTCGCGACATCTCTTCCGCGCCGCGCGCCGAGATTCCGCGTGCGGCAATCTCTTTAGCGACCGCGATCTGAGCAGCGGGCGAATCCAGGGACAGCAACGGACGCACCTGTCCCGAGGTCAGTTCTCCGCTTTCGACCATTTCCAGGATCGAATTCGGAAGGTCCAACAGCCTGATGGTATTGCTGACGTATGGTCGGCTCTTGCCGATTCGCTTGGCGATCTCCTCGTGGCTGAGGGAAAACTCCCTGCTCAGGCGCGTGAAGGCCCGCGCTTCCTCGACGGCGTTGAGATCCTCGCGGGCGAGGTTCTCGACCAGCGAGACCTCCAGCGCGGTCCGATCGTCGAAGTCACGCACCACGACGGGCACGGTTTCGAGACCGGCTTCGCGCGCCGCGCGCAGGCGCCGCTCCCCGGCGATCAACTCGTAGCGCAATGGCGAAGCCACTCCCAGGCCCTTTTCCGCAACCGGCCGCACAACCAAGGGCTCGATCACCCCTTGAGCTCGAATTGCGTCGGCCAATTCCGTCAGCCGCTCGGCGTCGAAATGGCGCCGCGGTTGAAAGGGTGAAGGGACAATTTGATGCACCGGCACATCGATAAAATTGGAACTGAAGGAATCTCGCAGCCTCCTCGACCGCCTGCACGCCTCCAATCAAAGCTCCTAAACCACGTCCCAACGGTTTACGCATCTTGATTCTTCCTTTTCTTCCAAGCCAACCAATTTTTCGAAAACTAGGCCGAACAAGTTCATTTACGATCAAGGTTTTCCGCCGGCTGCCCGCGTCCCTTCGTGTGCGGAATCGGGATTGCGTTCGAGCAGCTCTTTGGCCAACGCGCGGTAGCTGTGCGCCCCCGCCGACTTGCTATCGTATTCCAACACTGACAGTCCATGGCTCGGGCTTTCGGACAGGCGCACGTTGCGCGGAATCACACTGTTAAATACCTGGGCGCTGAAATGTTCCCGAACTTCGCGCGCGACCTCGTGGCTTAGGCGGTTGCGTCCGTCAAACATTGTCAGCACCAAACCTTCCAGTTTAAGGGTCGGATTCAGCGCGCTGTTGATGCGGCGGACGGTGCCGACCAGCGAGGTCAATCCCTCCAAGGCGTAATACTCGCATTGCATCGGCACCAGGACGGAAGTTGCGGCCACCAAGGCATTGAGCGTCAGCAATCCGAGAGACGGCGGCGTATCAATGAGAATGTAGTTGTAATTCGGCGCGATGGGCTTTAGCGCGGCGGCCAAAACCCGCTCGCGCCCCTCAATCGCGGCCAGTTCCACCTCGGCCCCGACCAAATCCGGGCTTGAGGGTGCCAGGAAAAGAAAATGGCGAACCGGACGGATGATGTCGAGAAGCCGCGCGCGGCCGATCAGCAGGTCGTACATGGTTCGGGATGACGCGGTCTTAGGGCTGCTAACCTCGCGTCGCGAGTCCACCCCGGAGGTCGCATTACCTTGCGGATCGAGGTCGATGAGCAGGACTCGGAGTTTCAGGTCGGCGAGCGCGACAGCAAGGTTAATCGCGGTGGTGGTTTTGCCCACACCGCCTTTTTGGTTGGCAATTGCAACTACACGACCCACATCCAGCCTCCCCACCAATCCAAAACAGACGAGGGCTAAACAGCCTTCGACCCGGCCTCACAACTGTACGCTGGAAGCGCGCGCAGAATCAAAAGCATTAAGGCGGATTGCGAAAAAGCGGTTTGTTTATAGGCCTTTTTCCTGCTTGCGCCAAACGGCCAAAACGCGCTGGGCAATCTCGCCACCCCTTCTTACGATGTAATCCAGGCGCCGATAAGAATCCAATCCCGCATTCCGTGCGGCAGTTAAGTCAAGCCGCTGAGAAGGAGTCGAGTAGAGAACGGCGGTGCCACCGGGGACTAGAGCGTGCTCGGCGATTTCGTAGAATACCGCCGACGGCCCGGACGCCCGCGAGGTAACCGCGTCGAAGGAGCTCAGAACATCCGGTGCGCCAATCAGGCGATCGACTAGAACCTCCACGTTGTTCAATCTCATCTCGGCAGCCGCAACCTTCAGAAAGCTGGCGCGTTTCAGACGCGCCTCGGCCAGAATGAAATGTGCTTCGCAGGCGCTGGCCAGAATTAGTCCTGGAAAGCCTGCGCCGCTGCCAAAATCCAACACCTTCCCTTGTGCGGTAAAAACTGCCGGGAAGCCCGGGCTGTTGGCCAAGACCAGAGGCATGAGGCTGTCGATTATATGAAAAGCTATCTCGACCGGATCGTCCGGATGAGCGGTTAGATTGGTTTTGGCTCCCCACAGGGCGAGTGTGGCGGCGAAGATTTCCATCCGCTGGATAAAGCGGTCGCTAAGAAGCGGTTGTAACGCGGGGTCTGGACGATAGCTTTCTAACGCACGACGCACCTGGATGCCGGAGCCTGGCGGCTCAGCTCGATTTTCGCTCATTTTCGATGTCGGTTGTTTCACGTGAAACGGTTTCACGTGAAACAGCTCGGTTCCATCACCCCAGTCCTCGATTGGCTACGATCAGACCGGTCGAGTCCTCTGGTCCGTCCACCCTACCCTTTTCTACAGGCTGCCGCTGCGCATGCGCTCTGGACGAGCCGCGCTTTTCAAGTAAACGGCCAGTAACGATACTGCTGCCGGCGTGATCCCGGCCATCCGGGAGGCTTGGCCCAGCGAATGCGGCCGAATCTTGCCAAGACGTTCACGCACTTCGGTGGAAAGCCCTGGAACCGTCGCGTAGTCCAGCCATTGCGGGAGCAAGGTCTGGTCGAGCCTCCGAAAACGCTCTACCGTTTCGGCCTGACGCCGGACATATCCTTCGTACTTAATCTCAACCTCGAGCTCGGCCGCCTCGTCGGGTGCCAGGCTTACATCCGTGGACACCATCTGAAGTAGCGCGTGATACGAAACCTCAGGACGCTTGAGCAGCTCCTCGGCGTAGACCGGCTGCCGTATCGGTGACGACCCGGCCGCGATCAGCATTTGATTTACCTCATCACTGTCGGCGACCAGAGTCTTGGACAAACGGTGGCGTTCCGCTGCCACCTGCGCGGATTTGCGCGCCGTCCGCGCGGCGCTATCCGCGTCGAGCAAACCCAGCCGCGCGCCGATTGGTCCAAGCCGCCGATCGGCATTGTCTTCGCGCAGCAGCAGTCGATATTCGGCCCGCGAGGTGAACATCCGGTAGGGCTCGCCGCCAATTCCCCGGGTTACCAGGTCGTCTATCATTACCCCGATATAAGCCTCGTCGCGCCGCAGGATGACCGGGGTCTCGCGACGCCTTTTCAGGACCGCGTTGATCCCGGCAATCAAACCCTGTGCGCCAGCCTCTTCATAGCCGGTCGTCCCGTTGATTTGACCGGCGAAGAACAGCCCCTCGACCAGCTTGGTCTCCAACGACGGCTTAAGTTGCGTCGGATCGCTGAAGTCATACTCAATCGCATAGCCCGGACGCATAATCTCGGCCTGCTCCAAGCCCTTGATCGAGCGCACCATCTTGAGCTGAATGTCCAGCGGCAAGCTGGTGGAAAGACCGTTGGGATAGACCTCAACGGTTTCCCGTCCCTCGGGTTCGAGAAAAATCTGATGGCGCCCCTTGTCGGCAAAGCGCACCACCTTGTCCTCGACCGATGGGCAATAGCGCGGTCCCCGGCTTTGGATTACGCCGGAGTACATTGGCGATCGGTCGAGTCCGCTGCGGATGATCTCGTGGGTTAGCGCGTTGGTGAAGGTCAGATGGCAGGGAATCTGCTCCTGAGTGATCGCTGCGGTCCGGAACGAGAACGGCGGAGGGGGCTCGTCGCCGGGCTGAATTTCGAGTGTGGAGTAGTCGATCGTGCGGCCGTCCAGCCGAGGGCAGGTGCCGGTCTTCAGACGGCCGATGCGGAATCCGAGCTCCGCCAGATGCTCGCTGAGGCCCATCGCGGCAAAATCGCCGGCACGGCCTGCGGAATAATTCTTCAGCCCGATATGGACCAGGCCTTTCAGAAAAGTGCCTGTGGTGAGGATGACCGTTGGCGCCTCGAACTCTTCGCCGATTTGCGACTCAACCCCGCGAATCCGGCCCTCGTCCAACAGCAAGCGCTCGACGCTGGCCTGCCGGATGGTCAGCTTCGGCGTGGTTTCCATCACCCGTTTCATCCGCGCCCGATACCCCGCCTTGTCGGCCTGCGCGCGGCGGGCCCTGACTGCGGGGCCTTTGCTCGTGTTGAGAAAGCGGAACTGAATTCCGGTTTCGTCGATCGCCACCGCCATCTCGCCGCCCATGGCGTCGATTTCGCGCACCAGATGCCCTTTGCCGATCCCGCCGATAGCCGGATTGCACGACATCTGGCCGATATGATCCAGGTTAAGCGTCAGCATCAGGCACGCGGCGCCCATCCGCGCCGCCGCCAGCGCCGCCTCGATCCCGGCATGTCCAGCCCCGACAACGATTACGTCGTAGTTCATTTTGGTCTCCGGATTATGCTCCGCCCAGTAATCCGTGCAAAGCGTTCGCATCACCGATCTTGCGGGATGCCTCAATCGCACCCTTCCGCCAAATCCGTCCTTGCAAAATACTATAAGTATTATTCTTATACTAACAGAAGACCTAACCAATTAGAGAGAGGGTTAGTATGAACGACTGATCTCAAGATAACTCTACTTTCCGATACAGAACTCGCGGAAAATCGCGTCCAGCACGTCTTCGCTGGTAACTTGACCGGTGATCGATCCCAATGCGTCGGTCGCGATAGTCACGTCGACCGCGATGATCTCCGGCGGCATCGCGGCCCGCGCGCTTTCCGCGGCGGCCGCCAGCGCCGCCAGCGCCCGCGCCAGGGCTTCGCGATGGCGCTCGCGCGAAATCGCGACCGCGTCGCCCTGATGGTCGCCGCCGAGCGCTTCGATCGCCGCGAGCAATTCCTGACGCAGCGCGTCGAAGCCTGCGCCCCGCAACGCCGATACCCGCACCGTCGGTATCGTAAGCCCGCGCTCGCGCAAATCCTCGACCCCGGCGGCCGGTGGTAGGTCGCTTTTGTTGAGCAGCGCCACGCTCGCGCGCCCACGGCATAGCTCCAGGATGCGCAAATCCTCCATTTCCAGCGGCAGCGACGAGTCAAATACGGCGATCAGCAGGTCGGCTTGGCCGGCATGGGCAAGCGTCCGCTCGATTCCGATCCGCTCGACTTCGCCCGCCCCGGCGCGCAGGCCGGCAGTGTCCTGGATCACCAGCGGGAATGGACCGACATGAATGGTATCTTCGATTACATCGCGCGTCGTGCCTGGAATCGGCGTGACGATCGCCCGCTCGACCCCCAAAAGTGCATTTAGAACGCTGGATTTGCCGGCATTGGGCTTGCCGATTATCGTCGCGCGAGCACCGCTGGCGCATCAGGCGCCCGCGGGCAAAGCTTGCGTGGAGCATCGAAACGTCGCCGCGCAGCGCTTCGATACGGCCGGCGATCTCCGCGCGCGAAGGCAGTCCGATATCCTCGTCGCTGAAATCGATTTCGACCTCCAGATGGGCCGCGATTGCGATTAAGCGATCGCGCAGCGCTCCGACGCGTTCCTTAAGCGCGCCGCTTAAGTGCGCCAACGCCTGGGCCAGAGCGCTTTCACCGCGCGCCGAAATCAAATCGGCGACTGCTTCGGCCGCGGTCAGGTCAATCCTGCCGTTAAGGAACGCGCGGCGGCTGAATTCCCCCCGCTCTGCCATCCGGGCTCCGCAACCCATCGCGAGGCCGGTTACGCGCCGAACCAGGAAGGGTCCTCCATGGCAATGCAGCTCGGCCACGTCCTCACCGGTCAAGCTTCGGGGACCCGGCATGATCACCGCCAAGGCTCGGTCGATCGCGGTGCCGGTCGCGGGGTCGCGGATGTCGCCGAGATACAACCGGCGCGGCTTGAGTTGGGCTGGGCCTCGCGGATGCCAAAGCAAATGCAGGATTTCGATCGCGGACGGACCTGACAACCGAACGATCGCCAGCGCTCCGGCGCCGGGCGCGGTCGCGGGCGCGACGATAGTGTCCTGGAGGTACATTATGAAACCCTTGATACTGAATTTATATGTAACCGCGAGGGCTCGAAATCGGCGCGACGGGATCGACCCAGCAAACGGCACGCCATTTGCTGGGTCACATGATCGTCATGAGCCCCGCATGCGGCGGATATCACTTACTCTCTTACCAACAGCCCCGGAAACCGCTAAAACTTAATTGTTCTGGGATACGTCGCATCAAAACCCGATGGTCAAATGCCGCCATATTGAGCAGCTCCATAAGGCGACGTGGCGGCGGGGGACTTTGCGGTTGTGGGACATGAGGAGGGTTTTAGGTTGAAGTCATCGAAAGAAAAGCAGCCCAAGGACAGTCAAAAGAAGACCAGCGAAAAAGCCGGTAAAAAAAGCGTCAAGGCAAAGCCGGCGACAGTAGCCGCTGAGGCGGCAAATGGCGCTGGGGCGGCAGCGGCTTCCACACCACCCGTCGAGCAGTCGCTCAATGGATCCGCGGCCCCGGATGCCATAGTCATTGTGGAATCCGTTGCGGTAGAACAGTATCTCCCGCGCGAACTGATTGAGGTGCGAGCCTACGAGCTATTCGTGCAACGCGGGTACGCCGACGGATATCATCTGGAGGACTGGTTGACCGCAGAGAGCGAATTGAAGTCGAAATACCGCACCGCCTAACTTACTCCCAACCCGTCGATCTTAAGGACGGGGATCTGAGCAGCGCCGCCGGGCTAATCGCGAGCTGTTGACGCCTTGCTCTGTGCGCCGTCGTATGGTTGCATTGACGCAACAGGGTTTCTTACCCGCGAAATTCACGTAAAATTTCCGGGCCAAGGCGGGGCTGTCTCATACCTGACTCACCTATGCAGCCCGATGCAGGCGTTGCATTTGGAGACGGTGGAACTGCCGGCGCAAGCCGCGATAACGACTTGATTAATAAAGATGAAACGTACCTATCAGCCCAGCAATCGTCGGCGAAAACGAACTCACGGGTTCCTCGCCCGGATGGCGTCACCCGGTGGACGCCGCATACTCAAACAACGTCGTACCAAGGGTCGCCACCGGCTGACGGTTTCGATCCCCCCAAAACAGCCCGGGTAGAGCGCCGGCTTGGCGCCGGCTTTGGGGCTGAATATCGTTTGCGCCGCCGGTCTGATTTTTTGCACGTTAGGCGCGCAGGCCTGCGGTTTCAGTCTCTACACTTCGTCATTTACCTGGCCATGCTTCCCAATCAGACGAATGCCCGCTTGGGTCTGGCGGTTTCCCGTCAGGTTGGCAATGCGGTGGTCCGCAACCGAATCAAGCGCAGATTGCGCGAGAGTTTCCGCTGCTATCTTCGACCCGCGCTCGGTCCGGGAAGTTCGCTCATGATTGTCGCCCGCAAGGGTGCCGACGGCCTCAGGACGCCAGAGGTGACGGCGGAGTTAAAGCCGGTACTGTTGCGGATGGCGAAGAAATTTGAAGCCGGCTCCAGCCACAACAAATGAAGACCGGTTGCGCTTCACGTTGCCATGACGGCTATTGGATACGACATCCAAAATGATTTCCGTTGAAACCTACGAAGACCACCCCGATCGCCGGCGCGGCCCTACCGGCTTGGTGGTGATCGTCGCAACGGGGCTGCTGGATTTTTACCACGCCCTGGTGGCTCCGATTTTGACCGCGCATTCCGGATCCGCATGCCGCTTTGAACCCTCCTGCTCGTGCTATGCGAAGATGGCCCTGGACCGGCATGGGCTGCGGCGTGGCGGCTACCTGGCGCTGCGCCGTGTGGCCCGTTGCCATCCTTGGGGTGGCCACGGCTATGACCCGGTCCCGCCGGCTGAAGTTGATAATAGATAAGGAGTGCTTTGGACACACGACTCTTGATCGCGGTAGTTCTATCATTGGCGGCGGTGTTCGCCTACCAGGAACTGGTTTTGAAACGGCTTTACCCTCCCAAGGAGCAAACCGAACAGGCTACTTCCGAAGTCCAGCCCAGCCCCGGCGCCGCCGAGATCGTGCCACCCTTGCCTAGAATGAAGTCGGGCACGGTCGAAACTCCGGCCAGCGGTACCGCGCCGGAGCGTATTATCGAAATCGATACCGACTCCTTCATCGCGCAATTGACCACCCGCGGCGCGCGGTTGCGCAGTCTCCAACTCAAGAAATTTCATGAAACCGCCCAGCCCAATAGCCCGCTGCTCGAAGTGATCAAGCCTGCCGCCGGAGGGCAGCTGCCGCTGGGCTTGATCGCCAGCACGCGCAAGGGCCAACTCGATGATCGGTTGCTTGATTACCAAACCGACGCTCCGGAGCATGTCGTCCTACATGATTCCGAACAGGGCAAGCTGGCCTTTTACGCGAGCCTGCCGAGCGGACTGAAAATCTCCAAAACTCTGGAATTTGAGGGCAAAGGATATGTCTTTGATCTCCACGCCGCAGTCAGCGGACCGCCAGGCGAGGTCGAGGCGGTTGGGCTCACCATGAGCGAGTCCATGTCTCCGCATCAGGGCTATTACGATCTGCCCGAGATCCAGGCCCTGGTCAACGACAAGGCGACCGTGGATGCGGAAAAGGCCCTGCGCAAGGGCCCCCCACCGCTTCAGGGCAAAATTACCTATGCCGGTTTCGGCGATCGGTACTTTCTGACGGTTTTTCTGCCGCACACCCCGCAGGAGGGAACGGTCGCAATGGACTACAATGGAGCCGAGGCCACCGCCGCGATGATGTTCGCGACCAAGCCGGCGGACGGCAGCGTCCAGATCGCGACCGCGGTCTACATGGGGCCGAAAAGCATTACCACGCTGGAGCAGGTCAACCCTGAGCTGCGCCATTCGATCGATTTTGGCTGGACCGGCATTCTGGCGCTTGCCTTCCTGCGCGCGCTTAAGTTATTTCACTACATCGCACCCAATTGGGGAATTGATATCATCCTTCTCACGGTGGCCATTCGAGTGGCGTTCCTGCCCATGTCGATCAAAAGCCAGCGTTCCATGATGCGCCTGCAGCGCCTGCAACCCCAGGTCGAGAAGCTGCGCGAGAAGTTCAAGGATGACAAAGATCGCCTAAACCGCGAGATGGTGGACCTGTACAAGCGCAATCACGTGAACCCTTTGGGCGGGTGTGCTCCGATGCTGTTGCAACTGCCGATTTTCATCGGTCTTTACGAGGCGCTGCTCAACGCGGTGGAGCTGCGCCACGCGCCGTTCTTCGGTTGGATCAGGGACCTGTCGGCGCCGGAATGCCTGGTGATTCCGGGTTTTCCCAAGCTGAGCTTTTTGCCCTGCGGCGGGATTCCGGTGCTGGTCCTGCTGATGGGAGTGAGCACCTTTCTGCAGCAGAAAATGACCCCGCAGTCGCCCGACCCCAGCCAGCAACGGATGATGATGCTGATGCCAATCGTTTTCACCATCATGTTTTTGAATTTCCCCGCGGGTCTTACACTTTACTATTTTTGCTCCAATGCGCTGGGAATCGCCCAGCAATACTTTCTCAACCGCGAATTTAAACAGCTCAGTCCGGCTAACGCATGACCCCCAACGATTATTTCGAAGCCGAAGGCGCCACGGTCGAACAGGCTATTCGTGAGGCCTTGACCAAGCTCGGTGCCGAAGAAGCGGACGTCTCCATCGAAGTCATAGCAACTCCAAGATCCGGCCTGCTCGGCCTGGGCGCCCGGCCGGCGCGAGTGCGCGTCCGGCGGCGGGCTCCCGAAGCTGCGCGCAGCGAGGTTGCTTCGCCACCCTCCGCAGCTTCGCGCCAGGAGACCACGACGATCCGCGCCGTCGCGGCGGAGGTGGTGATCACCGAGGCCCGGGCGGGGAGCGCGAGGATTTCTCCGGCGCCCAGGAAGTTGAGGTGGTGCCGGTCAAAACGCGGTCACAGGTTGAAACCGTGGGTCGCGCCGAGGAGGAGAGCCAGGAAGGTGGCCCGGGACGCCGCAGCGCCAGCCTCAATGAACAGAGCCAGGAAGCGCTTAAGCTGATTACGGACGTTCTCGATCTGATGGGAGAGAAGGCCGAAGCGGTCTTAAGCGAGAGCGAGCCCGACGCCATCCATATCGATATCAAAGGCGATGGATCCGGGATCCTGATCGGACGCCATGGCCAGACCCTCGACGCCATGGAGTACCTGATTAACCGCCTGGTGGCGCGCCATATCAAGGACGCCGCGCCAATCACCGTGGACGTGGCCTCTTATCGTGCCCGCCGCGGCCAGCAATTGGAGCGGATGGCGCTGTCGATGGGCGAGCGGGCCAAGCGGGAGCGCAAAACCATAGCGCTCGAACCGATGGCGCCGCGCGACCGGCGTATCGTTCATCTGGCGCTTAAGGACGACCCCATGATCACCACCCGGTCTTTGGGAACCAGTTACCTGCGCGCGCTGGAGATTGTACCCACGGAAATAAATCGCGAACAGGGCCAGAGCGAGCGCAATCCTCCCGTGCGGCACCGGCAACCGCGCGAACCGCGTGACACAGGAGGTCAGCAACCGCGCGACACATCAGGCCAGCATGGTGGCTTCAAGCACGGCCAAAAGCGAATCGTCTGAATTCCGGAAAACGGCTAGGACGGGTGTTGCCGCCCGTCGCTCGCCATCCAGCGCTCACATCAATGGCGGGTAGGGACGCCCGCCCCACTTGTCTTGGAGTCTCTACTAATCATCCTAGAATCTCGGTGCCCTCTCCCCGACTAGTGTAGCGTCCCATTAATAAAGTTTACAGAGGCGCTTGAGCTTTGCAAGGATTGAATCGGCGGTGGCGGTCCACACGAACGGACGACGATGGAGATTGTAATTAGCGACATAGGCGTCGATTTTCTGTATCAGTTCGCCGACGCTGCGAAAGGAGCCGCGCCGAATTGCCTGCTGGGTGATGAGCCCGAACCAGCGCTCCACTTGGTTGAGCCAACTTGCGTAAGTGGGGGTGTAGTGGAGGTGATAGCGGGGGTGGCGGGCGAGCCAGGCCTTGACCTTGGCATGCTTGTGGGTGCCGTAGTTGTCGGCGATCAGATGGACCTCGAGTCCGGCCGGGACGTTGCGGTCGAGGTGATTAAGAAAGGCAATAAATTCCTGGTGGCGATGGCGCGGTTTGCACATGGTCACCACTTTGCCGTCGAGCACGTCGAGCGCCGCGAACAGGGTGGTGGTGCCGTGACGAAAATAATCATGGGTTACGCCCTCGACATAACCCAGACCCAGCGGCAGCAGCGGTTGGGTCCGCTCCAGCGCTTGCACTTGGCTCTTTTCGTCGACACACAGCACCAGCGCCTTGTCCGGCGGATTGAGGTAAAGGCCCACGATGTCGCGTACCTTCTCCACAAAAAATGGGTCGGTAGAGAGCTTAAAGCTCCTGCTGCGATGGGGTTGTACGCCGAACAGTGCGAAATACCGTGCCACTGCGCTCTTGGAGATGCCGGTGGTGACGGCGGCCGTGCGCACGCTCCAGTGCGTGGCGTGCTCGGGCTTGCTCTCCACTACCAGCTTAATCAACTCCGCCACCTTTTCGTCATCGTGTGTGCGAGGTCGGCCCGGCCGCAATTCGTCATGCAGCCCCGCCAGCCCGCGGTCCTGATAGCGTCGGCGCCAATGGCTAACCGCCGGTGCGCTGACTCCACAGCGCCGCGCCACTTCCCGATTGGACTGTCCGTCCCCCGACAGCAATATGATGCGCGCGCGCCGCACCAGCGAATGCGGCATGCTGCGCGAGCGCACCATCGCCTGCAGTTGCAAGCGGTCAGCTTCGTCGATCGTCAAGGCCTTGTTCGGTCTACCCATCCGCGCCACCTCGCCTGCTATTGTAGCAGACGCCGTAGCTCGTGTAATTTTATTAATGGGACACTACACTAGAGGGTGTCGAAAAATGACCTCGCCCGCGGCTGCGGACTTGGTCCGTAGCCGCAAGCCGGGAGAGGTCGGCGCGTGATTTGCGCCAGCAAATCGCGTGACGGGTGAGGGTGCAGCGGAACCTGCAATGAACTCACGCCGCATCGCCGCGCACGCACAATTTGAATCTCGGTGGCTCACCTACGACAGCTTCTGGCCTTTAGAAGAACCCGCCCATGCCCAGAACGGCTCAAGGCATGAGCGGGTAGTTAGGTTCGATGATTGATTTAGCGGACACCCTCAGGCGTTCGGATTGTAGCCCCATTTTTGGCGGTTGGCTGCCACCTGCTCGGGCGTGGGTTGCTCCTTGGCTTCGTGCTGCTTGACCTTGAAGGAATCGGCGTCGTCCACCGTCGCATGATTCAGCGCGATGTCATCCTTGAACACATCGGGCACCGCAGGTTCTTCGAAAATCGCCTGCCAAGGGCATTCAGGCTCACAAGCGCCGCAATCGATGCATTCATCGGGGTTGATGTAAAGCATGTTGGGGAACTTGGCGCGATCTTCGCAACATATTCGTAGATACAATCGACCGGGCAGACGCTGACGCAACCGGTATCCACACAGTCGATGCATAGGCGGGTTATCGTCCAGGGCATAAAGCCTCACCTCTTTTCTACCAATCTTAAAAACCACGAATGGTGGCCGAATTATCCGGACACTTATATCGGTTTTAGCCAGTCCCGGAAAGCTAGCAGAATTGCCGGCTTGGGCAAAAACTTTATGAGTGGATCGTTGCGGGACGCTAAAATTGCCCTCAATGGCTATGATAAATGGTCGCGGAGGATTCCCGCCGGGAGGTGGCCTGAAATCGGCGATGTCATCGGCCATAGCAGGCATACCGAAGCGCGTCAGACGACGCGTCGTCTCACACCCAGCCGTCGATCTTCAAGCCGCTGATCTTCTCTGCCTCTTCGCGAGATACTTGGCGGACGGTCTGGGCGAAGCTCCAGACATGGCCCTCGGGATCTTTGGCTGAATAGACCCGGTCGCCGTAGAACTGATCTTCGGGCTCGCGCAGGATCACCGCACCCGCCGCCCGGCGCGAGCGCAATGCGCGTCGAGGCCGTCTTTGAGGTGGACGTGGATCGACTGCGTGTTCTTGCCGCCGAGCGACGCCGGGCTGCCGATGAAATCGGCCCACTCACTGCCGACCATGATGTAACCGTCACCGAACCTCATCTGCGAATGGGCCAGCTTTCCGGATGCGTCGGTGATCACCATCGTCCGCTCGAAGCCGAACGCTTTCTCCAGCCAGTCCAGGGCGGCAACAGGATCTTGGTAAAAAACCGCCGAGCCAAAAGTGGGCCGTCGAAATGGGTCGTCCATGGCCGATCTCCTCGTGGTCGGTTCAATATTACCTCAGAAATAGATCACCGCAGCCGCTTTTGTGCGATTCGAATTCGCCGCGACGATCGAACTTCCCTTACAGTGCGTCCTCAACGTCCTGACCTATGCCGGCCGCTGCGGGGTCCGCGCCGCCGGAATTTGAGGTAATCGTACGGTCTTTCACCAGATTGTCTTGAGGAGTCCGCTGCTTTGAATCCCACTGTCGCGGGTAACCAAGGCAAGGCCCTCAGCACGAGCAGTGGCACCAATTAACCGATCGGCTGGGTCAGCGGGATAATCGGCGGGAAATTGCGTCGCCAGAGCCGCAATTGCCGACGTTATGGGCTTTACAATTACCCCGGCGGAGTCTGTTACGAGGCGTACCGATGCCTCTATCGTGCCGCTGGTCCGCAGGCGCCTCTGGCGAATAACATCGCCAGTTCCCACAGGGTGATACTTGCGATTCCAAGGCCATCGCTTTTGTGAGCCCGCCGAATCGCGGAGGCGGCACGGGGCGAAAGCCGCTGCGGCTGCGCCACGAGCCACACCAGTACCTGAGTATCAAGCAGGATCACCGGAGCACCTTCCAGACCTCCACGGGTTCTACCGGCGACTCAATGTCTCCAATGATTTCCACTGTTCCCGCAAGACAGCCAAACAGTTCACCGGAAGGCTCCTCCGCCGGAACCAGCTTCGCGACAGGTCGTCCCTTCTTGGTGATGACCACGGTCTCACGTGTGGCGCGCACCTCGTCCATCACTTTTAGACACCGGGCTTTAAACTGTCCTGCTGGTATTGTTCTCATTGCCATGACCACCAGACCATGGTCATAAAGTAATGGAATTGGACTCGTCGAGCAACTCTTCTCCCGTCCATCGCGGTGGCTATCGAGGCTCGCGGACGCGACAGGCTGGTGGAAGGCCATCCTGTTGGGTATGTTGGTTCAAACCTACCGGGGCGCTTCAAGAAAGGAGGACTTACTGCGGCGATGGGCAGGATGTGCGAGAAGGTTGAGGGCCAGCTGAAGCGCAACGGCTCGCGCTAAAGGCGAAATGAAGACCGCCCTTCATTCGGACGTGGCGGGATCAGGCACTCCCGTCGTATCCGAGGCATTTGAGACCCGTGGCAAGGAACGGTTAAGACCGCCGCTCAAATGGGCCGGAGGCAAGCGCTGGCAGGTGCCCCATCTGCGTCCGCTGTGGGCGCCGCATCGGCACCGACGGCTGGTCGAGCCGTTTTGCGGTGGCCTCGCGGTCACGCTGGGACTGATGCCTGGACGCGCCCTTATTAACGACATCAATCCGCACGTGCTCAATTTCTATCGATGGCTCAAGCGCGGCCTTACCACATCGTTGGTGATGAACAACAACGAGCGGCAGTACTACGCGCATCGCGAACGCTTCAATCAGCTTCTCCGCGATGGAGAAGGAGAAAGCGCGGAAACCGCGGCGCTGTTCTATTATCTTAATCGCACCGGCTACAACGGGCTGTGCCGCTTCAACAGCAAGGGCGGCTTCAACGTCCCTTTCGGCCGTTACACCCGAATCACTTATACGCGGGATTTCACCCCCTATCGGCAACTGTTTGCGGACTGGGATTTCATCCAAACCGATTTCGAAGCCATTACGCTTCAGCCCGATGACTTGATCTACGCCGACCCGCCCTACGACGTTCAGTTCCGCCAATACTCAAAGAACGGCTTCAGTTGGGAGGAACAGGTTCGAACCGCGCGATGGCTTGCCCGCCATCCGGGCCCGGTAGTGCTCTCGAACCAGGCTACCGAGCGGATCATCGAACTGTACGAGAGGTTGGGTTTCGCGATCACTTTTCTACACGCCCCGCGCCTGATTAGTTGCACGGGTGATCGGACACCCGCACGCGAGGTATTGGCGATCAGGAATTTCTGATCGCCGCCCGGATAGCCGGGTCGCAAGCAACGGCGATACCAAAATTTGATTGCAACTGTTTGGATTCGGACGGCTTGGTGACGGCGCGCGTATGGCCGCTGGATTGCCCTTTGATTCGGTGGCCGGAACGCCGGATAATCAAAGGTTCGAAGCCTACGACGTTGCGGTCTTTAGGGTCGAGTACGACGGAACCGCGGGCGCTCATCGATATTGAGAGGACGTTAATCATCACTATGGCGGCAAAGACGCTATTTGAAAAGGTCTGGAACGATCACGTCGTCCATCAGGAGGCGGCGCAGCCGGCGCTGCTTTATATTGACCTCCACCTGGTTCACGAAGTGACCTCGCCGCAGGCCTTCGAGGGGTTGCGCACGGCCGGACGCAAGGTGCGCGCGCCCCATCGCACTTACGCGACCCAGGACCATAACGTTCCGACCACTGACCGCAGCCTCCCGATCGCGGATCGGGAGTCGGCTCTCCAGGTGGAGGCCCTGCGCCGCAATTGTAAGGAATTCGGCGTGAGGCTGTTCGACCTCGGCGCCAAAGAGCAGGGGATCGTCCATGTGATCGGACCCGAACTGGGGCTGACCCAGCCGGGGATGACGATCGTATGCGGCGACAGCCATACCTCCACGCATGGCGCGTTCGGCGCGCTTGCCTTTGGCATCGGCACCAGCGAGGTGGAGCACGTGTTGGCGACGCAGTGCCTGTGGCAGGAGCTTCCGCGCACGATGGAAATCCGGGTGGACGGCAAACTGGGGCTGGGCGTGACCGCCAAGGACATCATCCTGGCGGTAATCGGTAGAATCGGCACCGACGGCGCCACTGGCCACGTGATCGAATATCGCGGCTCGGCGATTTCCGCGCTTTCGATGGAAGAGCGGATGACCGTGTGCAATATGTCGATCGAGGCCGGCGCGCGTGCCGGGATGATCGCGCCCGACCGCACCACGGTCGAGTACTTGCGCGGGCGCCGCTACGCGCCGCAAAACGCCGACCTGGAACGCGCTGCGGAGCGCTGGTTGACTCTCCCCACCGACGAAGGGGCGGCGTTCGACGCCAGCGTGGCCTTCGACGCCGCCGAGATCGCGCCGCAGGTGACCTGGGGCACCAATCCCGGCATGGTCATCGAAGTGACGGGCAAGGTGCCCAATCCCGCCCGCCTCAGCGATCCGGCCCAGAGCAAGGCGGCTGAGCGCGCCCTTGAGTACATGGGGCTTAAGCCCGGCGTTCCGATCACCGATATCAAGGTGGACCGGGTATTTATCGGGTCATGCACCAACTCGCGCATCCTCGACCTGCAGGCGGCTGCGCAGATCGTCAAGGGCCGCAAGGTCTCCGGCCACGTGCATGCGATGGTGGTGCCGGGCTCGCAGCAGATCAAGGCCGAGGCGGAATCGCTGGGTCTGGACCGCATCTTCACCGACGCCGGATTTGAATGGCGCGAGTCCGGATGCAGCATGTGTTTAGGCATGAACCCCGACATTCTCGAGCCTGGTGAGCGTTGCGCCAGCACTTCCAACCGCAATTTCGAAGGACGCCAGGGCAAGGGCGGCCGGACTCATCTGGTAAGTCCGCAGATGGCGGCGGCGGCGGCCATCGCCGGCCATTTCGTCGACGTGCGGAAATGGGCCTGAACGCGGCCACGAGAGGATTCAAAACATGCGCGCATTCAAAACCTTTACTGGCCGCGTCGCGCCGCTGGACAAGGCCAACGTTGACACCGATCAGATTATCCCCAAGCAATTTCTCAAGGCGATCGTGCGCAGCGGTCTGGGCAAAGGCCTGTTCTTTGACTGGCGCCTGCGCGCCGACGGCTCCGACAACCCTGACTTTGTGCTGAACGAACCCGCGCTACAAGGGCGCTTCGATTATGGTGGCGCGAGCCAACTTCGGCTCGGGCAGTTCACGCGAGCACGCGGTCTGGGCGCTGGACGACTTCGGCTTTCGGGCTGTTATCGCCCCGTCGATCGCCGACATCTTCCGCAACAACTCGATCAAAAACGGGCTGTTGCCGGTGATTCTGTCGGCGGCCGAGGTCGACCACATCTTCGTGGTCGAAGGGGAGCATCCCGGCTACAGTCTGACGGTCGACCTCAACAAACAGACCGTCAGTGACGATTATGGCTGGTCTGCCAGTTTCGAAATCGAGCCGTTCGCCCGCAAGTGTTTGCTGGAGGGCCTCGATGACATCGGCTTGACCCTGATTCAGGAGGCCAAAATCGCCGCTTACGAGGCCCATCATCCGCTGCCATATCCGGCGCGCTGACCAAGACGCCCCACTGGCTCAGACGCTCGAGTTAGTGCTGATGGAGAGCGCGAGGTAGAGTGTGGGAGAGGCCGCGGAGAAAAAGACGCTGGTTGCGAGTCCGCAGGAACGGATGCGGCTGGACGCATATCTGGCGCGCGAGTTGGCGCCCGAATATTCGCGCTCACAGATTCTGAAAGCGATCAAAGCCGGACTCGGTGATGATGAATCAGCGGACGGCGCGAGCCTCTGATCCGATTCATGCGGGCGACCGAATTGAGTTCCGGGTTCCCGCACCCCGTCCGCTAGTGGCCGCGCAGGCGCCGGCCCCCGACATTGAGGTCCTGTTCGAAGACTCCGACATCATCTTCGTGAACAAGCCGCCCGGCATGGCGGTGCATCCCTCGGCGGGCCATCCGCATTCCACCCTGGTCGACGCGCTGGTGGCGCGCTTTCCCGACCTGTCCTCGGTGGTGGAGCTCGACGGCAGTTGGCGCGCCGGCATCGTCCATCGGCTCGACAAGGACACCTCGGGCGTGATGGTGGTGGCGCGCAACAGCTTTGCCCGTGCGGCCCTTTCCGACCAGTTCAAGCAACGTACGGTGGAAAAGGTCTACGTGGCGTTGGTGACGGGCCATCTGAGCCGCGACCGGCTGACAATCGACAAGCCTATCGGGCGCCATCAGACCGAGCGCAAGCGCATGTCGGTCAGATCCAGCAGCGGGCGCGAGGCGCTAAGCGAGGTGCGGCTCATCCGGCGCTGCGCGCTGACCCTCTCCGGTGGCGCGGCGCTTCCAGTGAGCCTGGTCGCGGTGCGGCCACGGACCGGCCGGACCCATCAGATCCGCGTGCATCTGTCTTCGGTGGGCCATCCTTGCCTGGGCGACCCATTGTATGGCAAACAAGAGCGCGGCCAATTGCCGCTGCGCCGTCAGGCGCTGCATGCGTTTTATCTGGCGATTATCCATCCGCGGACGGGTGCCCGGTTGGGTTTGGTAGCGCCGATCGCGCCCGATTTACGAGTGGTGCTCGCGGCCTGCGGCGTCGACGCGGAAGAAATCGCCGGCGCGATTCTCGGCTGCGGGGGCAAACGGGGCTTGGGCGGCAAACAGCGTGTAGAGAGTTTGTTCGGCGTGGCGGAGGGGCAGGCGAAGCGTGGTTCGTGGCGGACGGTGCCGTTGACAGACCGTTTGAGGTTGGTTAATTTAAGGTCAGGTCTCCCACCAAGACTCCTTCGGGGATCGGGATTCGCAGCTCGCACGCCCCTCACGGAACCCGCTCAGTTTCGCGCGCTTGAGGCGCAGTTCAGTTTTCAAATTCGTCACGAGGAGCGGGTATAAGCTCTGTGCGGCGAGACCACAACATCCGAAACGGATTACATTTTCCCAGCCGATTGGTGGAGGATTAGTTGCAGCAGACATCAGGTAGAAAGTATCGGGGAAGGAACCCGGGCAAACCGCGAGGAATGCACCGGAGCGATTCCCAACCGATGGAAGAGTCGCCGTCGCTTCAGGGACCTGAGGAATCGCCCCGCAATGGCGGCGAAGAAACCAACGGAGGCGGCACGGTTGGCCTGACCCCCAACGGTGGCGGCGCAGTCGGCGCATTCCCAGGTGCTTCGGCTGGTCCGGTCGCGGGCGGGTACGCTTCCAGCACCGGGGTGGTAAACGAGATCGGGGTCCTCAATCTCAAGGCGCTCAAGGGCGCGAAGATTACCGAACTGGCCCAGATTGCCCGCGATTACAACATCGACGGGGCGGCCAACATGCGCAAGCAGGAGATGATCTTCTCGATCCTGCAGGCGCAGGCGGCCAAGAATGGCTCGATCCTGGGCGAGGGGGTGCTGGAGATTCTGCCCGACGGGTTCGGCTTCCTGCGCGCGCCCGACTACAACTACCTGCCGGGTCCGGATGACATCTATATATCGCCCAGCCAGATCCGCAAGTTCAATCTGCGCACCGGCGACGTGGTCTCGGGCCTGATTCGGCCGCCCAAAGAGGGCGAACGCTATTTTGCCCTGCTCAAGGTCGAGTCGATCAACTACGAGGAGCCCGACAAGGCCCGCGACAAAATCCTCTTCGACAACCTGACCCCGCTCTATCCACAAGAGCGCATCAAGCTTGAATTCGATCACGAAGATTATACCACCCGGATCATCGACCTGGTTGCGCCGATCGGCAAGGGCCAGCGTGGTTTGATCGTGGCCGCACCGTTTACCGGCAAGACCATGATGCTCCAGGCGCTGGCGCGGGCGATCGCGCACAATCATCCCGAAATCGTATTGATAGTGCTGTTGGTCGACGAACGGCCTGAAGAAGTCACCGACATGCTGCGTTCGGTCAAGGGCGAGGTGGTTAGCTCAACCTTTGACGAACCGGCAACCCGTCACGTGCAAGTCGCCGAGATGGTAATCGAGAAGGCCAAGCGCTTGGTCGAGCATGGCCGCGACGTGGTCATCCTGCTCGACTCGATCACCCGTCTGGCGCGGGCCTACAATACGGTCGTTCCGCCCTCGGGAAAAATTCTCTCCGGCGGCGTGGATTCCAACGCCCTGCATAAGCCCAAGAAATTCTTTGGTGCGGCCCGCAACACCGAGGACGGTGGCAGCCTCACGATCATCGCCACCGCGCTGGTCGACACCGGCAGCCGCATGGATGAAGTGATCTTCGAGGAGTTTAAAGGCACCGGCAACCAGCAGGTGGCCCTGGACCGGCGTCTGCTCGAAAAGCGCATCTTTCCGACGGTCGACATCCAGCGCTCCACTACGCGTAAGGAGGAGTTGCTGCTACCACGCAGCACGCTCAACCGGGTTTGGATTCTGCGCAAACTGCTTTCCCAACTCAACGCGGTCGAGGCGATGGAGTTCTTGCTCGACAAGATGCAAGGGACCAAGACCAACGACGAATTCCTCGAGTCCATGAACAACTAGCAGAACGACTAGGGCGATCCCCCGATAGTCTGGACGAGGAAAGTCTCAGCGGGGAAGTCTGGGCAAGGAGACCCTCGTGCGGTAGACTCAAAGCATTAGTCTCGGGCATCCCGTAGAAGTACGGTCCCGGCGTGGGAACTGACTACTTTGACCCCGGCCCGGGCTCTGATAAAACCAAAGCTAGCCTACAAGGAAAAGAAAAGAGAACTCAATGACCGAAATCAGCATGAAACAGCTGCTCGAAGCCGGGGTTCATTTTGGCCATCAGACCAGCCGCTGGAATCCCAAGATGAAGCCATACATCTTCGGTGCGCGCAACGGAATCCATATAATCGACCTCCAGCAGACGGTTAAGATGTTTCGCGGCGCTTATGACTTCGTCCGCGACGTGGCGGCCGCCGGAGGCAGCCTTTTGTTTGTCGGGACCAAAAAGCAAGCCCAGGACATCGTGCGTGAGGAAGCCGAACGCTGCGGGATGTTTTACGTCAACAACCGCTGGCTGGGCGGAATGCTGACCAACTTCCAGACCATCCGCGCCTCGATCGAGCGTCTCAAAAAGCTCGAAGAGCAGATGTCGGACCCCGCAATGGTCAACGCGTTGACGAAGAAAGAGATGAGCGATATCGGACGCGAGCATACCAAGCTGATGGGCACGCTAGGCGGGATCAAGAACATGCGCCGCCTGCCCGATGCGCTGTTCGTGATTGACACCAAGAAGGAGGAGATCGCGGTAGCGGAATCCAACCGCCTCGACATCCCGGTGGTGGCGGTGGTCGATACCAATTGCGACCCCGACTTGATCTCCTACCGGGTGCCGGGCAATGACGACGCCATTCGCGCGATAAAGCTGTTCACCGCCGCGGTTGCGGATGCGGTGATTGAGGGCAAGCAACTACAGGAAGAGCGGCAAAAGGGTGAGACGGATTTGGCCAGTGGCGCGGAGAGCTCAGCGCCGGCGGTCGAATCGCCCCAGGCGCTCTAAACCTGAAGCATAGCCTAATTCGATAAAAATAATTGCAGGCCGGCCGGATGATATTCCGGTTGTCGGCCTTGAGCCTTACCAGCCGATCATCAGGTAGAAGGAATCTTCATGGCCGAAGTCAACGCCAACGTCGTCAAGGAGCTGCGCGAGAAAACCGGCGCGGGTGTGATGGACTGTAAGAAGGCGCTCGCAGAAAGTGCGGGCGACTTGGACAAGGCTATCGTCTGGCTGCGCCAGAAGGGTATCGCAGCGGCGGCCAAGCGGGCCGGACGGGTTGCCTCCGAAGGATGTATTGGTTCCTATATTCACGCTGGCGGGAAATTGGGCGTGCTCATCGAAGTCAACTGCGAGACCGATTTCGTGGCCAAGACTTCCGAGTTCCAGGCGCTGGTCAAGGAGTTGGCGATGCAGGTTGCAGCTTCCAATCCTCGTTGCGTGCGCCGCGAAGACCTGCCGCCCGAGATCATCGCCCAGGAGCGGGAAATATATGCAGCACAATCAATCGACAAGCCGAAGGCGGTAATTGACAAAATCGTCGAGGGTAAATTGGAGAAATTTTACCGCGACGCTTGCCTGATGGAGCAAGGATATATCCGTGACCCGGCCCGCACCATCGGCGACATCGTCACCGATTACCAAGCTAAAGTCGGCGAGAAGATCGAGGTGCGCCGCTTCGTGCGCTTTCAGCTCGGCGAGGGATTGGACGGCAAAGCGCAGAACTGACCCGAGTCCTGCGACTGACCCGGATCCTGCGACTGATCCGGGTTCCCGCGAATAGATGGGGGACTGCAGCGGCTGTGTCTGAACAACAAACTCAAAATCCGGGGCCCCGCTACTCCCGGGTCCTGCTCAAGCTCTCCGGCGAGGCTTTGGCGCCCGCCGGCGGCTTCGGAATCGACCATCAGGTGCTGTCAAGAATCGCCGCTGAAATCAAGGAAGTCGCCGCCCTTCCGGTTCAGGTCGCGGTGGTAATCGGCGCGGGCAATCTGATGCGCGGTGCCAGTTATGAAGCGCGCGGAATGGACCGCACCACCGCTGATCACATGGGAATGCTGGCCACGGTGATCAATTCCCTGGCCCTCCAGGACGCCTTCGAAAGGGTGGGAATCAACACCCGCGTGATGTCGGCGTTCGATATGCAGGCGGTCTGCGAGCCCTATATCCGCCGCCGCGCTATCCGCCATCTGGAGAAAGGCCGTGTGGTCATCTTCGCCGCTGGCACCGGCAACCCGTATTTCACTACTGACAGCGCCGCCAGCCTCAGAGCCATGGAGATAGGCGCGGAGATCATCCTCAAGGCCAGCCATACCGTTGACGGCGTGTATGATCGCGATCCGATGCTTGACTCCAACGCCAAGCGGTTCGACCATCTGACTTACCTTGATATTTTAAAACAAAGTCTCAAGGTCATGGACTCGACCGCTATTTCCATGTGCATGGACCATAATCTGCCGGTGCTGGTTTTCAATCTTCAAAAAGTCGGTAATATAAAGCGTGCCGTTCTGGGGGAGCATATCGGTACACTGGTTAGCGAGTCCTGAGCCATGAAAGACGAAGTTATCGAGGAAGCTCGCAAGGAAATGGATCAGGCCCTGATTGCGTTCAAGCATGAACTGGCGCGGGTGCGCACCGGACGGGCTTCCACCGCATTGATTGAGAATCTTTCGGTCAATTACCACGGCGCCAAGGTCAATCTGCGTCAGGTCGCTGGTTTGGCCGCGCCCGAAGCGCGCCTGCTGGTGATTACGCCGTACGACCGCAGCTCAATTCACGACATCGAAAAGGCCATCCAGCAAACTCCCGAGCTGGGCCTGACGCCGATTAACGATGGCAAGGTGATTCGCTGTCCGATTCCTGAGCTGACCGAACAGCGGCGCAAGGAACTGGTCCGCCATATCCGCAAGATAGCGGAGGATTTTCGCGTTTCTATGCGCAATCATCGGCGTGACGCCAACGAGATGCTCAAGCAACTGCATAAGGAAAAAGACATCACCGACGACGATCTTCGCGGCGCGGAAGCCAAGGTGCAAAATTACACCACCGAATACATTGAGAAGTTGGACAAGGTTCTAAGCGCTAAAGAGGCGGAGGTCATGGAGGTTTGATGTCCGCGAGGGGATTCAGGCGCAAATAACGGGCGCCGAGAGCATCAAAGTTGGGATCTCTTCCGCTTAATGAATTTCCGGATCTGTCGCTCGATTCCGGACGGCTGCCGCGCCATGTCGCGATCGTGATGGACGGCAATGGGCGCTGGGCTACGCGGCGCGGACTGGCCCGCTTCGAGGGGCATCGCCGCGGCAAGGATTCAGTCCGGGCGATAGTCGACGCCGCTCGGGAACTGGGCATTCCCTATCTGACGCTATTTGCTTTTTCCAGTGAGAATTGGCAACGCCCGGGAGCCGAAGTTCGCTTTCTGATGCAGCTTCTGCATCGCTATCTGGTGACCGAAACCAAACGCATGATGAAGCGCGACATCCGGCTCATTGCACTGGGAGACTGCACGCGCCTGCCTTTACAAGTGCAAAAAGCATTGCAGGAAACGGTCGAGTGCACGGCGGGTAACCGCACCATGACGGTTGCCTTGGCGGTCTCATACAGCGGCCGGCAGGAGATCGTGCGCGCGGCAAAGCAGGTTGCGGAAGAAGTCGCGGCGGGCCGGCTGCGCGTTGACGAAATCGATGAGTTGGCGATTTCCAAGCGCCTGGACACCGCCGGATTGCCGGACCCCGATTTGCTGATCCGCACGTCAGGCGAGTTGCGCTTGTCCAATTTTTTCCTGTTCCAGCTCTCTTACACCGAACTCTACTTCACGGACACATTGTGGCCCGATTTTCGGGAGCACGAGTTCCTCGCCGCGCTGTATGCCTATCAGCGCCGGGAACGTCGCTTTGGCGCCGTGGAACCGTCCTCGCGGCTGCCCTTGCGTGTTGCGAACTAGAATTCTCACTGCGGCGGTGGTACTGCCGCTGCTGCTCGCCGTTATCATTTTGGCGCCGCCATGGGCGTTCAGTCTTCTGGTCGGCTTGTGCACCGGCTGGGGACTCTATGAAATAGACCGTATGACGCCGGCCGGCAGTCCCGGCGTGCTTCTGACTTTGGCCGTGGTCGGCGGAGTGCCGGCAGTCGTGATGCTGGGCTGGATGCGGGGCGGAATTGCCCTACTGGCCTGGCTGGTGGTCAGCGCCATGTGCGCATTGATCGTCCGGGTCGAGTCGTACGGTGCGGGCAAGACCGCGCCACCCCTGTTCCTGGCATTAGTTGGCGGCCTTTATGTCGGGACGCTTTACCCCTACCTGGCGCTGTTACGCAATGTGGCCGGTGGGGTGGAGCTGCTGTTGCTGATGCTGTTAACGGTGGTGGCAGGCGACTCCGGAGCTTATTTCGTCGGCCGATTTCTGGGCCGGACTAAGCTGATACCCGGGGTCAGCCCCGGCAAAACGGTGGAGGGAGCGATCGCTTACGTCGCTGCGAGCGTAGTGGCAGCCGTGATCCTCAGGGTTCCGTTGGGCGTGGGCTGGAGCACGTGGGCCGCGATGCTATTCGCCGTCTTGCTAAGCATTATGGCGCAGCTCGGAGATTTGGCCGAATCGGCGTTCAAGAGACTGGCGGGAGTAAAGGATTCGGGATGGCTGTTTCCGGGCCATGGCGGTCTGCTGGACCGTGGCGACAGCCTAGTCTTCGCGGCGGTTTTTACATACTATTACAGTCGGTGGCTGGGTCTAGCCGCCGCGTGATCACCGAGGCTTGAATGCTGACCTCAATTATTTCGGCAATCATCATTCTTGGAACGCTGGTTTTGATCCACGAAGCCGGTCATTTCGCAGTCGCAAAGCGTTGCGGCGTGCGGGTCTTGCGCTTCTCGATCGGATATCCCCCAAAACTGTTTGGCATCCGCCGAGGTGAAACCGAATACGCCATCGGAGCCACCCCATTCGGTGGTTATGTGCGGATGCTGGGAGACGAAATCGGCGATGAATTGGGACCTGCCGAGGTCCAAGTTTACCTGACCGAGGTTGCCCGTGACCTGGTGCAAGCCGCCGAGAAGTCAGCGGCCGTCGAGCCGGAGTTGCGCATCACGGTCGAAGCCGGGAACGATCAATCGCGGATGCTGGATCAGGCGGTCGGTCAAAGTGGCCCAGTCCAGGATAACCCTGAATCAAGTGCTGATCGGGAACTGAACGTCCAGCTATATGCGCTGACTCAGGCGTTGGGCCGCAGTCCTGACCCCGAGCGCTTGATGCGCAAGGTGCTGGGCCGGGCCCCGCGTCAGGAAGAGCGTGACTTGCTGGACGAGGTGCAGCGACGTAAGGATACGATCGAGGCGATCAAGTTCCTGTCCGAACACCGCACGCCGGCGTTGATGCGGCAGATCGAAAAGCGTTCATTTCCGACCCAAAGCTTGGCCAAGCGATTCGCTATTGTGCTGGCCGGGCCGGCCGCAAATATCCTGCTCGCGCCGGTCCTTCTCGCGTTCGTTTTCATGTACGGGGTGCCGAGCTTGCTGCCTGTCGTGGGTCAACTGCAAAAGGGCATGCCAGCAGCTACAGCCGGGCTCCACGAGGGCGACCGGATCTTATTGATCGATGGAGAGCCGATTCACAGCTGGGAGGACCTGTCGGCGGGCGTAAAGAAAAGCCACGGCGCCCAGCTCAAAATAGAAATCGAGCGCTCCGACGGCGCGCGGCAATCGCTAACCATCACTCCGTCGCAGGTCCATGAGCCGGGCGCAATGGGCGAGGAGCAATGGATAATTGGCGTCCTCCCGCGGGGTGACAGCGTCGTTCATCGCGAAGGACCGTTGGTCGCGATCCCCCACGCGGTCGTGGAAACGGTCCGGATGGCAGGGATGCTAATCGTGGGGATCGTCAAGATCTTTACCGGCGCCACCCCTGTCCGCCAAGCCTTGGGCGGTCCGATCATGATTGCTCAGATGGCGGGGCGCGAGGCGCGACAGGGGCTGGCCAGCGTCTTGATGTTCACCGTTATGTTGAGCGTGGAGTTGGGGATAATCAATCTGTTGCCGGTTCCGATGCTCGACGGCGGTCATCTGTTCTTCTTTGCGGTGGAAGGTTTGCGCGGACGCCCACTCAAGGTGCGCCACCGCGAAATCGCCCAGCAGGTAGGGCTATTTCTGCTCGTGATGTTGATGGCTTTCGTGATCTTCAATGACATCTCGCGGATTGTTCAGGGCTGAAGTTCTCCTCGCGCAAAGTCGCTCGGTCGGTCCGGTCCTCGGGCTGGAAACAGGCGGTCCACAGGCTAGCCTGGCGATAGCGTGGAAGGGGGCGGTGCAGGCTGTCGCCCTGCCGGCGCGCAAGGCCCATGGCGAGGCGGTGGTCGGCGCAATCGACCAATTGCTGGTTCAGACCGGCCTGACGATCAAGCAGTTGGTCGCGATTGCGGTCGGAATCGGTCCCGGCTCCTTTACAGGTTTGAGGATCGCGCTAAGCTACGCTAAGGGAGTGGCGCTGGCGACGGGGTGCGGAGTAGTCGGGGTTCCCAGCTTGGACGCATTGGCTTTGTGTGCCCTGACGCTCTCCGAGCTGGCGCTCGATGCCACGATTTGCCCGATTCTCGATGCAGGTAGGGGCGAAGTTTACGCAGCTCTTTACCGCCGGGTGGAGAACGGGCTAGAGAAGTTATCCGGCGAGTTCCTGGCCAAACCCCAGGATTTGGCCAGACAGATACAGGGTGAAGCGGTTTATCTCGGCCAGGGCGCCATCAAAAATGGCGATGCCCTGCGCGACGGGGCGAATGGCCGCGGGTTGTTTTTTGCTGAAGAGAGCGTGACGCAGGCAACCGCGGCTATGATCGCGGCGTTGGGCGCCGCGCGGGTAGGGCTGGGGGAGGTCGACGCCGTTGGCAGTCTCCAGCCCCTGTATGTGAGGCCGTCTGAAGCCGAACTAAAGAAGAAGCACGCGGCAGGTACTGCCGGTTTGGAGGCCTTATGGAGCACAGAGAGGAAGAACTTATCCGCGAGCATTGCAACCACGACGAAGAGTTGAGGACTCTTTGGGAAGAACATCTGCACTTCAAACGGCAGCTCGAGAATTTCCGCGATAAGATCTACCTGACGGCGGACGAGGAAATGGAGAAGAAAAGAATTCAGAAGATCAAACTGGCTCATAAGGACCGCATGATGGAGATCCTTGCGCGCTACCGGCAGCGCTGAATGCCCCCGGTTGCGAGGAGTCACAGAGGTTTAGCGCCGAATCGATGCCCAGTCATACCATAAGCGTCTTAGTTGAAAACGAGTTCGGCGTTCTCGCACGTGTGGCCGGTTTGTTTTCGGGACGCGGCTATAACATCGAATCATTGACCGTCAACGAGGATCCGATCGATCCAACCGTGTCGCGGATTGTACTGGTAACCTCGGGCGACGACCAGGTGTTGGAGCAAATCAACAAGCAGCTCAACAAGCTGGTCTCGGTCATCAAGATTCTCGATTACAAGGATGTCGAAACCATCGACCGCGAATTGGTGATGGTTCGAGTGACGGTGGACGACCGCACCCGCTCTGAATTCGACTCGATCGTCTCCGCTTTCCGCGGACGGATCGTCGATATCGGTCCGCGCTCGACTACGGTCGAAGTGACCGGCGACGATGAAAAAATCAAGGGCTTCATCGCGCTATTGCGCCCGTTGGGGATCAAGGAGATCGTGCGCTCAGGCAAGATCTCCATGGCCCGCTCGGTCCAGCTAAACGGCGGGGCGCGCCGCGCAAAGGAGAATTCCGCATGAAAGTGTTTTTCGATCGCGATGCCGATCTGATCGCCTTGAGACCTCACAAGATTGCCGTCATCGGATACGGCAGCCAGGGCCACGCCCATTCCCTCAACCTGCGTGACAGCGGTATGGACGTCTGCGTCGGCTTGCCCAAGGACAGCAAATCGTGGAACAAGGCCACAACCCAGGGACTGCCGGTGTTTGAAACCGCCGAGGCGGCCAGCCGCTCCGATGTGATCATGATCCTGGTCCCCGATGAAGCCGGCGCGGACATCTACGAAAAGGAGATCAAGTCCGGACTCAAGCCGGGGAAGTATCTCGCCTTCGGCCATGGCTTCAATATTCATTTCAAGGCGATCGTACCGCCCAAGGACGTCAACGTCTTCATGATCGCGCCCAAGGGGCCGGGTCATCTGGTGCGTTCGGAATATACCAAGGGGCGCGGCGTTCCCTGTCTGCTCGCGGTTGAGCAGGATCCGTCCGGCGATACCACAAAAGTCGGATTGGCTTATGGGTCGGCGATTGGTGGCGGACGCGCTGCGATTATCGAAACCAGCTTCAAGGAAGAAACTGAAACCGATCTGTTCGGCGAGCAATCCGTGCTGTGCGGCGGGCTGACCGAACTGATTCGGGCGGGATACGAGACGCTGGTTGAAGCGGGCTACGCGCCGGAGATGGCGTATTTTGAGTGCCTACACGAAGTCAAGTTGATCGTCGACCTGATCTACGAGGGCGGCATTTCGAACATGCGCTATTCGATCAGCAACACGGCGGAATTTGGCGATATGACTCGCGGCAAGCGCGTGGTGGGTCCGGACGCGCGCAAAGCGATGAAGGAAATCCTGGCCGATATCCAATCGGGCAAGTTCGCCAAGGAATGGATTGGTGAATACCGGGCCGGGATGTCCAACTTCAAAAAGCTGCGCCAGGAAGGCGAGCAGCATCCAGTCGAGGAGGTTGGCCGCCGGCTGCGCTCGTATATGCCCTGGCTGGCTAGCGACCGGCTGGTGGACCGGGCCAAAAACTAACCGTCACAGTGTCGGATTCTCTATCCCATCGTGGGCCGGCGGCCGGTGCGTCCGGGCGCCGGCTGCCGCTTGCACCGGAAGGGGCCAAAATTGCGCTGCCCGTGCTGGCCATCGGCCTGATGCTGCTTTTGATGACCCGGTTTTCCATCTTCGGTGCTATCATATTGGTGATGGGTGCGTTCGCGACCTGGTTCTTCCGCGACCCCGAACGGATCGCGCCCGACAGGGACGGAATTGTGATCTCAGGCGCCGACGGCAGGGTTGTGGATGTCAGTGAAGGAGCGGCGCCCCATGACCGCGAAAACCGTTACCGAAGAGTATCGGTATTCATGTCGCCGCTTAATGTTCATGTCAATCGGGCGCCCGTGGAAGGTGAAGTAACCGCAATCAAACACACGGCGGGTAAGTTTCATGCCGCATTCAGCGACTATGCCAGCGAGCACAACGAGCGCAATCTGATCGTTTTCGCCGATAAGCAGGGACGTTCGCATAGCATGGTGCAGATTGCCGGATATCTGGCGCGGCGGATTATCTGCCGTCTCCACCTGCAAGAACCCGTGCTCGTCGGTCAGCGGATCGGAATCATTATGTTCGGCAGCCGGGTCGACCATTTTCTTCCGCTCGAGTACCGCGTCACGGTCAGAGTGGGACAACATGTCAAGGCGGGCGAGAGCGTAATCGGAGAACTGGCGCAATGAAAGATCACAGCATCGAGACTGGGCGGCGGCCCAAGATGCGTCTGATTTCCAGCCGTCTCAAGGTCCGCAGGGAAGTGGCTGAGCCGCTCAAGCGGGGCGTCTTTCTGGTTCCCGCCGCTATCACTTCACTAGGCCTGCTGTCCGGCTTCTACTCGCTGGTCTCGAGCATCAACCATCATTTCGAGTTGGCCGCGACGATGATTGTGGTGGCCTTCATTTGCGACGGCTTGGACGGCCGCGTGGCACGCGCTTCGCGCAGCTCCAGCCAGTTCGGCGTCGAATACGACAGCCTTTCCGATGTGGTCGCGTTCGGCGTCGCGCCGGCCGGCCTCATCTACATGTTCGCGCTCACGTCGCTGGGCAACCTGGGCTGGGTGCTCAGTGGCGCTTACGTGGTATGCGCGGCGCTGCGGCTGGCGCGTTTCAACACTCAAGTTGGGACAGTGGATAAGCGGCGCTTTGTTGGTCTGCCGGTCCCCGGCGCCGCGGCGATGATCGCCGGACTGGTCCTGGCGTACAGCTATTTTGAGTTGGATTCGGCCCGCCTGCTGAGCGCGTTTGCCGCTCCGTTGACGTTGGCGCTGGCCTGCCTGATGATCTCGCGGGTGCCCTATCCGAGCTTTAAGTCGATCAAGCATCGCGAGCGCATTCCGGTCGAATTGCTGGCACTCGTCGTGATCGGAGTGGCCCTGATGATTACCATGTCGCAGCTCACGCTATTCGCCCTGGCCAGCGCCTACGTGCTTTCGGGACCGTTCCTCTTCCTGCGCGGCCAACGCATCGCGCCAATGGCGGCGCCATCCCCCAAGGAGAGCGCCCACGGGTAGGATCACCGGTCACTTGCCGGGACAGGAGAATGCATTCCTGCCGTCAAGGGGTATGCCCACAACACGATCCGGGATGTAAGTAGATGGTGACACAATGTTAGTCTCGCCCACATGGTGCCGCTCTTGACTTGGATTGCGCGTATCGGGAGAGTAGAAGGATGACGATCCTGCTTGCAGCGCTACTGCTTAGCCTGGGCCTTACTTGGGCCCACGCCGCGGGCGCCGCTGAGCAGGCCTGAAAGAACAGGCTTAAGCTTAAGATGCACGCCCCGGGTGATGGGCCGAGACAGCCACCCGGGGCGTTTTTGTTTGCTTCTCGGTGCTTCGCTCGGCTCATCAGGTTCGGAGGCCGGCGGGAGTAAAAAGAGGCAATGGCAACTGAAGGCAGCGAACCGGTAGGCTCCTCGGACTACGTACGGATTTTCGATACAACTCTGCGCGATGGCGAGCAGTCGCCGGGAGCGACGATGAATGTCGCCGAGAAAATCGCGATTGCGCGCCAACTCGAGCGGCTCAATGTGGACGTCATAGAGGCGGGCTTCGCGGCCTCCTCCGACGGCGACTTCGAATCCGTGCGCAAAGTCGCAGACGCGGTTACCGCTCCGGTGGTTCTGAGCCTGGCCCGCACCCGCGAATTGGACGTCGATCGCGCGCTTAAGGCGGTCGAAACCGCACGCAATCCTGGCATCCACATCTTCATCGCGACCTCGGACATCCATCTCAAGTACAAACTGTTGATGAACCGCGAGGAGGTTCTGACCTCGGCGGTCTGGGCCGTGGAACGGGCCAGCAAGCATCTCAATCACGTGGAGTTTTCCTGCGAGGACGCCTCACGCAGCGATTGGGATTACATGGTGAGCCTGCTGCGTGAAGTGATCGCGGCCGGCGCCACCGTCATCAACCTGCCCGATACCACCGGACACGCAATCCCCGAGGAATATGGGCAGATGTTCAGCTACATCCGCGAGCGCCTGCCGGGCGCGGATAAGGTGCGTTGGAGCGCCCATTGCCATAACGACTTGGGTATGGCGGTAGCCAACTCGCTCGCCGCGATCCAGAACGGGGTGCGTCAGATTGAGTGCACCATTAACGGTATCGGCGAGCGTGCCGGCAACACCTCGATGGAGGAGGTGGTGATGGCGTTGCGCACGCGCAAGGATCTGTTCGGAATCGAAAGCCGCGTCAATACCCGCCAGATTTACCCCGCCTCACGCCTGCTCTGTCAGGTGATCGGATGGCCGGTGCCGCCCAACAAGCCGATCGTCGGGGACAATGCTTTCGCCCACGAAGCCGGCATCCATCAGGACGGGGTGCTCAAGCACAAGCTCACCTACGAGATTATGAAGCCCGAGGAAGTGGGAATCCCCTCCAACAAACTGGTCTTGGGCAAGCATTCGGGGCGCCATGCCTTCGTTGACCGGCTGGGCCAGTTGGGTGTGGACCCGGCGGCAATCGATATCAACAAGGCCTTTGCCGAGTTCAAGGCGCTGTGCGACAAGAAGAAGATCGTGTATGACGACGACCTCCTGGCCCTGGTCACGGAAGAATCCCGGCGCAGCGCGGACTATTATGAACTGGCCGGACTGAGCACGAGTTCCTCGGACCATTCGCCGGCCCGCGCCGAGGTTGTGATGCGCGTGGGAGGCGAGGAGCGCCGTGGCGACGCCATCGGCAGTGGCATCGTCGATGCCTGTTACAAGGCTATCTACCAACTCGCCGGGATTCAGCCGGTGCTGGAGCGTTATGCGGTAAAGGCGATTACGGGCGGGACCGACGCGCTCGGCGAAGTAAGTTGCCTGTTGCGATATAATGGCGTCACGGTGCCGGGTCAGGGAGCGCATAGCGATATCGTGATGGCCAGTTCGCTGGCCTTGGTGAACGCGCTGAACCGGTTGCGATTGGGGTTGAAAAACAATCCCCGGCTGATCGACGACGAGGGGCCGTGAGTGTTCCCTGAGTGACGGGCTTGCCGCGGAAACTACGTTAGGATATGTGCTAGCTGAACACTCCGATGAAAAGCTCAAGGTGCCCGCGGCTTGTCCCAGAATTACCGATTCGTCAGCCCGGGGTAATCGAAACAGAAACTGCGTCATTTTAGGAAGATTTGCCACCTTCGACGGTGGAGCCGAGCTAGCAACTTTTACTTCGACAGATGGCCTACAAGATACTGGTCCTCAAGGGCGACGGCATCGGACCCGAAGTCGTCGGTGAAGCATTACAGGTGCTCAAGACGGTTGCGCGCCAGTCGGCGCTCGAGCTTGAGTTCAAGGAAGCCCTGATCGGCGGAGCCTCGCTCGACGCATATGGAGTCCCGTTGCGTGACGAGGTGCTCAAGACCGCGCAGGATTGCGATGCCATCCTGCTGGGTGCCGTCGGCGGCCCCAAATGGGACAACCCCAGCGCCGACAAACGCCCGGAGCAGGCGCTGCTGAAACTGCGTAAGAATCTTAGCCTGTACGCCAATCTGCGCCCGGTCAAAGCCATCAAAGAGCTGATTCCGGTCTCACCGCTGCGGCCAGAAATAATCAACGGTGTCGATCTGGTGGTGGTGCGCGAACTGACTAGCGGGATCTATTTCGGTACTCCCAGCGAACGGCGCAACGGCACCGCCGGCCGCGAGGCGGTCGACACGCTCTATTACAGCGAGGCTGAAATAACCCGCGTGGTGCGTTTCGGCTTTGAGTTGGCAAGCCAGCGCCGCAAGCGGTTAGCCTCGGTGGACAAGGCCAATGTCCTGTCCTCGTCGCGCCTGTGGCGGGAGATCGCGGGTGAAATCAGCCGTGACTTCAAGGAAGTCGCCTTCGAGAACGTGCTGGTCGATTCGATGGCGATGCATCTGATTCGCCGTCCACGCGACTTCGACGTAATCGTCACCGAGAATATGTTCGGCGACATCCTTACCGACGAGGCCTCGATGCTGGCCGGGTCGATGGGACTGCTGCCCTCGGCCTCGCTGGGTGACGAAATAAACAGCGCCGGATACCCAATCGGACTCTACGAACCAATCCATGGCAGCGCCCCGGATATCGCCGGCCAGGACAAGGCGAATCCGCTGGCGGCGATTCTGTCGGCGGGGATGCTGTTGGAGCATTCGCTGGGAATGCTGTCAGACGCCGAGAACATCAGACAGGCGGTCGAGGCTGTCGTGCGCGACGGGTACCGTACTCCTGACCTCGCATCGCACGGCGCCAAGATGGTCGGCTGCAAGGCAATGGGCCGGCTGGTCCGGGAAAGGCTGGAGAGCGCCGAACTGGAAAATTGATGGGTTCACGGAGTAATGAAACCTTGCGGGTGGCGATTGTCGGTGCGACCGGCGCCGTAGGCGGACAACTGCTCGAACTCATAGATGAGCGCGCCTTCCCCTGCGCCGAGCTCAAGCTGTTCAGCTCCGAGAAGCACTTTGGTGAATCGATCGAATCGGGCGGAAAGACGCGGCCAGTTGCGGTATTGTCCGACCCATCCGAATTGGCGGATATCGACGTCGCTTTTGTGGCGGTGCCGCGCGTCGGCGCCGAGCAAATCATTCGTGCCGATCCGGGGCCGATCATCGTCGATCTGAGTGCCGCGATGCTGGCGCCCGCGGCCGCGGCCTTTGTCGCGCCAGGCTTTACCGCGCGCGATCAGGTCAGGGCGCTTGGCGGCGGCCGGCTCTTTCAGACTCCGCATCCTGCCGCGATAGCGCTGGCGACCATGATTAACGCTCTGGGCACGAGGCAGTTCTGCGCGGCCACGCTGATGCTGGGCGCGTCGTCAATGGGCCACGGCGCGATTGGTCATCTGGTCGAGCAGTCGGCCGACCTGCTTAGTGGCAAGCTGGACCTCCAAGAGGATGAGTCCCAGGCCGCCTTCAACGTGGCCCCGTTTCCAGGCGCAGCGGAACTGGGGAAAGCGCTGCTCGCCCAGATTGCGCGGCTTATCGATGTGGCTCCACAGCTGGTCCTGCAAACTGTTCTGGTTCCGGTCCTGCACGGCAACGCAATCGTGCTGGGATTGCCCAACACCGCGGGCGCCGACACCTGGGCGGGCGCGCTGCGCGCCGCGCCCGGAGTGCTGATGGTCGAGGGCGACGAACCACCCACCGTGATCGACGCGATCGGGCAGGAAGCGCTGCTCATATCTCTTAGCTCCGGCGCTTGCGGAAGCTCCCTGTGGTGCGTCTTCGACAATGCCCGGCGTGCGGCCCTGACCGCTTTGTGGGTTGCGGAATGCCTGGTGCCGGACGCCGCCGAAAAATTGAACTGACGGTCCCCGGTATTCGCCGATGCGCGTCCGGCTGACCATCGAGTACGACGGCACCCGCTACTGCGGCTGGCAATTGCAGGCCAGCGCCGATAGCGTCCAGGCCCGCATCGAGGCGGTGCTGGAAATCCTGTTCAATCAGAAGACTCGTATCCAGGTGGCGGGACGGACCGATGCCGGCGTGCATGCGTTGGGCCAGGTCGCCGCTTTCGAGGCACCCAGCCGTTTCAGTCCAGCGGAACTGGTCCGGGCACTCAACGCGATGCTGCCCATCGACATCGCCGTGCGTGAGGCGGCCGAAGTGTCCGGCGATTTCGACCCGCGCCGCGGCGCCTGCGCCCGCGTGTATGAATACCGGATTATCAATCGCGAGTTGCGATCGGCTTTCGATTATCGTTACGCCTGGCAAATCCGCCAACCCCTGGACCTTGCCGCAATGGAGATGGCGGCCGCGCGATTCCTTGGTGAGCATGACTTTGCGGCTTTCCGCACGCTCGGGACGGAGACCAAGACCACGATCAGGCGAATCTACCGCAGCCAATGGGAGCGGCGCACGGACTTGCTGCTTTACCGCGTTGAAGGAAGCAGCTTTCTGCGCCGGATGGTGCGCTCGATGGTTGCGGCGATGGTCGAAGTGGGGCGCGGGCGGATGACCGTGGAGGCGATCGACGAGTTGCTCAGCGGCGGCCATCGCGCCCAAACGCTGGCGGTGGCGCCCCCTTGCGGTCTGTTTCTGGTCGAAGTGTGTTATCCACAGTTGTGATTTCCGTCAGGTCCCATGCAGCGTGCTCTGTTCTTTGCCATGCGCGGGCCCGCATTCCAGGTCCGCAGCATAAGCTGGGACACGCCCAGGCGTGTGCTTCGCGCAGGTAAATCAGACCTTGCGAGGCTGCCCTGAGGCTGTAATTTCTCAATTCCTAACGCGAAAGCCCAAGCTGGAGAAGGACTTTCGAATTCGTCTCGAGCGCTGATCACCGGCGCCAATCCCGATTGCAACTTGGGCCGCAGCGGTTTGGCCCTGCTCGCGGCGCCAAATCTCCGCCAAGTCAGGTAGCTTTGCAAAATGCTGCGTTCAAAGCTGTTGGGGCACAATGTCTAGCTGGCCTGCCTGTTCAAAAACCCGTTTGCCATCGGCTAAAACAAACATTTAGAACTTGAAAATTTCAGCGCGAGCGTTAGCCTCGAAATCATTGCGGCGGAGCAACTCGCTCATAGGAGGTGGATGATGACGCAAACGCAGGTATCAACTTATTTGTCGGACAAGGTGGGGATCACCAAGAAACAGGCCAAGAGCGCGGTCGATGAGCTGACCACCCTGGTGGTGCGCGAACTCAAGCGCGAGGGTTCGCTGAGACTTGCGGGGCTCGGGATCTTCCGCAAGCGCAAGACCAAGGCGCGCATTGGCCGAAATCCCGCGACCGGCCAGCAGATCAAGATCCCGGCGCGCACGCGGCTGCGCTTCACGCCGGCCAAGGCGCTGAAGGACTCAGTTCTCGGCGCGCGCTAGCGCGTTCTGAAAGACGCGGGCTAAAAGGGCCGTCTCACTTTGTCCCT
The DNA here is from genome assembly GCA_963824565.1 of uncultured Pseudomonadota bacterium. Classification (GTDB taxonomy): domain Bacteria; phylum Desulfobacterota; class Binatia; order Binatales; family Binataceae; genus JAJPJA01. The sequence goes on along the minus strand of CAWGQB010000030.1, from coordinate 1,659 downwards.
GGCGGCGAGGCCAAATGGTGGCCTCGCCGTTGCGGCTTGTCAGGGAGTTCTTTCCCCCTCACGGCGGGGCCGACAATTGTGTATGAAACGACGGGCGTTAGCACCAACGATGATCGGAAAGCGGATCATAAACCGTCACTCTGATCTATGATTTTCTATCGTGACACAGGCTGCCAGCCTGTGATGCCGATGATTGAACAGTAATACGGCGTATTACTAAATTCACTTGCCAGTCTTGCCCGGATTGCGCGCTGGTTTTTCCGCGGCGTCGGATCGGAGCGCCCGGGCTTTCTCGATATATTCGCGGACGCGGACTTCGTAGCCTCGATCGGACGGTTCGTAGTAACGGCGCGCTAGCAGGTCTTCGGGCAGATAATCCTGCTGTGCCAGCGCGCCCTCGTAATCGTGCGGATAGCGATAGCCCGAGCCGTAGCCCAGCTCGCGCATCAGTGGCGTCGGCGCGTTGCGCAGGTGCATCGGGACCGGCAGCGCGCCGAGCTTGCGCACGTCCTCGCGCGCCGCCAGCATCGCCCGGTATGACGCGTTGGATTTCGGTGCGCTAGCCAGATAGGTCACGCCCTGAGCCAGCGGGATAACGCCCTCCGGCATGCCCACGAACTCGACTGCCTCTTTGACCGATGTTGCTACCGTCAGGGCACGCGGGTCGGCGTTGCCGACGTCTTCCGCGGCGAAGATAACCATCCTGCGCGCGATGAACATCGGATCCTCGCCCGCCTCGACCATCCGCATCATCCAGTACAGTGCGGCGTCGCAGTCGCTGCCGCGCATGCTCTTGATGAACGCGGAAATGATGTTGTAGTGCTCCTCGCCCGCCCGATCATAAATCAGCGCTTTGTGCTGGGTGGCTTCGCGCATGTGGTCCGTGGTGATCACTGGCGATCCCGCCTGACGCGCCAGCTCGGCGGCGATTTCCAGCGCATTGAGCGCTTTGCGGGCGTCGCCGCCCGCCTGCGCCACTAGTTCATCAAGCGCGTGATCATCCAAGGTAAGGTTGAAGCCGCCCAGGCCGCGATCGGAATCCGCCAGGGCGCGTTCGATCAGGACCGCCAGATCCGCTTCGGACAGCGGGTTGAGCACCAGCACCTTGGTGCGCGAGAGCAGCGGACCGATGACCTCGAATGACGGGTTCTCCGTGGTGGCACCAATCAGGGTCAGCAGGCCGCTTTCCACGTGGGGCAGAAAGGCGTCCTGCTGGGCGCGGTTCCAGCGATGAATCTCGTCCACGAACAGTACCGTGCGCTGGCCGTCGACGGCGAGTTGGCGGCGCGCCAACTCGATGACCTCGCGCAGATCGGCGACACCCGACAACACCGCCGAGATTGATTTGAACACCGCTCCCGATTGGTTCGCGACCAGCCGCGCCAGGGTGGTCTTGCCGCTGCCCGGCGGTCCCCAAAGGATGATCGAGTGCAGCGTGTGGGAAACCGCCATCTGAGTCAGCAACTTGCCGGGACCGAGCAGATGCTGCTGGCCAACCAGCTCATCAAGGGTGCGCGGGCGCATCCGCTCCGCCAGCGGCTGGCCACGCGACGGCTTGGAGGGAAACAGGCTGGACTGTTGCTGCGCCTTGCGCGAGCTCATTTGAGTCAGCCTAGCACAGCACGCCAGGGCGGCTAACCAATTGCGGCCATCACTTAG
>CAWGQB010000029.1:0-17707 GCA_963824565.1 uncultured Pseudomonadota bacterium | reverse complement strand
ATATCGCGGATCAGAACCGGCCAGTCGTGAGCCCATGCCGGATTGGAGGGATTGTGACCATGATGGCGGAAATCAAAGAGGATCACGTCATACCGTTCGCACAATGGGCCCCAAAATGGCAGGTAACCGTCATTCGCCAGACCGTTGCCGTGGCTGAGCACCAGCCGCGGCCCAGCGGGATTGCCGTGCCGGCGCACAAAAATCAGCGCGCCGTCGGCCATAGTGAGTTTCAACGTTTGATGAGGAGTCGGAACCGAAACCATTATTGCATCATATCACGGCATGTGAGTGCCGCCGTTGACGTGGATCGTACTGCCGGTGATATGTGCCGACGGCGCCGAGCACAGAAACATGATCGCTCCGGCGATCTCCTCGGGATAAGCCAGCCGGATCGGACGCGTGATGACGCCGGTGAAGGTCGCCTCCTGCGCGCGTAACTCGGGGGTGGAAAAATTGGCCTTCACCATCTTGGTCTCGGCGGTGCCGGGCGCTACGCAGTTCACGTTGATTCCATAAGGTGCGACTTCAAGCGCCATCACCCGCGACATCGCCAGGATCCCGCCCTTGGCCGCGGAATAGGCGCCCACTCCGGCGCGTCCTTTGTATGCCGCCCGCGAGGTGATGTTGACGATCCGGCCCCACTGATTCTTCTTCATCTCGTGAATCGCCGCCTGACTGCACAGAAAAGTGCCCTTGAGGTGGACGGAGATGACGCGGTCGAAATCTTCTTCTTTCATGTCCTCGATCGCGGTGCCCAGTCCGATACCGGCGATGTTGATCAGAATGTCGAGGCGGCCGAACTTCTCGACCGCCGCTTTGACGGCGTTGCGCGCGTCGGCCTTTTTGCTGACGTCGGTCTTGACGTAGATTCCCTGCGAGCCGGCCTTCTGCACCTGGGCAATCACCTCTTCGGATGAGGCTTGATCGACGTCGGCGATCACCACCTTGGCTCCTTCCTGCGCCATCATCAGCGCGGTGGCGCTGCCAAAGCCGCCGGCTCCCGCGGTTAGTATCGCCACTCGATCTTTAAGCTGCTGCATGTGGGTTCCTCCCTGATCGAATAATGTTAACTTGCTGCGGTCGAGCCCCGTAAAACCAGAGACCGGGACCGGCGCGGGTCTGACTTTAACCTAAATTCGCGGTTAGGCCAGAGCGTGCGCCTCCACCGCGTGGCCAAAAGTTTGTGCTATGTTCGGCGCAACATGCGGACAGGAGGAAAAGGCTCATGGCCACGGATATGGAGGCGCGAGTAAGGGAACTCGAAAGCAAAGTGCAGGAACTGAGCGATCGCGAAGCTCTTCGTAATCTTCGCTACCGTTATCATGAGTACATTAACGAGGGGCGATTCGCCAACATTGCCGAACTGTTTACCGAGGATGGCGAGTTGGAGTTTGGCCAACTCGGCCATGCCAAAGGCCGGGAGAAGGTGGGAAAGTTCTTCGGGAGTCTGGCCCCTTCGTCGTCACCGCCAGCCGTTGGCCGGCCGCACTTTACCTTCATCAAACAGTATATCCACAACCATGTAGTCGAGATTCATGGCGATCGCGCGACGGGGTTCAGTTATCTGGAAGCCAAGCCAATCGTCAATGGCGAAGCGTACCTGGTGTCAGCCAGGTACAACGACGAATACATTCGGACCAAGGACGGATGGCGATTTAGCCGCATGAGCCTGATCCCGCACTTTTTCGTTCCCTTCAAAGAAGGATGGGCGCAGGAGGACCGGGTCAAGCTTTGATGCCGAGCGATTAAGCGGGGAAGAGTGCGAGATAGTGGGGCGGGCGTCCGATGGGCGTCCCTGCCCGCCGTTCCCTGTATGTGGCGGGCAGGGACGCCCGACCCACTGAACCTGTGACGGCCTACAAAAAGACCAAACGGCGGGGACCGCGCGCAACGCGCGCGGTCCCCGCCGTTTGCAATCAGCCAACCAGGTTCGCCTTAGGCGGCGGCTTTGGTTGTCGCTCCGGCGCTCGAATCTTCCGCGATCGAACCCTTCTTGGAGAGTACGACCGCGATCGATAGCAGCACCACCGCCAGCACCACGATTAGTACCCGCCCCAAGGTGACTTCGGCGATTCCCGCCGGTGTGAATGGCGCGGCCAGGATGCCGACCAGGTTCATCACTTTGATCATCGGGTTGAGCGCGGGACCGGCGGTATCCTTGAATGGATCGCCGACGGTGTCTCCGACAACCGTGGCTTTGTGCACCTCGGTGCCCTTGCCGCCCAGGAATCCGTCTTCGACCTTCTTTTTGGCGTTGTCCCACGTGGCGCCCGCATTGGACATGAAGACCGCCAGCAATTGGCCGGTCAGGATGGTGCCGCCGAGGAATCCGCCCAGCGCTCCGGCGCCCAGGCCGAATCCGACCAGCAGCGGCGCGAAAATGGCGAGGATACCGGGGCCCAGCAGTTCCTTCTGAGCGGTAGCGGTGACGATTTCAACGCACCGCTCGTAGTCGGGCTTTTCCTTGTACTCCATGATTCCCGGATGCTCGCGGAACTGGCGGCGCACCTCGACCACGACTTGATAGGCCGCTCGGCCGACCGCCTTGATCAAGAACGAACTGACCAGAAACGGCACCGCGCCGCCGATCAGCAACCCTACGAACACCGTCGGCATGTTGATTTGAACGCCGATATCGCCCAGGTGCGCCTCGTCTATGAACGATCGAAACAGCGAAACTGCGGCGAGGACCGCGGTCGCGATCGCCAGCCCCTTGGTGAGCGCCTTGGTGGTATTGCCGATCGCATCCATCCACGACAGGGTGCGGGAAGCTTCTTCCTGATGAATGCCGCCCATCTCGAAGATGCCGTGGGCGTTGTCTGTGATCGGCCCGTAGGTGTCCATCGCCAGGATGAAGCCCGTGGTAGTCAGCAGGCCCAGTCCGGTCAGTGCGATGCCGTAAAATTGCAGCGCGATCGAGTCGCGGAAGATGACCATCGCGGCGATGATCGAGATCGCGATCACCATGAGCGCCCACACCGACGACTCCAGTCCCTCAGCCATCCCCGACAGGATCAGCGTTGCCGGGCCGGTGCGGGCCGCGGTCGCGCATTCAGTCACCGGTCCCTTATCAGGGTGAGTGAAATAGTTGGTGAGCCACAGCGTGACCACCGCCAGGACGATGCCGACCGATGCGGTGATCGCAAAGCGCCAGTCGGGCGCGCCGGTGCGAGGGTCGGTCAGATAAAAATAGTTGACGACGAAAAAGCCGATGATCGAGGCTACCGCGGAGACGATGTAGCCGTTGACAATCGGGCGCATCGGGTCGCGCATCGCGCTGCCCAACGGCACCCGCACGGCCATGATGCCGATAATCGAAGAGAACACGCCCACCGCGCGCAGAATCAACGCGAAGATGATCAGCTTGACGGCGAACGCACCGGCTCCGGCGGGCCCGCCATAAGCCGCGATAAAGTCCTTTTCACCCAATGCATAGGCGGCCAGGATGATCGCCGCCACCAGGGTGACCTCGTAGGACTCGAACACGTCGGCCGCCATCCCCGCGCAGTCGCCGACATTATCGCCCACATTGTCGGCGATGGTGGCCGCGTTGCGCGGGTCGTCTTCGGGAATGCCGGCTTCAACCTTGCCTACCAGGTCGCCGCCGACGTCCGCGGCTTTGGTATAGATTCCGCCGCCCACGCGCATGAAGAGTGCCGCCAGCGAGCCGCCGAAGCCGAAACCGATCAGCACTTTCATTGCGTTTTCACGGAAGATCAGAAAGATGATGGTGGCGCCTAGCAGACCCAGGCCGACGGTGAACATGCCCGAGACGCCCCCGGCCTTGAAGGCCAGCTCCATCGCGTCCTTAAAACTGGTCAAGGCTGCGTTGGCGCTGCGCACATTGCCCTTTACCGCAAGCCACATGCCGACGAAGCCGGCAAAGTAGGAGGCGCTGACGCCCATCAGGAACGCTACCGAAATGCCCAACGGGAGCGCCAGCCCATGATAAACATGGCGGTACATGAAGAACAGCGCGACGAAGATGATCAGGACGAACCAGCGCATGGTTCTGATCTGTTGGCGCAAATAGGCCATTGCGCCCGCTTCAATCGCGTCGGCAACGTCCGTCATCGATTTGGCGCCAGGGCTGGCTTCCAGCACGATGCGGACCAGATAGAGGCCATAGCCAAGCGCGACAAAGGCCGACAGCAAGACCAGCCACAAAATCAACACCTGGCCGCCAGAAAGGACTGGCAAAACGATATTTGACTCACTCATTTATCCAAAGTCTCCTGATAACTCCGCAGTCCGAATCGAAACTGGTTTCGAAAGGAGCATAACCGGCCTTGCTTAGCCAGAAGGGGGGCCGAATGCAAGGCCAAAATATTTTGCGCGAAAGCGTACGAGTTTTAAGGACTCAAGTCCAGCCACCCGTTAGTATGGAGCGTGCGGGTGAACAGCCGCACGCTCGAACCCGGTACCTCCCTCCCCCCCTGATTGGCCAGCCCATGGAGGTCCCAGGGTGCGTATATCCTGTGCTTCGCGCGAAGTTGTGGAAAGAGGCTGGGGAACGGAGGTGCTTCGGGATGTTGATCCGCGGCCACGCCTTATGTTTAGCTCAAAGCCCTGACAAGCCATGAACATTAATGTCGAAAATTCCTCTCCGCTTCGCCGCAAAGTCACCATCGAACTCGATCAAGATGAAATCGGGCAAGAGCTGGACCGCTCTTACACCGAGCTCAAGCGCAATGTGCATCTCAAGGGTTTCCGCCCCGGACATGCTCCGCGCCAGATGCTCGAGCGCTTGTTTGGTGATCAGGTCCGCAGCGAGGTTATCCAGAAACTCATCAAGGAATCGACTGGAAAGGCGCTCAGCGAGCACCATTTGACCCCGGTCGCAGAACCCGAAATTGTCACCGAAGAGACCGACTTGAAAAAAGCGCTGCGCTTCGCCGCGGTGTTTGATATCAAGCCCGAAATCGAGGTTAAGGACTACGCCAACCTCAAAGTTCAGCATCAGGCAGTTGAGGTTAGCGAAGAACAAGTGGACGACGCGCTGCAACGTTTGCGCGAGCGGATGGCGCCGCTTAAGAAGGTGGAGGATCGTACGCGGGTGGATTCCGGCGATTTCGTGATCGCGGAGCTGGAGGCCTTTGCCGACGGCGCTTTGATCCCGGGGAGCAAGCTTGAATCGCGCCTGCTGGAAATCTCCGACAAATCCATCGCCCACGGCTTGCACGAGGTGCTGACCGGCGCTGAAGTTGGCGTTGAAGGGAGCCAGCGCCGCAGCTATCCGGCCGATTACGGGGAAAAGGATTTGGCCGGTAAGGACGTCGAATGGCGTTACAAGGTCAAGGAGATTTTCCGCCGCGAGATACCCGCTTTGGACGATGAGTTCGCCAAGGATCATGGCGAATTCCAAAGCCTGGCCGAGTTGCGCGAACATCTGCGCGGCAGTCTGATGGCCCAAGCCAAGCAGGATGCCGACGCCAAAGTGCGCCAGGGACTGCTTGACATTGTGCTGGAACGAAATCAGGTCGAGGTTCCGCAGTCGCTGATCGAATACGAACAGCGCCTTCTGGAGGCCGAGTTCGCGTCGACTCTGCAAGCCAGCGGAATGTCCGCGGAGCAAGCGGCCGAAACCGCGCACAAGAATCATGACGAGTTCAAGACTCGGGCCGAGAAGCGCGCCCACACTTCGCTGATCGTGGATGCGCTGGCCGACCAGGAGAAGGTTGAAATCAGCGATGAAGAAGTGGCTGAACGCGTGGCGTTGATCGTCACCCAGTCGGGACGCGAGCGCGAACGGGTGGCGACCTTTTATTCCAAAGAGGAGAACCGCGCCGCGCTACGCAATGCCATGCGGCGCGAAAAAACGGTCGACCTGCTGCTGGCCCGCGCGCAAGTCGAAGAAAGCCTCGAGCCCGAGAGTGGAGCGGCCGGCGCGGATCAGAGCACCGGTAGCGGGGTTGAGACGGGCAACCCAGCCGAACCGAGCGAAACCGAGTAAAGCCAGAATTATTGGAGCAATGTTGCCCGCTAATTTCAAACTGGATACAATCGTGTTAGTGCTAGCACCCTTAGGGAGATCGGTCAGCGTGCCTCGCCAAGTGGGGTTATGAGCAATCTGGTTCCAATCGTTATCGAGCAGACCGGACGTGGAGAGCGCGCTTATGACATTTACTCGCGCTTGCTCAAGGACCGGATCGTCTTCCTGGGCAGCGAAGTCAACGACGATATTGCCAACCTGGTGACCGCACAATTCCTTTTCCTTGAATCCGAAGATCCGGAAAAGGAGATCGCATTTTACATCAATTCTCCCGGCGGCTCAGTCACCGCCGGATTGGCGATCTACGATACGATGCAGTTCATCAAGCCGCCGGTGTCCACTCTATGCCTGGGACAGGCGGCGAGCATGGGAGCGTTGCTCCTGACCGCCGGACACAAGGGACGGCGGTACGCCCTTCCCCATTCGCGAATTATGATTCATCAGCCACTGGGTGGCGCCCAGGGTCAGGCCACCGACCTTGAGATCCAGGCGCGCGAGATTTTGCGGCTGCGGGAAGATCTCAACAACCTGTTCGTTAAACATACGGGTCAAAGTTTGCGCAAAATTGAGAAAGACACCGACCGGGACATGTTCATGAGTCCCGAGCAAGCGGTTGAATACGGAATCATTGATGAGGTAATCGTTAGCCGAGGGTCTTCCAAGTGACGGACGAGAGGCAATATGGCCAAGCATGATGATCGCACCGGTAGCCTGGTCTGCTCTTTTTGCGGGAAGAGCCAGGATGAAGTGCGCAAGCTAATCGCAGGCCCCACCGTCTACATTTGCGATGAGTGTATCGACCTTTGCAACGATATCATCGCCGAGGAGACCGATGGCGAAGAGGCCTTCGGTCAGACTTCAGCGGTGCCCAAGCCTGCGGAAATCAAGCGCGTTCTGGATCAGTACGTGATTGGCCAGGACCGGGCCAAGAAAATTCTCTCGGTCGCGGTCCACAATCATTACAAGCGCATCGATTCCCAGATGGTCACCGGGGACGTTGAACTGCAGAAATCCAACATCCTGATGATCGGTCCCACCGGGGTCGGGAAGACGCTGTTGGCCCAGACCCTCGCGCGCTTCCTGCAAGTGCCCTTCACGATCGCCGACGCCACCTCGCTGACCGAAGCCGGTTACGTCGGTGAAGATGTCGAGAACATCATCCTGTCGTTGCTGCAGAACGCCGATTACGACATCGAGCGCTGCCAACGTGGGATTGTTTACATCGACGAAATCGACAAGATTGCGCGCAAGGGCGATAACCCGTCAATCACCCGCGATGTGTCCGGAGAGGGCGTACAGCAGGCGCTGCTCAAGATCATTGAGGGGACCACGGCCAGCGTGCCGCCCAAGGGCGGGCGCAAGCACCCGCAACAGGAGTTCCTGCAAGTCGATACCACCAACATCCTGTTTATTTGCGGCGGAGCGTTCGTCGGCCTGGAAGACATCCTGCGGCGCCGGATCGCGGGCAAAACGATGGGCTTTCGCGCCGATTTGAGCCATCGCGATCCCAAGTCGATTTCCGACCTGCTGGTCGACGTGCAGCCCGAGGATCTGCTGAAGTTCGGGTTGATTCCGGAATTTGTCGGCCGCCTGCCGGTTATCGCCACGCTGGCCGAACTTGAAGAGGACGCGCTGGTCAGGATTCTGACCGAGCCCAAGAACGCGATGGTGCGGCAATACCAGAAGCTGTTCGACATGGAGAACGTCCACCTCAAGTTCACCCAGGGGGCGTTGCGCGCGATCGCGCGCGAGGCGCTCAAGCGCAAGTCCGGAGCCCGGGGCCTGCGCGCGATCATGGAAAACATTATGCTCGACGTGATGTACGACATCCCGTCGCAGCCCAACATCAAGGAAGTATTAATCTCAGAGGAGGTAGTAAGTCAGAAGGAACCGCCTTTGCTGGTTTACCAGAAAGCCGCCGAGACCGCCTGAGTTCGGGGAGACTCGATAAAAAAAGATGCTCTTTCGCAACGATAAAAAAGACAACCGTGACAATATGCCGGCGCAGGTCGTTCCGCTGCTGCCCCTGCGTGAATTGATCGTATTCCCCCACGAAGTCTATCCGATTTTCGTGGGACGGCATAAGTCGATAAAGGCGCTCGAGGAAGCCGAGAACCTGAAGAAACCGATCCTGCTCGCGGCCCAGAAAGACGCCAAGGTTTCCGAACCCGCACCCGACGACATCTACGCGGTGGGTACCTTGGGTGTGGTGGTACAGCTGTTGCGCTTGCCCGACGGAACCGTAAAAGCGCTCCTGGAGGGCAAGAAACGCGCCCGCATCCTTCGCCACGTTTCGGATCGCGAGTTCTTTCAGGTCGAGGTTGAAGAGGTCGCTGAGGTGTGCGAGCGCACTACCGAGGTCGAAGCGCTGATGCGCTCGGTGATCTCGACCTTTGACAACTACGTCCGGCTCAACAAGAAGATCCCGCCCGAGATGGTGACCTCGATTTCCGCGATCGACGATCCGGCCTATCTGGCCGACAAGCTGGTCGGTCATCTGGGGATCAAGCTCGAAGAGAAGCAGGCGCTGTTGGAGACCGCCAATCCGGCCGAGCGGCTGGAGAAAATTCTCGGCTATATGCGCTCGGAGCTGGAGATCCTCGAGGTTGAAAAGCGCATCCGTACTCGGGTCAAGAAGCAGATGGAGAAGACCCAGAAAGAGTACTATCTCAACGAGCAGATGCGCGCGATTCAAAAAGAACTCGGCGAAAAAGACGAGTTCAAAAACGAGATTCAGGAGTTGGAAGACAAACTGCGCGAGAAGAAGATGTCGGCCGAGGCGCGCGAAAAGTGCGAGCGCGAGATCAAGAAGCTCAAGATGATGTCGCCGATGTCGGCCGAAGCGACCGTGGTGCGCAACTACCTCGACTGGTTCCTGTCCCTGCCGTGGTACGAGTACACTGAGGATAAGCTCGACATCAAAGAAGCCGAACGCATCCTTGAAGAGGACCATTTCGGGCTGGACAAGGTCAAACAGCGCATCCTGGAGTACCTTGCGGTCCAGACCTTGGTCGGACAGATCAAGGGCCCCATCCTGTGCCTGGTTGGACCTCCCGGGGTCGGCAAGACTTCGTTGGGCCGGTCGATTGCGCGTTCGATGGCGCGCAAGTTTGTACGCGTGTCGCTGGGTGGCGTGCGCGATGAGGCTGAAATCCGCGGACATCGACGGACCTATATCGGCGCGTTGCCGGGCAAGGTAATTCAATCGATGCGCAAGGCGGGATCGGGCAATCCGGTCTTTCTCCTCGACGAAGTGGATAAAATGTCCACCGACTTCCGCGGCGACCCCTCGTCGGCCTTGCTTGAAGTGCTGGATCCGGAACAAAACTGCGCCTTCAACGACCATTACCTCGACGTCGATTACGACCTCTCCAAGGTGATGTTCGTCACCACCGCGAATACTTTGGAGCGGATCCCGCGGCCGTTGCAGGATCGGATGGAGATCATCCGGATTCCCGGCTATACCGAGAACGAAAAACTCAATATTGCCAAGCGCTACTTGATGAAAAAGCAGCGTGAAGCCAACGGGCTTAAAGAGGAGAATATCGAGTTCTCCGACAAGGCCCTGCTCGGCGTCATCCGCCATTACACACGCGAGGCGGGAGTGCGCAACCTGGAGCGCGAAATCGCGGCGGTGTGCCGTAAGGTCGCGGTCGAGGTGGTCAAGAACGATCGTAATGCCCACGTCAAAGTGTCGAGCTCCAGCTTGGCCAAGTACCTGGGGCCGCCCCGCTTCCGCTATGGTTTGGCCGAGACCATGCCACATATCGGCGTGGCGACGGGACTGGCGTGGACCGAACTGGGTGGCGAGCTGCTGGCGGTGGAGGTGACGATTGTCCCGGGCCGCGGCAAGCTGACGGTTACAGGACAGTTGGGTGAGGTGATGCAGGAGAGCGCCCAGGCCGCGATGTCCTACGTGCGCTCGCGCGCGGTGGCACTGGGTTTGGACCCCAATTTCTACCAGAAGATCGACATTCACATCCACATCCCCGAAGGCGCAATTCCCAAAGACGGCCCTTCGGCAGGGATCACTCTGGCCACGGCGCTGGTATCGGCCCTATGCAAGGTTCCGGTGCGCAATGACCTTGCCATGACCGGCGAAATCACGCTGCGCGGCCGGGTCCTGCCAATCGGAGGTCTCAAGGAGAAGGCGCTGGCGGCGCATCGGGGTGGAATCAAGACAATCCTGATACCCAAGGAGAACGAAAAGGACGTTCAGGATATTCCCGCCGCGGTGCTCAAGAGCATCAGCCTGTTTCAGGTCGAACACATGGACGATGTGCTGAAGAAGGCCTTGGTACTCGACAATCCGGAGAGTTTTCTGAAGTCGCAGCCCAATCCGATCGACTATGCGTTTGCTCCCGACGCGACGCTCAACGATGAGGACGAGGATGACGACGAGGGGCGGGAAAAGGACGCTCCTGCGACTCCCACCCTGACGCGGCGCCGCGGGTTTGACTTTTGAGCGCGGCAGACTTGACAAGAACCGGAGACCGGCGCTTACTTAGCCGCTAAACGTGAGCAGGATGGATCGAATGACGAAAACCGAGTTGATCGAAGGGTTAGCCAACAAGCTTGGAATGCATAAGTCCGAGGCTGAGAAGGCGATCAACATCATCCTGGATGACATCATCGCGGCGCTTCGGCAAGGTGATCGTGTGAATATATCGGGATTCGGGACGTTTTCGGTGTCTACCCGCCGTCCCCGCACCGGCCGTAACCCCAAGACCGGCGAATCGATTGAGATTTCCGCCAGCCGCTCGGCCAAGTTCAAAGCCGGAAAGCAGCTCAAGGATTCGCTCAACGAGGACGGCACACCGGTCGAGAGCGCCAGCACCGGCTGACGCGGCGCACCAATTGAAGAAGTGCAACGGCGCCGGAGGAATCCAAACTCCGGCGCCGTTTAATTTGTTGCTCCTGCCTTCTTTAACCGGGCGGTTAGCTCAGCGGTAGAGCATCGGCCTTACAAGCCGGGGGTCGCTGGTTCGAAACCTGCACCGCCCACCAATAAACATAAGGGTTTTTCGACGGCACCGCTGTGGTGCTCTCGGTTTGACGACCCAGTTTGACGACCAGGTATCGAGCTAAGACCGTGGCCCTCGCAGCTTTTCTGGCTACCGGTCCGTTTCTCGCCTGACCGATACCAAAAAAGTCACTTTCGCTGTTTCTTCGACGAAGGTCACGAAACCCCAAAGGGGCTCATTGAAGAAGCCTCAAGCGATCCCTTTAAAAAATATATTTACTTATCTATGTTTTTTCCAAAGGAGATCAGCCAAAACATTGCTGGAAGCCCCTTTAACCGAAAAAGCCTGAAGCTGACATTCGGCCCGGTTTTGTCAGTTTGCACGTATCGGTCAGGCGAAAAAGGTGCCTTTCGGCGGTGCCGAGGAAATGGCTTGCTGCATAGCTGCGGACAGCTGGTCGGGCTGAACAGTTGGCGGAAGCTGCAAGTTTAAATTTAGATTTACATTTAGCTGTGGAGCTATCTGTCGTTTGTTTCGTAGATATAACTCTGCCGTGAAGTGGTGCGAAAGAAGCATGGATTCGATGCACCCCATGATTATCTGCTCGATGCGCTCATCCTGACCAACGGGGATGTATGTGTTTGCATCGAAGGGCTCACGCAATCGACAAACGCCCTTGTAGCATTCGTACAGTTCCCACATGAGTTTCTCCAAATTGTCGGATGGCCGCTCGATGTTCAACCCAACTTCCTCCGCCTCCTTGCGCGCAATAGCATGTCCGTGTTGGTAGATTTTTTCTGCTAGGCTATCGATTATCACTTGTATGCGCTGCTCATCCGGGGAGTTCTTGCCAGCGGTCAATAGCTTTCGGGCTACCGAGCGAATATGCGCATGTACTCGATTGATCCCGCCAAGTATCCAAGGCTGATCGAGGTTTAGCGGTTAATGCCGAAAAGGGCGCAGTTAGCACGGATTGATCTGACAAGCCCGCTTTGTCTCGCGCAAAACGGAAATATGAGATGATGTCTTCAATACCGTTCTGCTCTTGAACAATCATGCCGCCGTCGCCCCTCCGCCGGACCTGTAGCTGAGGGTCTAATGGGCCTAACTCCCCCTTTCGCCCCATTACGATCTTATCGGCGCCGATCGCAATCATCGTCGCGGCGCAGGCAGCTTTGTATGGAACGAGAACCGCGAATCCTCTGTAAACTCCCGGATCATTGTTACGATGCGCCATGGAATTTCCGTCAGCCCACCGACAGAGTAAAGGAAAATGTCGACCTTTGAGCCGCTCGGAAGCGCTCGCAAGTGGTCATAAATCGGACGCACCGCGTCCTCGGCGATCTGTCCCAAGATCGGCATCTGAGAACTTGGCCGGTCTCCCAGAAAATAGGTAATAACTTTGCTTCCGTGCTCGTCCTCGATAGCTTTGATCAAATCTTTGCGCTTCTGCGATTCGGGTGTGATTGGCATCCATTCTCCTACGCAGGGACCATTCCCCCGCAAGGGTGGGCCTGCGCTTTGACGCGCCCTTTGCCAGCGCGAAAGGAAAACCACCTGAGGCGTGGCTGGCCTTTTCTTCCATTTAATTGCCTAATAAAGTTTTGTCAAGCGGGCAAGACCCACAAAAGCTAAACTCCTTTTGAGTCTGCTTGGCCGCAATTTTTGATTCTTTCTTCCATCCGTCTGCCTGCCCAACGATTTGTCATCCGGGCCGAATTGATGCGGGCCCTCGCCCGAAAGCCCACCGGCGCTTCGCTGGAACCGCGGCGGCGCCTGGTAAGATCTTGCAGGGCAAAACCTCGATCATCTAAAAATCAAATCCGAATCGGAAACTCTGTCGATGACCGTCCCTAGACAGTCACCGTCAAGGCTATCTGTGCCATATTTTACTTTATAGCTTGTAACTTCTACTGGTATTTGGCCAGGGTAAGCAAAAAAACCTCTTACTTCGATGACGTGCTGATTTGTCAAATGTACGTATAGAAGTTCTTTTCCTTTTCTATTTTTAACTACAAGTGTGCTCAAGTCCGGTCTTTCAAGACAGCAGACAGTTCCACCGACCGCATCCATGTTGTTATCTTGGATTTTTGCTAGCAAGGTTCCCTTTTCGTCATAAAGATCGGTACTCACATAGAAGCCTTTCTCATCTTTATTCATGGAGAGCAGCACCTGGTCTTAACCTTGATGAGGTTCATGCGGCCGCCTTCGAAGTTCTCCGGAGACACATTTGAACCGAAGAAAAGATAGTCCGTGTCTGGCGGATTTTTGCCAGCAAGACTGTAGATACAGTGATTCGGCGGCGAATCAGCGTGAGATGGAAGCAGGGCGCCGTGGTACTCGACTGGGGGACGCCCCAACTTTTCAGAAAGCTGATCGACTGGGAAGAAGGCGACAAACCAGACAGTTCCCAACAGAAGCCAGATGAAAGATCTATATCCGGGAAACTCTTCATTCAGGTAGAGACCGAAAGCAAATAGCGCAATAAAGACGACACCCCATCCCATCCAGACCGCGGTCACAGGGTCGAAAAGTGCAACGAGGCCGGTAACGAGGACCGCGATTCCTATGATCACCTCGAGCACACGGCGAAACTTCTCCAATGCAGTCCTCCGCTCCTAATTCCCTTGAGGCGAGGGTCGTCGCTGGCGATGCAGAGCCAAGAAAAAAGTAGCGCATGGCTTTTTTGTTATTGCTTGCTTTAACTTCTCGCCGCACCGCGCCGATAAAGCCGGAGTCGGAGTTTAGTTCGGCCTCGCACTCCTTGGCGCTGTCGTAACTGCCGTATGTATGCCACTGAGATAGTGGCGCATCGAGGTGGTTGACGTAGTCGTGGGTTGTGGGCGGATACATCAAATACCACCCGACCATGGCGACCGCGGCAGCGTGCCGGAGAGTCAAGGGGTCAATATTCGTCGCTCATTTTTTGCCGGCTTCAAGAACGGCCTTGGCAACCGCATCCATCCCCATGCCGACGTAGTCCTTGAAAGTCGAGTTCTTGAGGATTTTGCGCAACCAGCCAGCCTGCTCGGGCGACTTGGGCTCGATTTGTTCCGCCAAGTGCTCAAGGACGTTGCCCACCGTCAGGTTGTTTACCTGGATATTGTTGTTGGTGATCGCGATTTGCGGACCTGCGGGGGGCTGCGCCGGCTTCTCCTCATCCGACTCGTTCCGCTTCCAGCCTCGTTCGATGTCCTCGATCACGTGGCCGATCCTATCTTCGGCATATGCCAGGCACCGCTGCCATTGATCTTCAGGTATTCTTCCTCAGAGTGCCAGTCGAGGCGCTGAGGGTTCATTCGATTGATAAAGGCAGCAATTCCGCCGGCCGCGTAAGGGCCAGCCAGATCCATACAGCGGAGAACCCCACGCTGCCATCGATCAAATTCAATGGATCGCCAATGAGTATGGTCACGCCCTTGAAAGTCGGCGATTTGTGCCCGGAGTTTAGCTAGGCGACCCCTAATCTCTTCGTAGTCCTGATTCTCCATTGGTGCCCCCTGACCAAGGCATCATGGTAGCATTTTAAGCGGCTGGACGTTGGTGGACGCCGGTGGAATTCCCGTGGCAAGCGCGCTCGCCGGCAAACCCGCCGCGAGCCCGCCACAACGCCCCGAAGAGGACCAAATTCTCGCCTATATGGTCCTCTTGGTCCCCTTGGGAAAAAACCCTTATGTTTCCGGGGCTTTGCGAAGAGGACCATGATCTCCTTCGTCGTGGCCTTTTCGTGCCTCTTCGCGACCTTCCCGAGGCCTTCCCGAAAATATCGCGGACGCGAATGGACGCCGACCCAAATTGACGACCCGAATTGACGACCCAAACGTGCTTCCGTGCGCCGACCCATCAGAGACCAAGCGTAAGGCACGATATGGACACCGGTGGACGAGACGCGCTGTGCGCCAAGGGATATATAGACTGTGGTGGACCCGGACGGACACCAGCGGACAAGTATCACAGCGAACTTACAAGCCGGGGGGTCGCAGGTTCAAAACTTGCACCGCCCCCCAATAAACCGGGGCTTTTACTCCCGAGCTTTCGGCTCAGTTCATTACCCTTCTCACCGTCGGATATAACTATGGTGGCGCCTGGGACAACAAAGCTGGAATTAGTAACGGCTCTTCTCAGTGGTCAATTCTGCTGCAATCGTTCGAGCAGGAGCCGTCCTTGTTCGAACTCTGGGAATTCCGGCGACTGATCCGACTCGGCCAGCACCGAGGTCAGCAGCTCACGCGCGAGCAACCTGCGATCGGTCTCACTGTAAAGCTTCGCGAGTCCGAGTGCGGCGCGGACCCTGAAGCTTCGCGCCTGCTGATTGCGCGCTTCCTCGAGGGCTCGTTCGAACGCATGTTCCGCAACGACGACGTCAGACGGTTGACGCCGCAAGATGATCTCAGCGCGCTCGCGATGCAGTTCCGGAAGAACCCACCGCAGGCCAGTGCGATCGGTATTGGCGAAGGCTTCATCCAATGTTGCCAGCGCAGCATTGAATTGGCCCGCCGCCGCCTGGCTCTCTGCCAGGAGCCCGGAAAGCGACGTCAGATGAAAGAACATCTGATGCTCGCGCAAAACCGCGATGCCTTTGAACATGTCGGCTGTTCCACAGTCTCTATCGCCTGATATGCATCGCACCCAGCCCAGCATGAAGGTCCCCAAGCCTCCCAATCTGATTTTGGAAAATGCTCGAGGCTGAGATTGACCAGCGCTTCGGCCCTGAGTTTCGCGCGTGCAACATCGCGGCGCTGTCCCTCGAATAGACAGTTGTAGTGGTAGGCCCAAATCAAAGTCGGGAAGTGACGGCTTTCGACCGCGAACGCGAGGCCATCGTCGGCGAGCTTGCACGCGCGCCTGACCTCGCCCATTTGCCACAGCACCAACGCGAGGGCATTCATCGTCGCGACACCGAGGTCCTGACCGAAGTGGAGTTGTAGCGCCCGATCTGTCACTGATTCGAAGATGCCCATAGCGCGCTCGAGCTGGGAACACGCCTCCGCCAGTTTGCCTTCCATGTAAGCAGTTATCCCTATCACCCGGTGAGCAACACCAGCCTCGGGCGAACTCGATTGATATTGCGCATCATGCAGGAAGAGCTCGGCGAGCTCCCGCGCCGCGATGATTTCGCCGTGAGCGATGTTGGCGTACCAAAGACCGTAGTAAACTGGCGCCCGCTCCGCGGGATTCTCGATCGCCGACGCGAGTTCGCGCGCACGCGCAAAAGCCGCAACGGTTTCGGAGGCTCCGGGTCCGCGCGCGGCGTATAGCGTTTGCCTGTAGGAAACCTTGCAGCCTGAATCGCTGATCCAGTCGCGACTGGTCGGCCGGCAGATTATCCGCGAGTGCGATCGCCTTGCTGTAGTGCGCAATCGCTTCAACGTAGGCGGAAAGCGAGCTCGACTGCTCGCCGGCCTTCGTCCACCACTCGATGGCGACTCAGTCAATCCCGCCCGCGTGAAGTGCTGCGCAACAAGCTCCGGCTCGGATTTCGCCACGGCAGGGAACTTGTCGCGCATGCTCTCGGCGATGCGGGGATGCAGCGACTGCCGCTGGCTGTGGAGCAATGTCTCGTAGGCCGCGTCCTGCATCAGCGCATGCTTCTTCTAGCGCTGGCGATTCCGTCGCCCGTGCTTCTGGCGTGAAGCTCCACTTTGGCTTTAAGCAGAAGCGCTTTACCCGGATGTCGCCACCGCGCGCGCTCAAGGCGACGATGAGCAGCGGCAAATAGCCTGGTAAAAGCTTCCAGCTAGTAATGAGTGGCGCCCCGCCGGACAATTCCGGCGGGGCACCGCCATTTCTGTCCCCTCTCCCACTGCTAGGTGTGTCTTATCAAATTAGAAGTAACCAGCTTACGGCCGGGAGCCTTGTTCTCATAGCCGTACGTTCTCAATGACAACTCCGAGCCGCGGCGCTCGGGCGAGAGGCCCATCCGCTGTCAGTAGTTGCGCTCATAGAGCCGCGCTGCTGCCACGTAAAATGCGTCGTACGCGCTTAAGTTGTTGCGTAGCGACCAGGCTTCGCGAAGAAGGTTGGTACCAGCCAGCCGTCGGACTTGCCATAGCGACAGATCGTCGACGGCACACCTGCCCGATCTTCCCGTACTTCCTTTTTGAGGACCAGCTTGCGCAACACGGCAGCACTTCGCAGTCGATCAGGCCCGGAGCGACCAGAGTCGCTCCTTGAGTCGCTCGCCCAGCTTCTCGCCGAGCGGGGTCCTCAGCAGTACCTCAACGGCCACAGAAGCGTCGGGGACGATGTCACCGCTCGCGCTCGGCGCGGACCTCGGCTAAGACCTCGCCAGCCGGGCGCGAGAGCCACACTCGGGACCGCCTTTGAAGGCGCCGCTCGAACTCGTCGTGGGATAATTCTTTACCAAGTGCGTCCAGGATGAAGTCGCGCAGTGACTCCCGCGCCGACGCGCGCACTCCCGAAGACGGCGATGAACATACTCCGGGCATTCTTGACTTGAAAGTTCGCCATTGCATGAATATAGCAGGCTCAAAGCATGCCATTGAAGCGTTACCGCATCGCCGCGTGTAATCAATAACGTCTCGTCGTCTTCCTCGAAGCGACGCAGCACCCGATGGGCAAACAGCCACCCATAGCGCTTGAACAGGACAACGTCACCGACCGCTGGCGCGTCGTCGATTTGCGTCTGGATTATTGAGGAGAGCTCGTTCGCTTATCCTCTCCGTGACCGTCGAATGAATAACGATGCGGGCCCGTGGCAACGAGCAGATCCCCCGGGTTGAATCGCCGG
>CAWGQB010000028.1:470000-528671 GCA_963824565.1 uncultured Pseudomonadota bacterium | reverse complement strand
CGGCTAATCACCATTCCCACCGCTCCCGAATATTCCTCGATTAATCTCGCCCAGTCGGTAATGCTGGTGGCGTACGAATTGTTCCTGGCGCTGAGTTCCAGATCCCATTCAGACCGCCAGGCCGTGGCGGACTTCCACCACGCCCGGATGCTTGCTCCGGCGCCCGTGACGCAAATCGAGGCGATGCTGGAGCGGATGGAGCGTGGCACTGATCGCGATCGGATTATTGTCCACCGACAACCCGGAACGAATCATGTTCGCTTTGCGAGATCTGCTGGGCCGCGCCGGGATGAATTAGCGCGAGCTGAAGAGATTCTCAACGGTCTCGCGCATCAAATTGGATGGTTTGCACAGGGTGGACGCGAAGTAATCGAGCACAAGCGTAACATTTACATTAAAATCCGCTAAGATGACGGTGTCATGGCGCAGATCATAGACTTTGCCGAGATTCGGGGAGCGCGCGAGGCCCAGCGCTCGGCCGGCGATGAGCGGCGCTCGCTGCAGGAGGCGGTGGAGGCCACCGCCCTCAATCTAGCCGACGTGGTGGACTGTCTCAGAGGATGCCACCGACACGGAGCGGGTCGAGCTACTGAACCGGATGGACAAGCTGGGCGCGATACTGCGTTATGGAATCAGGCTGCTGGATGGACCCCGGGAGCACAATTAGCGGTGGGCGGGCCGCCAGCTCCAGGCCGATTCTGACCGTTGGCGGCTGCCTTTTCATCGATTGTTAACCGCCGCTGTCGACCATTTTGTGATGAGCGTGCCACAAATTGGATGAGCAATAGAAAATTAGTGAGGTGGTTATTTTGGCGTCAGCAAATGACGACACTGGCAAGTCCCCGGCCGATACCAAAATGGTGGTGGATTTTGACCTCGTCCGGCGCATCTCGGGCCGCAACCTGCGCGACCTCGGCGGCCATCCGAGCCGCCATGGCAAGCGGGTCAAACCCAAGCAATCATATCGCTGAGCCCATTGGCCACACTTCCGCCGGAAAGTCCGGCGCGTCAGCTTCAGTTAAAGTCTGTCATCACCCTGCAGAGCCAGGTCGAAGTCTCGGTCATGGGCCGGCCCGAGGCCAGCTTTATCGAGACCTTGCGGTGGGAACATATCCCGATCGGCGACAAGTGGTTTCGCGGCGGCGGCGCGCCACCCCACGGTCAAACGGGGGCATGAGCATCTGGTTTGATCACCGAATTTCGCGACGCATGGCAAACATTTTTCATGCCGCTTGCCAATGAAGCGATATACCCGGTGCTGTTCCATTGCTCCGCCGGACGCGATGGACGGGGTGTCCGCTGCGATGTTCCTGGAGCTCCTGGGGTCGATCGCGAATGGATTCTGGCGGCTTCCTAGAAAGCAATGCCGCCTTCCCCACCATTCCGCTAGTCCGGCCAGCTCGATCCGGTGTTCGCCCTGATCGACGAAAGCGGCGATATCGATTCGTTCCTGATTCAGGAGATCGGCGTTCGACCGACGATTCTCCAGACTATCAGACAGAGTCTGATTGAGGATTAGCCTAAAAAGACCGAGCGAAGCTTGCGCGGATTATCGGAGGCGTGTATTCTCGCTCGCCATTTCTCAAGATAGAGACTGTTGATAAACGGGCGGATACCGCCGAACAGAGCGACGTTAGCAAGCGGGGATTGGTGGTTTGCACCTTCGCATCAGGGCCTGACTCAGTGGGGCGGGCGTCCCTCGGGCGGTCCCTGGCCGCCCCTTCACTATCCCTCGCTCGCGTCCATGGCGGGCAGGGACGCCCGCCCAACCGACAAACTGTGCAAAATAAGAAGAAGGAAACAGAGAGGGTTATCTGGAAATGGGTTGGACTGATGTTGCGACTGCCGAAGCGCACGCAGCGGTCTCTTTTGGGGCAACCTCGTCCGAGTGGTCGTCGAGTCGACTCGGCGCTGAGCGGAATCACAACGTTGTAGCCGCCAGGCGGGATGCGGTCGGTTAGGATTACCGGATTCAATGCTTCAGCTCGTAAACTTCGCTGTGGGTGACCTCGGCAACGGTGCTAAGCGGAGTTCCACCCGGCACGCTGACGCGGGCGTAAGGCGCCGGCTCGGATACATTATGTCAGCGACTCCGTATTCCTTGGCATTTTTCGAGTGAAGGCCACCGCCATCTAACGGTTCAGCAGAGCCCGGGTGCGGCCTGGCAGATGGTCGAGCAGCTGATTGAAGTCGTCGCCATGATCCGCGACGAAGTGTGCCAACAGGTTTTCACCGGTATTCCAGGCAACCACGGTCAGGCGCCAGTCACCGACTTCATCATGCAGCGTGGCCAGGTATTCAGCCGCGGCACGGGTCGACAAGCGGATCCCGCCGCTCATCGACGAAATCGTTGACCTTTAGACCGAATTGGCGCGCCGTTGCCTTGGTAAGCTGCCACGGCCCCGCTCCACCCTTGCTGAACGAACTTTCCGCAAAGGCCAGATACACCAAATCGGATGGCACCCCATACTGGCCGAGCACCTGGGTCATTTGGGCCAGGTAAGGAGCGCTGCGAGCATAAGAAAGTTTCAATCCCTCCGAATGAGCCAAATAGGAATCAACATAGGCACGGACGCAGGCGTTCAGAACCAGTGGAAAGGGAGGAACCTTGTCAGCTGACCGAGCTCGAATTTGAGCGGCTCTTTGGATTGTGGAACGTGGGACCTGACATCTAGGTGAGATTGAACTGGAAGAAGTTTGTCCGCCGGGACCACCGGCAACCCCACCACCAGAGACCCCAGGATTAAGAAGGTTTTTACCCCATCCTGCCGACATTCGAGCACCTTATCCGCCACGAAAACTGAAAGCAACCCCTGGCGTTATAACAAATTCTTAAGTAGGATGAAGTTGAGTATTAGAAACGTGTTTTAGTTGCCGGTTCGCGCGAGGCCGGCGACATGGTCGCCGGGGATAGAAGAATGTAATCACAGGCGCGTTTATTTGACGAAATCGGTCCGATTTTCCGCTTGGCGCGCGGGGGGGCCTATCGGCGATAAACATGATGTAGCATTACCGAACAGGATATGGTATCTGGGCACGCCCGCGGGATGGCGAGAGACGGCCGTGCGAGGTATTTTGATGTCCTTTGTAGCGGGTATCCAAATCAGAATGTGGCGTGACGTTCTGGACAGTCTTAATGACGCGGTGGTGGTGATGTCGCCGCAACTGGACATCCTGTTGACCAACCCGGCCGCCGACGCCTTACTCGGTTCCCAGATCAACCGGGACGTAGTCAGGACTTTGCTGAGCCGCATCCCTGGCTGGAAGGGATGGTGCGCGATTGCCTGGAGCGCCGGCAGGGTTCGAGTTGCGCGGACGCCAAGCTGGCGCTGGCCGGTCAGGACTCACCTACGAGCGCCGAGGTCGCCCCGTTGCTCAATGAGGCCGGACGACTCAAAGGTGCGATCGTATTGCTGCACGAACTCTCCCATCAAAGAGGAATGAACTGGCGGCCAACGGCATCGAGAACCAGCCGCGCTGGGGCTTTCGTCCTCGGGATTGGCGCACGAAATCAAAGATCCGCTAACCGGAATCAAGGGCGCTGCCGAATTGCTTGCCGGGCTATTTTGCCCTCCGAGCATCGCGCCCAACGGTATGCGGATACTCCATAATCATGGACCGCGTCAACCGCATCGCCGAGTTGGTCGAGCAGGTGCTGTCGGTCAGCGGCCCGCAGCGGCTTAAGAAGGAGCCCGTTAATATTCACCTGGTCCTGCATCGCGCCTTGGGGATGGCCGGGTTGCATCCGCCGGGCGACAGCCCGATCAAGGTCGAGCAGATTTTTGACCCCAGCCTGCCCGAGGTGATTGGCGACGCGGCCGCCCTTGAGCGGGTATTTCTTAACCTTTTCGCAACGCTATCGAACCATCGACGGTCCGGGGAATGATTCGCCTTCGGACCCGGATTGAGAGCAAATTCCGGCTTCGTATGGGCCGCGAGCACCGCCGTTATTTGCGGGTCGAGGTCAGCGACAGCGGCAAAGGAATGACGGTCGCCGACCATCTCAGCTTTTTACTCCGTTCTTCACCACCAAGCCCGGCGGCAACGGCCTGGGGTTGGTGCTTAGCCAGCGCATCATTGCACTGCACGAAGGCAAACTATGGGCCGAACCTTGCGAGAGACGCTGACCGGCATGACGTTTAAGGTTACACTGCCTTTAGCGGCAGACGTTCAGGCGAAATATGGCGAATCAGGCATTGCTTAAATCCGAGGCGCCGGACGAAGGCGCCGTGGTCACCAACGCGCCAGCGATACTGATCGCGGATGATGATCCCGCGATTGGCTGATCCTGCGCCATCGGCTCGAGGCAGCCGGCTGCAACGTCAGTGAAGCCGCGGACAGTAACAGCGCGCTGGCCGCACTCAAGACCAACCGCTTCGATGCCGCCCTGCTCGACATTATCATGCCCGGCGTGGCGGGCTGGAGGTTCTGTCCGACGGCGCGCGAAAGCAACGTCCGCACCATGATTATCGTGATAACCGCCGCGAGCACGATGAATAACGCGGTCGAGGCGATGAAGCGTGGTGCATATGACTACCTGACCAAGCCCTTCATAATCTCGACCTGGTCGCCGCCACTGTCGACCGCGCCTCGACGTCGCACGCAAACCGCGGAGATGAACCGGCTCAAGGACGAGGTCGATCGCCATACTGGTCGGCGGCGAGATCGTCGGCCGCAGCACCGCGATGCAGGAGATCTACAAGCTCATCGGGCGGCTGGTGAACAACGACGCCAACGTGCTGATCTGCGGCGAGAGCGGCACCGGCAAAGAATTGGTGGCGCGCGCGATTCATTTCAAATCGCGAGCGCTGGCGCGCCCCTTTCGTGGCGGTCAACTGCTCGGCAATTCCGCAAGGACTGCTGGAGAGCGAGCTGTTTGGGCATGAACGCGGCGCCTTTACCGGAGCGACCGAGCGCCGCGCCGGCAAGTTCGAGCTGGCCGGCCGCGGCACCCTGTTTCTCGACGAAATCAGCGATATGCCGCTGGAACTCCAGCCCAAGCTGTTGCGGGCGCTGCAGGAGCGTGAGTTCAGCGCCGTCGGCAGCTTCGAGTTGCTGCGCGCTGCAGGCCCGGATTATCGCCGCCTCCAACCAGGATCTCGAAGCCGCCGTGGCCGCGCGCCGCTTCCGCGAAGACCTGTACTTCCGCCTGCGGGTCATCCCGATTTTCCTGCCGCCCCTGCGCGAACGGCGCGAGGATATCGCCGAACTGGTGGAGTATTTCATCGCGCGGCCGGACGCGACATGGGCGCCAGGTCAGCGCCGCCAGCCGCGACGCGCGGAGATGCTGGGCGGCTATCCTGGCCGGGCAACGTGCGGGAGCTGGAAAACTGCGTGCTGCGGGCCGCGCTGCTCGCGCCCGGCAATATCATTCGCGCCGAGGACATCAGCTTCGGCAAAAGCGGGCTCAAATCGGGCCATCAGGAAGCCGCGGGCGGTTCGCTGGATGAGCTGATTACCCGCAGTATCCGCGATTATCTCGATGAGCAGGGCGACGATGCCGCCGGAGTTTACGACGCGGTGGCAGCCAAGGTCGAACGGCCGCTTATCGAACTGGCGCTGGAGCGTTTTCGCGGCAACCAGGTGCGCGCGGCCCGCTTCCTGGGCTTTAACCGCAACACCTTGCGTAAGAAAATCAACGACCTGCGAATCGTGGTCCGCAGAGGTCCGGCGGCATGAAGTTTACCTCCCATTTCTATGCGATGGTTGATCCGTTGGCCGGTCATGACCCGGTGGAACTGGCCGGCTGATGTTCGACGCTGGTGCGCGCGTTCTGCAGTTACGCCTAAAAGAGGCATGCGCCCGCGACTTCCTCGCGGTCGCCCGCGCGGTCGCCGCGCTATGCCGCAAGGCGGACGCGATTGCGCTGGTCAACGACCGGGTCGATATCGCGATGCTTTCGGGTGCCGCCGGCGTGCATCTCGGTCAGACCGATTTACCGCTGAAAGCCGCGCGCAAGCTGATGGGGTCCGGGCGCGATAATCGGGATTTCCACTGCCGGGGTCGAGCAAGCCGCGGCAGCCGAAGCCGGCGGTGCGGATTATATCGGCTTTGGCCCGATGTATCCGGGCGGCGCCAGGCAGAATTCCTTTGGCAAGGGCGTGGCGATGCTGCGCGAGGTGCGCGCCGTAGTCGGCATTCCGATCGTGGCAATCGGTGGTATCACCGAGGAGCGGATTCCGGAAATCCTTGCCGCCGGCGCCGACGCCGCCGCGATTATCACCGACGTCGTCTATGCCCGCGACGTCGCCGCCAAGGTCAGAAGTATCCTGGCCCTGCACTCCGCGGCTTGAGCATCCGGACGGAGCTGGTGCGCGCCATGAATGCGAGCGGATGGCCGAGCGACGGCAGCGACGCCCACCCCCACAGGAGTTTCTTTTCGGATGCGGTCTCCCTGACCAGGGACTGTCGAAAAACGCAGATACGCTTCGCATTAGGTCAGTTTTAATAGTAGGGCGGGCGTCCCCTCGCCTCTTTCCATGGCGAGCGTAGACGCCCGCCCCACTGACAACTTGCTGGCGCAAATAGGTTCTGGCCATTTGTCGACACCCTCTGACCAAGGGAGAAGGTTAGGGTGTGGTTTGATGGCGCTTATTTCAGCGCTAGCCGATAATCTTCTTCTCTTTCAGCTTTGCGATTTGTTCCCAATCATGGCCGAGTTCCAGCAGCACCTCCTCGGTGTGCTGGCCCAGCGCTGGATGCGTTCCGGTGGCGCGCCAGGGGGTACCGCTGAAGTCCACCGGCGAAGCGACCATTTCGACTTTCTTGCCCTCTGGAGTCGGCACGTCCATGAACACGCCGGCGGCACGAACCTGGGGATCTTTGAGCAGATCGGCGGTGGTCTGCACCGGCGCCCACCATACATCTTCGCGGTCGAACCGGGGCGCCCATTCTTCCACCGTACGGGTGGCGAAGATCTCGTCAAGCAGCTTGACCAGTTCGGGGCTGCGCTGGGCGCGCTTGGCCGAGGTATTGAAACGCTCGTCATCGATCAGTTCTGGATGGTCCACTGCGCGGCAAACCAGCGGCCAGACCCGATCACCTTGCAGACCCAACAGGCTGAACCATTTCCCGCCCTTGGTCTGATAGGGAATGATCATCGGGTTGAGGGTTTCATCACGCTGCTGTTTTTTTCGCGGCCGTCCCAGCATCTGGTCGAACAGGTTGAAACTGATGAAGTACGCGGCGGTGCGCAACATCGAGACGTCGACCAACTGGCCCTTGCCGGTATGTTCGCGCGCGAACAGTGCCGCGGCGGTGCCGGTGACCGCCGCCATAGCAGTGAAATGGTCGCCGATACCGCCGGCCAGGAACAGCGGCGGAATCCCGTCGGGCAGGACGGTCGCCGCCACGCCGCCTCGTCCCCACCATGCACCCGAATCGAAGGCCGGACGATTGATTTCTGCGCCCTTGATACCGTAGCCGGTAACGATCGTATAAATCAGGCGCGGATTGACCTCCTTCAGGATGTCCCAGGTCATCTTGAATCGCTCAAGCGACTGGAGGCGGATATTGGTGAGGAACACGTCGGCGCGCTTGATCAGCTCATAGGCGATTTTGCGGCCCTCGTCTGTCCGTACGTCCAGGGTCACGCTGCGCTTGGCGCGATTGTCCAGGCGAAATTGCGGGCTGTCCTGCCCCTCGTTGTCCCGCTGCACCACCAAGACGCGGTAGGGATCGCCTTCCAGCGGTTCGACCTTGATAACGTCGGCGCCCCAGTCGGTGAAGATTCCACCGGCTGCGGGCCCCGCAGCCCACATCCCGATCTCCACCACTTTGATTCCTTTAAGCGGCCCCGACTTTTCGAGCTGTTCCACCGTATACCTCTGAAATTTGAGGGCAATTTTTTGGATATAATCCTTGGTCTCAAAACAAGTCAATCGCGGTTAGGATAGCCTCGGCGAAGATTCTGGCTATGCCATTACTTTCGTTCTTGACAGGGTCGGTTCATGCCATTAGTCTACTCTTCCGATAGAGATACTTCTATTGGACAATGCCGGCTCGGACGATGGTTCCTGCGACGGCATTTGATCGGGTCACAATTTTCAACTGACCGGAACACCGGAAGTTCAGATTTTACGAAGGAGCTTTCGAATCCGGTTATGTCTTACATTGTTGCCGCTTCAGATTCGAACAAGGCCGGCTTTCTAAAGCCCGGCGCGGAAAAGCCCGAGGCGCCGAGTGCGGGGCTGTTCGCGACCCTACTTAGCCGTCTGCATCTTCACGGCCTTTTCACGCTCCCCAGTTGCCTCATCTGCGGCGAGACGTGGCTGACCAGGGTCTGTCCTCGCTGCGCCGAAGACGTTTTGGACTGAGCCAATCGGCTGAGGCGCTCCGCCTTGGGAATGCGCGCGTTGCCGGTGTGAGAAGGCCCCCGGAGATTCAGCCTTTGGGCAATCCAAGCACCCGCTCGCCGATGATATTGTGCTGGATTTCGTTGGTCCCGGCCGCGATCGTGCCGCGTCGCGCCGCGAGCATCCGATAGGCCCATTTGCCGCGATCCACCGCGCCGAAGGACTTGTATTCGAACTGGCTATAGGGCCCGAGCAACTCCATCGCAAACTTCTGGATGCGCAGGTTGAGGTCGCTGGTGCCAAGCTTCATCACCGAGCCCTCGGGACCTGGCTGCAGACCCTTGAGCTGACGCGTGAGCTGCCGATAGCTGGTGTACTTGAGCGCCTCCGCCTCGCAGGCGAAGCTGGCAACGCACTGGCGGACATAGCGATCATCCCACGCCGGACGGCCGCCGCGCTCGACCTTGCGCGCCAGTTCCTGGAGTTGCCGGACTTCGAACATCATATCGGTGCGGCCGCCGTGAATCGTCCGCTCGAACATCATGTTGGTCATCGCCACCAGCCAGCCCTGGTTCTTCTGGCCCACCAGGTTGGCTTTCGGGACCGTTACGTCCTCGAAGAAGACCTGGTTGAAACCCTTCTCACCGGTGATCTGCACCAGCGGACGCACCGTCAGGCCCGGACTTTTCATATCGACCAGCAGATAGCTGAGCCCCCGATGTTTGGGTGCGGCCGGATCGGTGCGGCACAGCAGGGTGCTGAAATCGGCGACGTGGGCATTGGAAGTCCAAATCTTGGAGCCGTTGACAACGAAGTGATCGCCCTCGTCGACCGCGCGAGTTTCAACTGCGGCCAGGTCCGAACCGTGATTGGGCTCCGACAGACCCTGGCACCAGATCTCTTCGGCCGGCGGAATCTTCGGGATGTAGCGCATCTTCTGTTCCGGGGTCCCCCACTGCATCAGGGTCGGACCGACCCGGGCGATACCCTGGAAGTTGACCGTCGGCGGCGCCTTGGCGTGTTCGAGTTCCTGGTTATAAATCACCTGCTGAAGCAGGGTGGCGCCGCGTCCGCCATACTCCTTGGGCCAATGGATACACATCCAGCCACCGTCATACAGCTTGCGATGCCATGCGCGCCGGCGCTCGAATTCCGACTTGGTTTCGGCGTCGCGTTCTTCTCCCTCGTCGCGCCAGTCCCGAGGCAGGTTTTTCTCCAGCCAACTCCTGAACTCGTTGCGAAACGCTTCGTCTGCCTCGCTGAATTTGAAATCCATCGCCAGTTCCTTTCCCTAAGCCAAGGGATCGTGAAGCACTCTACCTCGGTCGTGGGAGAACCTGCCAGCCCAACCGGCCGCGACGTGCAACGGCGAGAATCGTGGCTGCCGCTGGCTCGGTTCGTTGGTGTTGGCCGGACCACCGCGTCCGATGCCGGTTCCTTTGTGATCGTAGCTGCGAGAGTTAGCGACCGGTCTGCTGGTTCACGACTATCCAGGAAGAATCAGGATTGAATGCGCGCATCGAGGCAGCGATCCCGGCGCTATTGGGGCCGAGATCCTTTTGTAGGACAATGCCGTCCTGGTTGACCATGAAAGTGGTCACCCCGGAAACCTCGTAGCGGGCCGGATAGGCAACTACGGCAAATCCCTTGGTCATCTTGCCGTCTTCGAGATAGCTCTCGGCACCGCCGGGTGCGTTTTTCCCCTGCGCGGAAAGGATTCGGTAGAAATAGCCGTGATACGGTCTTTGCGGGGCGGCGCCAGCGGGCGGCGCACCCGTGTAAGACGCCAGGGCCAGCCGCGGCCCCAGTGGACTCTGCGGCTCGGAACCCGAAACTTTCCAGAACAAGCCGTCGTGCTTGCCATCGGTGCTCATGAAGTGCTGGGCGTATTGGTTTACCTTGGCGCTGTCGTGAAGCTGGGCCTTATACTCTTTCTGGGCCGCCACAATCGCCAGACAGACGTTGATTGTGTTCAATTCGTTAAGGCCGATTCGGCGGGCCAGAATCACCCGCCGCGCTGCCGCGCTGTCGAAATACCATCCTTTGCTGCCCTTCACGATGGGTATCGGCGAAGGCCAGTTTTCCGCCCCGATGTACATCATATCCGTATGGTTACCGACGGGGACAAAGCGATGCATCTGCTGGTACTTCTCGAGGAACAACTGGTGGTTGCGCGCATCCGCCTGCGGATCGCCGGAGTAAACGATCTCGTCCCCATCGGGGCCCAGAATGCTCAAGGCCATCCGCTTGTCCTTGGCCTTGGTCGCCTGGACCAGCGCATCGGCAGCGGCCTGCGGGGTCTTGAAGGTCTTCTGACCGGCGCTTTGCGCGAAGCCGTTGCCCGCGACCCCAACCACAAGTAAAGCCGCCGCAACCACCGGCAAATAAATGTTGAACGCGCGATGTTCTGGTTTTGCCTTGCACACGATCTGCATCCTCAATTCTCAACTCGACACTGCATGTCCCTGGACAATGAGTCAGCGATTAGCCCGTCGTTCGATGGCCGCGGTCCTCCGCTCAACGATGTCCGCCCCCGCCGCCCCCGTGGAATCCACCGAACCCACCACCACCGTGGCCCCAACCTCCGCCCCCGACGCCGTGCCCCCAGCCGCCCAGGCTACTAAAGCCGCGATCACCGGTCATGTGGGTGTTGCCGGCGTGGTCATAGCCGTCAAACGCACTGCGATTCTCAAACCCAGTAGCGCCGTGATTGTCGTAGCCGCGATAGTCGTTCAGGTTGTTGGCGTTCGGATGATAACCCTGATTCGGGTGATAACCGGTGGTGGGTTATATGGATGGTGGTTAGGGTTATACGGATGGTTGGGGTTGTATGGGTTATACGGATGATTGGGATTGTAGGGGTTGTACGGATGGTCGGGGTTGTACGGGTTGTACGGATGATAGGGATTATACGGGTGGTAAGGGTTGTACGGACCCCATCGATTCGGACCCCAGACGCTGTTATGCGCTACCCACACGTTGTTGTTGTAGTAAATGCCGCCGCCGCCCCAGTTGCATCCCCAGGCGCCGCCGATCAGTGATCCGACCGCCACACCCGCCCCGAAGGAAAGCAGCGACGCGGCGAGCAGGTCAGTCGAGCTGTAACCAGGATACACCTCGGTCGGAACGCCATACACGGTGGTCGGATTGTAGGCCGGCACATAGATGACCTGCGGATTGGCGGGTTCAATTACTATGGTCTGGCCTCCGCTGGTGGTCACGGTGGTGCTTGATCCGCTCTGCACCGTCACTACCTGCTGCGACGTAGTCTTGAGCGTGCCGGCCTGGTAAGCCTCGTTGCGCAGCGCTTGAATTGCACTCATGACGTCCGCCGGCTGGTTGTAATAGGCCTCGCCCAAAGCCGAGGTCCAGGACAGATTGGTGTCCATGTTGTGGAGGACCGAAGGAAATTGCGCCAGGGCCATCACCGAGGGCTCCCAATCCTGCCCGGCGATCGCGGACTGAAGCTGTGAGCCGGTCAGGCCACTGTTCTGCGACACCCAGCGATCGGCTTCCACAATCTGCGTCGGGTACTGCGACGCGGCCAGAATTTGCGCGACCAGCGGGTCGGGATAAAGCGCGATCGGCGTGACCAACTGTTGCAGTTGGGCGGCCGATTGCTGGTAGGGAGCGGCCCCTTCCTCGCTGGCGGCGCGCGCCGTTGAAGCCGCTGCGCCGGTCAGAAAGGCCAGTGCCGTCACAAATGTCTCAACCAAGCGTAACCTTTTGCGCCATGTAGCCGTCACTGCCACCCTCCGATTGAACTGCGCTGGCACGTGATATTACGCTGCGAGCGCCGCTCGCGCCATAGAAAAGAAGTCGATTTTGCTACTGTTTGGCGCGGAGCTGACCACCGACGGCCACAACTGGCCGGCGCGATCGCGCCGGCGATCAGCCACCGAAGCCGGTGTTTTTTCCCCCGGTAATCGCCAGCGTCGTGCCGGTGATAAAGGCAGCCGCGTCGGAGGCCAGGAAGAGACAGGGATAGGCGATGTCATCGACCTGACCGAAACGGCGCAAGGCAATATGCCGTGTCGCCCGCGGATCGAGCCAGATCGGGTCTTCCGTTTCAGTGACAATCTTGCCGGGGATGATGCAATTGACCCTGATCCCCTTGGGGCCCCATTCGGAAGCATGAGACAGGGTCAGATTGATCACCCCCGCCTTGGCCGCCGCATAATGAGGCATATCCGACCATCCCTCGACGCCCGATTCCGACGATAGATTGATGATGCATCCGCCGCTGCCTTGGGCGATAAATTGCGCCGCCGCGGCCTTGGAGCAGAAAAAAGTTCCATCGAGGTTGATGCCAACGATGGTCCTCCAGCCGTTGGGCGAAAGCTTGGCCGTGGTGGTCGGGAATCCGGCGCCGGCATTGTTAATCAGCACGTCGAGACGGCCGAAATGCCGCACCGCCTCGGCCACCATCGCGTCGCACGAACCCGATTCACGCACGTCGCAAACGGTCATCTCGCAAACTCCGCCCGCGGCGCGGATCTGGTCGCGCATCTTGCGCAGATTTCCCTCGTTGCGGCTGGCGATCAGCACCGGCGCGCGCCGGGCCGCAAACCGGCGCGCGATCGCGGCGCCGATCCCGGTGGCGCCGCCGGTTACAATGGTAACCTTTCCTTCAACGCTGAACGGGTTTTTCTCGTCCATTTGATTTCGCCTTTTAGCAGGCCGTTGAAAAAGGATTTTCACAGCCTACTCCCTCTCCCTGATCTCTCCCAAAGGGAGAGAAGATTGAGGAAGGAAGCCAGTTTTTATGCAGGAGGTTGAGAGCGGGTATCATCGCGACCACCACCATATCACTTTCTCAACCCGCTGCCAGGATCGACCGGGAGGGAGGTTCGTTGCTGAATTTACCCCTATCGCGCCGCACGAGCATCCCGGAACCGCAAGAATGCCGCTCGGTCACCATTGCGCCGCGAAACTGTAAACAGCTATTGCTTGGTCAGGCTCCCTAAAACCATTCCGACACCGGTGTTCAGAAACGCCACCCCGTCGCCCCCATCAAACAGAACCGAAATCTCCTCCGCCGTGGTCGTGCCGCATTCCGTTGATGAGGTTTGGGTTACGTCGATGGTGCCCGTGCCGTTGGGATTAACCGTATAACTGCCAGTCAAGGTGTATTGGCAGACAACGCCGTCATTATTTTCTGTAAAGGTTCCGGTAACTCCGCCGCTCCCGTTGCTGATCAACAGTCCGACGCCGTCTTTCGGGGTTCCGCCGCGGTTCTTGCCGACCGTTCTGAAAGCATACGATCCGTTGAACGAACTCAGTCCAAACGTAGGCGTTGCAGTGGGCGTCGCCGTGGAGGTGGGCGTAGGCGTTGAGGTAGGGCTCGCCGTCGGCGCCGGCGTGCCCGTCGGTGTCGGCGTCGGGCTCCTGGTCGGCATAGGAGTGTGGGTCGGTGTCGGACTGGCGGTCGCCGTCGGCGTATGCGTCGGTGTTGGCGTCGGACTGGCGGTCGGCGTCGGTGTGTGTGTCGGTGTTGGCGTCGGACTGGCACTCGCCGTCGGTGTGTGTGTCGCTGTCGGCGTCGGGCTAGCGCTCGCCGTCGGTGTGTGTGTCGCTGTCGGCGTCGGACTGGCACTCGCCGTCGGTGTGTGTGTCGCTGTCGGCGTCGGACTTGGACTCGCCGTCGGCGTGCCTGTCGGTGTTGCGGTCGGACTGGCGCTTGCCGTCGGCGTACGGGTCGATGTCGGCGTCGGTGTGTGCTGCAATGGCGACGTTGGGGTCGCCGTCGGAGTCGGGCTGGCGGTCGCCGTCGGCATATGCGTCGGCATTGCGGTCGCCGTCGGCGTATGCGTCGGCACTGCGGTCGCCGTCGAGGTCGAACTGGCGGTTGGGGCCCGGGTCGGCACTGGAGTCGAAGTTGCCGTGGGAACCCGCGTTGGAACGAAGGTCGGAGTGGCGGTCGGCTTGACTACGTTGCTTGAGCAACTGGGGCAAGGGTCGCACGCACTGGCCATCATGCCGACCGCCGTCATAAGCAAAAGCAGAATAAGTCTCGGACTCACTGGATGACTCGTGGGTAGCAATGGCTGCCGGCGCGTCACTGCTTGATCGCGGTTCCCGAGGTCACCTGATAACAGTCAGTCCCGGTCAGATCGAGCTGATCCACTCCATTCGCAAAGGTGAAAGCGACGGTGCCGACACTGGAAACGCAATCCGCCGGCTCTCCGGCGTTGGGAGTGAAAGTCACGCTAAATGTTCCGGTGCCGTTGCTGTTTACGGTATAGGTTCCGGCGGTGGTACCTACGCACACCTGACCCTGGGTATTGAACGTCTCGGTGCCAGTCAGACCGCCTGTACCGTTGGCGGTGAGGATGCCGGTGATAGCAATGGGCAGCGAAACCGACGTCCAATTTGAGCAATCCATTGCCGGCGGCACCCCCGCCGGCGGAGTGAAAATGACCGTACCCGAAACCCCAATCCCATAACTGCCTTTGAAATCGGCGGTGGTATAGGGCGGCTGGGCCTGTGCGAGCCTGCAAACTCCCACCAGAACCGAGGCAAACAGTAAAGACCCTAACGCTAAAGCCGGCCTTCTCATAAGTGCACCCGCCAACGAATCTATCTGACAGGCGGTTTTAACAGTGTTATGTAGAGACAGCAAGAGCAATCAATGGATGCTATGAAAAGTTTCAGAACAACGGCTCATCTTAAGCTTTGGTTTACTTACGTTGCTGCCAGGCAGACGCGTGCTCCGCAGAAGTCTGCGAAAAAAAGGATTGCCGCCTGTTCGTGGCCTGCTCGCTTTCTCTTATCTCTCTCAAATGGAGAAAAGATTAAGGGAGCCATCTTAATGCAGGTTGCGCAACCGCCAAGCGCGGCCTTGCTCACGAAGCTCCTTTTTCCGTGTCTGGTCGCGATCTCAGGGATTGGGTTCAATTTAATATCGATGGTGTGACAATACCGCCGACTGCGGGAATAAATCGCTCCGCTCCGCGGTATAGAGAGGCGCAGGGAGACGTTTGACGGCCGCAGACAAATCAAGCCGCTTCAATCAGCTCGTGGTTCCCCATCTCGACGCCGCCTATAACTACGCGCGCGCGCATCAACGCTGCGCCGGCACCCGATGTGGTGGCGCGGCCTGAGTCTGGCCGCGTCGGCAGTCTTCCTGGTCGTCCTTACCGCCACTGTCGCCAGCCGTTGGAACCAAACTGCGCCCGAAGAGCAAACCTTGCACGACGTGATTTCCAGCCACATCCGCTCCCTGATGGTCAATCATCTCGCAGACGTGCCCTCTTCCGACCAGCACACGGTGAAGCGTCATCATGGATTTCTCACCCGCGGTGAAGGACCTGGCTTCCGACGGCTTTCCACTGATCGGCGGCCGCATCGACGTGATCGACGATCGGCCGGTGGCGGCGCTGATCTATCGCCGCCACAAGCACTATATCAACCTCTTTATCTGGCCGTCGGACCAGGAATCCGCGAGCCTGGAAATTACGTCGCGCCGCGGCTACAACGTGATTCACTGGACGCAATCCGGAATGACCTGCTGGGCGGTGTCCGATGTCAATCGCGGCGAACTTGAAGAGTTCACGCGTTTGGCGCGCAGCGGTTCTTAGCGACTGGACCCGTGACCGCGGGCTTAAACCGCCGCCCCCCGTAGCACAGTGATACGGAGGCGCGTCGCCGCAGACCTGGCGCGGATGCCAAGACCTTGACTGATCGGCGCGCTCGTTCTACTGATATGCAGTCGGAGCAAGCGTTCAGAAAAGCGACGACGGCGCTTGCACGCTGTGACTATGGCGCAGGCCGACCATCAACCAAGGAGTGGTGCTAAGGATGCCGTACGCGGAAGGCAGAATTTATAACGACGCCGATAGCCATTTCATGGAGACCCAGGATTGGCTTTTCCAGTACGCCGACCCCAAGGTTCGGCCCAAACTTTCTCCGGTCGATTTCACGATGGCGGGCGGCAAGGCGACTGAAGACCTGGTCACGGCGGTCCCGTCGATAATCGCGCGACGCAAGAATGACCCGGCCGCGATGGCGCGGGCTGAAGCCGCTATTCTGGATCGCAAGAGTTGGCATGCCTTGGGTGGCCACGACCCCGAAGAACGTAAGCGCGCGCTCGACCTGCTGGGATATAACCGTCAACTGGTGTTCACCGGCGTGGCGATGCAACAGTTCTGGGGCAATCTGGGGGTGCAGACCGTTTTCGATCCCGAAGCCCTCTATGGCGGCGCCCGCGCGCACAACCGCGGTATCGCCGATTTCTGTCGTCACGACCAACGGATGCGGGCGGTGGGCTTCCTGCCGCTGGACGTTCCCGAATTGGCGGTGCGCGAAATCGAGCAAGGAGTGCGCGAGGGCATCGCCACTTTCTGGGTACCCGCGGTGCCGCCGCCGACGATGTCACCCACCCATCCCGACATGGATCCGGTATGGGCCAGGATGCAGGAACTCGATATCCCGTTCGTGCTGCACTTGGGCGGCGGCCCTCTATTCCTGCGCGAGGGCTTCCTGAAAAACGGCAAAACGATCGAGGCCGGCCCCTTGGGCGGCACCGACGAAATCCGCTCCAAGGACTATATGGTGTGCCATTACGGCGCCGAAGCGTTCATGTCCGCGATGGTGCTGGACGGAGTCTTGGAGAAGTTCCCCAAGCTGCGTGGTGCCGTAGTCGAGCAGGGCGCGATGTGGGTGGTGCCGTGGCTGAAGAAACTCGATATCGCCCAAGCGGCTTTCGTGCGCTTCGAGCCCTATCTGAACCTGCCGCTGAAACCGTCCGAATATGTGCATCGCCAGCTAAAATTTACTCCGTTCCCGCCCGAACCGGTGGGCTGGATGGTCGAGCAGGCGGGCGCCGACCTGTTCCTGTTCTCGACCGACTTTCCCCATCCCGAGGGCGGCCGCGACCCGCTCAAGCGCTTCAAGAAGGCGCTCGACGACTACAACACCCCGGAAGACCAGCGCGAGCGGTTTTATACCACCAACTTCAACCAGCTACTCGGGTCCCACGCCTAGTCGCGACGCGCGACGGCGGTCGCGACGCGCGACGGCGAGAATTGCCGCTCGCCGTTGGCTCTGTGAATCGGATCTGGCCGCGCACGGCAGTTGAAGTGTAGAGGGTCAAGGCTGAAACCTTTGAGCCTCGCACACGCCTTATGAAGTTTGTATATCCCGTAATTTCGTGTTCTCTCGCAACCAAATACTGACGATGAACGATTAAACCGCCTCGCCCGTGACTTCGGACCGGTCCGCAGTCACTAACTGGGAGAGGTCGGAACGCAAATTGCGGCAGCAAAGTCGCGCTCCGGGAGAGGGTGCAGGAGCGCCTGCATTACCGACTCGCTGCCTCACTGCAACGGCATCAACTTCTTGGGGCAGTCTTCCACGGGGCACGGGGTGATTCGCAACTCTCGTCGCCGCACAGCACGATTGCTACAGTGCCGCCCATAAGCGGCCGGCCGCAAAATCGAAGGATGGGGGCGCGAACCGATGACTGAGCAGCCAATTGTCTACGATCCATGGGATCCCGCCTTCATCGAGGACCCCTACTCCCGCTTCAAGCCGCTTTATGACCAATCGCCGCGCCTGATGGAGTCCGACAAGCTGCCGCGCTCGGTGCGCGCCACGACGCCGCCGGGAGCCCCGATTGCGATGGTGGCGCGATACGCCGACGCGATAACCGTGCTGCGCGACGACACCCGCTTCGGTGCCGCCCGCCCCTCCAGCCGCAAGTCTGGCGCCGGACTCGGAGTGTTCGGAGCACCGCCATTGGTCTTCACCGATCCTCCCTTGCATACACGCTTGCGCCGCCTGATGGGCCGCCCGTTCAGCCCCCGCCGCGTGCGTGAAATGGAGGCCAGGATCCGCACGATGGCCGACGGCTTGCTGGACCGCATCCAGATCAAGGCTCGCGGCGGCGCCCAGTTCGACCTCATGACCGAGTTCGCCAACCCGCTGCCCACGATGGTAATCGCCGAGATGCTCGGCGTCCCCGCCTCGGACTACGAGGCGTTCAAGCTCTGGTCGGATACAATTCAGGAAACCGATTTCGTTCCGCCGGGCGCCCCCTTTCCGCACAAAATTATCCAGGCGCGCGATGCTATGCGCGCTTACTTCAGCGAACAGATCGAACGCCATCGCCGCCATCCCACCGACGATCTATGCAGCCTGCTGATCAGCGCCGAGCAAGGCGATGCGCTGACCTCTGACGAGGTGCTGTCATTCGTGATTCTGCTCCTGATGGCGGGGAACGAAACCACCGCCACGATGCTGGGGAATGGATGGCTGGCGCTGGGAAGAAACCTCGATCAGCTCGAACTGCTGCGCTCCAACCGCAGTCTGATTCCCACCACTATCGAGGAGATGTTGCGTTACGATCCGCCCCTGCAGGCCACCGTCCGCCATGCCCGGATGGACACCGAATTAAGCGGCACACGGATACCGCAAGGCATCTCGGTGTTCGTGCTGCTGGCCGCGGCCAATCGCGACCCGGCCAAGTTCGACCGTCCCGAAGCCTTCGACATCAGGCGCGACCCCAACGATCATCTGTCATTGGGCGAAGGAATACATTTCTGCCTCGGCGCCGGTCTGGCCCGGCTGGAAGGAACTGTCGCACTATCCGCGATGCTGGAGCGCCTGCCCAGGCTACGCCTGGCCAATCCCAACGCACCGGTCAGCCATCGCGCATCCTACTTCATCCGCTGCGTCGGCGAGCTGCCGATGGTAATCGAATAGAGGGTCGACTCAGTACCAAATGCGTGCGCCGAAGACGACGCGCGGGTCATTGGTGTTGCCGCCTTCCTCACGCGTGAAGGATGCCGTCTGCCCATAGCTTCCGGTGTAGGCAAATCCGATGTAGGGCGCGAACTTGCGGGTGATTTCGTAGCGCAACCGCAGTCCTGTGTCGATCTCCGCCAGGCCTGAACCGACCCCGCGGTTGGGCTGGCGCTTGCTGTAGGCGTTGATCTCGACCTGGGGCTGCAAAATCAGCCGGTTGGTGATCAACAAATCATAGGATGCATCGATGCGTCCCGCGAAGTATCCTCTGTCACTGAAGTAGAAGGTCGGCGCGAATTGAAAGAAATATGGCGCCAGTCCTTCTAATCCAATCGCGCCCCAAAGGCGCCCCGGATTGGTATCAAGATCGTAACGCAGTCCCGCCTGTGCGTCGAAGAACGTGGTAATCGGACGATCGTAAAGCGCCTCCTGATCGCCGTCGGTCATGGCGCCCTGCTCTATGAAACCCTCGGACTTGAACCACAGGCGGTTCATGTCGGTGCCGACCCAGCCCTCCCCGTCCCATCGGAACTCGTTGTCCAGGCCGTTGGTGCGGCCCTCGAGTTGATCAAACAGCACGTGCCCGAAAATCATGTTGTCATCTATCGGAGGGCCAAAGGGCGCGGCTGCGGGACTCAGTTCCGTTTGCGGTGGAGTTGACGGCGGCACCGCGAGAGTGGAGCCCGGCTGCCCGTAAACCGGAGTGCTTGCCGCAAAGCCGGTGGCGGGAGTCTGCTGCGCCGGTGCGCGCGTCGGCGCAACTGACAGACACAAAATCAACACAGCGAGAGAGGGAAGCAAACGCCTCACGACACGATTACCGTGCGGAACATGCCCGCTTCCATGTGGTAGAGCAGATGACAATGATAGGCCCAATGGCCCGGCACGTCGGCGCTGACGAGATAGCTCAGGCGCTCGCCGCCTTTGACGTTGATAGTGTGCTTGTAGGGACGAAATTCGCCGTTGCCATTTTCCAACTCGCTCCACAAGCCGTGTAGATGAATCGGATGCTCCATCATGGTGTCGTTGATCAGAATGATCCGCACGCGCTCTCCGAGCTTTAGCCGGATCGGTTCGGCGGCTGAGAATTTCTTAGCGTCGAAGCCCCAGATGAAGCGCTCCATGTTGCCGGTCAGATGCAATTCGATCTCACGGTCGGCGGGCCGCGGGTCCAGGCCGCGGTAACGCGCGCGCAAGTCCGCGTAGGTCAGCACTCGCCGGCCGTTGTTGTCGAGCCCGACACCAGGGGAACCAAGCCGTTGCGTGGGATCCGGCGCGACGTTGTCGACCTGGGGACCGCGATGCAGTTGCTTGGGTGGCGGTATCATCGGCGGCGCTGGAGCTGACGCGCTCATCCCTGGATGGTCTCCCGCCCCCGTTTGCATCCCGGGCATTTGCATCCCAGGCATCGGCTGCATCTCGGAGGTCCCTTCCATTTTCATACCCGAGGACCCCATCGCCATCCCCATCCCCATATCGACCATGGTGCGCAGCGGACGCGGATCCATCGGCGGCACCGGCGCGCTCAGTCCCTCGCGTTGCGCCAGCGTCGCGCGCGCATAACCGGTGCGATCCTCGACCTGGGCGAAAATCGTATAGGCGGGCGCCGCCGGTTGTACGATCACGTCGTAGGTCTCGGCGACTGAAATTCTGAATTCATCGACCGTGACCGGTTCGACATCGTTGCCGTCGGCCTGCACCACGGTCATCGGCAGGTTCGGGATGCGCACGTCGAAGATGCTCATCGACGAGCCGTTGATGAAGCGCAAGCGGACCCGTTCGCCCGGGCGGAACAACGCGGTCCAGTTGGCGCCCGGCGGATGCCCATTGATCAGATACGTGTAAGCGGCGCCGCTGATATCGAGGATATCGGCGGGCGACATGTTCATCTTTCCCCACGCCAGCCGATCTGCGACAGTCG
Source organism: uncultured Pseudomonadota bacterium (assembly GCA_963824565.1). GTDB lineage: Bacteria > Desulfobacterota > Binatia > Binatales > Binataceae > JAJPJA01. Next base: position 507,710 of record CAWGQB010000028.1, on the reverse strand, counting down.
CGTCGAGGCCGTTCTTGTGCGTGTCGCGGATGAAGGTGCGGGCGGTCCGCTGATGGTAGTTGTAGTAGCTGCTGTCGCCTTTGAAGTTGCTGAAGATGACTTCCGGATTCCCGTCGGTCCAATCGGAAAGCATCACCACGTACTCGCGGTCATAGGCAATCGGGTCTGGGCCCTTAGGATCGATGATGAGCGGACCATATAATCCGGTCTGCTCCTGGAACCGGCTGTGGCTGTGGTACCAGTAGGTGCCGCGCTGTCTCACCGGAATCCGGTAAACAAAGGTCTCGCCCGGGGCGATTCCCGCAAAACTGAGTCCCGGCACACCGTCCATCTCGGCCGGGACGCGGAGCCCGTGCCAATGGATCGAACTGGTTTCGGCCAGCCGATTGGTCACGGCGATAGTAACCGTATCGCCCTCGCGCCAGCGCAGCAGCGGCGCCGGCACCGAACCGTTGACGGCGGTTGCGATGGCCGAATTGCCGGTGAAATTCACCGGCACGTCCTCGACGGTAAGCTTGAAGTTGTCGCCCCTGAGCACCGGCATCCCGCCGGCGCTGCCGATCGCGACCGCCGGCCATCGCCACAAACATAGGCCGGTCAATGCCGCGCCGCCGATCGCACCCTGGACGAAACGGCGGCGGGTAACTCCCTGCGGCGATTGGTAGCCCGTCTTGTTTGGCGCTAACAGGCGACCCTCGCCGCCAGCTATCAAACGCATTCGTCCTGGCCCCTGGGAAAGATCGCGGTCAGGAAGTAGCAGTTCCGTGCCGCGTAGTCGCAGTTTAGCAAGCCTTGCTCATAACGGAAGACGCGCGTTGGACGAAATCGACAAAATGAAGATAACAGCCTGAAAGCGAGCGCCTGTCCCACGTATCCAGTTCGGAGCCAGCCATCAAAATCGAGGATTCGCGATGCTTATTGCTTGCCGCCGCGCACGACCTTGCCGGGCATCGCGCCGGTTGGCTCGCCGTCCTGGAACACCACCTCGCCGCTGACGATCGTGTGCTTGTAGCCCTCGGCGCGCGAGATGAAGCGTCTGCCTCCGGCGGGCAGATCGTAAACCATCTCGGGGGCGTGCGCGCGCAGGTTGGCAAAGTCGATAAGATTGATATCCGCCCTTTTGCCCTCGGCCAGCACGCCGCGGTCATTGAGGCCGTAAAGGCGCGCGGTCTCGCTGGTCTGCAGCTTGACCGCGAATTCCAACGGCAGCTTCTCGCCGCGGCTGCGGTCGCGCGTCCAATGCGACAAAATGTAGGTGGGCATATTGGCGTCGCAGATGGCGCCGCAATGCGCCCCGCCGTCGCTCAGACTCAGGATGCTATTAGCCTTGGTCAACATCTCGCGATACGGATCCAGATTGTAGCCGCTATAGCTGCGTGGAACGTACAGGACCTCGCGCCCCTCGCGCTCCAAAAGCGTGTCATAGGTCAGTTCCTGCGGCGTAACGCCCATGCGGCGGGCGCGCGCACCGATACTCAGCTCGGCAACCGGTTCGTAGTCGGGCGGGTCACCCATCGGGAAAAAGTTGTCAAAGTTGGTAACCAGCCCCAGCGTGTCCTTCTCCCTGACCGCCGGGCTGTCGGCCAGGATTTCGGCGCGGACCTTGGGATCGCGCATCCGAGCCACCCGTTCCAGCGGGCTGAGTTTGGCCAGCGGCCGGTAGCTGCGATGGGTGGAGAAGGGATGCAACGAGCTTTCCAGGCTCATCAGAACCGCTGTCGGCCGGGCCGCGACCTGCGTCACGATATGCGCTCCGTGCTCGTTACTTTGATTGACGAATTCCCAAAGCTGGCGGTTGCGCATCCCTGATCGTCCAGTGATGATGGCGGCCAGAGACACCGGCCGGCCGGTAGCCTTCGCCACCCGGACGACCCATCCGAGGTCGGCGTCATCGCCTTTCAGATCGCTGATTATTTCAAAAACTCCGTGGCCCACCTCGCCAAGCGTGCGCGCGAGGGTTTCGATCTCCGGCACCGAGGCGAACGTTCCGGGCACATAACCCTTTTCCTTGGTGCGATGGAGAAAGGTGCGTGAGGTGCTGAAGCCCAACGCGCCGGCCTTGAGCGCCTCGCGCACCACCGCCGCCATTTGCGCGATGTCGTCAGCAGTGGCGTCGGTGTTGTCGGCGGCGCGCTCGCCCATCACGTAAGGCCTCACCGCGCAATGGGGAACATGCGCGCCGATATCGATAGCCCGCTTCATCCGCGACAGCGCGTCGAGGTACTCGCCGAAGGTTTCCCATTCGAATTTGATTCCGGCGGCGAGGGTTTCGCTGGGGATGTCCTCGACCGCGTCCATCAGGCTTATCAGGTAATCCTCTTTGCCACGCCGCACGGGAGCAAAACCGACTCCGCAGTTGCCCATCACCACCGTGGTGACGCCGTTCCAGCTCGACGGGGTTACATACGGATCCCAGGCCACCTGGCCGTCGTAATGGGTATGGATGTCGACCCAACCGGGAGCCGCCAGCAAGCCATTAGCGTCGATCTCGCGCCGACCGGGGCCCGCCTTGCCGCTCACACCGGAGATCATGCCGCCGTCAATGGCGATATCGCCGCCGCGCGCCTGCGCTCCGGTCCCGTCCACGATAGTTGCATTGCGAATTACCAGGTCATGCATCGAATCAGTCTCCCTTGAAGCCACCCTGCCAGGAACTTGTGCCCGCCAGCGGGCATCCCAATCCCCTTTGAACACCTGTTTGGCATTCATTAGCATACCTCACGCGCCGGAGAAACGCTTGATGGGATGCCGCAATGGTGGCGCTTAGCTGCTCTGTAATTGGAGAAGTTTTGGGATACGAACCTTTATTATTGCACCCATGTCTAAAAGAATGTTATCCGGATGATGCAGTGAGATTTTAGCTTGGGGCTCTCGGAAACAGGCCCGAATACCGTAAGCCGATGGTTAGTCTGAAGGGCGAGGGAATTTATGCGCTCAATACGCTCAAATTTTGTCAACGCACGATTAGGGTCGATAGCCGCCGCGGTGCTCGTAGTCACCGCGGTTACCGCGGGCGCCGCAATTTACGCGCTACGAGCCCACCGGACTGCTGTCAATACCAATGTCCAGGCTGCTTCCGCGATTCCCGCCCCGCAGGACTATAAAACGCTGCCGGCATATTTCGAACAAAACCTCGGCCAAACGGATCCCAGAGTGCGCTACCTGTCGCATGGCCCCAACTACACGGTGTTCCTGACCGGACAAGGGACGGTGCTTGCGCTGCGTAAAATAACTGGGGCCTCCCAGCCGGCACAGTCTGCACAAAATCATGCGAAGCAGCGCGGCGACGATGTTAAAGTTACCACCGCGTCGGTATGGATGAACCTGACCGGGGCGCGTGCGGACGCGAAGGTGGAAGGAATCGATCCCCTGCCAGGGCGGGTCAACTACTTTATCGGCAACGATTCCGCCAAATGGCACACCGATATCCCGACTTATGCGCGGGTCAAATACCGCTCGGTCTATCCCGGCATCGATCTGGTTTATTACGGCACACCGCGGGCGCTCGAATACGATCTGATTGCGGCACCGGGGGCCGATACCGGTGCGATCCGGATTGAACTGCGGGGCGCGGACCAGACCCGTCTGGATCCCGCGGGCGACTTGGTGATCAGCACCGCGGCCGGCGACCTGACGATGCGCAAGCCGCGCGTTTACCAGGATACGGCTGGCGGTGAGCGCCGCTTAGTCGATGCCCATTACCTGGTGACGGCGGCCGCAGGCGAGCGCACCGTGGCGCTGGCGCTCGCGGAGCACGATTCCCATCTCCCGATGGTGATCGACCCCGAGATCGTTTACTCGACTTATCTGGGCGGCAACGGCGACCGCAGCGGCCCGATCCAGGGCTTCCCTTCAATACCCTCACAAATTACCGATTTTCAGTTTTCCGATGCGGCAATTGGCCTAACACTGGGACCTGGTAACACGGTGTATGTCACGGGGCTCGCCTATTCTTCGAACTTCCCATCCACGCCTGGAGCCTTCCAGACGGTCAATCAGGCAACTCCGAATACCACGCCCAATGGGTTCGTAGCCAAATTCAACACCACTTTAAGCGGCGCCAGTTCGCTGGTTTATTCCACCTACCTGGGAGGTAAAGGTTGCAGCACCGCACCTTGCACCCCGGGTCACGACGGTGATCAGGGTACCGGAATTGCGGTTGACACCAGCGGCGACGCCTATATCAGCGGCCTGACGTATTCGAAGAACTTTCCAAATTCCAGCTGTGGCTCGTTTGGTATCGGAAACAATGCCGCTGAGGTCGATGTCAACAACGGCTTTGTGGCCGAACTCACCCATACCGGCAATGGCTTGATCTATTCGTGCTTTATTCACGGCAGCTCTGGAGCCCCGGCCAGCGCGGTGGCGATCAAGCCGACATGCACCTCCAATTGCGCAGCCTATGTTGTGGGAAATACGACCTCGCCGGCCACCAGCGGAGGCAAGGCCGATTTTCCAATCCTCAACGCCTATCAGCCGACAAATCCCGACACGAATGGGAACAGCGCTGGCTACGTAACCGTGGTGAATGGGGGCGGCGGTTCGCTGATGTACTCCAGCTTTCTGGGCGGCACCGGAACGCCTAACGGAGGTGAATCGCTGGCGCGCATCGCAGTCGATACGAGTGGCAGGCTGTACGTCACCGGCGCGAGCTTTTCATCGAACTATCCGACCGTAAAAGCTTATCAATCCAGCAACAACGGCTTTGCGCTGGGGGTTCAAAACGCGGTGGTTTCCACTATTGATCCTTCCCTGATCGGCACGTCATCGCTGGTGTATTCAACCTATCTTGGCGGCAATGGTCTTTCGATCTTTTTTGGTTTGGAAACCTTCGGCGACATCGGCGCCGGGATCGCGCTCGACTCCAGCAACGATATCTACGTTGCCGGCGTTGCCACGTCTTCCAACTTCCCCATCAACGGAAGCAAGGTGGCTTACCAGCCCACTAACAATTCCGCGGGCTCCGGCGCAAACGGCTTTGTGACCGAGCTTGATCCCAGCCAAGCTCCTGCAAAGCAACTGGTCTATTCCACATACATCGGGGGAACCTCGGACTTGCTTGGGACGCCGCTGCGCCCCGGCGATGCCGCCACCGACGTTGCGGTTGACAGCACCACCGGCAAGATCTTTCTAACTGGCGGCGCCACCACCACCAACTTCCCCGTTATCAACACCTGCGAGCGGATGTCCGCGATCGGGCCCGACGACCAGGCCGACGCTTTTGTCAGTATTCTTGACCCCAATCTCACGCCGGCTACCAAGCAACTTGAATTTTCGACCTACCTGGGCGGTAGCATGATCGACGTCGGCAGCGCGATTGCGCGTGATTCAAGCGACAACGTATACGTGGCGGGCGTCACCTTCTCCGGCGACTTCCCGGTCACCAAGAGCGCTTTCCAGTTCGGCAACAACGCATTCACGGCTGGCACCACCAACGCCTTCGTCACTGAGATCGATCCGGCCAGTACCGTCTGCCCAACCCCGTTCCCGAGCCCCAGCATAACGGCAACGCCACCCTCAACTCCGACTCCCACACCGACGGCGAAGCCCACTGCGACGACGACAACCAGGCCGACGCCCACCGCGACCGCTACCATCATCCCGGGCACTCCGCATATTTCCAGTATCCCTGCCATTGTGCTGGTCGGCGATAACTTCACTATCACCGGCACTGGCTTCACCAACGGCTCGGTGGTGAATTTCTTTGTCGCGACTGGCGGTCCGCAATTCAAAACGACATTGACACCCCTCTCTCCTCACGGCGCCACCGCGTTGACCGTCCACCTGGATGACACCATTCCACTTGGAAACGGATTTGCATCGGTAACGGTGGTCAACACTGACACTGGTTTCAAGACGTCCAACGCGGCCTTCGCCCTATTGCAAGGCGACCCTGCGGCCGGCATCCCGACTATCCAGAAGATAAACGGGATGGGTCTGGCCGCCACCAGCAGCGACCCGAGCTTCGCCACCAACAATGTCCAAATCGTGGTTGTGCAAGGCACCAATGTGAAGCTGGGCGGCACGGGCTTTGACACCACCAATGGTGTCGCTGTCGATCTGTTCTGCGCCTGCCCATTGCTGCCGGGTGGCAAGATCCCAACCGTTTTCCTCAACCCGGGTAACGCGGGACTTACCTCCACGCTGCTGACATTTCCGATTCCCACTGCCGCGACATTACCCACCGGTCCCGGCGACTTTGTGGTCAGCAACCACGGTACGGGCATCGCCTATCACATGAAGAGCAACGCGGTGTCAGTGCCGATCGGAGCGCTGATCCACGTCCTATCGGTCAGCCAGAGCGGAGATACGATCACGGTCGACGGGTCTGGCTTCTCGACGGCGACGGTAATCAACTTCTTCAATACCCAAACCGACGATACGGTGAAGAACCTCGGCGGCCTGAATTCCTCTGACAAGCCCAAAATTCCGCTTACGCTAATAAACTCGACGCAGTTCACCTTCACGGTGCCGGCAGGAGCGAACCCGGGAGCGTCCTACGTGCAGGCGCTTAATCCACCATTTGTGCCGTACACCAGCTCGGGCAGCGATCCGGGCGGAAGCTTTACGTTGGAATGACCCACAGCGAGGCGGCCGCTAAGGGCCGCCGCCTCGCCAATCGCAACGACTAAACTTGGCACAGAAGAACCAGACAACCTCTCCCTAACCCTTTCCCATAGCCTTAACGGGATAGGGGGTCAGAGGGCGCGCCCCTTAGCATCAAACGATACGGTGGTTTTGTGCCGTTTCAGAATTACGAGGCGCGGCCAGGCGGGGAGAATCCCCAGCGGCCGACGCGGTCGCGGTCTGGCTGGCAATGCTCCGGGCGCGCTCGGCTTGTGCCACCAGTTCCTCGAATTCGGGGATGCGGTCGTCCCATTCGATCAGCGTGGAAACCTGTCCGCAGCGCTGCAGCGCCTGATGCAACAGCGCCCACACTGGTTCGGGAACAGGATGGTCGTGAGTATCGACCAGATGAGTTCCGGCGTCGCTGTGACCGGCAAGATGGATCTGACCGACCCGCTCAGGTGGAATTGCGGCGATGTATTCGGCGGCCGAAAACCCGTGATTCATCGCACTGACGTAGATGTTGTTGACGTCGAGCAGGATTCCGCAGTCGGCCCGCTCGGCAACTCCAGCCAGAAAATCCCATTCTCTCATCGCCGAGTGCCGATAGGTCAGATAGCTGGATACGTTCTCGATCAGGATTTGCCGGCCCAGCCGTTCCTGCACCTGGCGGATGCGTACCGCGGTAAGCTCCAGCGCCTCCTCGGTGTAGGGCAGCGGCAGCAGGTCGTGCGCGTAATGGCCCCCGATCGAACCCCAGCAAAGATGATCTGACACCCAGGCCGGCTCAAAACGCTTGATGAGGCCGGCAAGTTCCGCAAAATAGCTGGCGCGCAACGGATCGGTGCCGCCCAGGTTGAGCGACACTCCATGCAGCACAATCGGGGATTGCTCGCGCGCCTTTTCCAGGACTATCAGCGGCCGGCCGCCGCGGATCATGAAGTTTTCGCTGATTACTTCAAACCAGTCGGCGGTCGCGCTGCGGTCCAGAATCCGTCCATAATGCGGCGGCCTTAGACCGACGCCATGACCGATGTAGGGAAAATTGTCCACGAGGAGTGGTGGAGGAGCCCCGATGGAGCCGAGGCTCCCGTCAATCGCGTCAGTTAATCCTTCTTCGGAGCCATCACGGTGCCGCCTTTGTCGGTGCAGTCCTTGGCGCTGCTCATTTTCACCATGCCTTGGCCTTTGCAGCCGTTCTTGCCCTTGCAGTCATTCTTGGCGGTAGCGCAAGCGCCTTGGCCTTTGCAGGCGTTGACACCCATGCATTGCACCTTCGCGCCCGCGCTGTCATCCGCACGCGCAACCACCGCGCCGCTGATGATTAGAAGCGCCGCGGCGCCCGCTACCACGAAAGACTTTGCATTCATCGTCGTTCCTTGCCTCCAGTTGAGTGTTCGTCATACTGATGCGCAATCGCGTTGCGAGGTTTCATTAAACAGCAAAGTGGGCCGTCGAATGCAAGCCTTCAAACCGCTTCACTGCGCCGTCCAGCCACCGTCGACCGGCATGGTAACTCCGGTCACGAACGAAGCCGCATCTGAACATAGCCATACTACCGCGGCGGCGATCTCCTCGGGCCGCCCCAGGCGTGGTATCGCCTGTGGCGCCGCGAGTGATGCCTCTGTCGTTCCCGCAGCCAATATACGTTCGATCATCGGCGTTCGGATTGCGCCCGGACACACCGCGTTGACCCTAATCCCGGACTTGGCGAATTCCAGTGCCGCCGCCTTGGTCAGACCGGCCACTCCATGCTTGCTGGCGATATAGGCCGGGATGCTCGGGGCTCCGACCAGGCCCATCACCGACGAGGTGTTGACGATACTGCCACCGCCGCGCTTGATCATCGCGGGAATCTCGTGCTTCAGGCAAAGCCACACGCCGGTCAAATCGACCGCGATTACGCGCTGCCATTCCTCTTCCGTACAGTCTACGATACCGGCCTGGGCGCCTTCGATACCGGCGTTGTTGTAGGCACAATCGAGCCCGCCGTAGGTGTCGACCGCCGCCTTGACCAGGCGCTCGACCTCACGGCCGACGGTCACGTCGGTATGAACGAAGATCGCCTCGCCACCGGTGTCCTTAATCAACTCGACGGTCCGATTACCGCCCTCCGCGACCACGTCACCAATCACTGCCTTAGCTCCCGCACGGGCGAAAGCCACCGACGCCGCGCGGCCGATTCCCGACCCGCCTCCGGTAATCAATGCGATCTTCCCTTGCATCGTTGCAGCCATCGCCAAAAATCTCCTCGCTCGGACCGCTAAACCCTTCGTCAAGTGCTATATCAGATGGGCCTTAAAGAAGTCATCTCCCGCACAATCCTACAGCCCCAAGACCGCGCGGATCGACGCCACGATACGATCGGGAGCATCCGCGATATCGACGATTACCGCTTCACGCGGCTCCTCCAGGGTTTCGAATTGGCTGGCGAGGAGCGAGACGCCCGCATAATGACCGGAGCGCTGCTGCAGTCGCTTGCGGATTAGCTCCATGTCGCCGCGCAGGTAAACGAAGACCACCCTGGCCGGATCAACCATCAGCATCTCGCGATAGGATACTTTGAGCGCGGAACAGGCCAGCACCATGCGGACGCCGTCGTGCAGATACTCCACGACAACTCCACGCAGGGCGTCCAGCCAGGGGCGCCGGTCATCATCGGTCAGCGCGAGGCCGGCAGCCATCTTGCTCTTGGCCTGGGTCGAATGAAAGTCGTCGGCGTCGTGAAATTCGCATCCGAGCCCGCGGGCCAGCATCAGTCCGATAGTCGTCTTACCCGATCCTTCGACACCCATGATGATTATGACCTGGACAGAATCACCAAATGCGCCGCTATGTTCTTTCAGTTCCATTGCCTGCCTCAATAGTAGCCGATAACCCACCGTTGGTCTCAATCGGCTGGTGTGCTAAACAGCCAGTATTATGCCTATAGAGCTGATAGCTTCGGGCCTCGACCGTATAATCGCGTTGAATCAGGAAGTGGAATGGCTGGCCGACGGCTTCGGCGGCTTTACCGAAACCGGAGGTGTCAAAGGCGTGGCCGAAGGGCCGGTGTGGTGGAAAGCCGGTGGATGGTGGAACGACGGCGGCTTTCTGCTGTTTAGCGATAATGCCAACAACAAACGCTACAAGTGGGATCCCAAAGCTGGGGTCAGCCTCTATCGCGAGCCGACCAATAACGCCAACGGCCTGACTCGCGACCGCCAGGGCCGGCTGGTCGCCTGCGAGCACGATACGCGGCGGGTCACGCGCGAGGAACTCGACGGCAGCATCACGGTGGTGGCGAATAACTATCGCGGCCTGAGGCTCAACCGGCCCAACGACATCGTGGTCAAGTCCAACGGCGCGGTCTATTTCACCGACCCGGTTTCAATGTGGCTCAAGGATCCTGAAATTGATATCGCCGGCGTCTACAGAGTTTCGCCGGACCTCGGCCAGATTAATCTGCTGGTGAGGGATTTTGGATTTCCCAACGGCCTGGCCTTCTCTCCTGACGAAAAAACCCTTTACGTCAACGATACATTCAAAAGGCATATTCGCGCCTTTCGGCTCGATCCGCTCTATGATTCGGGGTTCCTGGATATGTCATCCGAACGCGTATTCTGCGAATTGATCGGCGATCGCCCGGGCGCCCCCGACGGCATGAAAGTCGATCTCGAAGGCAACGTATATTGCACCGGGCCCGGTGGAATATGGATTATCAGTCCCAAGGGCGAGCATCTGGGCACGATAGTTATTGGCGGCAATCGTCATGCTACCAACCTCTGCTTCGGCGGCGACGATTGGCGCACCCTGTTCATTACCACCTTTACCGAATTGGGCCGCGTAAGGGTCAATCTTCCAGGCGTCCCCGTCCCTCGGGGCGTGGTTAATTAGGTCTGGAGCTGGTTAGCATAGGACTGAACTGCCGCGCATGTCACGTGTCAGGATTTGTGGTTCGGCTCATGTATATGCCCACCAGCCGCGCGACTAAAATCGCCAGATAGAATTGTCCCGTAATGCCTTCGGCAACGGCGGCGTAGCGGGATTGGAGGGTTATTGGAGTTATGTCGCCAAACCCGATTGTCGACAGCGTAGTCAGGCTGAAGTACACGAGCGTCGGGAAAATTTCACGCTCGGAAGGCACCTCGGATCCACCAAAGCTGAAGGCATGCGCCTGCAGATGATAAAGCAGGATGTAAAAAACTCCCCACGTCAGTCCCATAAGCAGGTAAACTGAAATCGACATGCAGATGGTTTCGCTAGTGACCTCTTTCTGCCTCAAGACCGCGCGAAATTCACTCCAGGTGACATAGGCAAAAAACAACAGCCAGAAAATTAACCCGGTCACGATGACGGGTGAACGTGGCGCAACAGCGATTGCCAACCGCTCCCCGATCGCCGGTATGGCGAGCAGCCATCCAATCATACTCCGTCTCTTCTTCTGGGCGACCAGCCGTTCCCGGTCACCCACCAACTCGTCGACCTGGATGATGTAAAGCGCCATCAGCATCAGAGCTACGAGCGCGATACTGAAGGCGATGGGGGCGATCCCGAAGTTGCCGATCAGCGGCCGAACCGCGAATGCGATCACGATCGCCACCAGCAGCGCGCCATGTCTGCGTGGGAAGATGTAGTCGTGGATGGCGCCGATTAGTTGTCCCACGGGCGTTGGTTCGTCTTTGACCATCTTTTTGAGATCGCCGGCGCGGCGCCGCTGCTAGGTCTTCTGGCCGGCCTCGGCCCGGATCGCGGCGGCGATATCGCTGCTTAGCTTCGCCAGCGCGCGGCTGTGCGCGGCGGCCAGCGCGTCGAAGCCGTCGCCCTGCACTGGCTCGGTCACGAGCGTGCGTCCCGAGCGGGTTTGACCGCCGGCTGTCTTGTGCACCGTCCAGGCTGCGTCGAGCAATGCGTTCTGACCGGCGACCGACTCAAAGCGCTGGACATCGATAGTGACCCGATAGTTCGGGTTGAAGTTCGCAAACGGCCCGGTTGACACGTTCTGCGTCCCAAGCTGCACCGCGAGGTCGCCGGCAACGGCACGTGCGATACCGTCGTCGAGCGGGGCCGCCCAACGGTTGAATTCATCGAAATCGACACGATTGGGCGCGACCTGGACCACGAACTCCGGACGGTCAACCATGTCGGGAACCGTGACCGGTCCGACCATGACGGCGATCCGTGTAGCTGGCGGCGCACTGTCGGCGGTCGCCGTGGAGTCGAGGGTGTAGAAGCGCGAGGGCGCGGTGCTGCATCCAGCCGCCATCGCCGCCGCCATCAACGCGATCGAGATCCTAAGATAGGTATTGCGGGCCGCCATCATTTCGCCTCCCCGGTCTTGCCCCGAACGAGCGCCTCGGGATGACGCTCCAGATAATCCGCCAGTACCCGTATCGAGCGGGCCGCATTGCTGACCTCCTGCAGCGCGCTGTCGAGTTCCTGGCTCTGCGCCGAGTTCGGCTCCACGAAGCGGTTGGCATTGTCAATTGTGCCGCGCGCGCTGACCATAGCGCCCTGCGCGCTGACCATGGCACCTTGGGCGCTGCCCAGTGCGCCGCGCGCGCTGCCTAGCGTCACATCGAGGTCGGCCAAGTCCTTGCGCAAATCATCGCCGATCGCCTTTAAGGGCATCTGGTTGACTTTATTGATGATGCTGGTGGCGCTTGCCTCAAGTGCCTCCAGTTCTCCCGGAATGGTGGGCAACTGTACTGGATGCTGCGACCAATCAATACTTACCGGCGGTGAGCCGGGGAAAAAGTCGAACGCCACGTACACGGCTCCAGTCAGCAGGCTCCCTGTCCGAAGTTGCGCCCGGACGCCATGGGCAACCAGGCTGTCGATTACTTTCCTTCGCAGCGGCTCCATATCCACTCCAGCGCCCGCGTTCACGTCGAACCACTTTACGCCAAGTCTTTGGGGGTCCAACTGGATTGTCACCGGAGCCGAAAACTGGAGCGTTTTGCCGTCGATTTCCGCGGAGATGTCCATGACCTGGCCGATCTTGATGCCACGGAACTCCACCGGAGCTCCCCGCGTGAGCCCCCGGACCGATTGATTGAAGATAAGTTCATAGGTCTGCGGATTGCGCGGGGGTGGTTCGAAGGCTTGGGCCCGATTGGCGTACAACGTGAAGGTAGTGGCTGCCTCCGATACGGGCATGGCGAGAACGCTGGACGGTGTCTCGAACGCGATGCCTCCGATCAGAATGGACAACAGCGACTGCGTCTGCACGCTCAGCCCGCTTGCGGAGAGCTGTAAATCGATGCCGCTCGCCTGCCAGAAGCGGGTGTTCGAGCTTACGTACTGATCGTAGGGCGCATGTACGAATATCTTGAGGGTGAAGAACTGGCCGTCGCTGTCGAGGGTGTACGAGGCGACCTCGCCGACCTGCAGCCGCCGGAAGAATATCGGCGTGCCGATGTCGAGCGAACCCAGGTCCGTGGTCTTTAGCGCAAAGAAACGCCCAGGCGAATCGCCGCTTACAATGGGCGGCACCTCGAGCGCCACAAAATCGGACTTGCTTTCCTTCGAATTGCCAATTTCCATCCCGAGATACGCCCCGGAAATGAGGGTTCCCAAACCGCTCACGGTGGCGCCCGAGATCCGCGGTTTCACGACCCAAAACTGGGTGTCGTCAACCAGGAATTCTTCAGTCTTGGGCGCCATTTGCGCAGTCGCTATGATGTATTGGTGATCGTCGGACAGAACGATCTTCGTTATGGTGCCGACGTCGACGCCTTTGTAGTGAATCTTGGTTTTGCCGGCTTCGAGACCCTCGGCTGACCGCATGGTGATGGTGATCGTCGGGCCTTCGCTGCGAATCCTGGTCACGGCGACCCAGACGCCGACCAGCCCCGCCACGATTGGGATGACCCACACCGGCGAGATCCTCGTGTGCTTTTTGGCGACCGCCCGCGACTGGGGAACGGGCGGGGGCGGCGTCTGCTGTTCAACCATTTACAACCTCTTGGGAGCTTAGGGCGTCCCAGACAAGACGCGGGTCGAAAGACTCAACCGCAAGCATCGTCAGCACTACTACCGCGGCGAAGAAGAAGAGTCCCGGTCCAGGTTCCACCGACATCAGCGGTTGGAGCTGGATCAGGGCCGCGGTAAAAGTATCGACGAACACGTCGACCATCGACCAGCGTCCGATAAACTCGACGATCCTATAGAGCCGAACGCGTTGCTCGTTATTCTTAACCGATCCACTGTGCACGGTGATTAGCAGGTATGCCAGTGCGATGATCTTCGCGCTCGGAATCATGATGCTGGCGAAGAGCACGATCAGCGACAAGGGCCATCCGGTCGGCGACCACAGGAGCACGACGCCTTGCAAGATGGTGTCGGACTCGGCGCCCGTTGCGGTGGTGGTAGTCAATACGGGCAGGAGGTTTGCCGGGATATAACAGATCGCCGCGGCGATCACGAAGGCCCAGGTGTGCTGGAGGCTGGCGCGTTTGCGAAATGTGAGCGCCTGCGCGCAGCGCGGGCAGCGCCCTTCGTCCTCGCCCGCTGCGGGACGCGAGACCAGCCCGCAACCCCCGCAACTCTGCAGGCCTTGCTGCATCGCGGTCATCCCGCTCGGATTCACGACCTCGCCTCGGCCATCGTGCCGGCACCGCGCGGCTCGCCGGCCTCCGCCCACTGGATCCGGTCCCACACCTCGCGCGAATCAAAGCTTGCCTGCATCCAGGCGAGCAGAAACACAAGACTTCCGAGCACGAACAGTGCAAGACCCGGAATTACGGTGGCGTAATCGGCAATCTTGATCAGGGCAACCAGCACCCCAAGCATCATGACCTCGATCATGCTCCAGGTCCGGGTGGCCGCGTGATGGCGCAGCAACACCCCTACCCATCGCGGCGCAGGCACCCGCCGGGCTCCCAGAACGATTGCCAGCATGAAGCCGATCTGCAGCGCCGGGGCGATCACCGCGGTCAAAAGCACCAGCGCCGCAACCGTCTCCCGCCCGTCCGCCCACAGGTGCTGAGCACCTCCAATTACGGTGGTCGATGCCTGGCGGCCGACAACCGTAAGGCCGAGCATTGGAACCGAGTTCGCGACCACATAGAGCACTGCGGCCGCGACCGCCAACGCCAGCGTCCGGTTCAGAGAATCTTCGCGCCGGCGCCACAGCTCCTCATCGCAACGCGCGCAACGGACCGACTCGCCCGGCTCAATGTTTGGCAGGCGCTGCAGCAAGTCGCAGTGCGCGCAGGCGATGACAGCAGGGTCTTCGACCGGCTGGTTGTACACCTGGCTATTTGGACGCATCGATCCGCTCACCGTACCCAATTACCCTGAGAATGAGACCCTCGCAGCGCGATTAGCGCCGGGCGCAATCCCAAACGGAAATCCCGACAGGCTGTTGAAAAAAGGATTTCACAGGCTGCCCCCTCGCTCTTATTTCTCCCAGAGATAGAGAAGCTTAGAGAAAGCCGCCGGTTCCCATGCAGTATGTTGCGAGCCGCTATAACCACAACTTACATCAATCTTGTTCTCTCGACGCCGCGAGTGGGCTACAGGGGGAAAAAACGAGAACCAGGATAGTTGCGCATTGGAGAAAGTCTCTGCCCACCAGTTGAGCTTATACTCCAAAATCTTGGCAAAATATGTAAACGATAAGAAACCAGGTTTCAATCCGCTGTCTGAGACAATAGACGTAAAATCCGGTGCAAGCGAACCCATCGAATCATTAAGCGATACATACCGCCAGCCGTAAATTGGACCTTGGTCCCATATGGCCGGGCATCTATTCGAGAATCCTTTCGCTCTTGAGCTTCCCCTTTTTCAGCAACCAGCCCCTGCCCGTGCGCAACGCCAGCAGTTTCTCACGTTTGGAAATGGCTTCCTCACCTTATTTACTCGTTTTGAAGGAAATCTCGACAATAGTTTCCGTTCCGGTTCGATTAGCGGAACTAAGCGCCCCACACTTCGATAGCGATTTGGTCGTCAATCACGCGTGACTTCCGCGCCACCGCTGGCCTTCCAGCGGACCATGCGCGGACTCCAGTTTAAGGGAATGGGGAGGGTGAGGGTTTTCGAGTCTTCGGTTTTGAAATTATTCTCGCTTCCAGGGCTAACTGGAGAAAAGCGTCAGGGAGGCCGGTAAGAATCCCTCTTCAATCGCTTACTGGATGGTGCCTGGCTGTACCACGATTATGTTATGCAGCGTGCAGGGTCCGATGCGCTTGGCGACTCTGAATTGGCCGCTCACCGTCATAAATTGCCCGTTTTCAACTCCCGGCGTACCCCAGGCGAGGACCCATAAGCAATGGCTACCGCAGATTTTGAAGGTCTGGTATTCAGGTTCGGTCGATAACTCCTTGACTGTGCCCGAAACCGCAACCGAGCTTCTATCGTAGGCGTTTGGCGATCTTTTAATTTGAGAAATCTTGACCGCGGTTTGGGCCCCGGCGGAGGCTGCGAGCCCAAGCACCAATACCACGATTGCGATCTCGATTCTGAACCTTGGCATGAAGCGTTCTCCTGTAACCAATGGACCACCCTCGCATCGGCCCGTGATCACTCGGAGGGAGCTCGAACGATCTGCCATACGCCCTCCTCGACCAGGTCTCCGCCATTGTAGCAGGTGTAACCGCCGCTGGCGGCGGTGGCCGAAGTCAGCGCGCCGTTGTAATAGCAGTTGGAAACGTCACTCGGGATTACCAGTGAAAGACGGATCTGGTTTTCAGCCAGCCGCCCCGAGACGATCTTGCCGGTGTTATCCGCGCCGCCATTGCGGCAAATCATATTGCCATATGCGCAAGTGTACTTGCCTTTGATCCGGTCTCCGTGCTGAACGAACTTGAAGGTGATCTTGTTGACCGCGTTACACCTGCCGGATGAGAAATTGCACGGCGGCATGACCCGCGTCGTTCCCGACCAATTACCGGACACACTAGTGATGAAAGGAGTCTGCGCGTGGGAAATGCCGGCGCTACCGACAATCGCAATCAACACGAGAAGAAGAACTACCAGCGACAGAGAACGTTTCATTGACAAGATCCTCCAACTGTTCTGGGTATGGGGTTTTACAATCGGTTAGCGCGGACGATCAAGCTTTATGAAGCCGCGAGTGTTGAAGTAACCACGAAGTGAAATACTTTTGAGCGGATTTAACCGGCCAATCGTGCATGAGCGCAGGGTAATTGCCAGACCGAGGCAGTTGGCGCCCTTCGCGTCAGACAACTTGTTCCGAGCTCTCTCCGACATTTAGCCGCGGCGCAGAGGGTAACGGTGACTGATACATTTCAAGCAGCAACCTCCGGCGCACAAAGGCAAATATTTCGCCTGCGCCAGTGCGGACGCGCCTGCAGCCTCTCCCGTCACGCGACTCGCTGGCGCAAATCGCTCCAGCTCTGTCCCAGTTTGTTACGCATCGCGACCGCACAGTTATTTTCCTGTCAGGGTTAGGAAAACAGGCTCTTCAAAGCTTTAGCTATCTGCGTCAGACCAGGCTCGAGCTCGCTCTGGAATTGTTGCCACTTTTCGGAGTAATGCTTGCGCTGCTCGGCAACCTGTTGCTTGAGCGCAGCGATCTTTTCGTTCAGCTCCCGCTTGTGCCGCTCCAGATCGACGCCACGGTAGGCCATTTCTTCCTTCAGGCGTTCCCCGGCCCCTGCCAGCTCGGCTTCCAGGGCATCGCACGCGTGGACGTATCGGCGCGTCACAGCTTCATAGGCGGCGTCCAGATGCTCTTTGGCGCCGGCCAGTTGATGGTCCGCCTCCGCCTCAAATCTCGCTATACTCTCGGCGATCTTTTTGCCATGGGCTTCCAGCGCGTCAAGCGCATCAGCCTTGCCTAACGCGATTTGCACCTTCAACTCGTCAATCGCCTCGACCAGCTTCTTCCTCGATCCCTCGGCCAGGCCGCCCTGGCGTTCGAGCTCCGCTTTGAGATGGTCCAGCGATTCGCGCAGTGCTTGCAGGCGACGCTCGACGCGTTCCTGCGCCTCCCGTTTGCCCCCGGCCAATTGAGCGCCGAGAGCGTCAGCTTTGGCCGCCAGCGCCGCCAGCTTGGTGTCGATAGTCTCCCTGATTTGCCGAATATACCCTGACATTGTCGCCTCCCTAAACTACGGTGCCAGCCGCCCGCACGGTCCATAGGCTGCTACCAGAAACACGGCGCCGGGAACAAGCTCGCGGCGCCATCCGAATCGAATTTGTCAATTTGAATATTGGAGGTAGCGCTACCATTTTCGCCACGCCGGCAACTTGCTCCAGGCGGACCGCGGCGCGGTCCCCTTCACTGAACTGAGAGTTTTCATTCGTGGCTTTGAGGCGGATTGCCCTTGAGGCGGTAGACAATCCCGGTCTTGGTCGTTCCGAGCGAGATCCAGTCACGCGCGGTGTCCTGGAGCGCAACAAAGAAGTTGGCGCAACGTTCCATCATCTTTTCGTGGAGTTCGTTTCGTCGCTTGAACTTGCACTCGAACGAGAACTCTCCAATGAGCAGCTTATGGTCCCCGCGTTCGCGCCATAACGAGGCATTCGACCTGGCCGTGACTCCTTTACCGAAATCCAGCTCGCCAAGATCCTGGAGTACCTCCTCAACGATCGTGTGGTTCACCAGTGCGATCTTTTTTGACCCCGTTAAGTTTGCCAATATTGGAAAATGTTCCGCAAGAGTTGTCATCGAGAGGTGATGCATCGGCTGAGTCAGGCTGAATTCCACATTGTGCGAGAACAACATACGGTAGCCGCCGATTTTGTCTTTCAGGGGCAACATTTCGGCCTTAAACTTGATCTGGTAGTTACCGAGGATGTTCGGACGCACGTCGGTTTCGGCGGCGGTCTGCAGGTCAGGGTAGCGGAACTTGAAAACTACTTCCGGATCGCCAACCGGAAAGCCGTCTTCGTAGGTGACGCGGTGGCGCAAGATGAACCCGTGATTGTAAAGGCTGAAATCCTTGGTATCGAGGAACACGACCTCTCTGATCCGCGGCTTCAGATCCTTGAAGCCTTCGGTAGAAAACCCGATATCGAGATCCTCAGCTGTGTGACGCACCAGCTTGCCGAACTCGTGGAAGCTGGGGACACAGGTGAAGCGTTCGGGCTTTAGAATCAGCTTGCATTCGAGATAGTGAACCTGGTCAAGCGGACCGCCGTCGCTGTAGGTCCCAGGTTTGAGATCGAATGTCCGTTCATAGGGTGCATCTTTCTCTACCATCTCTCTTTCTCTCCCGAATTTCGCGATCTGGGCACCTGCCAAAAAGGGTCTTCACACCATTGTTAACTCTAACCGTTGGCCAAGCGAGACCGCACGAGCAGCGGCTCACAGGTCTCGAGCGAACAAATAAAGCACCACCTTGCTCGTTAGTTCACTCATGGTTATAAACCGGCGCGGAGCTGAGCCCGTAAACCATCGCCGTCTTCGTGGTTCCGAGCTTGACCCATTCCGCGCAATCGAGCTGGACCTTTTTGTAGAACTCTTCGGAAAGCTCAAGAGATTCCCGGTTTACCTCGTCAAGCCGCTCGAATTTGCATTGAAACGCAAACTCTCCCGATAGCGACTTTTCCAGCGCCCGGTGTCGCCATATCGCGATAGTGGTCTTGCCTTTGAAATGGTGCCCGAAGTGGATCATCCCGATGGTGTTTTGAACCTCCTCGACCGCCACGCTGTTGACCAGCGCCATTTTGGTTCTCGGGCTGATGTCCATCTTTTTCAGGGTCGGAAATGCGCGGGTGATGTCATCTATACCACGATCCAGCTCGATGTTTGGTGAGATAAGCACACATCCGTGGGAATATACGCTGCGCATCCCGCCCAAGTGGTCGCGCTCGAGCAATAGTTCCTCTTTGAACTTGATTTGCTCAAATCCTCCCAATTGCGGACGCACATCGACGGCCGCCGCGGCTTTGAGGTCCGGGGCGCGGTATTTGAAGGTCAACTCGTGGTCAGGGCGCGGCCACCCCTGGTCGTAAAACGTGCGCTTGCGGAGAATGAAATGGTTGTTGTAGAGGTCGAACTCCGGCGTGTCGTAGAACAGCACTTCCCGCACCTGGCTGTCGAATGCCTGGTCTTCGACGTCCACCTTGAGCTTAAGCTTCTTGAGCGTGTGGGCGGCTTGCTGCCAAAATTCGAGAAAGCCATGTTTGCTCGTGAATCGATCGGGTTGCAGCAGGATCTTGTATTCGCGGTAATGGACCACGTCATCGGGCAGATGCCGGGTTTCAGGGTGCTTGCTGATGTGCTTGTCCATGGGTGAAATTGCACCATATTTCAACAGACTTGGCAAAAACGTCGCATATTGTTCAGCGTCGCTCCCGATTGCCAGGACCTGGGAAACCGGCCAACGTAAATGGGACTTTACGACAAATGGGTGGCCGCGGTTTTACCCGGCGGCGCCGGCGGCTACTGCACGTGGACGACCATCTGTTTGCGCTGCCCATTGCGCACAATCGTAAGGTAAACCGCATCGCCCTTGCGGATGTCCTGAACCGCTTCGATCAGGTCCAGGGTGTTCCTGACGCGGTTGCCGTCAACGGCGATAATCAGGTCAACCGACTCGCCGGCCGACCGGACGTGAGCCACCAGGAGGATGGGAATCACGGCGGGCGGAAACAATACGGCCGCCGCCAGCCCTGCTCCGACCAGAGCTCCGGTAACCATCATGTGAGACGTGTGGTGGTCATCCAAAATGCCAGCGCTCGCGCCGTTGGCTGAAACCTCCGCAACGCCGGCGCCACTTACCGGTCCGCAATCGTCCAGCTTGGCGTCACCGTCCCTGACCTGAATTCCGAGTTGCGGGATGTCGAGGGGTTCGCCACTGCTGTTGATGTAATCGTTTAAACTCTGAGGAGAAGTAGTGGCCGCCGTTTGAGGGTCGCTAACCACCGGGTCTGGAATGGTCTGCCAGGCGCACACGTGCCCAACTGAGAAAAATAGTAATGCCGATGAAGCTAGCGCTGCGGCAAACGTTCGCATGTCGCTTACGGTATCTGCAAGGCTTGAACCCTAGGATGCTGTCGAGAGCGCATGCATCCAACTCGATGAATCTTAGTCTCTCAACACCCTGCTAGCTGGAAATTCCGAACATCGAGTTTCTCCATGTTGTTTCTTTTTGTCCTAAAGAAGCGGGGTGGCAAAGAATCATTCGCTCGCCAACAACCGGCTCACCGACTCCTCCACCCGCGTTCCCTTGAAAAAGTCCGGATTGCCGGCAGTCCACAGCTTGATCGGGTTGGTAAAAACAAAATCTTTGAAATCCTGCTCCGTCATCAGACCCTCTTCGACAGGTTCGTAAGCTTCTTCCAACACCTCGGTCATATCGGGAACGTCCCAATGCCCGATATCGGAACCGAATACCGCGTTGAGGCGAGCGCCGAGCGGATTGTGCTTTGAGTCGAACGCCGAAGTAGTAACCGGGTCGTCGGCCTCGCATCCGAAATAGAAGGCAGAAAATAGCTTGGCGATATCCTCCGGGCGCTCGATCCCACAATCCTTCCATTCGTCGAGCAGGCGAAGATCCTGGCTCGGAAGCTCGGTGTCAAAGGCCTTGAATGCCATCGGCAGAAAGCGATGCGCGACGTCGCTCAGGGTAAGGCCGTGGCCATAGCCTTGGGTCAGCTCGTCGCCATAGCGCACCATCAGCGCGCCAAACTTTTTCAGGTCGAGATTACGTGGATCGTAGTTCGCCAGAGCCTCGACATTGCGTTTCTTCCAATGGCCCTCCAGACCCGCGAGCAGGCTGCGCGCCCAGCCTACGCCGCCCTCCAAAAAGGCGAATTTCAAGGGGAAGCGACGCGTGACACCACCCAGGAACAGGGACTTGCAGATCATCTCGCCTGCCGCCGCGAAGTGTCCGATATGGTTGTACATGAAGCTGGTGGTAGTCGTGAAACTGCCCAAGCCGGTGCCGAGGGAATGGAAAGTCGGTGCAACCTTGAGTTCCACGCATTTCTCCCACACCGGGTCGTAGTCATGTTCGCTTTCGACCGCGTAGGTATCGAGCCAGAAAGCGTAACGCGCAGCCTCGGGCAATTTACGCGCAATCTCCCCGATTGGCCGTTTGACGTACCCGGGCATCATCACCACCTTCAGCCCCAGCTTTCCCACCACAAAGTCAAGTTCTTCAATCGCTTCGGTGGGCGTGTGCATCGGGATCAATGCGGCCGGCGTCATCGCGTCGGCGTAGCCGCGATAAAGATCGGCGAACATTCGATTCAAGGCGCGGCAAGCGGCGCGCCGCAGATCTTCGTCGCCCATGTGGACGGCGCCGATGCCCAGCCCCGGATACAGCACCGTGAAGTCCAGCCCGATCTCTTCCATCCGCTCGTAAAGCAACCGCGGCAGTATGGTAGTCGCCAGATCTTCCGCGCGCCTGGTGGGGACGCTCCAGAAACCGGGGCGGGTAATGCGCCGTTCGCGGCGTTCTTCGGGCGTCAATCTGAACCACAGGTTGCCGACAACGGAATTGGCGAACGCCTTGGTCAGGCGGTCGGCGAGGGCACTGCCGCCCTCTTGCTTCAGATAATCGAGAAACATTGGGTAGAATTCGAACAGATGGCCGTCGGAATCAATCACCGGATGCCCGAGGCGCGAATGTATCTGAGATGATCGTGATTTCATGGTTTAGACCCTTTGAAGGGCATGCCGTGGTTCATCCGCGACCAACGGCAGGACGCCGCCCCAAGCGGCTCACACATAAAAGCTACCTCCGGTCGTTAGGAATCGCGCGTTCGGTGAAACCGATCACCATCCCGAAGGTGTCGTCCTTATTGAGCACGATTGAATCACCAATTTCCGACTCGATCCGCTGGTTTTTCGAGCGCAGGAATTCAATCGCCTTCTTGAGATTTATGGTCTTGAAGGTGACTCCATAGATACTGTCGCCGTATTGCGCCAGGTCGCGTCCTTCGGGACTGTCCGTGGACAGCGGCTGCCGCACCTCGACCACAGTGTCTTGGCTCACGCCTACAAACGCGCTCTTCCGCTCTCCCGGCCTGACCTCTTCGTGAATTAATGTTCCCCGGAGAACGTCGCGATAGAGAGTAAGTGCCGGAGCCAGATCCTTAACCAACACCGTGATATGGGACGCGCACTCGATTCCGAGCGGATGCCGTTCGCGCCAAAATGCCGACGACCATCCGGGCTGCAAACGGGAATCGGTGGTGAATTCGGGGATTTCGGCAAACTCCAGGAGTCCGTGAGTCTGCCGGGGCTGGGTCCAGATAGCGGAGCCTGGCCGCAACGGCAGCTTCACCGGATTGCCAATAAGATTGAACATCTGGATATCGTGCCGGGCGAATTGGGCGGCGAGTTCTCCAACGTCGTCGACGTACCATGCGATCGAGTGAAAGCGTTGGCCGAACCGGGCCTTGAATTTTCCAATCGGCGACTTCTCGGCGTCCGGCACCTTGGCCAGACTCAGTGGCTCCATCACCACTTCACCGATCGCGATTAGCGACGCGTCGCGCACCGCCTGCTTCTCGTAGCCGCGATAAAAGCGGTTGACCGCGAAGACCTGGTCGTACCATCGGTCGCAGGCGTCAAGGTCGTTGACCAGATGGGTTAAATGGAACAGTTTGCCGATTTTAAACATCAAGCGACTCCTTACTTGCTTGGCGAGACCGGCGCCCCGGCGGCTCGCACTTCGTGGACCAACCGGGCCCACTGGCCGAAAACCGCTGCGCCGATTTCCTCCAGCTTGGCGCAATGGACCGCTGATTGAGTGGCCAGACGCGACGGTTCGCCGCCCGCTTCGCGCAACTCATCGCCGAACGTGTCCGCCAGTTCCTCGGTCATCGCCGCAGTCATCTCGAGGTGAAACAGCAATCCATAGGCATTGGTTCCATACCGGAATGCCTGACGCTCCGTCAGCTCGGAGGACGCAAGATTGATTGCTCCGGGCGGCGGCGCAAAAACGTCTCCGTGCCAATGCAGCGCCATGAACTCGCGCGGCGCCGCGCTCAACAGGCGGTCCTGAGTGGCTGCCTCGGCCAGCCGAACCGGATACCATCCGATTTCCTTGCGCGCCCCCTTGGTGACCGCCGCCCCCAGCGCCGCGGCCAATAGCTGACTGCCAAGGCATATCCCGAGAATCGGTTTACCAGCCTTGAGCGCGGACTCGATCAACCGCAACTCAGCTTTGAGATGCGGATAGCGGTCCTGCTCGTAGACACCCATCGGACCGCCCATCACGATCAACCCGCCGGCATCGCCGATCTCCGCGGGAACCGCTTTGCCCTCGAACACCCGTACGTACTGCCAAGCCAGCGCTTCAGCTTCCAAAGCGTCCGCGATCGTACCTAGCGTCTCACACGCGGTATGTTGCAACACCCAGATTTTCGACATCCTACTGACAGGCGGCGATGCCCTGGTAGCCAAATTACTTCAGGCGCGATTAATCGACAACCGGAATCGGTCGTAACCAGATAAATGCGTTATAGCCGCATAGGAGCAAGGCGCTGCTCCTGGATTCTCCCGTAGTACCGGGACAGTTTGAACCCTCCCCCGTTTTTTCTACGGGGGAAGGTGGGGAAAGGGTGCCTGTCTTTTCCGCCTTCTTACCAAACTTTGGGAGGCGCTAAGGACTCGCGATGGATGGAGAGTGGCGGGCAGGGACGTCCGCCCTACTCGTCTCCACCAGGCCGCTAAAGCCCCAATCGGCCACCTCGGACCATTTTACCGGGCATCGCTCCGGTTGGCTGGCCATCTTCAAAGGTCACTTCGCCGCTCACGACCGTGTATTTGTAGCCATCGGCCTTTTGCACCAGCCGACGGCCGCCGGCGGGCAAATCAAAGACCATTTCCGGCGCATGGGCCCTGAGGTTGGCAAAGTCGATCAGGTTAAGGTCAGCCTTCATCCCCGCGGCAATCAGACCGCGATCCATAAGCCCATAAAATTCGGCCGTATCCCGAGTCTGCAGCTTGACCGCCTTTTCCAACGGCAACCGCGCACCGCGCTTGCGATCGCGCACCCAATGGCTGAGCAGGTAGGTGGGCATGCTGGCGTCGCAGACGAGGCCGCAGTGGGCACCGCCATCGCTCAATGAAAGCCGTGTCACCGGATCGTTGACGACTTCGGCGATGAAGTCAAAGTTGAAGTCCGCGTAATTGGTCAGCGGCAGGCTAAGCGGGTAGTAAAGCAATTCCGTGCCATTGCGCTCGAGCAAGGCGTCGTAGGTCACCTCTTGGGTGATTTGCCTTCGCGCCGGGCCCGCGCCGCGAGGCTCATTTCCCGGGGCGGTTCGTAATCGGGAGGATCGCCGAGCTGGAAGTAGTCATCGAAGCGATCCAGCATCCCCTTCATCTTGGGCTCTTCAGAGAGGATTTTGGCGCGAACCTGCGGATCGCGCATACGCGCCAGCTTTTCCTCGAAGCTCAGATTGGCCAGCGAGCGATACGTGGGATGGGTCATGAACGGATGCATCGAACCGCGCAGCCCCATCAGCAGCGAGGTCGGACGCGCCGCCACCTGCGGCACCAGATGGGCTCCTTCACGGTTGAAGCGGCGGATCCGTTCCAGCAATTCGCGCCCGTCGATCATCGGTTCGGAAGTGAGATGCACCGGAATGAAGCTGACCGGTCTGCCGGTTTCCTTGGACAGCTTGACCATCCATTCCATGCTGGCGTCGGCACCGGTCATATCCGTAGCCATTTCGAAGACCCCGTGCCCGACTTCGCCCAGCGTGCGGCCGATGCCCAAAAGCTCGTCCTCGTTGGCATAAGTTCCGGGCACCAGTTCACCGTTCTTCGCCCGATGGCCGATCGTGCGCGAGGTGCTGAACCCGAGCGCGCCGGCCCGCAACGCGTCGCGCACCACCGCCGCCATCCGCGCGATGTCGTCGGCCGTCGCGACTTCGTTGTGCGCGCCGCGCTCGCCCATCACATACGCGCGCACCGCGCCATGTGGCACCTGGGCGCCCACGTCGATTGCACGTTTCATCGCGGCCAGCGCATCGATATATTCGGCGAACGACTCCCATTGCCACGAGATTCCCTTGGCGAGAGTCTCGCCGGGAATGTCCTCGACGCCTTCCATCAGGCCGATTAAAAAGTCTTCCTTACCGGGTTGCACAGGCGCAAACCCCACGCCGCAGTTGCCCATCACAATGGTCGTTACGCCATGCCAACTGGAAGGACTGAGGTAAGGATCCCAGGCGACCTGACCGTCGTAATGGGTGTGGATGTCGACCCATCCCGGAGCGACCAGCAGCCCGGCGGCGTCGATTTCACGTTTAGCGGCACCGGCTTTGTCCCCGACGGCCGTGATGGTTCCGGCGTCGACCGCGATGTCTCCCGTAAACGCCGGCTTCCCACTGCCGTCGACGATTTTGCCATTGCGGATTACCAGGTCATGCATAGAAATGCGCTCCCTTCCAAGAAACGACCTCATGACGTTAGCACGTCGTAGCCGACCAGCGTTAACGCCCGCGAATGACTGGAGCCGGAGCCGACGAGCGATGTGCTTTCCCCTCCATCGTGAAATCATCTATGTTCTGTCCGACGAGCGCGTGCCAGAGGAGAAATCTATGAAATTCATGTATTTTTTCCTGCCGACTTTGCCTGCGACAATGGAAGAGCGCCGCGCGTTGCGGCCAATCGCGAACCATCCCGAGCGCTGGCAGCAAATGATCGATGAGGTGGTGGAACTCTCCCAGGTCGCGGAGGACGTGGGCTTCGACGCCGTATGCTTCCCCGAACATCACCTGCACAGCGAGGGGATGGAAATCGGCAGCCTGCCGGTGCTCACCCAGCATGTGATCCACAACACCAAGCGCATCAAAGTCGGTCCGATTGGTTATGTCCTGCCCGGATGGAACCCGTTGCGCCTGGCCCTGGAAATTGCGTGGCTCGACCAGTTGACCAAGGGGCGCACGTTTGTAGGCTTTGCGCGCGGCTATCAAACCCGCTGGCTCAATCAGATGGCACAGAAAATCCACGTCGGCGCCACCAGCAGTGACAAGAGCGAGGGGGACCGCATCAACCGCGAGGCGTTCGAGGAGGTGTACCAGTTTCTGAAACTGGCGTGGGGCGATGAGCCCTTCCGTTTCAAAGGCAAATATTACGAGTATCCCTACCCACAGGAAGGCACCCCATGGGCGGCGCATGAATGGACCCGCGAGTTCGGCTTTCCGGGCGAAGTCGACGAAGCCGGGCTGATTCAGAAAATCAACGTCGTTCCCAAGCCCTATCAGCGGCCGCATCCACCATTGTTCCAGGCCTTTTCAGTCAGCGAGGAAACGGTGCGCTGGTGCGCGCGCGAGCAGATCATCCCTACCATCCTGATACCTCAACCGGCCCTGGTGCGACAGTTCGTAGAGGCCTACTTGGAGGAGTCACACAAGGCGGGTCACGACTTGAAGTTGGGCGAGCGCATTGGCGTGTTGCACGGGATATACCTGGCGGAAGACAAGGAGCGCGCACGGCAACTCGGCAGACGCGGGATGGCCGGCATCGCATTCCCTGGACTTTTCCATCATTTTGGGTTCTCCGAAGCCTGGCGCGAACCTGCCGACGAGGCGCGCTACCCTCGCGGCAAGGTGATGCTGCCCGCATCCGAAGTGACGGTCGAGCGCCTCGAACGCGTGAAGTTCGCCTACGTCGGCACCGTCGACGATGTTCGGCGCGAGATGGACGCGATGGTCGAAAACGTCAATCCCGAATGGTTTGTGTGGCAGGGCGACCAAGGCTTCCTGCCGAAGGAGGAGGTCCGCAGGCAAATCGAAACCTTCGGCCGCCAAGTGATGCCGCGCTACCAATAGCCCGGAGAAAGACGCGTGCGGTACCTGGCCGCTCCAGTGTTCGCCAACCGAAAGTCGGTCCGATGATGATTGGCAGGCCGAAACCTGTGATTTAAAGGAGTCGGGACGATGGCGAATTACACGCTTTTGAAAAATGCTCGTCTGTTTGACGGCAACACAGACCGCGCGATAGCCGATTCTTGGGTCCTGATCGAGAATGATCGCATCGCGTCGCTCGGCCAGGGAAACCCCACCGCCCCGCAGGGGACCACAATCGTGGATGTAGCAGGTCAGACCGTGATGCCTGGCCTGATCGACACCCACGTGCATACGTTGATGATGGGCGATGAGGGACTGTGCTTGTTCATGGCGGCGGGAGTGACGGCGGCCCGTGACTGCGGCGGCAGGCTGGACGGGGTGAAGGGCATACAGAAGGCGCTGGCGGCGGGCGAAAAGTTGGGTCCGCGCCTGTATATATGCGGTCCGCTGTTGCAGGGTACGGTGCAAAGTCTGCCCGAACCTTTTGCGTCGATCATGCTGGAAAGCGTGCCATCGCCCGATGCGGTGCCCGACAAGATCAAACCGCTGCTCGAAAACGAAGTCGATAGCATCAAACTCTACTTCACTCTGCCCGCTGAAACCGGTCAGCGAATAATCAGTTATGTCGGCGGCAATGTGCCGGTCACCGGGCATCTGGGTTGGATGCGCGCGAGTGAGGCGGTAAAGGCAGGAATCAACGGCCTGGAGCATGTATCGATCTCTCCATTCCAGGACATCTGCCCGCTCCAGCATCGATGGGGCCCGAATCCGTCGATGATGAGCCGTGAATGGGGACAAAAGCTGCGCCTGGGATGGCATGAAGCCGACTTGGGGGCGCCGGCTACCAAGGATCTGATTGCACACATGGCGCAGCGGCAGGTGGCGTTAGGCACGCTCCTGTCGGTGGACTGGATGACCTTTAGCGGCTTCGACGCTACCCGTCGCGACCCGGACCGGCGCTACATTCCTCCCGCGGTACTGGCACGGCATCGCGCGATGGCACAAGCGCTTGGTCGAGCGGACGAAGATTGGGATTTGCGGCTCCCCGGTTTCGGGGACGGTGCGGCGCATTCTGGCGACCCCCGCAAGGCGCTGGAGAAGCAATTGGAGTTCTGCCGTCAATTGCATTCGGCAGGCGGGCTGATTGTCGGCGGCACCGATGCCGGTGGGGTGTCGATGCCACCGCCCGGCTTTTCGCTGCTGCGCGAAATCGAAATGCTGGCCATCCCGATGGGCTGTGCGGCCACGCTGCGCGCGGTTACATCCCAAGCCGCCCGCTATCTGCGTAAGGATGGCGACATCGGCTCCATCGCGCCGGGCCGTTTCGCCGACGTTCTGGTAATCGACGGTGACCCGCTCAACGACGTGCGCGACCTGCGTAAGCTCACCACCGTTTACAAAGGCGGTGTCGAATACCGACCCGCGGAGATTCTGGCCCGCATCCCGGCCAATCCGAACTACCGCGCCGACTCGCGGTTTCAGTAATTTTCTTGACCGCTGGAGCAACAAAATAGCCATCGCTCCACTGGATGCAAACACCTTCCATCAGTTACTCACCGGGGCGCGGCGGAATTGCGTTGAAATCACCAGGGTCCTGAGCCATCGCCATTTTGATTTCGGGATGGCTTTGAAAAAATGCGTTGAGCTCGGGATGCCGTGCCAGATAACCAGGGTCGTTCATCAGCCAGGGCTTGTAGGCCAGCGTGCTCGCGATTCTCGGATGTGCCTGAGCGAAATCATCCCAGGTTTGAAGGTGCTTCATATGGATGTCGCGAGTATCCGCAGGTTGGAAATCTATGATTGTTCTCGCGACAGGGGGGTTGGTGACCGTCTCCGTCGTAACCGTCCGGGTGGTCGCGTTTGGCACAATGGTAGTTTGAGCCCAGGCACTGCTACCCAAAGCGCCGCTTACGGCAACCGCTGTGGCCAGAAACAATGAAGCAGACAGTTTCATGTCGTTAACCTCTCTCAGTGGCGTAACGCCATAAAACGCACACTTCGTGCCACTTTCGATGCGCCTCGAAATGCTCGATAAATATCGATTTTTTCGGTTTACGCCTTCCGGATTTGAGCCCGCCATTTGGAAATATTTTCCGGATGCGACGGCTTTCCGCCCCATCAACCCATGGCCGTCGGAATAGAATCCGGGGTTCAATATGCAGCGTTTCGGATAATCAGCCGCGGACGCGCTGAAACATCTGCCAGGTCCTGACTCCCAGCGGATGAAGCTCGCCGATGATCTGGTATCCCGCGCGCACTGTAATACGCGACGTTCTCATCCGTGGCGGTCTCCAGGTAAACGCCGGCAATGTCCGGCCGCGCCTCGGCCTGCTCGCGCACATGTTCGAGCAGCAGAACGCCAAAATGCCGTTTTTGATAATCTGGATCGACGCCAAGGACCTGCAAGTATAGGTGGGGTTCATGGGGATGGTTGCTGGCCAGAATCCGGAACAGCGTCGAGGCACGCTGTACGCCGCCCAATCCAAGCGCGCGGACCAAACGCGGAAAATGGCCGAGACCGGCCATAGTCACATCGATTATCGACGGATGGCCGACGCCCTCGGTCACCGCCGCGGCCACCACCTTACCATCGCCAATGACGCCGAAGGTCGGTTGCCCGGTTTTGCGCTCGACCGCGAACAGCGCGCGGAACAGGTCGCTGAGCACGTCCGCGCGCCGCGACCGGTCGGCGATTTCCGGCACCAGGGGCGCTGAACATCGGATCGTCAATGAACGCCCGGCCCAGCGCTATCGCGGCCTGGTCTTGCATTTCAGGATAGATCAGGGAAACGAAGGGCTTGCGGTCCTCAACCATTGTATAACTTGTAGGCGCATTCCCAAACGAACGCCATCATATCCTGTCGTCCTTCCTGTTATGACCGCGATCTCCACCCATTTCACGCGACCGCCAAAGGGTTGCAGGCGCGACCGCTTCTTAATAAGGTCAGCTAATTGGGGTTTGTTCTCGACTAAACATATAAAAGCATACCGAGCTGACAGGGGAGACACGCGATGCCACAGTTCGACACGATCATCAGGGATGGGTTGATTGTCGACGGGACCCGGATGCCGCGGTTTCGCGGGGATATCGGGATCAAGGACGGCAAGATCGCCAAGATTGGCCGGCTCGCGGGCAATGACGCCAAGCACGTCATCGACGCGTCCGGCGCCGTCGTCGCGCCCGGATTTATCGATCTTCATACCCACTATGACGCGCAACTGTTCTGGGACCCCTACTGTTCGATTTCCAGTTGGCACGGAATCACTTCGATCGTAATCGGCAACTGCGGCTTCGGCTTCGCCCCGGTGCATCCCGAGGATCGCGAGCGCGCGATGCTGACCATGACGCGCGTCGAGGCGATTCCGTACGCGTCGATGAAGGCCGGGCTGCCGTGGGACTGGGTCACTTTTCCCGAATTCCTCGACAGCATCGACCGCCGTCCCAAGGGTATTAATATACTACCTTATGTTCCGCTCGCTCCGCTGCTGACCTGGGTGATGGGTATGGAGGAAGCCAAGAAGCGCAAGCCGACCGACGCCGAGACGCGCGAGATGTGCCGGCTGCTCAACGAAGCGATGGACGCCGGCGGCTGCGGCTTTTCGGCGCAACGGCTCCATCCCGACAGCGGCGGCGCGGTGCAGCGCGATTACGACGGCAGCCCGATGGTGACCGATGTGATGCACAACGACACCGCGATCGCGCTGGCGCGCGTGCTGGGCGAGCGCAACGAGGGCTTCATCCAGATGGTCTACGCGACCGGCCATCCCAAGTCCGACTTCCGCCATTTCGAACAGTTGGCGGAAGTGTCGGGCCGGCCGATTTGTGGAACGCGGTCTCGCCCGACGACACCAATCCGCTGCGCCATCGCGGCCCCATGAAATGGCTTCAGCAGGCGCAGGAAAAAGGACTGCGCATCTACGGCCAAGGCATCACCACCAACGCCGGCCTCACCTTCACCTTCATCGATTGGAACCTGTTCGACGACGCGCAGGCCTGGTGCGACGCGACCACCGGCACGGTGGCCGAGCGCAAGGCCAAGCTGGCCGATCCGGCGCGCCGCGCCGACTTGAAGAAGCAAGTGCCGCGCCAGGCGAGCAACGACCTCGCTACTATCGTGGTGCTCGAAACCCGGCACCCGGCACACAAGAAGTATGAAAACCTGACGCTCGGTGAAATCGGCGCGGCCGAAGGCGGCAAGCATCCGGTTGATGTGATGCTCGATATTGCCGTCGCGGACGACCTGCAGGCCGAGTTCTTTGCTCCCGCGCTCAATCACTCATTCGAGTTCCGCGAGGAGATCGTGCGCAACCCGTACGTAATTCCGGGAGTGTCGGACGGCGGCGCCCACACCAAGTTTTTCACCGGCGGCCGCTACGGCACCGAGTTCCTGATCGACTACGTGCGCGAGCACCAGATCGTGTCGCTGGAAGATGCCCATTGGAAGCTCAGCGCGCTGCCGGCCTACTGCGCCGGGTTTACCGATCGCGGCATGCTGCGCGAGGGCTACGCGGCCGACATCGTAATCTACGAGATGGACAAGCTCCAGATTCTGCCCACCGAAGTGGCCCACGATTTCCCGGCCAACGAATGGCGCCGCGTCCAACGCGCCGAAGGCTATCGCTACGTCCTACTCAACGGCGAGGTAACCTTCATCGACGGCCAACCCACAGGCATCAAGTCAGGCCGCCTGCTACGCCACGGCGCCGCCGGCCCAGAGCCAGTCCGCCGCGCCGCCTGAGCAAATAATACGCACGACAAAACGGGCCGAGGTTCCATCCGGAACCTCGGCCTATTTCGTCGGCGTCATCCCCGCATCGCCGCGCGCGCCGTTTCACGCCAAATCGTCGCGCAACTGACGGCGTAGTTCGCTGCGGCGGATTTTGCCGCTTATTGTTTTGGGTAATTCCTCGACGTAGTGGATCTCACGCGGATATTTGTACGGCGCGGTTACGCGCTTGACGTGGTCTTGAAGCTCGTGAGTCAGACTGGTCGGATGCTTTGTTGCCCGGGGCCAGGATTACGAAGGCGCACACGATCTGGGTGCGCTCGGGGTCGTCCTTTCCTACCACCGCCGCTTCCATTACGGCTGGATGTTCGACCAGGGCGGACTCGACCTCGAATGGACCAATGCGGTAAGCGGCCGAGGTGATGACGTCGTCGGCGCGGCCCTCGAACCAGAAATAGCCGTCATCGTCGATCCAGCCCTTGTCGCCGGTGTAGTACCATCCGTAGCGGAACGCGTTGCGCGTCGCTTCCTCGTCGCCGAGGTAGCCGGTGAACAGCCCCACCGGTCGAGGTTCCGTGCGCACTGCTATATTCGCGACTTCGCCGGGTGCTGCGCGATTGCCCTCATCGTCGACAATCGCAATCTCGTATCCCGGCACCGGTTTGCCCATCGATCCCGGACGGACCTCCATCGCGCGGTAGTTGGCTACCAGCGCGGTGGTCTCGCTCTGCCCGTAGCCGTCGTAAACCGTAAGGCCACCGGTCCCCTCGCGCCAGGCCCGGATCACTTCAGGATTGAGCGGCTCACCGGCGCTGGTGCAATGGCGCAGACACGACAGGTCATGCGCCTTCAGATCCGCCTGCACCAGCATGCGGTACAACGTCGGCGGCGCGCAGAACGAGGTGATCCGATGCCTGCGGATAGTATCGAGGATCGTGTCGGCGTCCGGCCTGCCGAGCGCGACCTGCACCACGCAGGCGCGCTCGTGCCACTGCCCGAAGAGCCCGCCCCACGCCGCCTTGGCCCATCCGGTGTCGGATACCGTCCAATGGCGGTCGCCGGAGCGAAGGTCATGCCAGAATCGCGCAGTCGCAACATGACCGAGCGCATAAGATTGCGGATGGAGCACCATTTTCGGATACGACACGGTGCCACTGGTGAAGAACACCAGCATCGCGTCGTCGCAGCCGGTGGGATCCGACGGCGTGTCGCCGTCGCCGGCTTGTTCCAGAATCGCGTCAAGGTTGCGCCATCGGCCATGAGCGGCAGGCTGTGCCGACCAGCGGACGAAGTGGCGCACCGCAGAAAGCTCCGCCGCGACCTCATCGACTTTCGGTGCCCCCTGGTCGTCGGTGATGATGGCGACCGCTGCCGAGGCTTGTCCGCGATAACGTATATCCCGCGCGGTGGAAAGATTCGGCGTGGGGATGGGGACTGCTCCGATCCGGATCGCACCGAGCATCGCGGTGTACCACGCCGGCACCCGCGGCAGCATCACCAGAACCCGGTCGCCCTTACCGACGCCGAGGACTAATAGCGCGCGCGCCATCCGCCGCGATTCCGCCGCCAGCGCCGCCACGGTTTGCTCGGCGACCAGTTGCCCGTCGGCGCCAATCGAGATCAGCGCCGGGGCGTGCGGATCTTCCGCGCTCCATTTTTCAAGGATGTCCAGCACCGGATTGAAGCGCTCCGGCACCTCCACCCGGTAGCTGGCGCGCTCCTCTTGGTAGGATTTCATCCGCGGTTCAGCCCGCCGATCAGGTATATTCACTGGCGTATCTCTCAACTCAGACCATGTATGCGCCGCCGTAGCAGTGCAGGACCTGGCCGGTCAGGATGTGGCTCGGATGGGTGGCCGCATATATCACCACGTCCGCGATTTCCTGGGGCTCGAGCACGCGACCCCAAGGCATCGCACGCGTGAGCCGGTCGAAGTCCCCCGGTTCGGGCGGACCCTCCTTGCCCATCGCGGTGCCGGTCGCGCCCGGCGCCACGACCGTGACCACGATCTTGTCGCGCGTCAATTCGCGCGCCAGCACCCGGCTCAAAGCCACCACTCCGGCCTTGGTCGCCGCGTAGATGGTCTGCTGCAGCAGCGCCTGATAAGCGGCGCCCGAGGCGATGTTGACGATCCTGCCGCCGCCCGCCGCCCGCATGTGCGGAATCACCGCCTGACACGTCAACGCGGTGCCGCGCAGATTGACATTGATCTGCTTGTCGAAAGCCTCGTCGGTCATCTTTTCCAGCGGCTCCGGAATTATCACTCCAGCGATGTTGCCCAACGCGTCCACGCGTCCCAGTTCTTTGACCACCTGCGCCACCATCGCCTGAACGCTGGCCCGGCTGGTGACGTCGGTCTTGACGAAGATTGCGCGCTGGCCGGTCTCGGCTGCGATTTTTTGCGCGGATTCGTTGCCCCAGTCCTCCCTGAGGTCCGCGATTGCCACGTTCAAGCCTTTCTGCGCCAGCCCGCGGGCCACGCTGAATCCGATCCCCCAAGGGCGCGCCGCGCCCGTTACGATTGCCACTTTCTCTCCAGCCATCTCTGCCTCCGTACGTGAAGTTCGGCCACGCAATCTCCGGCGCGTTCGCGAAAGCGCCAGGGCCAGGGCCGATCCTGTTTGTGATTCAATATTGCGCGCTGATCAAGCGGCGCAATCTGAGAGTTACGCGGATTCGGGCAAAAAGCTATTTCTGTTCGGCCGGGTCAGGGAAAAGTTGAATCAGCTCGAGAACCGTGCCGTCGGGATCCTCGAAACAGGCGAAAAGACAGCTCCCGGCAGGAGATTGCATCACCTGCGGCTCGGAGTAAAACTCAATCCCTTTGACCTTGAGTTCCTCGTAAGTCTTCTGCAGATTGCCGGTTTGAAGCGCGATACGGGCGATCCCCGCGTGATTGAGGCGCGGGTAGGCGCGCCCTTCAGTGCGAGGACTGAGCCATTCGATCAGGTTGACGTTAATCGCGTGTGCGCTATCCCCCAGCTTGAGCAGCCGGCCGCGCGCGCGTGGACTGGGGAGTCGCATCCCCTTTTCCAGCCCTCCACCGCCGCTCTCGCCAATGTCCGCGATCTCCTTGAAACCTATCGCCTTGTAGAATTCCAACGAGCGCTCAAGGTTGGTGCAATTGACGCTGAGTCCGTCAATCCGATCAATCAGTTCGGGTTGAACGTCAATCGCAGGTTGAACGTTTGGATGGCGCGCGTCGTCCAGAGTGGGCTCAGGCTCGCTCTCCCGGCGCCGCATGCGCGACCACCACTTATTTCTACCTGTGGGCAAATTGGCTCCCTAACACAGGCGCCATTCTGACACGCGGCTTGCGATCAGATCCATGGAATACGATGGCGTCTCGCGCAAATGCCGAGCAGACCGCGAGAGCCGAGGTGATTCGCCCTGAAGACGCCGCTGGAGCGGTTCTTTTCAGCTCTTCGGCCGGGTCTTCTTGAACTGAACCAGCTCCAGCACCGTACCGTCCGGGTCTTCGAAGCAGACGACGCTTGATTGGCCCCCCTTGTATTTGACCGTCAGGGGTTCCGAGAAAATCTTGATGCCCTTGCCCTTAAGCTCCTCCAGGTCCTTTTCGAGGTCCTTGCTATAAAAGCAGACGCGCGCGATGCCAAGGTTGTTGAGCTTCTCGTACGGTGGCTTGTCGCTGCGAGGATTGATCCATTCGATCAGGTCGATATGGCTGCAATGGGGGTCGTCGCCAATTTGGAGCAGGCGCGCGCGGGCGCGTGAATCCGACGGCATCCGGAGCCCCTTGCCCATTTCCGGACCGCCGCCCTCGCCGAAGTCCACCACTTCCCTGAATCCCAACATCCTGTAGAACTCAAGCGACCGTTCGAGGTTGGTACAATTGATATTGATATGGTAGACGCTCCTGAGATTCATCTTGCCGCCCGCGCCGTCAACTCTATCTGCTAGGCTCAGTGCGCCGCGGCGGCAGCACCGGGAGCCGTCTTACCCGCCTGCGCGCCGGACGTTGCCAGGCTGACGGGAGTGTTGAGATCGAAGGGGCTCTCCAGTCCCAGTTCCTTGCCGATTTCGCGCAACTTCGGCAGCACCTCCTGACCCGTCAGGCGGATGCAGGTTTTCGAGTCCTCGTGGCTGATCCTGCCGTCGTTGCCGTACAGCGCCAGAATCGACGGCCGCGTCTCCTCCATGATGATACGAAGCTGCTTCACCACTTGCTCGGGAGTCCCGGCAATCAGTGTCAGGTTCTTCATCTGCTTTTCCAGCGACGCGTTGACGCCGCGCACATGCGTGTAGCCGGCGCGCAACTCCGCCATCGCCTTGCGCGCCCACGGTCCCAGGTAGCCCGAGGGCGCCGCCCATACCGGATGGGTCAGGCCGGTGAACTCGCCCTGCATCCACATGAACTCGCGCGCGTTGCGAATCGCCTTCTCTTCGGTCTCCGCCACGTGGCATCGAATCAGGTAGCCGCGCTCGGACGGTCCGGCCTTGTAGCCGCTTTCTTCGGCCACCTGGTCATACACTTTCCAGACCTGCTTGCTCTCTTCGATCGGGAGGTTGAGCGCGATGTACGGATAGCGATGCTGCGCCGACCACACGATCGTCTCGCGGCTAGAAACCCCGGGAATCCAGATCCGAGGATGCGGCTTCTGCAGCGGCACAGCCCACGGATTGACCACCCGCAACTGATAGTGGTTGCCTTCCCAGCGCCACGGACCGGGCGTAGTCCAGGCTTTGACGATCAGGTCATGCGCTTCTTCGAAGCGCTCGCGGTTGAACGCGGGATTGGTATTGGCCTGCAATGACTCCACGCCGCCGCCGCGCACGAAGCCCGACACCAGCCGCCCTTTCGAAATCATGTCGATCATCGCGAGCTCTTCGGCCAGGCGCACCGGATTTTCGGCCAGCGGCAGCGGATTACCGAGCAACACGATTTTCACTTTCTTCGTGGTCGCGGCCAGGATCGCGGCGCAGATGTTGATTTTGGCCTGCATGCAGAACGGCGCCGTATGGTGCTCGTTGAGCATGATACCGTCGTAGCCGACCTCTTCGCACAGCACGTATTCCTCGAGCCGTTCGTTGTAGAGCCTGCTGCCCTCGACCGGATCGAAAAACTTGTTGGGGAAAAGCAGCGCGGTGTATCCGTACTTGTCGCCTTCCTCCTTGGGATAGGCCGACATCGGCTGTTCCGTGAAATACATCAGATGCATAGGCCTGTGCTCCCTTCGACTGCGTCCGTAGTTTTACTTGCCACCGATAAAGGACTTGGTGAGACGGGCCAATTCGGCAGGCTTCTCGACCTCGAGGTAGTGTCCGGCGCCGTCGATAACCTCCAGCTTCGCCTTGGGCATCGCCTGCTGATAGCGCTCGCCGCAGCTTAGCGGCACCACGTGGTTCTGTTTGCCCCATACCACCAGCGCCGGCACCGTAACCGTCTTGATGAGATGCGGCATCGCCTGGTTGAACATGTACGGCTTCCACGCGATGCGCGTTGACATCTCGCGGTCGATCTCCCAGGTCACCAACTGGTCAACGTCGGGGCGCTCCTTGTACAGCTCCGCGAACTTGGCCTGGTCGGCGAATCCGGCCCGCACATAGTCCAGCGTGCTGATCAGGAACTGGTCCATGATCTCGCCGCGGGTGGGCTGAATTCCCATCGCGTTGACCAGCACCAGGTGGCTGAATTCGTGATGGCACATCGTCGCCATCTCGGCCAGGATCCATCCGCCGAAGCCCA